>SCEJ01000064.1 GCA_004102785.1 Muribaculaceae bacterium Isolate-013 (NCI)
CTTGCCTGCGCTATCATGAAGTAGGCGAACTCCTCGAAAATGCGATAGTCGCGCTGCTCGTTGGCTTTGCTAAGATTGCTGCGAGTTACCGATTTTCCCATGCCGAGATGGTAGAGTTTTCCCGAGTTAGCTTCGGTAGCAACAATCAGATCGCGGAGGCTCTCGCGGTTGGTAAGTTGCCCGAACATCATCGTAAGTAACTGATTCCAACACGAAAAGCTCTTAACATACTTGTCACCGTCATACTTCTTGACGATTCTACGGAATTTGAATTCGTCCATAAATTTGACTAATTGGGCAAAAACGTATGGGTCTTTATTCATAACCGTCTGATTCAGACTGTAAAAATAAATTCAAATCGTTGCGCCCGCAAATCAGCCGTAACAATCAGAATATCAATAATTTCAAAGGTCTATTATGATTTTTTAGTGGACACTAATGTCTTAATTTATGAAGAAAACAATCAACATTTGGGCCATAGGACTTCTGGCCCTTGGGCTTGCCTCTTGTGGAGGCAAGAAGGACGCTGAAAAAGCAGAAATTGTCCTTTCTCCCGAAACGACACACATCAAGGGCGACCTTGGCGATTACTTCGAGGTCGTCGACCGTGAGTACACAGTTACCAATGATTGGGGAGATATGGTTTCCGTAGAAGTGAAACGCACTGATGCCGATTATGCGTTTGACATAACGGGAGTAAGTCCTATGGGTACTCACGGTCAGGGCGTGACCGCCAATGCGGGCTTCGGCATTGAAGTTCTTGATGAGAATGGCAATGTTATAGAAAAGTCGGCGGCCACTGCCGCAGGTTTTGGCGGAATGTATAGTTCCGACGATATGAAAGAAGCCCTTAGCCTTAAACCAGGAGAAACTGCGACTGTAAGATGGTCTTTCCATTTTAACAGCGACAAGAAGCCTGCAAAATTTCGCCTGACTTCCGCTCTTCAACAGAATAGCACATCTTCTTCTTCCGGCTCTTTTGATAATGACAGCAGTGCCTCTGACGAAGATTCCGACAACTCTGTCTCTTCTGCCGGTACTTCCGGCTCGGAAGATTGGGATTCGCTTCTCAACTCTTACGAACAGTATGTGGATAAATATATCTCATACGTGAAAAAGGCGGCCAATGGCGATATGAGCGCACTGACGGAATATCCGGCGCTAATGGAAAAGGCCGATGAGTTCAGCAATAAGCTGTCAGCCGCTAAAGGAGATATGTCTTCAGCTCAATGGGCACGATACATGAAAATCACCAACAAAATGGCCACGGCCGCTCAGCAGATGTAAAGCTGCTGCACATCAGACGACGTTACTGACGTACGGAAAAGCCGACTTGAAATCTGAATCAAGTCGGCTTTTTCGTATGGCTCATTTCATTCGGGGCGCGACGGGGCGGAAGCGGGCCTCGCCGCAGGGCATCTGCGCTATGCGCAGGGCTATGGCATTGAGCGCCTGGGCGTGGCGGTAGGTGAGGTCGTGGCGGCGGGTGTCGTACGGACTGGGAGCTATCAGGAGGAGGCGTGAGGAGCCGGCGAGGTCGAATTCGAGACCCTGCGGGGAGAAACGGTCGGAGAAGCCGTTGTCGCAGATGCGGATGATGTTGGCGCCTTGTGAGATGGCTTCGTCGCGTATGGCTTTCTCTTCGGGATGGATGAAGGGGGATATGAGGGTGCCGCGGTCGTATACCACGGCGAGATATTGCTCTTTTAGTTCATGCCATTGCTGTGGGGTGTATCGCCGGCTGAAGCGCACGTTTATCAGGCTGGGCGAGTGGAGTAGGAAGATGTTGCCGGAGGCGGTGAGTCGGAGGTTGCCGAGGATTATCTCCCATTTGCGGAAGAATAGCTTGGGATGGAGGCGTTTCAGCAGCAGACGGCGGGGATTGTCGGCCACATATTTGAGCTGGCGGCGGTATTGGTCATCGTTGTAGGCTATGCTGTCGTTGAAGCCTTTGGAGAAAAGGGGGTGGGGGATGCCGGAGCGTTGCTGTGAGGGGAGGGTGTTGTGGTAGATGCGTGTGCAGAGACCTTTGAAGCCGGCTATGGCGAGGCTGAGACCATGGGGGAGGTTCGCGGTGACGCGTACGCACATATGCAGATGGTCGGGCATTATGATATGGCTGTCGACGGTGATCTGCGGGAACTTGCCCTGCCATTGGCGGAGAGCTTCGTTTATGGCGCTGCCGGGCGGGAGTGGGATGGAGTGGGGGATGGCAGCCTCGGCGGGGTCGGTACAGCGTGGATCTCCTTCAATCAGCGCGAGGGTGGGGATGGTCGGTGATTTGGCGATGGTGATGAGGTAGCGGGCAGGGCGGCGGTAGTCGTGGTGGAAGGCTCTGCGCTGCATGCTTGGATGCTTCGGAGCCGTGAGGTAAGGGTTGGAGCGGCTATCGGCGCCTTTGGCTTTCATGGGGGGAGTTTCAGATGGGCGGTTTATTGAGCCGCGAATGAAATGAGCGGGATATGCCCCTCATTTCATTCGGGGCGCGATGGAATTGAGGTAAATCGGGGAGAGGGAAGTGAGTGATGGTGTGTGGCCGGGCGGTTTATTCGGGGCGGGATTCGTAGGCGCCGATGGAGGGGGTGGAGGTGCGGGGGGTGCCGTGGAGGTCGGCGGCAGCGGCTTCGGGAGCGGTGAGGGTGGGGTCGGCGGTGTGGAGTGCGGGCGATTCGGGCTGGAGGCGGTAGTCGAAGATGTAGTTCTCGCGCTCGGTGTAGAAAAGCGGGTCTTCGCCCCATATGGAGTTGACGAACTGTGCGTCGTCCTCGCCGTTGGCCTTGAAGAGGCAGCGGCGGAAGGTGATGTCGACCTCTTCGATGTCGCTCTCTATCTTCATCCCTTCGTTGGGCTGGGGGATGTAGTGGGCCACTTCCGAGCCGTTGCCGTAGAGGATGCAGTTGGTGAAATCGGCCGAAAGGAGGGGATTTTCATTGTCGGGGTCGTTGGCTCCCCCCGCGCCCGTGTGGTCGAGGCTTACTGCCGGGCCTGCGGCGGTGAAGAGGTAGTAGTTGGCCAGTGTGCAGTGGTTAAAGCGGTGTGAGCCGCCGTAGAGGTAGACCAGGCCGGCCGAGGCGTCGGCAAGCTCGCATCCGATGGCTTCGATAGATGAGTTGGCCGATTCGATTATGTAGCCCTGCGAGTTGCGCACCACCGAGTTGACAATTTTCAGCGAGGGGGCGGCGGGGGTGTAGGGCACGTTGTCGAGGAGCAGTCCGTAGCGGGTGTTGCGTATGGAGGCGTGCTCTATGCGGTTTTCGGCGGAGGTTTCGGTGAAGTGTATCCCTTCCCACTGCCCCGACATTACTTCATAGGGGATGTCGGCGGCCACGAAGCCTGAGCGGTCGCCGGTCATCTGCACGGGTGCGTCGGCGGTGCCGGCAACGGTGAGGGAGCCGTGAACCACCATCCGAGCCTTGTCGTGGAAATAGAGCCTGGCTCCGGCGGGGATGGTGAGGCGCGCGCCTTTTTCCACCACGATGGAGTCGTAGATCTGGTAGGGTTTTGTGGCCGACAGGGTGGCGTCGGCGCTGAAACGTGTGTCGCCTTTGAGGCGGGTCACGTCCTGGCCGTTGGCGTGCACCACAACAGTTGAGCTCACGCCGTTGACCATGAATTCAAGGTGGGCGAAGCATTCTATGGGGAGGTCGGAGCCGTTCTCGGGGAGTGTGGCCTCCACGAATACGAATACGGAGTCGTTGGCGCGTATGTCGACCCCTGAGAATTCGCGGCCGGCCATGCCGTCGACGTTGAGGCGGAATATCCCGTCGGGATTGTCGGTGAACCGCACCGACTGGAGGGTGATCCCTTTGTCGTGGCGGTTGTAGACGGTGAACCGCGCCGTGGGCGAGGGGCCAAGGGTGAAGAGGTCACCCAGGTCGAGGGTATCGGTGGAGAATACGGGCTGGTCGGAGGGGGAGGTGGTGAATCCGTCCTCGATACAGGAGGTGAATGTGGCCGCAGCCATGGCCACGGCGGCTATTATGGCAAGGAGAGATTTCAGCGTTTTCATCAGATATCTGTTTGTAATGCTTTTATATAACGCGCCCCGGCGCGTGTTATTGTGTCACGGCCGGGGCGAGTGGGTGTTGGTTATGTAGGATTATAATTGCCTGTCAGGTGTCAGGGGAGCATTACTTTGGAAATCGATGAGCCCTGGCGGCGGATGAAGATGCCGCCGGCGGGGTTCTCTACGCGGATACCCTGGAGGTTATAGTATTCCACGGGAGCGGCGTCGGCCGATTCGGTGGCGGAGATTGCTGTGGGGGTCTTGACGGCGATTTTGTAGTTTTTCTCGCCGTTGTTGTCCCATGAGCTGCCTGTGTTTGTCACGAAGCTGATATAGCTCACCGCCTGCTCCGGGTTGTTGAAGGGGCCGATTTTGGCTTCGAGCACACCTTCGCCGTTGCGGGTGAAGGGGGTGCGTGCGGCTTTGCCGTCGGTGAAGTAGGTGGAGCCTTCGGGCAGGTATGCGGCAATGGGCTTCTCGTAGTTGTTTACGCCCCAGTGGAGAATGATGCCGTCCTGGCCGTTGGGGGCTGTGATTGTGATGATGTCGTTGACGGTGGGTTCGGCGGGGGTTACTTTATATGAGCCGGTCTGCGAGATGATGTCGTCGCCTCCGCCCTGGCTGCCGCCGTTGCCGTCGCCCACATATACGTGGAGAATCATCGAGCGCGACACGTTGCCTTTGGTGTCGGTGGCTTCAACGTAATAGTCGACCAGCACATCCTTTAGACCCTTCACCTCGGCGGAATATTCCTGGGCTTTGGCTGTGGGCTGCGGATTGGTGATCGAGGGGATGGCTTTGGCGGTCATCTCTATTTCCTGCCAGGGACCTACTTCGGAGCCACCCTCATAGGTTTCGTTCTGGTTGGAGGAGATGGGGTTTACGCCGTCCTTGTCGATGCGGTATTTGAGCTTGACGGACTGGAGGCCGGAGAGGTCGTAGACATAGCTCCACACGGTGAAGTCGGAGGAGGTGGCCATTTCCCATTCGGTCATGCCGGGGTTGTAGGGTTCGCGCTGCGGATGGTAGATTGAGGGGCCGGTCTTGTCGTCGCCCGAGGCGATTACCGGGGCAACCTTGGCCAGGGCGAGGTTGGCCGCGGTGGCGGGCTTGGAGTCCCATTCCTCGGTGCCGTCCCAGTACCAGTAGCAGGAGGTCTGGCCGCACATAAGGTCGTTCCAGGCGGCTTTGACCGATGCGTTGTCGGGTGCTATGGCCGATGCTGTGCGCACATGGTTGGAGGCGGCGGTGATTATGCCCCAACTGTTGTGGTCGGGGGAGTAGGGCTCCGACGCGCCGGGATAGGTGCCTTTGTCGCCGTTCCACTTGAGGAACTCGGGGTCGGCGCCTGCACCCCACCATGAGCCGGCTTCCACGTGGATAACGTCGTCATCCTCGGGCGGGAAACGGTCGAGATAGTCCTGCACCGTGGTGCATTCAAACCGCGAGGGGTTGGCTTTGAGCCAGTTCACGAAATCCTGGAAGTTGGAGCCGTAGTAGCTGGCGGCGCCACCGCCGTGGTTGTCGCCGTCGTGGTGAAGCACCACCAGGATGGGGTGGTCGGGGTCGTCGTTGTAGGCTTCGAGCTGGCTGATGCATTTTTCGTATTGGAGCGCGCCGAAGCCGCCGCGTCCGTCCTCATTGCCGTAGACGAGCGATGTGGGCACGGCAATCATGCGGTATTCCTGCCCGGTGGCGGGGTCTACGTATTTCATCCAGTGGGGGCGGTGTCCCCATCCGGCGGAGATGGAGCCGGGGCAGTACAGCCCTTCGATGTGGGTCCAGTCGGCGGGGTCGTCGTTGAGCACGTCGGCGCGGTTGGGCTCTACGATAGAGGTGCCTTTCACCCAGGGATAGTTGCGTGCGGCGCGGTCGAAATGGGAGTTGTCGACGAAGGCCCATTCTATCCCCTCCGATGTGAGGGCGGGAATCATGTGTTCCTCGAAGGCGTTTTCAGGGGGGAATATCCCTTTGGAGTAGCTCATGCCGGGGAAGTTCTCGGCAAAACATTCGCGGTGGGCGCGAATCTGGCGTGCGGCGTCCTCGGCGTCGATGAGAGCCATCAGCGGGTGATAGTAGCCGAAGCCTACCATGTCGATGCGCGGGTTGCCGAGGTCGGTTTTCTTGGTTGCCATGGTGTTCCAGTGGCTTTTCCAGTTGGAGAATCCTTTGCCGGCGTTCTCAAGCACATTGAGGTTCTCCACCAGCGAGCCTGAGAAAGATACCTGCGCGCCGCCCGGCAGGCCTGCATCGATGAGTTTGTTTACCGCCTGCGACGGCCAGTTGGTGTAGGGGCCTGTGCGTGAGGTGAACACTTCAAGCAGATCGTAGCTCAGCGAGCCGGAGTTGTGGGTTTCGAGCACGGTTTCGCCCGGGGTGTAGAGGGGCTGGTGCATGTGCCACTGGAATGCGATGTAGATTTTGGGATTCTCTGCCTGTGCGGCGCATACGGATGCCAGCATGGCTGCTCCCAACACAATCTTTTTCATGTGGATTTTTAAGGTAACGATGTAAGTAAGAATATTTCTGCAAAGTTACGTTAAAAATCACGGACTGCCAAATCCGGGCCGGTGAAAACCCGGCGAACCAGCGGAGAGGCGAGGAAGCGGCGGCGCGGCTGCGTCAGACGATGGGGAGAGCCGGGTTTATGAAGGTCAGGCGTGTGGTGGCGCGTGTGGTGGCGGTGTAGAGCCAGCGGTAGAATTCGAGGGAGCCGTAGGCCTCGGGGGGGATGTAGCCCATGTCGATGAACACCGAGTCCCACTGGCCGCCCTGGGCCTTGTGGCAGGTCACGGCGTAGGCGTATTTCACCTGGAGTGCGTTGTAATATGGGTCGGCGCGCAGAGCCTGGCGGCGTGCGGTGGCCGAGGGGTTGATCAGGCCGGCGTCGAGCAGAGCCTGCTCCTCTACGGTGCGTGCGGCCTGGAAGGGGAGGGCGGCGCTTTCTGAGGTGAGCGATTCGAGGTTGAGCTTGGCTTTGAGCGATATGTCGTGGTCGGGCAGATGTAGCTGCACGTCGGCGAACTGCAGGCCGTTGCGCTCCTCTGTGCCGTAGATATGCTCCACCACCGCAGTCTCGCCGTTGGCAAGAAAGTCGATTCCGCTTACGCCGCGCGTCCAGAAGTAATTGTTTTTTGCCAGTACGAGCCGTTCGTCCTGGCAAAGCGGCTCAGTGCGGTCGTAGACGATTTTGCGCAGGCCGATGTTGAAATCAACGGCGCGGCGGTTCGAGCTTGTTATTATTATGGTGCGGTCATCGCCGAATGTGGCGAATGAGTCGGTGAGCGTGTACTCCAGGTCATCGCTGTCGGTGAGCGCTATGTCGCCGAATGGACGCACGTAGAGGCGCGGCTCCGGTAGCTGCGGGGCGCTCATGGCGCGGCGCTGCCAGGTGGCGTTGAAGAGTATGCCGGAGCTCTCTTTCTGGCGCACGGTGCGGGTCATTGTGGCGCGGGTCACGCGCAGCCCCATGGCGCGCAGGGTGCCGGGGTTCATCGCAGGCGATTCGTCGCACCCTACCGGGGGGAGCTGTGCGGTGTCGCCGACGAAAATCAGGCGGCAGTTTATCCCGGAGAACACATACATTATCAGGTCCTCGAGCAGGCCGCACACTCCGGTGTCGGGGTCGTTGCCGATCATCGAGGCTTCGTCGACGATAAACACCGTGTTGCTGTGAGGGTTGGGGAGCAGGCGCGCATGGAATCGTCCGTCGGGCCCGAGGGCGGGCGCGCCGTAGATCTTGCGGTGGATGGTGAATGCCGGATGGCCTGTGAAGCCGGCGAGCACTTTGGCCGCGCGGCCGGTGGAGGCCAGCAGCACTGTGGGCATACGCACGGCGGCGAGGGAGCGCACCAGCGCTCCCATCACGGAGGTCTTGCCCGTGCCGGCGTAGCCGTTGAGGATGAACACCGAGTCGCTCGGGGTGAATGCCGAGCAGTAGCGGGCCAGTGCCGCTGTGAGCTTCACCTGCTGGTCGGTCGGCTCGAAGGGCATGGCCTCCAGCATCATCCGGGCAAATCCCTCGACGTCCATGTGCGTGTGGCGGTTATTTTACTGACCACTCGAATCCGCCGTCGCGCGTGTCCTTGACGGCGAAGCCAATGGCGGCGAGGCGGTCGCGGATGAGGTCGGATGTGGCCCAGTCTTTTTTCTGTTTTGCTTCGGCGCGTATCTGCAGCAGCAGCTCGACGGCGTCGTGGTAGGGCTTCATAGCCTCGCCTGAGGCGGCGCCTTCCATGTCGGGGCGCATCCCCATGATGTCGAAGAGGAAGGTCTGGAAGATGGCGCGGAGGCGGTCGATGTCGGCGGCTGTTGCCGTGGCGTGGCCGTCGTTTATGCGGTTGATGATGCCCACGGCCTCGAAAAGGTGTGATATGGTGATGGGGGTGTTGAGGTCGTCGTCCATGGCCTCGTAGCAGGCTGTCTCCACGGCGGCGATTTCGTCGGCCACGGTCGATTCGGCCGAGGGCTTGAGCGAGGCGAGGCGGCGCCATCCGGCAAGCATACGGTCGTAGGCTTTCTCGGCGTCGCGCAGGGCGTCGTTCGAGAAGTCGACTGTTGAGCGGTAGTGGGCCATGAGGATGAAGAAGCGTATTGTCATCGGCGCATAGGGCTGCTCCAGCAGCGGATGCGAGCCGGTGAAGAATTCGTCGAGGGTGATGAAGTTGCCCAGCGACTTGCCCATCTTCTGGCCGTTGATGGTGATCATGTTGTTGTGCATCCAGTAATGCACGCTCTCATGGCTGTTGGCGGCCACGGTCTGGGCTATCTCGCATTCGTGGTGGGGGAATTTGAGGTCCATTCCGCCTCCGTGTATGTCGAAGGTGTCGCCGAGATATTTCTCGCTCATGGTGGAGCATTCCAGGTGCCATCCGGGGAAGCCGTCGCTCCAGGGGGAGGGCCAGCGCATTATGTGCTCGGGCGAGGCTTTTTTCCATAGCGCGAAGTCGGCGGGGTGGCGCTTCTCCTGCTGGCCGTCGAGGGCGCGGGTCTCGGTGAGGAGCTCGTCGATGTTGCGGCCGGAGAGCTTGCCGTAGTGGTGGTCGGCGTTGTAGCGGGGCACGTCGAAGTACACCGAGCCGTTTGACTCGTAGGCGTAGCCGGCGTCGATTATGCGCCGGATGTATTGTATCTGCTCTATGATATGGCCTGAGGCGTGCGGCTCGATCGAGGGGGGCAGCACGTTGAGGCGTTCCATAGCGGCGTGGTAGCGGTTGAGGTACATCTGCACCACCTCCATCGGCTCAAGCTGCTCCAGGCGGGCTTTCTTGGCGATTTTGTCCTCCCCTTCGTCGGCGTCATGCTCCAGGTGACCCACGTCGGTGATGTTGCGCACATACCGCACTTTGTAGCCCAGGTGGGTGAGGTAGCGGAACAGTACGTCGAAGGTGATTGCCGGACGAGCGTGGCCCAGATGGCCGTCGCCGTAGACCGTAGGGCCGCATACATACATCCCCACGTGTTCCGGATGGATCGGGCGGAAGAGTTCTTTCTGGCGGTGGAGCGAGTTGTAGATCAGAAGGTTGTTCTGGCGCATGGCGTTGTTATGGTGGATGGGTTGGTGGTTGCTGGTTGCTGTGAATAGTTAAAAGGTTATAGCCCGGGATGTTTGAGCCGGGCTATAACCTTTTGTGCGTTGTGGCTGTGTTTATGCCTGGAAGGGGTTGGGCACATTGCCTTCGTTGCCGCGGGGGGTCTTGCGCTCGATTTCGCCGAAGGTCTTCTCATACTTCTGCAGGTTGTCGCGCAGGGCGAAGAGGAGGTTCTTGGCGTTCTCGGGGGTCATTATGATGCGGCTCTGCACGCGTGCCTGGGGCATGTTGGGCGCCACGTTGATGAAGTCGATGAAGAATTCGCCGGGTGTGTGTGAGATTACGGCGAGGTTCGAGTAGTGGCCGGAAGCGATTTCCGGGGTGAGTTCGATTTTGATTTCCTGCTGTTTGTTGTTATTTTCAGCCATTGGTGTAGATTTTTCGGGGATTAAGTGAATGTTTTTGCAAATATAGTAAATATTTCTGTTATGCACGGGGCATGGCGGAAATTATTTTAGCACGATTATCTCCACGGGGTCGGTGGCGCCGTACTGCAGGCCGTAGTGGAGCAGGGCGCGCACGGTGTAGCGGCCTTGCGGCAGCTCGGCTCCGGAGTTGTCGCGCAGCGGCATGGTGAAGGGGAATGTGGCGCCGGTGGCGGTGTAGAGGTTGTTGCCGGCGGCGTCGAAGAGCTGAAGGGTGGCTTCGGGCGTGCCTTCGAGCGAGTGGGTGAGGTTGATGGTCGATGTGCCGTTGTCGGAGTCGGTCTCGGCGGTAAGCGTGGCTTTTACGGGGGTGTTGACGAGGGTGAAGTCAAGGGTGCGTGAGGCGGAGATTCCGGCCATGTTGCGCACTTTCACCGTGACGGTGTGGGGACCGTCGGCAATCTCGCCCAGGGGGAATTCGAGCGATGCCGAGCCGTCGGTGGCGTATTTGAGCAGGCCGGCGGCTTTATAATATGTCTTGCTGTCGTCGAGGGTCACTGTCAGGCTCTGCCCCAGGAGCGATGAGTTGCCGGCCAGGCCGGTGTCGTCGGGCGCGAAGGTGGCGAAGAGTGTGGGGGTGCCGCAGATGTTGTCGCCTGAGGTGAACGACGGGTCGTTGAGGTAGGCGGCGGTGATTTCCGGGGCGCTGTAAAGGCTTTCGTCAAAGCCTTCGGGGAGGTCGGTGACGGTGAGACCTTCGTATGAGCCTACGGCGCGGCGTGTGCCGTCGGGGGTGGCTGCATAGAGTGTGACGCGGTTCGACACTCCGGGGCGTGCCGGGGTGGGGAGGGTGATGTCGGCCGTGAAGCGCCCGCGCACCACCGGCACGCGGCACTCGAAGATTACATCCTGGTCGAGTGTGGAGGTGTGTGTGAATGTCTCGCCGTTTTCGGTTGTGGTGGCCGTGGCCTGGAAGGGGGCGTCGTAGATGGCGATTGTGAGCTCGCCGTCGAATGTCTCGTCGGCGGAGCCTTGCGGGCCGGCCTCGCCGGAGATGGTGAACTTCTGGAGGGGGCTTACGGTGGCTTTGCCGTCGGTCGAGCCGTTCACAGAGGTGAGGCGCACTTTCTCGGCGGGGATGTAGAGGGGTATCTCGGGGTCGCCGAGGAAGTTGTAGCAGGCGGTGTTTATTATATTGGAGGAGTCGCGGCGGCCGCCATCGAGTATGGCCAGGGCGTCGCGGTTCACCTGGTTGCGCGCCAGGCGGAATACGTCGCCGGTGGTGGTGGTTTCGTCGGCGGTGAAATATTTCTCGGTGACTGCCGTGCCAAGCACGTGGTTGGGGTCCTTGTAGACCTCGCGGATGGCTGCCACCAGGCCTATCACGCCCCCTGCGGGCTGAAAGAGGGCTGTAGTGCCGAAGCCGTCCTCGTGGTCGTAGTAGGCGGCGCGGCAGGTGGCCAGCATGGCGAAGGGGGGATAGGTATAGGTGTTGGATTTAATCTGGCCTGTGCCCCAGTTGGCGCCGGATAGGTTGCCGGGGGAGGCATGGCCGGTATAATACCAGTAGCCTACGCCGCTGGAGAGGTTGCGCTCGATTGTGGCAGTGAGGTTGTCGCCGGGGAAATAGGGGTTGTAGGCCTTGGCTATGGTCACCGAGGGGAAGTTTTCGCGTATGGTGGCTTCGGTTTCGTCGGCCTGCTGGAGGAAGTCGTTGCGGTTGCCGGCGTCGGCGCATAGGAGCGCGCGGTTGAAGGAGCCTGCCACAGGCGGGTTCTTGAGGTATTCCTCGATTTTGTCGACGATGGCTGTGGCCTGTCCGGAGTCGTAGGCGGGGATGCGTCCCACGTTGATTTCCATGTCGCCCAGGAGGTTGCGGCCGTCAACTCCGTTGAGCGTGAAATCCTCGGAGAGCACGCCGTAGATGGCATCGGTGGCATACGATTTGCCGAGCCATCCCCCGGAGGTGATCTGCTGGTTCTGGAATATGGGTATGTAGCTCCCCTGGTGGTCATTGAGGAGGCCGCGTATGTTGCGGTTGTCCTGCGCGGCGGCGCCGAAAAGAAGCAGTGAGCGCAGGCGTCCGGGCTCGCGCAGGGCGAGCATCTTGATGAAGCGGCGTATACCCATGGGGTGCGACATACCTGAGGAGTATTCGTTGTAAATCAGGTCCTGCGGCACTACGGCCACGTCAAGCCCCTGGAGGTCGCGGTGGAGCTGGGCCAGGCGCTCGGCCTGCGGCAGGTAGGTGGATGCCGCGATAATCAGCATCTGGGGCACGCTCATGCCGTGGAGGTTCTGGCAGGGAACCTCACCGATGATTTCTACGGGGTAGGGGTCGGTGGCGGGGTCGAACACTATTATTGTGGCCGGAGTCTCTTTGGTGGCGTCGGCCGCGGTGTCGTAGGTCACGTAGCGCGAGGAGTCGTAGCCGGGTTCGCTGAGGGTGAGGATTCTCGGCGAGCGGGGCTTGGTGATGTCCCATACCTGTGAGCCTTCGGTGAGGCCTGTGAAGCGCATGTTGTCGCGGTTGGTGACGTTCTCGAATATTAGCCGCTGCTGCCCTCCGGCTGAGAGGTCGTTGTCGCGCCGGTAGATGATGCTCAGATAGTCGAGGGCGTAGAACCATACGCCTG
Organism: Muribaculaceae bacterium Isolate-013 (NCI); assembly: GCA_004102785.1. GTDB lineage: Bacteria > Bacteroidota > Bacteroidia > Bacteroidales > Muribaculaceae > UBA7173. The sequence goes on from SCEJ01000064.1 coordinate 12,599, forward strand.
TGACGGTGCTTATGTCGGCGCGCAGGGTATAGTGGTCGTCGGCGGTCTTGGCGGGATTGGCCAGGTAGACGTGCTCCTGCTGGATTGCTTCGCGGTAGACTACCTCGCTGGGGCGCGCTGTGAAATGGTTGATGTATTTATAGGTGGATGAATTCTCCCCCTCGAAGTACCAGCGCCCGGTGCCTGAGCGTTCTGAGCCAACGCCGGCGGCCAGTGTGATGTTCAGGCCTGTGCGCCCGGAGTAGTTGCGGGTGTCGTCGGAGGTCGACTGGCGGTAGCCCGGCATAAATACGTCAAAGGTCTGCTTGGGCTCGGCCACGAAGTCGGAGTGGAAAAAGCGGGCACCGACTTCAGGCATGATGTTCTCCTGCTCGATGTGAACCTGAGAGGCTGAGGTGTCGAGCCAGTTGGCCGGTGTGCGGTCGGCGAGCTTCACTGTGCGCGGGCGCACCGGCGAGTAGCGTGTGGTAAGGAAGTAACACCCATGCGCGGTATAATAGTTGCGTGAGTTGACCGCGCTCCAGGCCCGGTTTGATGTCACCAGGCGGGCGGACGCTGAGAAATCGGCCTCGCCGTAAAACATGAGTTTCTCACCGTCCCATACGGCTGCCACCGGAGTCAGGTCGTCGGGCACGTCCGATGATATCTGCTGGTTGTTGATCATCGATGAGCCGTAGCCGCAGACAGCCACATGCTCTGGATGCTCGAATCCAAGGGCGCGCAACTGCTCTCCTGTAATCTGCTGTATGCCGGTCTGGCTTACTTTGATCTTTATCCAGCGGTCCTCGGCCATGGCCGAAGTGCGGGTGAAATAATTCACCGTCACAAGAGCCTGTGCAGAAAGTGCTGCCAAAGCCGCCGTGATGGCTGCCAGCGTGAGTTTCTTTATCGTGTGAAGGGGCATTTTTAATATACGTTGTTTTTATCCTCCTCCATAACGAATTATTAAGGTGCTTATTGCCTTTGGGCTCCCTTTTAAGGCGCGTGAATCCTCTTTTTTATCCGCTGTACAGCGTTAAAAACACGGCTTTTTCATTTAAGATAAAATAAAGCGTATACCTGCCCTTACCCGCTTCAGCCCGAAGCGGGTAATCTGTTATATCTGTATTTCAGTTGTTTATCTCTTCGTTAAAATCGTATTTTTTTCAT
>SCEJ01000065.1 GCA_004102785.1 Muribaculaceae bacterium Isolate-013 (NCI)
CCACGAAGCGGTTGTAGGAGAATGTCTGCGGAAACAGATGCTTCCAGTGAATGCGCACACATCCCAGATAATAGTGCTTGAAGTTTCGGTACGAATTGAAGTGGAAACAGATCAGAATCGTGATGACTTCGGCATCCGACATCATGCGCTTTCTTTTCCGTTTTGGAGTGTCAGTTGTGGACGGAAGTGCATTTTTTGCCATCTCACCCTCAAATTCTTTGCAGAAATCATCTGCAATACAAAAAATTTCAGTAACTTTACTTTCGGTAATCATGATACAGTATTTATTGTTTGACACCTCTAAATTACTAAATATCAGTGATATTACCAAAAGAATCGGCAGCTTTTTCAAGCTGCCGATTCAGCTTTTTTATGGTGTTCCTTATCCCGAACTCGCGTCATCAGGAAAATCGACCCTTCCGGCGACATCAAGCGGCAGGTTGCCAACACGGTCAAAATGGTAGGTATGCGCTACAAGTTCCAGACCATCGGCGAGTATAACGCCATACTCGGTCTATATAATATAAGGTGTGAACAGACCGACGGCAGGGTCAACGGACGGGAGTATCACGGTTTGGTCTATTTCGCCACCGATGACAACGGCAATACAATAGCATCGCCGTTCAAGGCGTCGCGCCTCGGCAAGTTCGCCAGCCGCACGGCGATAGACGGAAAGATGGAGCGTGCGAAAGACAACATCGACATCCGTCCGACCAAGCAATCCGTATCTGAGGCAATGGCGGAATCTTCGGGTAAGGATGATTTCATCGCCAGACTCAAAGAGAGGAACATCGACCTTATTCTGCGCCATACCGATACCGGGCGCATATACGGCGCGACATTCATAGACCACAATACAAGGACTGTCCTTAACGGTTCGCGTCTGGGCAGACAGTTCTCCGCCAACGCTCTTGAACAGTGGTTCACAGCCGGAGAAAGACCTTCGGTTGTACCAGTTCAGACGGACACCCGACAGGAACAACCGCAGCCTGATACTCAACCGTCGCAATCCGACAGCCGGCAACCCGATTCTGGCAATGCTCAATCCAATACGGCAGGGCAACAGACAACCGGCGGCACATCTCAGGGGCAGCAGCCCGGTCAAGGTCAGGCGCAACAGCAGTTCCGGCAGGGCGACACATCAGCTTATGACGAGATGCCTTCAATTCCCGGTCTTGATCTGTTCCATACCGGCCCCGGATTCGATGCGGAGGAGGAAGCCTTCTACCGCGCCATGCAGCGGCGTAAGAAGAAAAAACGCCGTGGCCCCAGACTGTAATTTTCAACTTCAATTTCAATATATTATGAGCCAACAGGAAGACGACCTCCGGGCGTTAGCCAAAATAATGGACTTCATGCGCGGCATAAGTTTTGTACTTGTGGCCGCGAATATGCTTTGGTTCACGGGCATAAAGACCGTGGAAAGCGGCTGGTTCTATACCACCGCGTACAAGATACTGAGCAATCTGGACAATGCCTGCGGACTGTTCCACAATCCCAACAACGCAAAATGGTTCGCGCTTCTCCTTCTCGCCCTTTCGTGTTTCGGCACGAAAGGGGTCAAGAAAGAGAGCATCCGGTGGAAACATATAATAATCGCCATCACCGCAGGTATGTTCCTCTATTTCGGTTGCTGGTGGATGCCGGCGAAGGAATGGCTTTACTCCTATATAATATGTACCGTCACGGGGTATGTGGCGTTGCTGTTCGGAGGCGTATGGATGGGCCGTATGCTGAAAGGCAACCTGATGGACGACCGTTTCAACAACGAGAACGAATCGTTCATGCAGGAAACGGAACTGAAGACCAACGACTATTCCGTGAATCTCCCCACTCGTTTCTACTACAATAAGCGGTGGAACAAGGGATGGATAAACGTGGTAAACCCGTTTCGTGGCACATAAAAACCAAAAGAAGCAAATCGGAATGAACGTCCGTTAATTCAATATTGAATGTAATAACTTGAAATTAAATTACTTGCGAATGAATAGAAATTCAAAAGCCTCCAATCTGCTCCAAACCTTGTATGGGATTTTTGGGAACATGGTTGGGCAACATTGCCCAAAGTTGCCCAAATCCCACTTTATGGGTAGGGATGGCGATGCGCCGGACTATCATGTAACGATGGAAATGTGTCCAAACTTGGTTGAGAACTGTTCCGGTGAATTTACTTTTGTCACCGGAAACAAAACACACGGTATAAATTCAAAAAACGCACGGACATGAAAATATCAGTATATCTCACTTCCTCCGGGAAAGTATGCGCCGACAGCAATATGCGTCAGGTATGTTTCCGTGTACGCGAGGGTTCGGCAGACCTGCGGGCGCGGTCGGGACTGTTCGCCGATCCGGATTACTGGGATGCAGACATCCCCGGCTACAAGCGCACCACAAAACTGCCAAAAGGGGAAATAAAGGCTCTCAACCAAAAGATTGAGGATATAACCGTGATGATACATGAACGTTACACCGAGGGCTGTGACGGCTCATGGCTGCGCAATCTCGTGAAGGACTGTCTCGCCGGAGAGGACGAGGTGACAATGCCAACGGTGGGACATGAGGCACCTGTGCCGGAGGACGAAAAATCATTTGTCGCGCTGTTCCGTGAATACATAGCCCAATCAAAGGTATGCAAGCAGCGGCTGTCGAGCATCAACGGCACTCTGAAAAAGATTGAGCGGTTCCAGCTTTACAACAGTGAGATTTTGGGGAAGAAAGGTTTTGCGCTTTGTCTCGACAGTCTTTCCGCCACTGATATGCAGGATATATGGGACTACATCATGGAGGAGCACCGCTTTTATGCCATCTACCCCGACTTTTACAACCAATTCCATTTTCTCCCCTCAAAAGCCCCTGTGCCTCTTTCCCACAATTTCATGACAAACATATTCCGGCATATACGCTCATTTCTGAACTGGGCTTTGAAACAGGGGCTGACCGCAAACGAGCGGTGGCGCGGCTTTTCAGTCAGGCGCGAAGCCTACGGGACACCCATATATCTGACGCTGGAGGAGCGCGACCGCATACTCTCCACCGATTTGAGCGGTTTCCCGCGGCTTGAACGCCATAGGGATATGTTCATATTCCAATGCCTTGTGGGGTGCAGAGCCGGAGACCTTTACCGCATGACCGCAGACAATATCAAGGACGGTTTTCTGGAATACTATCCGCACAAGACCATCGGCAATGATGGCAGACCTTACGGCGCGACCCTTTGCCGTGTGCCTCTGAACGACAAGGCGAGAACGCTTCTTGCGAAATATGACGGCATATCCGGTAGGTCACTGTTCCCTTGTCTCAACAAGGCGTCATACAACGAGGATATAAAGGTTATAACCCTCATCGCCGGAGTGACACGGACGGTTGTGGTCACAGACCCCAAGACAAATGAGGCGGTGAAAAAGCCAATTTACATAGCCGTGAGTTCCCACACAGCACGAAGGACATTCATTGCCAATCTTTACAGGCTTGTCAAGGACCCGAACCTGATCGCCTCGATGACGGGGCACTCGTTGAATAGCAAGGCGTTCAGACGGTACAGGGCAATCGCCGAGGATATGAAGCACGAACTTGTAAACATGATGGACTGATAGCTATGAAAGTAACAGCATACATACGCAACAAGACCGCCGCGAAGAATAACGTGACCGACAAAGCCACCGTATATTTCCGTGTCCGTGACACCGGGTGCGACATCAAGGCGGCGAGTGAGCTGACCATAAATCCCAATCATTGGAGCGCGGAACTGCAAGGATACAAAAACCGCGTGTCGCTCGTATCGGAACCCAAGCGCAGGGCGTTCAACCGACAGGTGAGGGAACTTGCCGACCGCATAGCCGAGGAATACCGCAGGGGCGTTTCGGGAGACTGGCTGCAACGTGTCATAGACGAATACCACCATCCGCGTATCCATGACAGTGCCGGAGCGGTGGTTGATACCCGTCTTACCGAGGTGATCGGCAGATATGTGAGGCGGCGCGGTCTTTCACAAAGTACCACATATACCTTCAACAGCATATCCCGTAAGATAAGGCGGTTTGAACGCTATCAGCAGGAAATCATGCACAGGCGTTCATTCTCCCTCAAAGCCGATACCATGACCGAGCATGACCTGCACGACTTCCGGACATTCTGCATGAGCGAGCATCTGCTCGTGAGCCGATACCCGGTTTTATACAAGGGGCTTGGGAAAATGCGTACCCCGGCGGAACCGCTTTCCGAAAACGGCATTTACGATATACTGAACCGTCTGAGCGGAGTGCTTAAATGGTGCGACCGCAACGGTATTCCAACGCAAAAGCCGTTCCAACGGTTTGAGATGCGGACACCCGTATATGGCACGCCGTGGTATCTGACGTTGGAGGAACGTGACAGTATATATTACCTCGACCTGTCGGGAAAGCCGGAACATCTGAGGCAGATGCGCGACATCTTCATGTTCCAATGTCTGATAGGTTGCCGCATGGGTGATATTCCGCGCATGACACGGGCCAACATCGTCAATGGTGCCATAGAGTATATCCCGCACAAGACAAAGGACGGCAATCCCCGGACTGTACGCGTTCCGCTCAACGACAAGGCGAGAGCGGTGCTCGAAAGGCACAGCCACCGCAAAAGTTCCCTGCTCCCTTTCTTTGAGGACTGGAGATACAACAACGCTATCCGGGAACTGTGCACTCTTGCAGGGATAACGCGCATGGTATCGGTAATCGACACAAAGACGCGCGAGGAGGTCAAACGCCCGCTTAACGAGATAGCATCATCGCACCTCGCAAGACGCACATTCATAGGCAACCTGTACAAACAGGTGAAAGACCCCGATCTCATAGCCTCCATGTCGGGGCATGTGGAGGGAAGCCGGGCTTTTGCAAGATACAGGGCGATAGATGATGAGATGAAGATTGAGCTTGTGAACATGATAAACTGACGGTCAGATTGTCAGACTATATGGTAACATGACTGTAAGATTATATGACTGAAAGATTTTATGTTTACATGACTGTCTCATTTAATGACTGCATGACTGTATTGCTATATGATGGCATGATATAATGACTGTCAGATATAATTTCAACATAGTACCTCTTTACAAGCGGAGGACGGTCGGGTTCAAAAAACGCTGTCTGAGACCCCTGCACCGATTGACCGACGGCAACAGACTATCATCAAATTAATCAAAAAAGCATGGATATTTACAGTATGATTGAAGCCGGAGGACGCATGAAGTTTGAAGTCACCGGCGAAGACCTCTGCAAGTTCGCCGAGGTGCTTATCGAGAAAGCGCAGGAAATGAAAGCGCGAGAGATCGCCCAAATCCCCACCGAGGAGAAATGGCTGACAAAGAAAGAGGCAGCCGCCATGTGCATGGTGAGCAACACCACGCTGTGGGCATGGAGCAAGTCGGGCTATCTTGTTCCGGCTAAGATGGGACGGCGCACACTCTACGCGCTCTCCGACATTCAGAAGATTCTTGCGACACGTGGCGATGACTGCGAGGCTCCGTCATGGGGCAAGGGGAAAAGGCGTGACGGATGATGAACTGTCCGGCACTTATACGGAGTCCTCCGCGAAGCCGTGAGTGATGGTGGAGACAGACAGGGCTTGCCCTTGTTATAGCCCACTATAACTACTCCGCTTCGCTCCCGTAGTTGTGGGCTCTCCCGAGGGGCTTATGGCTCTGCCCTAAGAACCCGCAATGGCTCTGCCCTTGACCCGCACAGGGCGCGTTGCCCCTGCGAACCCCAAGCAGGGAGTGACCCTCTCCCTGCACCCACCGCTTAGGGCGTTCACCCCTAAGAACCCATCGGCAGAGATGACCCTTCTCCGCCACCTCTCGCTCAGACCCTTCGTCTGAGAACCCGCGATATTGAAACACTCTTTTCCCTTACGGATTATGAAAACCGGAATTAAATTCAAGCCCTGCAACGTAGGCACTGCCGAGGCGCACAACCGCCGCGACAGAGCCTACTGCGAGGCTGTTGCCCGAAAGTTCGGGCAGACATACTTCTGGGACGGACACCGCCACCTCAATGTGACGTGGCGCAGTCCGTCCTACACAAAGCCTCTGCCGGAGTTGCTTGAAGACCTCAAGGTGCTTGTCAAGCAAAAGACCGGACGAGCCATGCAGTGCAAGGATGTGGAGTACACCGACCGCAAGACAGGAAAGAAGCGGAAGCGGTCGGGCAGTTCGGCTATACGCGAGGGTTGCCCTCCCATCAAGCCGGACACGCGCATAGAGGATTTTGACCTGTTCGTGAAATGGCTCGCCGACAAGGGTATCTCCGTCATAAGCATCGACCTCCACCATGACGAGGGTCATGCCGACCCTCTGACCGATGATCTGCTGCCGAACCATCACGCCCACATCATTGTCGATTGGATGAACCACGAGACCGGAAAGAGCGTCAAACTCGATGCCAACGACTGCAAGGAGATGCAGACTGTGCTTGCCGAAAGCCTCGGCATGGAGCGCGGCACTCCCAAAGAGGACTCCGGCATAGAGGGGCTGAGTGCCATAGAGTACAAGGAGCGGAAAGCGCGTGAGAACAACCAACGGCTCACGGCTGAGAACGCTGTGCTTGAAAGTCGGAACGAGCAACTTGAATTGCAGGCGATGGCTGCTGAGAAGTCAATCGAAGAACTTGAACAACAGCGCAAGGAGAAGAAAAAGGCTCTTGACGAGGAGAGCGGCAGCGCGCTCATGAGCGGTGTGGCAAATCTTTTCGGCAAAGGGAAGTATGCGGAGATTGAGAAAGAGAACGCACGGCTGACAGCCGAGAACAAGGATATGCAGCTTGCCGTGGCTAAGATGGAGGGGCAGGTGGCGAAAATCCCAATGATGGTGCAGAGGCAGGTGCGTCAGACCATCGAGGACAAGACCGAGGAACATCTAACCGAAATCCGGGAGCTGAACGCATCACACAGCCGTGAATTATCTTCCCTCCAAGTCAGGTTGCAGAACCTCTCCGCCCGATACCGCGAGCTGGAGAGCAACAACCGCCATATCATAGACAATCTGAAGCGTGAGAAAGACACGCTGCTTGCTCAGATGGAGGCGATGTTGCGGTTGCTCGGCGAGAAACTTGAAAAGGCTGTCCGCGCCCTCATTCAGTTCGCAAGGGTTTTGGCATACAAGACTTTCACACGCGAGCATAAGGAGGCGATTGTGTCATGGCTCGCACTCGATCGTGACGATCCGAAATCAAACGCCCATTTTATCAAGGTGTTCGCCCGACCGTTTCTGACCGACAAGGAATTTGACAAAGGCTGCAAGGAACTCGACCGCCTCACTTCCTCTTTCACTGCCGTCATGGAGGATCTTGAACAGCCACAACGCAGAGGTATGAGGCGGTGACAACAGGCAATTCGAGTTTTGTGATTAAAAAACTGCTGATATATGGCGGCTATATCCCGTAAAATTGCTAATTTTGCGGAATGAAAACAGCCTTTTATATTAGACTAATAGCTTGTGTCACATTGTTTGTAGCCAACGTATGCGTCACTAATGCTCGAATGGTCGGGGATAAACCAATAGGTTCAATTCCTTTCGCTATCGCAAGCGATAGCCGAATTTATGTTACTGCTTTCGTCAACGGATCAGACTAATTGAGATTTTTGGTTGACACAGGAGCAAGTGATGTTGTGCTTAATCCTAATTCGCCCAAATTAAAGGATAGATTTACGATTGACTCTCATGCGGACAATCTGGGGACTTCGGGAGAAAACACAGTATCTTATAGCAATCAAAACGCAATTCGTGTAGGCTCTTTGCATCTTGACAAAGTTGGTTGCGCCATAATAGAATATCCGGCAGAATATTGGGATGGAGTTCTTGGATTAGGCATACTTCGACTATTTAATATTGAAATAGACTACGATGATTTTACGATTTATCTATATGATAAAAAGGAAATTGAAATAGAGGATGATAATTGTGCCATTTATCCATTCACTTATATTTATGATGTGCCATTTATCTCAATGCCTGTGAAAATAAATAACAAAGATTATAATCTCACTCTTGAAGTAGATACAGGAAGCGATAGAATTATAGACCTGAATACTCCATTTGTTCAAAAACATAATCTGTTGGACACTCAAAAACCGTTTGCAATTTCGCGGATTGCAAGTTCTGACGGAGGAAGTGGAGAATTAAGAAATGTATTCTTTGATGAAGTTGTTGTCGGAAAATATCATTTACCTCTCGTTGCCGGAGCATTTTCCACATTAACTTCGGGTATGCAATCAAAAGAAAATATAGACGGTATGATTGGAAACAATTTTCTCAAAAGGTTTAATATGGTAATGGATTTCAAGAATAATCGTATATATTTGAAGCCCAACAAATTCCTCTATTCTCCATTTTACGATTTTTTGCTTCCGTAATAACCTCTGTCTTTTCCGCATAATGGACTTTAACGCACTTGCATAGTGCGCTAAAGCCCATATTTATTAACGACTATTGATAGCCCATTTCTGCCATAAAATTGTGTCTTTTGTTTTCCTCTTGTACCACAGGGCTGTAACTGTCTTATTATTTGGGTTGAAAATGCTTGGAAGAGACAACTACTTTGATTGAATATATCTTGATGATTCGTTAAGATGAACCATTTGAATTAATCTTTGTTAATATTACATAACATTTAATTCAAAGTTTATGAAAAAATTTTTACTTTATCTAACAGGGATTTTTATTCCGGTGTCAATGTTAGTTCTCTTGGAGGGTTGCTCTTCAGAAGAGGATATACCGTATAAAAATAGCACGGAGAGAACAATTGCAGAAGAGTATCTTGAAGCCTCTGAAAAGGCTGCCGTATTAAATAAGGATGCATTTAATGAGATCGGTGTCTCTATCTCAAGCCGTGCTACTACAAAAGACGATATCGTAGGTTATCTACTTACCTTATCTCCAGAGGAAATTGAAGATTTATATATTTCGTTAGATGGTGAAAATCAAGAAATCAAAACTGATGAGTTGGTTTCTTTAAAATTGGATAGTCTAATGCAAGTTGCTCCTGCCGAAGATGTCGCAAAGTTATATTCATTAATGGACGACTACGTATCTGCAGGCGGTCACTCTGTTACAAGACTAGAAACAGCCTGTACCTCAATCGAATCTCCGATTGTAAGAGGAATGGCTGTAAATTCGGCTGCTATATATGATAATATAACTACGCCTGAAACAGCTGCATCATTGGCTACAGTTTCAAGAACCACACGTGCTTGTGTGCTTCAATTAGCATTCGATTGTGGTGGTATTGCAATTGGGGCGTGTTCAACAGCAATGGATTTTGCTGATGGAAATTATGGATTTGCGATTATTGGATGTGTACATGATGTAGTATCTATTGTATCTGCAATAAGAAGTTATCATCGGTGTGAAAGATTGGCGGCGTGGCGTTAAAATTTAATATGGTTGGCTATTAGTCAACCATATTCATAAATCTTAAATAAGAATGTCTAGTTTATTAATTTATAGCGGATTAAGCAGTTTGCTATTAGGTGCTATATTAGGCTTAATAGCCGCCATAAAAGGTTTTGCTCTCAATAACTATAAAATTGAATTAATAACAAAACCCAATCCAATAATAAAAAAGAAGCTGCAAAAGTACACTAAACCGGCCTTACTGTTCTTTATTATTGGAGCCATATTATTAGCAATAGGGATTAGCATTGGCTTAACTACTTAGATGTGAAATCATGAATAATATGTTTTGGATAGGAGTAATAATTTTCATGCTGGGATTTATCATACGTTATATTTCTCAACATAAGCTTGCTGTCGCAAAATCAAAGTTGACAAGCTACAAAACTCGAACTCATGCAAAAGTGTATAAAATTTTCGTCATAATTGGTGTGGTAATAGCAATTATAGGGGTGATATTAAATATAATTGGCATATTCCTTCCTTAATTATATTTATTATATGTCCCTTCCATTTCTCTCAATACAGGTATCATACCATCCAGTTACCACACCCTCAACCCGAAATATTTGGAGACTGTTGTTCGTTTTTCCGAAAATGGCGATGGATTAACAAAATAAATTTGTAATTTTGCGATGAATTAAAGACAGTTCGCAACGGTATTGTTCCATCGCATACGGTCGCAGTCGGCAACGCTGTAATTCCCGATGCAGGACAATGGCTGATTTTTGGTTGAGGTCGTGATGACTTCCGTACAATCGTTATCTAACCCACCATAAGCAACGGCAACCTAACGTCCGTTGACTGACAAGGCTGATTATGGGAACATTTTGGGAACAATTGCCCAAAAGTTTTAAACTTACAACGTGGTTTTCAGAATGATACGATTTTACCATGTACCCCGTTCCGCGCCACAATAGTCCTCGGCACTCCCGGTTCCGGCAAGTCATACGCCGTAGTGAACAACTATATAAAACAGTGTATAGAAAAGGGTTACAGTGCTTATATCTATGACTTCAAGTTTCCGGATCTGTCTGTCATAGCGATGAATCATCTGAACGCTCACACAAAAGATTACAAAGGAGTTGTGCCTGAGTTCCGTGTGATCAACTTCGATGACCCGATGCGCTCACACCGGTGCAATCCGATAGCCCCGGAGTTTATGACCGACATTTCCGACGCATACGAGTCGGCCTACACCATAATGCTCAACCTTAACAAAACGTGGGTGAGCAAGCAGGGCGACTTCTTTGTGGAATCCCCGATAATATTACTTGCCGCTATAATATGGTTCCTCCGCATATACAAGGACGGCGAGTATTGCACCTTCCCCCATGCGATTGAGTTCCTGTGCCGGCCATACGAGGATATTTTCCCGATACTCACATCATATCCCGAACTTGAAAACTATCTTTCCCCATTCATGGACGCATGGCTCGGAGGGGCGCAGGAGCAGCTCCAAGGTCAGATAGCGTCTGCGAAAATCCCTCTGACGAGGATGATTTCCCCGCAGCTCTACTGGGTAATGTCGGCCAGCGAGTTCTCGCTTGACATAAACAATCCGGAGCGGCCTAAGATATTGTGTGTCGGCAACAACCCCGACCGCCAGAACATCTATGGCGCCGCACTCGGACTGTATAATTCCCGCATCGTCAAGCTCATCAACAAGAAGAACAGGCTCAAATCCGCTGTGATAATAGATGAATTGCCGACGATATATTTCAAGGGTCTGGACAATCTCATCGCTACCGCGCGAAGCAACAAGGTTGCCGTGTGTCTCGGCTTTCAGGACTTCTCGCAGCTTAAACGCGATTATGGCGACAAGGAGGCGGCGGTTGTGATGAATACCGTCGGCAATATCTTCTCCGGGCAGGTTGTCGGAGAAACTGCCAAGACACTCTCGGAACGGTTCGGAAAGGTATTGCAGAAGCGTCAGTCTGTGTCGATAAACCGGCAGGATGTCAGTCACTCGTTCAACACCCAGATGGACAGCCTTATTCCTCCGAGCAAAATATCGACACTGACACAGGGTATGTTCGTCGGGGCAGTCAGCGACAATTTTGACGAGCGCATTGAACAGAAGATCTTTCATGCGGAAATCGTTGTTGACAACGACAAGGTCAAGGCGGAGACAGCACGGTATGCGGATATTCCGGTCATAAACCCTTTCATCGACAAAGCAACCGGGGAGTGTGTGATGCAGCGCACCATACAGGACAATTACGACGGCATCAAGAGGCAGGTCAAGAAAATCGTCTTCGACGAGATTAAACGCATCGCAGCCGACCCGCTGTTGAGGCATCTTCTTAAACGCCGCTGATTTTCCATAGAATTGATGATTATAGGGCGCCTTATCACGGTTTTGAGTGATAAGGCGGCTGTTTTTATAATGTTATGCCATACAATTCCGTTCATATCAAGGATTTCTGATGGATTTTAATTAAATTTGCAGAATGAAATACGATAAACCACCCAAGACATATCAGGAACAGATTGCGTTGCTCAAAGAGCGAGGAGTAATTTTTGACGATGAGAAAAAGGCTGAACATCAACTCGCCGCCATTAGTTATTACCGTTTGAGCGCATATATGTTCCCGTTCAAGAAGAATGTAGGGGGACATATCGTAGATGAATTCAGATATGGCACAACATGGAAAGACATATATAATCTGTATGTATTTGACCGTAAACTCCGACTTCTCGTATTTGATGCCATTGAGAAAATTGAGGTTGCGGTAAGATGTCAGATTGTCTATCAGCTTTCACACCGTTATGGCTCACACTGGCAAGACAATCCCGATATATTCAAAGAGCCGCAAAACAGGGTATTGTCGGACGGGACCACACAGACCATAGATGTGTTTCATGAAATTCAAAACCATATCACAGAACAACTGCACAACAACAAGGCCGAGATTTTCATAAAGCATTATGTCCAGACTTATGATGAACCGGTAAATCCACCTTCATGGATGTGTGTGGAAGTAATGTATTTCAATCATCTTTCACGGATATGCAATTATCTGAAGAACCGTTCAGATGTTGTGGGTATAGCCTCATATTTCCATTTGCCGCCCAAAACTTTCAATTCGTGGCTGCACACAATAAACTATGTCCGCAACATCTGCGCTCATCACGCTCGTCTTTGGAACAGGGATTTCAACATTGTTCCTGAAAAACTTGACTTTTCAAAGACCCGCGTGTGGATTTCCAATCCGGAGACAGCTAAACGCGGCAAGTTGTATTATTTCATGTGTATGCTGAATTATATTTTGCAGACAATAAATCCCGGCACATCACTCACACAAAGGCTAAAAGGCCTTATCGCCGAATATCACCCCAAAATAAGCGCGATGGGATTCCCCGAAAACTGGGAGGCAGAAAAAATTTGGCAGTAACATCAATATTGTCCTAAATAATTTTTGAGTGCTACTCAACGTGCAGAGGCATCAGCCTTTGCAAAAATGACATCAGAGTAATCCCCCTAAGGCAAAAACGGCTCTTCGGGAGGCGGTGTGAAGGGTTCGT
>SCEJ01000066.1 GCA_004102785.1 Muribaculaceae bacterium Isolate-013 (NCI)
CAATATCGAAGTTGTCTATCAGGACTTCGGGTAGGATGGCTCTGAGCAGTTGATCTGGTTTCATTGTGCAAAGATAACACTATACTCTTGATACTCTCTCCCGCCCACCGGAAAAATCCGCTGACCCATAAATCACCTTAAATCGGCTTGATTAAATGTTCTTAAAAGAATCCGTTTAACTTTAACTCCAATTCACTCCACATTAAATTTCCCATAAAAATATAGTGACTATCCGCGTGGCGGACTGGAATAGTCACTATCGTTATACGGGCTGGTATCTTCTACATTGAAAGTTGTGTGCCGGATTGCTTGTTGTCGATGGCATCATATCGGGAGCGTCGACCAACCTCCCATTCACGATTCATGCCGTGAGCTGTGTTGACGTTGAGGGAAGAAATGGCTGCTGATAGATTCATGGCAAATATCCTCGTTATCTGCTCCGGATAGTCCTGTGTGCGGTTTGCTAGCACTTTTGTGCCTGTCTGAGCCAATGTCTGCTCCTTGATTCTGCGGGTAATGGTTCGGGCATCCTCATGGGTGAAATATGCGATCGCAAGTTTACGGAGATACTCCTGCTGTTCTGATGGTGGCATTGCTCGATAACGGTTGATTTCTTCTTGGGTCATGGTATTGATTGATGTTGAGAAGCCGTCAGCCATTGTGATTCTCAATGCATACCCTCCGTTGCGGTGCCTGATTACTGCCACTGATTTTATTGATTCTTCGCGATTATTGATTGGATTTTGTTTCAGATAGGTAGCAAGTATCTCTTCAGACAACATCGTGGCGGCTATCATATAGCCAACATCCTCGCGTTCTTCCGGCTTCACTCCATGATACCAGGAATACTGCCGCATGGATATGCCCTTTTGATATGTTTCACCATCTTTCGTGTGGATTCGTATATAGTCGTTTAAGCCCTCCCTGCAGATCTCGACAGTGAAAAGAGTGCGGTAAACGTCAAGCGGAGAAGACTGGCGTTCTTGTTGCAGGGTGAAGTCAATCAGTTCGGAAAGCTTCATCACCTTGTTACCGTCAAAGGCTATCTTCCCGGCATGGTCAACAATGCCGTAACCCCGGACTTGTCCGTTTCTGTCTTTCTGAAAACAGATGTCGATGCCGAAGCGGGTTTTCAGCGTATCGAGCAGCTGTTGTATCTTATCCTGCGTCTCCTTATCCAACGGCTGACCGCTGCTGTCAAGAATTTTCTTTATATCGGAATTGAATTTTGTGCGAATCGGCTTTTTCTTTCCACCTTCTGACACTTTGACATTTTCGACATTATGACATTTTCCTCCGGCTATCTCCGACTTGTATTTACGGATAATGGCACGAAGCTGTCTCGCACGCTCCTTGCGCCGGGCACTGTTCTTAGTAATTCGGTTGAAAATGTCGCCGATGGGGATATTCCCGGCATTGCCTCCGCATTTGAAAAGGCGGTAGCCATTGAGCGACTTCTCCATCCTATAGCCGTGAGCCGTTACGATATTAGCGAACTGCCCCTCGGTCTCATAATCGTAGCTGAATATATGGTCGATGTCTTTACTGATGTCGGATGCAAGAATCCGGTTGGCACACTCGTTAAGCCTACGCCTGTCCTGATGGTCGGAAATCGGGAAGCCGTTAGGCTTTATCCGTGTTGACAGTATGTGGACGTGATTGTTTCCGGTGTCATGATGCGCATAAACGAAATACGGCTGTCGGGCATAGCCCATGCCATCCATCAGCTCACGGGCGAAATCGGTCAATTCCTCCGGAGACATCACTCTTCCCTTGACCGATGCCGACACATGGAACTGAAAACGGGTTGTTTTTGTATTTCCATAAGTCTGAGAACGGTCTTTAAGATAACGCTCAATCTCTGCCGATGCATCGAGACTGAAGTGATGAAGAATCTCCACACTGTGACGCAATGCCTCACTCACGTTCTCCATCGCCATTAGCTGAGCCACACCCGCCGCTACCTTCATTTCATTATACCTGGCACCGGGAAATGCACCGCCGGACACATCGCTGAGTTTCTTTACTATCATCTAGCGTTGGTTATGAGATTAGACAGATACTTCAACATATCCTGCACTGTGGTCCAGTCGTTGTGAAATTGGCTGAAGGGAAGAAGATCCGACGCCCTGAGGGATAAAGGAAACATCTTCTGCTGCTCGTTGATATGCCTGATGACCTGATTGGAGTTTGTTCCAATCCTGCCGATAAGTTTGAGCGCGGAGTTAAGCGACGCTATCATCTGTGGATTCTCACGTTCAGCAACTTGTTTCTCATTGTATTGGAGTGTGGCGCAGCGCACGAATGCGCTCAGATTTCCATTGGTGTATCTGTCGGCTCTTGATTGAATCTCCGAAAGAGTCTGCGAGTCAACTCGTATTTTGATAGTTTCAGATTTTATTGTTGTCATATTATTCGTTGTCTTGATAGTTTGATACAATGACACCTTGATGCTTTTATACTTTGATGCTTTGATGCCTTCATGCCTTGATGCCTTCATGTATTGTTGTCATGATAACTTGATGTCTTGATGTTTCCATAACTTGAAGCTTTAATGCCTGTATATCTTGGTTTGACATTATCGCATAATCCTATGACCGTATTTCATCAGATAAAAGACTGCGAGTTTCGAGCGGAATTGACCCTCACCTCTAAGGAGGCGGGATTGCCGTTGTGGACACAAGCGGCATATCTTGCAAAGCTAGGTCTATACTCCAAACCAGGCATGAGTAGCCTCGTTGTTTCCCTCAATCCTGCTTCGGTCGAAAAGGTCATAATGTCAAAATTTCAAAGTGTCACCGTACATTTCAAATTTTGCGATAGCGACCATGAGACTCCTTCTTGATGAATCCCCGTCCACCGTCTCTCAGAAATCTCTTGACCGAAGATTCAGAGATGCCGAGTTTCAGAGACTCCCGGACTGCCTCGGATGTGGTGAATGAATCTCTGAGATTGCCGAGTAATTCGGTAAACCGGTTATCAAGCATACCGGTATCAATCTCCGGGGTTATCCTACTTTCCATGTTTCTGAAATATTCGGTAAGCTTAGTTGCGAGTTCCGCTGATTTCAGTTCAATTTCATCCATAGCGGACTCTCCGCAGATGCTGTGCATGACCTGTATAATCAGACAGAAGCGGATGAGATAAGTCTTCAGTTTGCCGCATAACGCCCTTACAGCGTCCGATTCGGTTTCCGAGTAAGCCTTGTTGTTTACCTCGTCCTTCCATTGAATCACACGCTGCTTCGCATCACGGGAAAACGTAAGCTCGATAGAGTTTGCTTTTCCCTCTTGGTCTATTGGAGGATTGATACTCACAGCCTTTCGGATGATGCTTTCCCATTCCTCAAGGATCTTATAAGGCATGATCGCATCGCTCCATGACGGCATTTCATTGATTTCGGGATAGACTTTCAGAAACCGTGACGAAAATCCGTTCACAAGGCGTTTACCTCCGAACTGTTCGGAGAGTCTCCCCGGTTGTGTTGAGCCGATTATCGAGCAATAGGGATTGGAGAGAAATATGTGCTCGTTGTTTGACTTACGGCTATACTTGAACGGTGTACCGCTGAACAGGCTGAGGAAATAGCTCTCGTCAGAACCATTGTATCGGTTGAAGTTGGAAAGCAGGCTGTCAATCTCATCCTTATATATGAGAACTCCTCGTGGATTGTCACGCATGGCGGCAATCATAGCCTCGACGGTTGAATCCACCACTACATGACATTTCCGCTGTGGCATCTTCATCTCTTCCGGAAAAGAATGCTTTTCTCGCTGCTTCGCTGACATTCGTTCCCATCTTCGGTACGCCTCCATTTCCTTGCAATAAACATAGTCATATTCACCGTCAAGTTTGAGCAAGGGAGCGACCGCCTGTTGCAGCGGCGGTGTCTTGCCACAACTCGGCGAACCGACAAGCACCATATATATTATCGGACGGCTGACCCATCCGGTCATGAAGCGGACAGACCATGTATTTCCCATAGCCGCTGCAAACACTGTGAGGATTGACGCGGCAGTGAAATCCAAATGGAAGTTCTCATACTCATGAAGAGATTCGATGATATGTCGGATTGCCGTCGGGAATACTTCGAGAGGAAATGACGATGCTGATGCTTCGCCCGGCTCAATGGAATCATGCCATTCATCCTCATGTAGACCACACGAAGGGATAATTGGACGGTGACGGCGATTATTGTAGCTCATATCCGTCAGATGTTGATGTTGCGTTGTCCTAGAGCCTTGCGTACCTCATATTCAGGATAGAGTACCTTGTTCCCGGTCTTCACAGGTTTGAGGATTCCCTTGTTGGCCCAGTGCCATAGGGTGGCATCGCATACTCCGAACAGTTTCTTTACCTCTGCCTTGGTAAGCATACGTTCTTTCTTCGCTGCCTCGACCATTGAGCCGAGTTCGTCTTTGGCCCGGCGTATAAGGTCATCAGAAAAGGCTTTGAGGTCTTCGGCACTCATCTCCACCTTGACATGAGCGCGGCCTTCATTCAGCATATCTAAAAAGTCTTGCATATTTATTCCGATTGCCGTCTGGATTATGGCGGTTCCGATGACGGCAAAAAACGAAAACGCCACCGTTCCGAAATGGAACGGTGACGCAAAAGTATAGCGTAATTTATTGGATTGAAAAGAAATGACGGTTCGTTAAGTACGCGAACGCTGAAACGAATCAAACGAATCGAAAAGAGCTTATTTCAACCAACATTATCCGGATTAATCAGGAGAATACCGGTCTTTATCTTGTCGATTGCAAAACGGTGTTCCGGTTCGTCCTTGACATATTGTTTGCGATTGGGAGACAGGCTTTGGAGTGCATTTACGCTTTTTTGCACCTGTCGTTCGCCAACAATTTTGCTTTCTGGGAAAGTAGCGGCCAATATCTCGGCAAACTGTTTTACAGGTCTTCGGGCGTCCAATTCCCCTGATTCTACCAATGCAATATACAGATGCGCAATATCAACGCCACTAATATGTGTCTGTGTCCATTTGCCGATGCGCCTTACCGTTTCACTGTCGTGAGATGACAAGAGGGAAGTAAGGTCATGCACAAATTCTTTATCTTCTGAAATTTTAGCTGTGGGTGGTAACTTCTCAATTCCATCCAATACCCAATCTGCCAAATCTCCGTTATCGACACTTTTCCGGAAGTCCAGAAACTCCTTCAACTCCTTTCGGGTTCGATGATTGTTCTCAATTTCACGGGTCATAAATGCCTTCAGAAACTTTGAGAGTTGCCATTGGTACTGCCGATTGTCAATCAACTGTGAGGCGTCTTCAATATTCTCAATCAGCATTTCCGATGAGCGTCCATATTTCAGCCATGCAGCAAAGGGCATCCGGTGTTTCTCCCATTCACTATCCTCCGAATGCCCATCCAGTACAATCCGGGTATAGCCCGATTCCCGGAGAATCTTCAAAAGTTCCTCCAAGTCCAGATTGTCGAGGTCGATCATATCCTCCAGCCTTTTCCGGAACTCAGGCGAGGCGGAAAACGCTGACTGCCCCAAAAGAAATACCGCCAACAAGTCAGCCTCGCTCATATCAGCGGCAAACTCACCATATTCCTGTGGATGTTCCTCCATCCACGCCTTTATCTCGTCCTCACTCCGTTCAGGAGCCTTATGATTCTTATTGGTACTCATATCTTTTGTTTTGTGGCTACAAAGTTCGCACAAACCCATTGCTAAATCTCAACCATTAGACACAATTCCGACAAAATCCCTCATAATCACATAAACACACACACATACTGTAGTCCTATTTATCAGGGAACAGCAAAGTATCTGCACTCAGTGTCACCGGATAGAAGTTGCAGCAATCAATTGAAAATTTCTGTAATACTATAATTGTCATGCGTTACAGTTTGTATCTATAAGAAAAATTTCGCTTTCAATTGTACCACTAACATAAATCTCACATTAATTCTGGCGAAATCCGAGGTATAAATTATTCGCTCGCTAGCCCATTATCCCCAACTCGCAAATCTCGAATGGTCTGAAGGATATGAGTTATTTTCATCAAAATACAGGCAACCCCGATAATCGCTATCGGGGTTGCCTGTATTTGTCGTATGAAAAATTGCGCTATTGCAATACGGTCAATTTGAAGCCATAGTTCGTTTTTTCTTTTTGAGGGATGAGCTTGGTTTGTAAGAATGGCTCTACCGGGCGACCATAACTGTCAAATTTCAGCTGCTTGTCCTCATCGAGATCCTGAAAGGCTCGTATCGACACCTCTTTGTCGATTGCCTCTGAGAAATCAACAGGTATTACGATAGAATCGTCTTCGACTTCGATTGCGACTTTGAGTAATTCTTTATCTCCGCAGGTCGCAGAGACATAGAGAGTTCCCTCGGTATACGGCAACTCACTGACGGTGATTGTGAAAACCGGAGTTCCGGCCTTCGCACTGACGCATAGGGCGATCAATGCGAAGATGAATAATAACTTTTTCATTTCTTTACATTGTTTATTGATTCGTATGTTTGAGAGTTGTTTAACTTGCGTTGTGGCGCGCTTCGCTTTTTACCTTTGTAGAGATTTAACGTGACCCCGACCCAGAATAATTGGCGAGTTGATGAAACTTGGTATTCTCTGTCAAATCCGGCGATAGCACTCAAATCCCGGCTTTTTACACTGATATTTCCAATGGGATTGAAAGCACCGGCCATAAAAGTCGCATTGCGGTATGTGTATCCTACTCCGATATTCAGCATATTGTTATTGGCGCTGAATATATCTTCTCCCCATAGAGAATTATATGTGGTATTATACTTAACCATAACCCACCACGAACCATTTACATACATAAGTTGGGCATTTACAAATGGCTGTGAATAATCATGTCGATAGTTGAGTCCCTTGCTGACTGTCTTATGCCAGCCTCCTTCTAAAGAAAGATTAAGCTGCTTTATGAATATCGGCAATCTAATCTGAGCCTTGACTATGAAATTGTTATTATAGCCGGAGTTGTGATAGGACTTGACTATTTGATTGTCAATATATGTCTTGGCACCCATTATTGGATTGTGATTGTAGGTATTGCCAGCAGTAAGTTTCAGAGATATATCCTTAAATCTACCGTCAAATTCTACCTTTGTGTCATATTGCTGAAATGCGGAGACTTTGGGATTTAATTTGCTCCACTGGTAACTGTCAATTTGTTGAATAACCGGATTAAGCTGATTCACTGTGGGGGACACCGTGTTTACATTCCCTGTAAAGGAAATACCGCCCCATGAGACAGGTGTATATCGTAAATATATCCGTGGATTTGCATTGAAGTAATTGTGCTTCAACGGTTCTTTTACGATATAGGCAGTTCCTCCCATACCGATACTATATTGAATCTTATCCAAGTTCTGTTTCCATTCGACAAATAAGCTACCCATAACACTTTTCTCATTGATGTCTGCTGAATAATTATAGCGCGCTTCGTTCCATTCGCCTAGACTGCGAACTCCTGATGACAGGGTGCCATTTCCAATACGACATTCCCAAACGCCTTCACCGAACAATCTGTATCCTCTGTTGGATATTGAGGTAGATAATTCCACCTCCGATGTTTGATAACTACGGCCATTCGAGCCATTCATTACAGTTGGGATTATGTTAAAGTACAGCTTGTTAGATTTATTTGCTTTCCAATGCATATAGATGTCCAAGTCAATCTGTGTCGATTTTATCGGTAGTTCCTCCCGTTCAAAATCATCTATAATTTCATCACCAATCATGGTGATTATCTCACCCTCTGATATATAGCGGTCGCTCTTGCGGAATATGCGTAACTGAGTATTCAACAGAAACTTATTCCCTATTGCATAGGAATCTTGCAATGACACTCGATGAGAAGCCATCCTGTTAGGGGCATTTATGCCGTTCTCTAAACGTAATATTTCGGTTCCGTCAGATAAGAGATAATGCTCAGAATTGTCACGGAAAGCAGACATTCTCCACATAGGATTGGACTGGATATCAAGAGTCCATTCACTACGCCCCGACGTATATTTCAACGCCCCGGTATAATTACCCCAACCACGGTTTACAGATTGGAGCAGATTGAGGGATACACCATAGCCTGTTTCGCGTCGTTTTACAGTTATATCTAACACTCCTGTTGCCTCCCCATACCTCACGCCTGGATTAGATATGTATTCTACTTTGGTAATATCTTTGGGTGATATGGATGTGAAATCTATTTGAGAGGCAGGACGACCGTTAATCCTTATGGACAACTCGCCACCGCCCAATCTCTCAATAGACCCGGTAGCCGGATTTATAATCAGGTCGGGGATTTGTAGACCGGCAAGTAATTGAACTCCGCTGTTCGTAGCATTCCTCAATTCCTTTGTGGGATAGAAAAAAGTCTTGTTGCCAATAACCTGATTTTCAGGAGCGACTACCACCACCTCATTCAGTTCACGCGAAATATCCAAGGAATCCTGCAACCCGTTCTGAGCGACAGCATTTAGTAATGCTATCGCGTATAAGAACAGTATGCCAAGATATATTCGCATGAACTTCGTGTTGATCTTCATCGTAAATCTACTTCTATGGCATAGAAATGTA
Organism: Muribaculaceae bacterium Isolate-013 (NCI); assembly: GCA_004102785.1. Taxonomy (GTDB): domain Bacteria; phylum Bacteroidota; class Bacteroidia; order Bacteroidales; family Muribaculaceae; genus UBA7173. The sequence goes on from SCEJ01000066.1 coordinate 8,581, forward strand.
CTGTTTCAGTGCCTCGACATATTCTTCAAAGGCATTGCGGCCTTCTAGAGTTATACGGGCGGTAGTCCGTGTTTTCCTCCCGACAAACCCTTTTTCAATGGAGATATATCCGGCTGCGGAAAGTTTGTCAAGCTGTACACTCAGATTTCCGGCTGTCGATTCTGTTTTCTCCCTGAGATATACGAAATCGGCTTCTTCCAGATTCATGAGAATCGACATTACGCCCAGTCTCAGCTGAGAATGCAGCAATGGATTCAGCTCTTTCATAATCCGCGCTTTGCTTTCGAGTTAAGTATATGACCGGGAACAATCATCATTGCTGCAAAAGCAATGATGAATAGCGGCATGAACCAACTCGCCATAAGAGCCACATGAGCAGAGATACAGCATGTGGTGAAAATTCCTGTCAAAAGTCCGATGCTGCCACCCGCAATGAGTGATATTTCTTTGATTACCAACCCTTGCATGATCTCAGCCATAGGAACGATGATTAGAGCGAAAGCAAACATCATGCTCCATGAGTCTTTTCCGCCGATCACAAGAAAACCGAGACATAACAGGGCAGAAGCTATGCCGGTCAATCCGACAACAGACCACATTTGTGAAGTCAGTTTGTCAGTATAGCTCTTTGAGCCTGACGCCACTCGCTCTTTCTTAGCCATTATCGGAGTAGCGATACCGCCTATTATCCAGATGAGAAACCATAGCCAGTTTACGGCGGGATTATTAGTGGTCACAAGGAGCACCCATATAAGTGCCGTTACTGCCACGATGAGGTATCCCCACATGAGGAGGATATTGCCGCTGCCTTTTACGAGGCGGTCTTTTGTGCGCGAGATCATCGAGGTTATGATTTCGATGCTCTCTGCTTCCGTAATCTTTCTTTCTTCCATAGTCGGAGTTTAATTATGGGTTGAACAAACTGGTTTATGTAATAAACCATATTCTGAAAAAGAAAAGAGCTGACTCTTGCGTTGCCGCTCTTAAATCATTTCGACTGCAAAGGTAAAGCGGTTTATTGAATAAACCAAATTTCAGACGAATTTTTTTGAGATTTTTCCAGCCTTTCTTTATACTGAAGTAGTGAAAAGAAGGATCAGTTGTTCTTGTTGATGAGATTGACCACGACTTTGACCATCGTGTCCTTTTCCTCGGTACGACTTTCGGCTATCATGAGAGTGAGGGCTACAAGGGTATTGTCGGCTATGCGTTTGGTGCCGTCCTCATTGTAAAGAATTCCGTTTCCATTGAGGAACCATAGGAACAGCGTGGCGGCAATTCGTTTGTTGCCGTCGCTGAAAGAATGGTTCTTCGTGACGAGATACAGGAGCATGGCAGCCTTCTCCTCAACTGAAGGGTAAAGGTCAACGCCTCCGAAAGTCTGGTAAATCTGTCCGATAGAGCTTTTGAATGAGTCATCTTTCTCGTTGCCAAAGAGTGATGAGCCGCCGAATTTCTCATGCAGCTGCCTGATAACCTCCATCGCCTTCTCGTATGTGGCATGAAAAGCCTCCTGCCCTGTGGTCTGCTCTATCTTCAACTCTTGATAGTCGTATCGGTCGAGAGTGTCAAGAGCATAGGTATAATCCACTACTACATTAAGCAAAGAACGACTATCTTCAGTAAGTTTCTCTTGATTTTGGATAGTCCTACCGAGAACTTTGACCAACTGGCTCAGTTCGTCATATTTCTGCGAGGCAACCCGCTCATTGATAGCATAGCCATTGAGAAGATATTGCTTCAGTACCTTGTTAGCCCAGATGCGAAAAGCCGTGGCATTCTTTGAATTGACGCGATAACCGACTGATAGAATAGCATCAAGATTGTAGTGATCGACAACCTCAACTGATGAGCCGCGGAAACCTCGATTCACGACTGTTTCCATTTTGGAAATAGTCGCATCACGATCCAGTTCGCCCGATGCGAAGATATTTTTTAGGTGCTTGGAGATTGCCGGGACTTTCGTTCCGAATAAATCGGCAATCTGACGCTGTGTGAGCCAAATTGTCTCACCTCGGACAGTTACGTCCAACTGTGTCTCTCCGTTTGGAGTTTGGTATATTACCAGCTGAGTTTCGTTATTGGTTTCCATATTGCAAAAGTAATTAAAATCATTGATATTAAGATTCTTTCAGATTATATTTGAGTTAGAAGACATCTGCTCCGGTCGGGTTGGCAATTGCGTCTATCTCGTCAGCAATTTCATCGGAGGACAGTTTGATATAGTCCATAAATGTCTTTTGGGTCTTATGTCCGCTGACGTGCATCATCTGAACGATGGTGTATTTGTGGGTGAGGTACATATTGGTGATTCCACTGCGTCGGGCTGTGTGGGTGGTGACACAAGCATACCGCGGCATCACTACCTCGCCTTTATCGTTACGCTCGACAACGAGTTTGCCATCTTTCACAAGTTTCTTCTGCTTCATGGTGAGTTTGGTAGTAACAATCTTGCCGAGTGTAGGGACAGATTCGGACAGATTTTTCAGAATATCCTTGATGTAACGGTTGAGTATCACATCAACCACCGAAGGGAGATTGTAGGCGTATTTATCACAGATGGCTCTGAGATTGGGATTCATTATCGGAATCTTTACCTCATTGCGCGTTTTCTTCTGAACGAGTCGTATAACGGGTGTTCCCTTCGCGGTCGTCGTGAAACAGTCTTTGTCTATGTCGTTGTAATCGCTCACTCGCTGACAGGTGTAGCAGCCGACAAGAAAAATATCTCGTACCTCGTCCTGTTTACCTGACAATGGCATTTCGTATAATGCCTGCAACTCGGCTTCGGAAAGGTAAATTTCTATCGCCTTGTCTCCATCCTCGATTTTCTTCTTGGAGAAATATTGCATGGCGCGGTCGTTGTCGTGGATGCCGTCAAGGTAGGCGTAATTGACAATGGCGCGGAGATCAACAAGATACTTGTTCTGCGCCGATACCATGTAATCGTTCTTCTCCATAAAAGCAAGGAACTTGGTGACGAAAGCACGGTCAACTTGAGACCATGTGAAACGGTGCTTCTTGTCGAACATGTCATAGAGTTTCCGGAAACTGAACCATGCCTTGACTGTCCCCGGTGCATATCTGTTATGTCCGTTCAGCCTGGCGCCGCTCTTTATCTCTTCACAGAAGTGGTTGAGGAAATTCCATATTTTGGCACGCTCGGCGTCGATGCCTTCCTTTATCAGTCGCTCCTGGTCTGCTTTGATTCTCTGTTCCTCTTGCTGACGCTCTTCCTCCTCGCGTTTGGCTTTCATTATTGCCTCTGCCTTCTTGGGATTGGCGATAGCAAGGATTTCCGTTTCGACATGAGATTTGTCGAAAGACATACCTTCGACCTCGGACTTTACAACAAGCGCAATCCTGTTGAGGGAATCATGCAGATTGAAATTCGCACGTTGGTGTCGCATCCATTTTTCAGGGCACGATAACGCACCTTTCCATTCAGCCACATTCACGCGGATTTGAGACGAGAAGAGAGTGTCAACCTTATGTTTCTTGTTCTGCACCCTAAAGAAAAGGGTGGCTATTTCGTTCTTTTCGTCCTGCTTGCGGATGAAGAACCGGGAAAGAGATTTTGCCATATAAATCAAGGTCTGATTCCCTTATGAATCTGACACTGCAAAGTTAGTGACTTTTCTTGAATAGTCACTACAATAGTCACTATCTTTCTTGAATCTCTTACTATCCGACTAAATTAAAAATGATTTAATTCGCTTTATTATCAGTATATTAGTATTAATTACAATTAAAGCTGATTGATAATAATTTAACTTTTATATTGCTGGTGGCACCACAAAAGACCGCTAATTCTCAATGAGTTAGCGGCCTTTTATTCAACTATACCCCTCCGAGTCACCACAAAAGTCACCACATCCATGCTAATACGCTGAAATATCGTGCATTATACGTGTCAGTATAGGCGCACATCTTTTGTTACGACAGTTTAATATACTGATAATCAGTGTATATTTCAAATTCATCCAAATCCGTTCAGCGTCATTCAATCCCACACCACTGCCTTGCAACCCTAAACTTTAACAGACTTTAACCATATTCCGGCTATAAAGTAACTATTCAGCGGACATGTTACGGCGATAATGTGGAATAGACATCACCATTATAGGTAAATTTAACCTGCTGGTTTTATAGAGATTAGCGGCAATTTTATTTGGTAAAGTCAAATAAGTTTTGTA
>SCEJ01000067.1 GCA_004102785.1 Muribaculaceae bacterium Isolate-013 (NCI)
TACAAAACTTATTTGACTTTACCAAATAAAATTGCCGCTAATCTCTATAAAACCAGCAGGTTAAATTTACCTATAATGGTGATGTCTATTCCACATTATCGCCGTAACATGTCCGCTGAATAGTTACATATCGTTTCTTAATATGATAACGTTTCTTAATATAATAAGGTGTGGTATCAATGCTTTTCAGCCTCGGAGGAGTGCTCCTTTATGAAGGCCACCGCAAGTGCGCCGAGAATCAGCGAGCAGCCGGCGATAACCATCATCATGTACTGTGGAGCAAGCTCATCGGCCGAGCCGATGGCCGAGAGAATCCATCCGCCGAGCAGCGCGCCCACAATCTGCGGTATGCAGATAGAGCAGTTGAACAGCCCGAGATAGGCGCCGATATTGCCGCTGCGCAATGAGTTTGTAAGGATGGTGAAGGGCCATGCCAGCATGGCGGCCCATGCGCAACCGATAAGCACGAACGAGATGAAGAGCATGTACTGGTTGGTGAAATAGCCGGCCGAAATGAAGCCCGCGGCGCCCAGAAGGAGGCTGAGCGAATACGAGAACTTGCGGCTCTTGAACATCGGGAGGACAACTGCCCACAGCACCGAACCGATAGCCTGGATGGCGAAAAGGATTCCCACCCAGTTGCCGGCATCGTTATACTCGGGCGACTCGGTGTTGAGCACAACCGAGGTTCTGAACGACGCGTTGGCGGGGTCCTGGAGGGTCACATCCTTGGCTCCGTCTATGAAAAGTGCTCCGGTATGCGGGTCGTGGGTATAAATATCGGCAAGAATAAGACCGGTCGGTCCGTTCATGCGCGAAAGGTAGTCACAAGGGGTAATAGAGGGGGATGACACTGTATCAGTGCCATTGACCACAACGACAGCGCCGCGGGTGTCGACAGCCTCTCCGAACGAGAAATCCGACACACCGCCTACCGAGGCAATCGCACCGTCGGCGAGAACATTCTGATTCATCGGTATGCCACGGGTGGGGAAAGTCACAGCAAGGTCGCCCGAGCCGGCGGTCACACTCTCCACATCAGTGCGGATTATCTCCACCGATTTCGCAGGGATGAATGCCCCGTCGGCCAGCATGATGCCGGCCGCCATAGCCTTGCCGTTGGCCACTACAAGGCTGGAATCGGCGTCAAGAATGAATTTGGCAGAATAATCGCTGACCACTTTGCCTGAGGCATCCTTTTGCTCCAGAGCAAGGATAGTTGTCGTCTCGGGGCAGTCAAAGGCATTTTTGGCAATTGTGCCGTTGGTATAGGTCCACATGAAAAGGAAAGCGAACCAGCAGAAAAACTGCACCAGGCCTACGGTCCAGAATGTAGAGGGGGCGTTGACCAGGAGCTTCAGCAGGCCGGGGCTTTTGGCTTTCTCGCCTTCGGCCACAGTATTTCCGCCATTGTATTCCTGATAAAGCACCGGAGGCCACTCCTTAATTTTACAAAGACTGTAAATCACACATCCGAGCAGAATGGCGGCGCCGGCGTAGAATGAAAACACAACTGTTTCGGGAATCACACCGGCAGCGGCGGTGTTCTGGAATCCCAGCCATGTAAGCAGGAAAGGGAACACATAGCCCACAATGGAGCCTGCGTTGCACAGAAAGCTTTGGATGGAATAGGCCAGACCTTTCTGCTTCTCGTTGACCATATCGCCCACGAGCATCTTGAACGGCTGCATGGCCATATTGATGGAGGTGTCGAGGAGCATCAGCGCAACAAGGCCGATGATAATCGCCGATGAAACAGCCAGGCCGAAACTGCCGGCATTGGGGAGCAGACACATTACAAGAACGGCTACAACCGCACCGACAACAAGATAAGGGAGACGGCGGCCGATACGGGTCCAGGTCCGGTCGGAGGCAGACCCTACAATAGGCTGGACAATAAGCCCCATCAGCGGGGGTAGAATCCAGAAATAACTTAAATCATGCGGGTCAGCGCCCAGAGTGGCAAAAATACGGCTCACGTTGGCACTCTGCAACGCATAGGCTATCTGAACGCCGAAGAAACCGAAACTGAGGTTCCACAGCTTCCAAAAGCCCAAGTCGGGTTTTGTTTTCATGAGTTAGATGATGTAAGCAAGAAATTATTTTATTCAATTTATATTCGTAGTATTCAATGCGCTATTGCCCTGCCTTACCGAAGAGCCATTTTATCTCTTCCGGCCAAAGTGACTCGTCGGGAGTCTCGAGAATCAGCGGTATGCCGTCGAAGCGGCTGTCGCCCATCAGGCGCACAAAGAAATCAGCTCCGAGTTCCCCCTGCCCTATCGGAGCATGGCGGTCGACCCGCGAGCCGAGTCCCTTTTTGGAATCATTGAGGTGCATCCCCCTCAGGTAACTGAAACCTACCGTACGGTCGAACTCGCTCCATGTGGCCTCGTAGCCTTCAGGTGTGCTGAAATCGTATCCGGCGGCAAACGTATGGCAGGTATCCACACACACGCCTATCCGCGACTTATCCTCCACTCTTGATATAATCTCGGCCAGATGCTCGAAGCGGAATCCCAGGTTGGAACCCTGCCCGGCCGTCGACTCGATAACTGCGGTCACCCCCTCGGTGCGGTCAAGAGCTATGTTGACCGATTCTGCGATGCGGCTGAGGCACTCGTCCTCGGTGAGAAGATTCATATGGGCACCGGGGTGAAAGTTGAGCATTGTCAGCCCCAGTTGCGCGCAGCGCTCCATCTCGTCGATAAAAGCGCCGCGTGAAAGCTCCAGTTTCGAGGCGTCGCCCGACCCGAGATTTATCAGAAAACTGTCGTGCGGAAGTATTACCCCGGGGGTGAAGCCCAGCTCCGCGCATCGCTCCCGGAAGGCACCGGCATCTTTGTCGGAAATCTTCGGAGCTTTCCATCGCGAAGGGTTGCGGGTAAAAAGAGCGAACGCCGTCATACCCATTTCCGAGGCTATGACGGGTGTCGAGGCAATCCCTCCTGATGTCGATACGTGTGCTCCGATATATTTCATTTCACCAGAATTATGGTTTAGCACCTACAAAGGTACAAATTTCAATCGGATTACTCATTATTTATTAGAGAAAAAAACGTAAATTTGCCGCCGATAACACAACCTCACTCCTGCGGCGGCTCAACCATCGCTCCCAATCAAACTTTTCGTATGCCATTCGACGCCATCCACGCTAAAACCTACGGCCTTATAGGCTACCCGCTTACCCATTCCTTCTCGATTGATTTCTTCAACAGAAAATTCAAGGCGGAAGGAATCAACGCCCGATATGTGAACTTCGAGATTCCCGATATCGGCGACCTGATGGAGGTAATAGCGGAAGCCTCAAACCTGTCGGGGCTGAATGTCACAATCCCCTACAAGGAGCAGGTGATACCTTACCTTGACGAACTCGATCCGGTGGCAAAGCGCATCGGAGCCGTAAACGTAATCAAAATCATCCCCGGCAAAGGCCCGGGCAACTTCCGGCTCGTAGGCTATAACAGCGATGTGGTGGGATTCACCGATTCCATCCGCCCTATGCTGCGCCCGTGCAACAAAGGGGCGCTTGTGCTGGGCACCGGCGGGGCTGCCAAAGCCGTATGCGTGGGGCTTGAGCAGCTCGGCGTGCGGCCGTTGCTGGTGTCGCGCACGCCTGGCAAGGGCAATCTGACTTACGCCGACATAACCCCAGGCATTATGGCGGAAAACAACGTGATTGTCAACACCACCCCATTGGGGATGTATCCCCACATGGATGAATGCCCCGACCTTCCATATGAATGCATGGACTCCGATTTCCTCTGCTACGACCTGCTCTACAACCCGGACGAGACGCTTTTCATGAAAAAATCGGCCGAACACGGCGCTACGACCAAAAACGGACTGGAGATGCTCCTGCTCCAGGCTTTCGTGTCATGGGATATATGGAACCGCAGAATCTGATTTTTCAACCTGCCGGCACAATAAATCACACACAACATTTGTTTATCATACGAAACAGAAGTTATGAATAGATAATGCCGCATAATCGGTATGCGGTCAACCAAGTGTAAAATTCTTATGTTCACAGAAAAACGAAGCAGCATGCTGCACGGAGTGCTCCTCATCGGCCTGTTCTCCTGCGCGGCTTTCTATATCGGCGAGGCTGATATATTCAAGGAATTGTCATTCAGCCCGATGATTATAGGTATCATCCTGGGTATGCTCTATGCCAACAGCCTCCGCAACCATCTCCCCGAAACATGGGTGCCGGGCATACAGTTCTGTTCAAAGAAACTGCTGCGCCTCGGCATTATTCTCTACGGATTCCGTCTCACATTCCAGGATGTGCTAAATGTCGGCATGGCCGGCATACTTGTTGACGCCATAGTGGTGGCTGTGACAATTATCGGCGGTGTCTACCTTGGCAAACTACTGAAAATGGATAAGGAAATCGCCCTGCTCACATCAATCGGCAGCGGCATATGCGGGGCGGCTGCCGTGCTCGGCGCCGAGTCCACAATCCAGACCAAACCCTACAAAACCGCTGTGGCGGTGGCCACTGTGGTGATTTTCGGCACCATATCGATGTTCATATACCCCATAGCCTACCGCGCCGGCATACTCCAGCTCACGCCCGACGAAATGGGCATCTATGCCGGTTCCACCCTGCATGAAGTGGCTCACACTGTTGGCGCCGGCAACGCCATGGGCACGGAAATATCCAACGTAGCCATCATCGTGAAGATGATCCGGGTGATGCTCCTCGTGCCAGTGCTCCTCATCCTCGGCTACTGGGTGGCCATGCAGGCGAAACGCGGCAACACGGCCGGAGCCTCACGCGGCAAGGTATCAATCCCATGGTTCGCTCTCGGCTTCCTCGCCGTGATAGGCTTCAACTCGTTCAACCTCCTTCCGGCCGCAGCTATCGACACTATAAACTATATCGACACCTTCCTGCTCACTATGGCCATGGTGGCTCTCGGCGCCGAAACCAGCATCGACAAATTCAAAAAAGCAGGCCCCAAGCCATTCATCCTCGCATTCCTTCTCTATGTATGGCTTCTTGCCGGAGGATGGGCATTGTCGAAATATGTGGCTCCCATGCTGCTGTAAAATGAAGTAACAGCAGAAAATACTGTATAATGAAAACACGGCTGCCGGCTGTTCCGCTTCTGCTCCCGCTGGGAGCGCTGACCGCGGGAATCCTGGCGGCCGTGTTTTCCGATATAAGCTACTGGTGGATTGCCGCTGGCGCTGCCGTCGCTGCCATAGCGGCGGCACTGCTGAAAGCAAGGAGTGCCGGAGCGGCGCTGATTGTTTTCGCGGCAGGAGCCATTTCCGGCGGTCTGCAGAAGCCGGATGTGCCGCAGGCGCTCTACGGCAGTCTGCGCCTAATCTCCGGAAGAGTGGAGGAGGTGAAATGCGGCGACACAACGCAATATCTCATTGTGCGCGCAGATTCGGTTTCAGGCGCGGCAACGGCGCCATTCCGTCTCCGCGTCACCCTGAGGTCGGCGACACCTCCGGTGGCTCCGGGCGACATGGTGCGATTCCGCGCCACACTTCAGTCACCACACCCTGCCACAGCACAGATTCCCACGGGTATCGATATGGAGGCATGGTGCCTGCGCAACCGTATTGCGGCCCTTGCCCCGGAGGTGCGCGAAAAGGATTTTACAATTACAGGATATTCTCCGGGATTGGACACCCGGATGGAGCGATGGCGCAACCGGCTGTCGGACGCAATACTCGCCTGCGGCCTGGCGCCCGACTGTGCGGAACTGACGGCAGCCCTCGTCACCGGCGACCGCCGGTTTCTCGACCCGGCCATGCAGAACGACTTCCGCGGAGCCGGGCTGGCCCATGTGCTGGCTCTGAGTGGCACCCACATCGCGATTATTGCATTTGTGGTGTCGCTCATATTCTTCCCTCTGAGAATGGCCGGCAGGCGCAACTGGCAGAGTCTGCTCACAATAGCAGTGCTGTGGGGCTATGCTGTATTCACCGGAATGGCGCCGTCGGTTGTCAGAGCCGTCATAATGGCCACCATGCTGATGGCCGGGCGGATTTCAGGCCGACACACCGAACCGCTCAACACCCTGTGCGCGGCAGCAGTAATAATACTCCTATTCCGTCCCTATGACATTTTCTCAATCGGTTTCCAGCTCACATTCCTTGCTGTGGGAGCGATTCTGATGTTTGCCGGAGTGGCTTCCGGCATAAGGCTACGGTGGCTTCGCGTTCCGGCGCAATGGGTAGCGCTCTCAATCAGCGCCATGGCAGGCACCGCCCCCCTGGCCGCCTGGTACTTTCACACCTTCCCGTCAAACTTCCTTCTCTCCAACCTTGCAATGGCCATACTGCTTCCGGTGTTCATGGCCGGAGGGATGCTGGCAGCACTCTCTGGAGCAGACTTGTTTGTCGCGGGCACAGACTCTGTTTTCGACTTCTGCCGCCGGATGGCTCATACACTGGCACATGCCGGAGCGGGCGAAATCGGCGGAATAACATTCTCGCCGTGGGCACTCATCCCATATTATCTGGCACTTGGCGCACTGTGGTATGCCATCAGGAAACGCCGCATAGCGTATGCCGTCAACAGCCTGTTGCTCCTTGTCGCCGCAGGCTTCATCGCCGGGCTGCCGGTTTACCCGCAGTTCGAGGCTTTCCCGGCAGGCAGCCGCTATGCCACGGTAATCCTTGCCCGCGAGGGCAACAACGCCTATATATTCACCGACGCTTCACCGTCGACACTCCGCCTGATAAAGCGCACAGTGCCTTATGCCGCCGCCGACTATCTGAGCACACGCCGCACTGACACACTGCGGATAGCCATGCCGGGGCTCCGCACTCCGCATCTGCGGCACAACGGCAACGAATGGATTGTAGGCAACGACAGATATGTTGTGCTTGGCGCCTGCGCCGATACGACCGGAATCAGGCCGCAGCCCGACTTCCTGATAATCAGCCAGGGATTCACCGCTCCGATAAAAGTGACCGCCGCAGCCCTCGCCCCGCGCCACGTAATCATCTCCCCAAGGTACAACAGGCGCAGACAGCAGGCAATGGCCGACTCCATCAGAAGTCTCGGCTACTCCGTCATCCCCGGTTACTGAACTCCGGCGGCAAGCCGGCGGTATCCGCGCAGAAAATACTCGTGACTGAAATCGGACGGACGGAGCACCTCGCCGTCAAAAACCACAAGGTCAAGGTCAATCGTCACCACAGAGATGCTGCGACAACGGCCGTGAGCCTCCTCATATCGTTTCAGTGCGGCCACAATCTCCTCACTTGCCATAGGCGTTAGCAGTTCCACAACAGCATTATAATATATCATTCCGGCCGACTTCACCCCCACCCCGTCGGTACGGTATGTCTCACTTGCACGCACCCGTCCAAGCCGCTCCAATGCAGCCACCGAGCATTCAATCTCGCGCCGGGCCAAAGCCTCGGGCAGGTTGCTCCCGACTCCCACATATACACGATGCTGCCGCTGTGTGTTATTCTCCATCCCTCTGCTGTTTATTGCCCGACATCACGCAGCGACAGCCCGATACGCTTGCGCTGAAGATCGACCGAAATCACCCGTACCTTTACCTGCTGATGAAGTTTCAGCACATCCGACGGATGACTCACCCTCCGTGCTGCTATCTGCGATATGTGTATCAGGCCGCTCTCATGCACGCCTATATCCACGAACGCGCCGAAATCTGTGATATTATTGACGATACCGGGGAGCACCATCCCCTCGGCAAGATCGGATATATCGCTGACATTCTCGTCGAAAGCGAACTCCGCGGCTTTCTCGCGTGGGTCGCGTCCGGGCTTCTCAAGCTCAGCTACAATGTCAGTGAGGGTCGGCAGCCCCAGGTCACCCTCCACATACTTATTCAGGTCGATGGCCGCCAGAGCCTCATGATTCCTCACAAGCTCCTCCAGCGGGCACCCGGCATCAGATGCCATGCGCTTCACAAGCTCATACCGCTCCGGGTGCACACCGGTGTTATCAAGCACATTGTCACTGCCGGGCACACGCAGGAAACCGGCCGCCTGCTCAAAAGCCTTCGCTCCCAGCCGCGGCACGCGCATGATTTCCCGGCGCGAACGGAAGTCGCCGTTCTCCGCTCTGTAAGCCACTATATTGGCTGCCAGGGCATCGCCGATGCCCGACACATATGAAAGAAGCTGGCGCGAAGCCGTGTTGATATTCACCCCCACCTGGTTTACACAAGCCTCCACAGTGGCGTCAAGCGAACGTTTCAGCTTCGACTGGTCAACATCGTGCTGATACTGCCCTACCCCGATTGCCTTCGGGTCGATTTTCACCAGTTCGGCAAGGGGGTCCATCAGTCTCCGCGCGATGGATACAGCCCCGCGCACGGTCACATCCTCGTCCGGGAACTCCTCACGCGCCACTTTTGATGCCGAGTAGACAGAAGCTCCGTTCTCGCTCACAACAAAAATTTCCACCTTATGCGGAAAACGTATGGAGCGTACGAACCTCTCTGTCTCGCGCGATGCCGTGCCGTTGCCGATTGCCACAGCCTCCACATCATATTCCGCCGCATATCTAAGCAGACGCCGCTCGGCATCCACCGTATAATTTCTTGGCGGAGTGGGATATATCACATCATGAGCCACCAGATTGCCGTTGGCATCAAGCACCACAACCTTGCAGCCGGTGCGATAGCCCGGGTCGATGCCGATAGTGCGGCGCGCTCCCAGTGGAGCTGCAAGCAGGAGCTGATGCACATTGTCGGCAAAGGCACGGATGGCTGCGTCGTCAGCTTTCTCCTTTGCCTCCTGGGCAATCTGCGATTCGATGGACGGACGCATCAGGCGGCGGTACCCGTCGCGCACGGCCTCTTCCACAATCGCCGCCGATGCAGCAGTGGCATTACGGCGCACAAAACGCTCACGCAGACGGGCGAGCATACGGTCGTCGTCAATATCTATGCCGACCCGCAGAAACCCTTCGGCCTCGCCGCGGCGCATAGCCAGGTAGCGGTGTGACTGGCAACGCTGCAAAGGCTCGTCGACCTTGAAATAGTTCTGAAAGTTACCGGCCTCTTCCTCTTTACCTTTAACCACACGCGAGGCCACGCGGCCATGACGGCGAAAAGTGTTGCGCACGCGCTCGCGGGCAGTCTCGTCCTCACTCACCCATTCGGCAATGATATCCGACGCCCCGGCCACGGCTTTCTCCGTGTCGGCCACATTTTCATTTACGAACCTGCGGGCGGCAGCCTCCACATCCTGGCAGTTCTGGGCCATTATAATCCTGGCCAGCGGCTCCAGGCCGTTCTCCCTTGCAATCTGGGCGCGTGTGCGCCGGCGAGGCTTGAACGGGAGGTAGATATCCTCCAGCACGGCAAACTCCGTGGCCGCATCGATACGCTCCTTTATTTCGGGAGTGAGCCTGCCCTGGCTCTCTATCGTCTGAATTATATACTCCTTGCGGTGAAAAAGCTCCTGGAGCGCCTCGAAGCGCTGCTGTATGGCGAAAATCTCAACCTCGTCAAGACCGCCGGTAGCTTCCTTGCGGTAGCGCGATATGAAAGGGATTGTAGAGCCTTCCGACAGGAGGCCCAGACAGGCGGCAACATGCTTTTCGGGCAGTTGCATCTCGCGTGCGATTATCTCTGTGGCAAGCATCTGCTTAATTGGGATGAGGGATTATGTGGAAAATGAGAGGCTGTAAAAAAAACAATCTACCGGCGGCGGCGCAATGTTATCACCGTAATCTCCGGAGTGGCGCCCAGGCGCATCGGCATGCCCACCGTGCCGGCGCCGATATTGACGTAAAGCTGATGGCGGTCATGTTCGTCGCCGTAAAGGCCACCCCAGGTGGAATAGCGCAGGGCCGCCGGCGACACACCTCCGATCTCTATCTGCATGGCATGGGTATGCCCCGACAGCGTCAGTGGCACATGCAGCTCGTCGTGGCCGCTTATCGAATCTACCCAGTGGGCGGGATTATGAGTCAGTAGTATCTTCGTGGCGTTATCCGACAGATCGGGATAGGCCTTGGCAAGCGAGCCGTAGATAGGGAATGGCGGGTCACCGATATTCTCCACTCCGATAAGAGCCACGGAGTCGATGCCTTTATGCAGCCAGCGGGTCTCGTTGCGGAGCAGATCCATGCCCGTTCGCGAGAATGCATCGTAAAGCACCTCCATATTGCGGCTTTTGTCGGCCGGCGAATCCCACGTCATATAGTCTCCATAATCATGGTTGCCGAGGATGGCATACACGCCGTCGCGGGCTTTCAGGCGCGAAAGCGTGTTTACGAAAGGCTCCATCTCCTCCGATTCCCGGTTTACGATATCGCCGGTGAAGAGAATTACATCCGGATTGAGAGAGTTTATCCTGTCGACAAGTTCTGCCACAAAGGTGGTGTCGGAGCCGAAAGTGCCGGTATGAAGGTCGGAGAACTGCACCATCCTGTAGCCGGAGAAGCTTTCAGGCAGGTCGGTGATTTCAACCTCTACCTCGCGCACATCGATGCGATAGCGGTTCAGCAGGGCGCCCCACCACATACCGGCGAAAGCGACCGCTCCGAGCACTATTCCGGATACGGTAAACACCCGGAGTCTTTTATGGCTGAAAAGTGTAGGTATGGATGCTATAAGGTCGAAGAGCACTCCGAGCAGCTTAGGCACAAGGCAGGTGAGATAGCTGAACAGAAGCCACATCTTTGTGAGAAGCACCACATTCGAGCCGCTACGTGCCGGCACTGCGATAGCGGCAAGAAGCAAACCGAGCATCAACGCTACCGAAATCCACTCAAAAGTAAGCCATGCTTTCCGGGCTGCCCCCAGGCGCGCCTTTAGCTGGCGGATTATATACCAGTCGAGAAGCAGATTCACGACCAGAATGCCAAGAAGCAATATCAGCGACGCTCTCATGATTCGGGTTTAACAGCCTCACCCTTCGCCGTCAACTGGTTGCGAAGCGGATTGGCATACATGCCGAGGATTGCACGGCGCATGAACGCACGCTCCTCCTCTGTTATGTCGGGGAGGTCGACCTTGTCGAGCTGCCCGTCAAGATAGCGGTTGAACTCCTCCACATCAGCGGCCGAATATTCACCGGCAAATCGGTCAGTGGCGTTTACGGCATCAAAGGCGATGTAGTTCACCGGATAAATTCTGTATCCGAGATGAATCTCTCGGTCGATAATCTCGCAGACCTTGCGGATTACCTCGTTTTTGTCAGTTATCGCCACGAGACTCTCAAGTTCCTGATTAACCGGGCGGCGGATAGAGAAATGCACCCGTCCCTTGTATTTGAGGATACCGGTCTCCATGCTCAGCAAGTCGTCGCGCTGGCACTTCTTGAAGGCCGGGTCACGGCGCCTGGAGAGGAACTCCTTGGCTTTCAGGTAATCGTTGGGGTCGTATTCGTAGGATATGGAGGTGGGTATGATATTCAGCTCCATCAGCCTGTGCAGCGCATCGGGTGCCTCTCCCGCGAGGGCAAGCATCTTGAGCACGGCATCCTGTGTCACATCGTTGGAGTCCTTGGCTCTCCCCTCGCGCTGGGCAATCCACACCGACTTGTTTTTCTGCATTATGCAGTGGTGTATATAGCCTGAAAGCTGGCGGGCGGCCTCGAGAGCTTTTGTGAGGCGGAGATTCCGCTTCACTATTATACCTTTATTAAGGCGCACCAGCTTCTCGATCCATTCGTAAATGAGCAGATTGTCGCCCAGAGCTATCTCCTGTGCCTGCAGTCCGCGGCGTATCATCGCCAGTCCGAGAAAAGAGGCGTCAAGCACAATGTCGCGGTGGTTGGTGATGAAAAGCGAGGCATGGTCGGGATTGAAATTCTCGATACCGCTGTCAGACACCCCGGCAGTGGTTTTCTTCTCAAGGAGCAGAAGGATGTTCATCATCACAAGCTTCTGAAAATCCTCCTTGTTGTCAAGTCGCATCAGCGAATCACGCAGAGCGTTGAAATCAACATCGGGCATCACATAGCGTATGGCATGTTCAAAACCGGGCTCGGATATGAGCTGCGCCATCTGCGATTTGAATTCCGCGTCATCGTAAGGGGCTATATCTTTATATTCTTCAGGTGTTTCTGTCATGGCAGAGTATATATTGAGGACGTCAGCCGTCAATTCATTTTTGAGGAATTTACGGCAAAGTTAAAAAATTACGCCCAATCTCTGAAATAAAAACCCCTCTTTCTTCAAAAAAGTTGGCCGGGCAACTTGATTTTCACTGCCGTACGACAATAAAAAAAGAGATACCTCGCGAATGAGGCATCTCACAATCAATGTAGCGGGACCGAGAATTGAACTCGGGACCTCCGGGTTATGAATCCGACGCTCTAACCAACTGAGCTATCCCGCCATTTTTTTCGCATCCGGGAGGGGGTGATTCCCGTTTGCGAGTGCAAAGTTACAACCTTTTGCTGATTCTCCAAAATTTTTCGCCTATTTTTTTCAACAAACATCGGTCAAAATCACCCGGAAGCTACATATCTCCATACATAATCAACTCATAATGTGTAACCTACCGAAAG
>SCEJ01000068.1 GCA_004102785.1 Muribaculaceae bacterium Isolate-013 (NCI)
GGTCAAGTGGCTTCATTTTAACGTAACTGTTTGATATTCACCTATAAAGTTACTAAAAATCTACCACTTGGCCAAATTTTTATCACACTTATTTCATTGAAAATCAGAGACTAAAGCTCATCTCCGTCCGCACTGCTCTCGCTATAAAATAACACATTTCTCGACAATGAGCCCAAATCTTAAATGAAAGAGCCGTGTGATTTACGAAATTTATGGAGATTATATGGCGGTGTTTGCGGAAAAATCGCTAAATTTGCCAATTACTATGCCGCCGACCAAAACCTGGTTTGGACGGCCGGCATGAAATAGCTGAGAATAAATAACAACTAACGACTTGACCTAAAACGAATGGCTAAAGTTATAATCATAGGCTGCGGTGGCGTAGGCACCGTGTGCGCCCACAAGTGCGCGCAGAATCCCGATGTGTTCACCGAAATCGTAATCGCTTCGCGCACAGTGGCCAAATGCGATGCTGTAAAGGCTGCCATAGAGAAGGCCGCCGCCAGTGAGGGGCGCCGTCTGCCGGTGATAACAACAGCGCAGGTCGACGCCGACTCGGTGGAAGACCTCTGCCGCCTTTTCCGCCGCGAGAAGCCCCTGATGGCCATAAACCTGGCGCTTCCCTACCAGGACCTCACCATTATGGACGCCTGCCTGGAGTGTGGCGTAAACTACCTCGACACAGCCAACTATGAGCCCCGCGACGAGGCTCACTTCGAGTATTCATGGCAGTGGGCCTACCGCGAGCGCTTCGAGAAGGCAGGCCTTACCGCCATTCTCGGATGCGGATTCGACCCCGGAGTGTCGGGCGTGTTCACCGCCTACGCCGCAAAGCACTATTTCTCGGAGATGGAGACCCTCGACATCGTTGACTGCAATGCCGGAAACCACGGCAAGGCTTTCGCCACAAACTTCAATCCTGAAATCAACATACGCGAGATTACACAGAACGGACGCTACTGGCAGGACGGCAAGTGGGTGACCACAAAGCCCCTCGAAATCCATGCCTCGCTCACATACCCCGAAATCGGCCCGCGCGACTCCTACCTGCTCTACCACGAGGAGCTG
Source organism: Muribaculaceae bacterium Isolate-013 (NCI) (assembly GCA_004102785.1). Classification (GTDB taxonomy): domain Bacteria; phylum Bacteroidota; class Bacteroidia; order Bacteroidales; family Muribaculaceae; genus UBA7173. Next base: position 1,069 of record SCEJ01000068.1, read on the forward strand.
GAATCGCTGGTGCAGAACTTCCCCACCATACGCCGCGCCCGCTTCTGGATGACTTTCGGCCAGGAGTATCTTACCCACCTGCGTGTGATTCAGAACATCGGCATGGCCCGCATCGACGAAATCGACTACAACGGCCAGAAAATCGTGCCTCTGCAGTTCCTCAAGGCTGTGCTCCCCAACCCCCAGGACCTCGGCGAGAACTACACCGGCGAGACCTCGATCGGATGCCGCATCTCCGGAAAGGGGAAAGACGGCCAGCCCGCCACATATTACATCTACAACAACTGCTCGCACTCGGAAGCATACAAGGAGACCGGAATGCAGGCCGTGAGCTATACCACAGGTGTGCCCGCAATGGTCGGCGCCATGATGTTTATCACCGGCCAATGGAACAAAACCGGTGTGCGAAACGTTGAAGAATTTGATCCCGATCCTTTCCTGGCGCAGCTCGCCGTGCAGGGGCTTCCATGGCACGAAGTGCTCCAGGGCGACCTCGAAGTCGACAAAATCGGGTAAACAATCTCAGAATCCTGTAAATCAATCCTGACATTAAGTAATTGGTCGAAATTATTTTAATGTTTATGCGGATGGAACTTTTGGGATATTTGTCTTGAAGAGGAGGGAGCCCGCGTGACTTCCGATGAGAGGCAAGGAATCAAAATTTTTGCCGCGGAAACATTGAAATAAGTTGACCGGTTAGTATAAAATAATTTTGAACAGTTACTTATGGATAAATATCATGAAGTGATAGGGCAGTCGGCGGTGACCACCGACGATGCCTTTGTGAAAGCCGAAGTAGAGCGTATCCTTGACAAGAATCTCAAGGAAAGCATGAACGCCGACATATACAAGTTCCTTTTCAACTGCATCGACCTCACAACTCTCCGCGCCACCGACTCTCCGCGCTCCGTGGCCGACTTCACCGAGCGCGTCAACGCTTTCGAGGAGGAACACCCCGAGATGAAGAACGTGGCCGCGATATGCGTCTACCCCAACTTCGCCCAGGTGGTGCGCGCCGTGCTCGAGGTGTCGAGCGTCGATATCGCATGCGTGGCCGGAGGTTTCCCCTCGTCGCAGACCTTCCCCGAGGTAAAAGTGGCCGAGGTGGCTCTCGCTGTTGAAGGGGGTGCCGATGAAATCGACATCGTGCTCAACGTGGGATACTTCCTCGATGGCGATTACGAGGGCCTCTGCGATGAAATCGCTGAAATCAAGCACTCCTGCCGCGACGCCCGCCTGAAGGTAATCCTCGAGAGCGGAGCGCTCAAGACAGCCGAGAACATCCGCAACGCCGCCATCCTGTCGATGTACTCCGGCGCCGACTTCATCAAGACCTCCACCGGCAAGGAATATCCTGGCGCCGACCTCCAGGCCGCCTACGTGATGTGCCAGTGCATCAAGGAATATTACGAAAAGACCGGCCGTATGGTGGGCTTCAAGCCCGCAGGGGGTGTGCGCACCCCCGAAGATGCCGTGGGCTACTACTGCATCGTGCGCGAGGTGCTCGGCGAGAAGTGGCTCACCAACGAGTTCTTCCGTCTCGGCGCCTCAGGGCTGGCCAACAACCTGCTCACCGCCATCACCGGCACCGAAACAAAATTTTTCTGACAGCACGGTCCGGTCCGCCTGAAAACCCTTGCATATGGAATACTGGACAATCAAGGACGGCCACCACGCAGGCCCGTTCTCGGCCATGCAGCTCGCCGACATGGGCATTATGCCCGACACCCCCGTATGGCATGAAGGGCTCCCCGACTGGGTGCCCGCAAGCCAGATCGCCGAAATTTCTGCGATAATGGTGGCCCGGCAGAACGCCCCCCAGCCAATGCCTGCACCTGCCGCACCGCAGCCCGTCTACGCATCGCACGCCCCGCTGCGGCCTGAGCCGCAGGGCGCCCCTGCGCCGGCTCCCGGCGAAGAATGCCCGCCGGTGTATCTCGGATGGTCGATTGTGGCGATGCTGCTCTGCTGCATGCCCCTGGGGGTTCTGGCCATCATTTTCTCCGCGCAGGTTAGGCCGGCATGGCGCTCGGGCAACATTGCCAAGGCACGCCGCGCATCCGAGCGCGCACAGTGGTGCATAATCCTCACCATGTCGGTCGGTCTTGTGCTCAGTATCTTCTGCGGAGTATTCAGAGGAGCGGCCGGAATCTGACAATGACAGAACGCAACCGCATACTCCTACGGGCCGCGGCAATCCTTACGGTTGCCGCGGCTCTGCTCTGTCTATATCTCGGAGTCCTGAGCCTGGGGATGCCGATGCCGCGCTGCGCGTTTCTGGAAGTCACCGGATGGCAGTGTCCCGGCTGCGGCTCACAGCGTGCACTGGCGGCACTTCTTCACGGCCATCCGCTCGAAGCCTGGCGCTACAACTTGATGCTCCCGCCGGCGCTGGCCATGATTCTGCTGCTGTGGCTGCTGCCGCATGGCTCGCGCCTGAAAGAGCGGCTAACCTCGCGCGCCGCCATTGCCGTCACGCTCGGTGTCACGCTCCTCTGGTGGATATTGCGCAACATCATCTGACATGCCGCAACTGGCGCAAAAGCCAGAATTGCGAAGTGAAATATATACAAAAACACCCAATTTCAACCGAAGTGGTTGTAAAATTGGGTGTTGTGCTTGTAATTTGCTGATTGTCAGCATAAGTTGGTGGAGTACAGCGGACTCGAACCGCTCACCTCGACACTGCCAGTGTCGCGCTCTAGCCAGATGAGCTAGTACCCCATGATGTTTCAGCCATGCTCTCGGCCTCATTTGCGCTGCAAAGTTACACATTCTTTTTCTCACCACCAAATTTTCCACAAACTTTTTATCTATTTTATTTCATTCCGCGCAAAAACAGCTATCCCGCATACCGATGCCGGCAGCATAAGGTTGCCGGTAGATGAACTGCCGGAACATGCAGCGGGGCGCCGCCTGCCCGGCAGCGCCCCGCACATATTCATATCACGTCGGAGAGATTATCTCACATACACCCTGGTCACCGTGGCGCCGGCTTTCACCAGGTAGACGCCCGCGGCCGCCGGCACTGCCAGTTCCCGGCCGGAGCCGATGGCCGAATAGATGCATTTGCCGTCGACGGCCGCCACAGTGACATTCATCCCGTCGGCACCAGTCACAACAATCATGCCGTTGCCGGCGCGCACACTCACGCCGTCGGCCTGCGACAGTCCGATGGCGGAGGTTGCCACACGCACTTCATTCGACCCTTTCGACTCCCCGCGGTCATATACCGCCGTCACACGGTAGGCATTCTCGGCATTGGGTCCGGTAAGGTCGGTATAGGCGGCCGCGGCCACTGGCGAGGAGGTGACAAGGTCGCCGTTGCGGTACATGTTGTAACCTCTCAGCTCAGGCACCACCGGCTCGTCGGGGATGAAAGTGAAATCATCGAGCATCAGCATGAACGAAGCCGTGGCACACGAACGTATCGCGAAATAGCGGGCGCCCGCCGGCACTTCAAACTCATAGAGCGTCCAGCGCTCCGGCACTTCGGTCACACTCTTCACCGCCACGAACTCCGTGAGCTCCTTGCCGCCGGCGGAGTAGAGCATCACTATCTTCTCGGGGTAGTCGCCGCTGTAACTGCGCGCATAGAAGCTCACTGTCTGAGCCTCGCCTGTGAGCATCGGCGAGATTGCCCAGTCGTTCGTTGTGAAATCCTCGTATGAGAACATCGCCGCCAGGAAGCGGTCGCCGCTGCGGGCGGCATATGTGGAATTGAACTGAGGATAGTCCGCTCCGGAATCGAACACGTAGAACGACGCTTTCGTCACCCCAGCTGTGATGCCGGGAATCTCCGTGCCGTTTATGCCGCCTACGGGATGTTCGTCGGCATCGACAAACGTCCACCCTTCAAATTCATGGGCGAACGCCTCTCCGCTCTCGAACGACTCGGTCATCACCTCCGCCACACCTGCGCTGACGTCGGGTGCGCTCCAGCTCAGAGCCGCGCCCTTTTCAGGCGAAAGCTCGCCATGCAGAGCCACCGGCTCGGGCAGGCGCGACACCACGGGGCTTACAGCCGCTGTGGCAGTGGCGTCATTGCCGGTGTTCTGGTCGCTGACGTGCGACACCACTGCATGGTATTCCACAGCCGCCTCGGCAAGCGGGTGCATCACCCTGGCAAACGACACCGTGGCCATCGCGCCCGACGGAAGCGCCGGACATCCGAGACTCTCCACCGGCTCGCCGTCGGCATAAAGCTCCACAACCGAGGCGCTCATGGCGTTGAGTCCCTCGTTGACCACAGTCACATCTATGCTGAAATCGCCTCCGGCCGCCACACGCTGCGGCAGTGCCAGGCTCTGCGCCATAAGGTCATAGTCGTAGACCGGGCCGACCTTGAGGTTGTCAACCGCCAGAATGGCATAAGCGTCGAGGGTGCCGCGCAGCATCACCTGGAGCTCCTTGCCGGCATATGCATCGAGAGGCACCACCACGCGGTTCCATCCCAACGGCAACTCATTGTTGGCCACGCCATACACCTTGTTGAAATTGCGGCCGTCGGCGCTCAGATGGATTTCCAGGATATTGCTGTCGTCGTCGGCATAGGTGAAACGCCACAGCGACAGCGCCGCACGCTCCATCCCTTCAAGTGAAATTTTACCTGTGATTAGATCGGCCGACTCACCGATATACTTGCCGCTAATGGCAGCGAAACCGTTATCGCCGTCCTGCGATGAAAGCACACCTTCCTGGTCGGTATATATATCCCAGAAAGCGCTCGCATCGCCGTCGGTGCCGAAAATATAGCTGATGTCGCCGTCGGCAAACGATTCCCACATCCCTGCGTAGGGGGTGCCCACAGCAAGCATCGGAGTCATCGTGCCGTCACCCTCCCCCTCGTTTGTATAGGCGAACACACAGTACTGCACGAAATCCTGGTCACCCGGTGCCACGGTCTGGAAGGTATAGTCGGTATCGCCTATGCGCTCCACCACCGGTGTGCGCAGATAACCGTCGGCAATGGCATATATCGAATAAGTCACCAGGGCCGGCGATATCGGGTTACCCTTGTGGTCAACGCTCACGGCATCCCAGCTCACGGTCACTTCGCCGGGTCGGGCCGGATTCTCGGCCATATCCACATTCTGCGGCGCGCCGGGGAGGTCGAGTCCGCAGAAGGCATCGATGCGCGCGGTCTTCCCTTTGCCGGCGGCATTATAGGCTGTCACGGCATAGTGGTAGGTGCCGGTAGCCTCCAGGCGGTCGGTAAAACGCTGCGGCGCGCCGGCCTCCGGAGCGGTTATCGTGCCGGCGAGGTCGCCGTCGCGGGTAATCTCTATCTTCTCGATAGCTCCGGGCGAGCCTCCGTCGAGACTCTTCAACGGGGCGTTGAAGCTGAGGGTCACCGTCAGGGCGCCGTCGGGGTCGCTGTCGGCGCGCAGCCCGGTCACCACATCGGGAGCGCCGTCGGCCACACCCTCCGATATGGTCAGGTCATCGATATAAAGGCCGAGTTTGTCTGCGTCCGAAATGCCATGTACTCCTATGTAATATATCACATCGGCATCCGGCCGTATAGCGCCAGTAAGGGTCACAGCGGCATCATCCGCGCCCTTTATCTCGGTGGAGGCGATTACCGTGCCGGTCATGGCCGAAGGCTCGGCGGCCGTGCCGTATCTCACTTCTATACGCTCGAAATAGCGCGGGCTGGCCGACCAAGCCTTAAGCGACACATCGTAAGATTTGCCACCCTCAAGTTTTACTGCAGGTGTAATCAGCCAGTCGTCCATCTTCATCCGGCTGTTGTAGCCCACAGTGGCGGCGCCGTCGGAGAGGCTCCACCCTATGCCGTCGCCGTTGGCATCGGCCAGGGTGTAAAGCTCCAGTGCGTCGGCGCTCCCGAAATTTTCGGCGAAAGGCGGCACTATCGACCCGAGCACCACGGTGTTCGACGCCGTGGCCGGCGACAGCGAGCCCCCGTAGTTGGCCGCAACCTGATATACATATCGCGACATCTGCGCCGGCTCGGCCACCGTCTCCTCGGCCTCAAGCGCCTCGGTGCCGAACTCCACAATGCTGAATGTAGGCGACTTGCGGGTGACCATATATACAATCTCGGCCGGGTTGACATAGCCGCCGCTCATCCCTTCGGTCACGGCGTCCCAGCTCACTTTCATCTTCCCCTCCTCATACATGAGGCGCACATTGGCCGGCCCGCGCGGCTGGTCAATCCCTATATAGGTCTCGGCTTTGCACACCGGCGACTTGCCGGCGCTGTTCTCCAGCGTAAGCTCGAAAAGATATGTGGCATCGGTAGGGAGAGTTAGCGGTATCTCGGTCACGGCTCCGCACGATGTGGTGCCCGACGCTTTCTGCTCGCCGTCAACCGTCAGAGTATAGCTCAACTGACCGGTGGCGGGGCTGCCGTCGAAGTGCGTCGCCGGCGCGGTGAACCGCACCTTGCCGCTGAGAGCGCCCCCGGCGAAATCGAATTCCATGCCGCCCGCCGCAGCCGGAGCCTTGGCCGCCGCCACGGGCTTCCCTACGGCGAGACCGGTCAACTGTGCGTTGCCCCAGAGGTCGAGAATCTTTGTGGCGTGCCCCGTGGCAAGGTCTATTTCGGTCAGGAATCCGGTGTTGTCGGCCGGGCTGACGCTCCAGTACATCCTGCCGCTGTCGGGGTCGATGGTGGCACCGCTGTTGTAATAGGGATACTGCCCGGTCGGGCCCACCGTTGTGGCGGCGCCGGTGGCGCGGTCCACCTTCAGCAGGTACGATCCCACGGTGGTTGAGCCGGCGTCGTCACGCTCCATCGTCACGGCATAAAGCTGACCGTCGGCCGTCGAGGCAAGCGCGCACCAGTTGCTGCCGGTGATGTTGCATACAGGGGTGGTGTGGCCGCCGTTCTCGTCATACACTATCGTACCGAACACATAGCCGGTGAGGGTCTCGTTGTAGAACACCCCGTAGATTTTGTCATCGGCCGGGCAATATGTGGTGGCCACAGGTATGGAGCTGACCGAACCCGACGAATGGTTGTAAACCACTTCGTAGGTATCCATGTCAACACCCTTGTTCATCACGAAAACCTCCCCCATGAACTGATATACCCCCGTGGAATAATACACATTATCCTTGATTACGCCGCCGTAGGTAAATCCGTCGAGGGCCGTGGTGAGCCGCTCGGGCTCGGCTCCCGCCACCCCGGGGATACGCGTCAGGAACGTCGGGTCGTTATCCTGGTCTATGCCGTCCCAGTAATTCACATGCGCATAAATCGGAGGCAGTGTCACTTCCGCGCCAGTAGCCGGAGCGGAATAACGCCCGCGGGGCGCCTGACGCACAACGCTGCGGAATCCCGCCGGCGTATTCGCCCGGCGGTTGCGCTCCATCTGCCACAGAAGCAGGTTCGGCACACTGCCCGCACTCTTATCCATCACTCTCTGAGCCGTGTTTCTCACAGCATGAGCCACAGGCGAAACAGCCTTGACTCCCGGATTTACCAGCTCGCCCCTGGCCCCGAGCGCAAGCGCCGAGACTCCAAGAACGGCCAGAAACCGGTTCAACGTTTTTCTCATACTTTCTGATTGGTAATATCTGGATGATTCGCACTTAGATATGCATGGCCCGCAGGTGCGGGCGCATAAATGCCGCATAATCATGATGTCAGCAAATTTAGCACAAACTTCCCATATCACCAAAAATCCCCGGCATTTTACAGAAAAATGCCGGGGACTTTTATAATAACGCGCTCTCAGAGTCTGACGCCGCGCGCCAGAAAATCGGCGTATGCCATGCGCAGCCCCTCGGGCAGCTCCGTGCTGTAACGCCACCCCATAGCCGCGGCCTTGCTCACATCCAGCAGTTTGCGTGGGGTGCCGTTAGGCATCGATGTATCCCAGTTTATACGCCCCTTGTAGCCCACCGTATCGGCCACCAGGCGTGTGAGTTCGCCGATTGTCAGCTCTTTCCCCGAGCCGGCGTTGACGGTCTCTTCCCCCGAATAATTATTCATCAGGAAAACACACAGATTGGCAAGATCGTCGACATACAGAAACTCGCGCAGAGGCGAGCCGTCGCCCCAGCAGGTCACCTCTTCGAGCCCCTGCTCCTTCGCCTCGTGGAAACGTCGGATAAGCGCCGGCACCACATGCGAGTTGGTAGGGTGGTAATTGTCGTTGGGGCCGTAAAGGTTTGTAGGCATCACCGAGATGAAATCAGCTCCATACTGACGCCGCAGATAGCTGCAGTAACGCAGACCCGAGATTTTGGCAAGCGCGTAGGCCTCGTTGGTCTGCTCGAGTGACGATGTCAGCAGGCAGTCCTCCTTCATCGGCTGCGGAGCCATGCGCGGATAGATGCACGACGACCCCAGGAACTCGAGCTTGCGGCAGCCGTTGCGCCACGCCGCATGAATCACATTCATCTCCAGCATCATGTTGTCGTACATGAAATCGGCCGGCGCCGTGCGGTTGGCCTCGATGCCTCCCACGCGCGCGGCGGCCAGAAACACAAATTCCGGACGCTCCTCCGCGAAGAAGGCCTCGACGTCGGCCTGGCGCGTAAGGTCGAGCTCGGCGTGGGTGCGCGTCACTATGTTCTCATAGCCCTGCCTGCGCAGTTCCCTGACTATGGCCGCGCCCACCATTCCGCGGTGGCCGGCCACATATATCTTCGATGCATGATGCATGATATTGTCGTTGTTTCGGTCCATATTGTATTGGTATTAAAACAAATCAGCCTCGTCGTCGGGCGAAAGATGCGCCAGGATATGGCGCGAGAACAGATGATGCAGCCCCAGGCGCGCGTCGCGCAGCATCTCCTTCACCGGAGTGATGATAGGGCGGAAATCGGCGCGGTTGTCGGGGGTGAAAATCTTTAGCTGGCCGCGGCGGCATTTGATGTCGAGTATCGAGTCGAGCACTATCGGCTCGCCGTCGATATGCGCCTCCCCGGCCGACGACCGGTAGATTACGGCGGCCGGAGCGCGGAAGGAATGCACCATTGTGTTCTTGTTGATATAGCCGGTGAAGATATCCATCCCCATCACGGCGGTGTCGATCGGCGTGCCCGAATGCACTATCGTGATGTCAAGAAGCCCGTCAGTGATAGAGGCATGAGGGGCGATATAGGCATTGTTGCCATACTGCGAGGCATTGCACACGGCGATGAGAAAGGCCTTCTCGGTCAGTATCTTGCCGTTGGCCGATACCGTGTAGACCTGCGGACGGAACTGGATATACTCCGATATCGAAGCCGCCGCATAGCTCAGAAGGCCGCGACGTTTGCGCCGCGCGAACCGGTGGGTGACGGCGGCATCGAAACCCAGGCCGAACGTGCAGAAAAACGGATTGCCGTTGACACTGCCGAAGTCCGATGACACCACATTGTCGCTCGCTACCACGTCAAGAGCCAGGGCGATATCCATCGGTATCCCCAGGTGGCGGGCCAGGCCGTTGCCCGAACCGGCCGGAAGGATACCCAGAGCCGTGGCCGACCCCAGAAGGCCGCGTGCCGTCTCGTTGACGGTGCCGTCGCCGCCGCAGGCCAGCACACCGTAATATCCCCCCTCGGCCGCCTCGCGGGCAAGCCGTGTGGCATCGCCGCGGGCGCCGGTGGTGCGCACATCCACTTCCATGGATAACGCCCCCATACGCTCGCGCACCATGTCGGCAACCCCTTTCTTGTTGCCGGTGCCCGAAATCGGATTGATTATCAACATCAGGCGGTTGCTCACGCCGGGAGCCGCCGCGGTATCCTTGCTTTGCATCATCCTGCCAGGGCCGCCGGGGGGTAGTGCGCCCCGCCGGCCCTGCAATCTGCAAAGTTACGAAAACACACACGAACCCACAAATCAATCATCATCGTCATGATGCTTCTTATGGTGTTTCTTATACGCCTTGGCCATCTTCTTCTGGTGCTTTTTATAAGCCTTGTAGCGCTTTTTCTGCTCCTTGCGGTATTTTTTATAGTCCTTATGGTGATGATGGTGGTGGTGGTGCGGCTCGTAATCGTCGAAATCATACCCGAACGAATGCTCCACTCCGCCGTAACCATGAATGGTGCCGCATCCCGAAAGCGCAGCTCCGCCGCAGAGGCTGATGATACACACGCCAGCAAACCACGCCATGGCTTGGCGGCGCAAACGGTCTGATAATTTGATTGACATTGTTCTGAGGTGGGGGATAAGTGACTGTTGAAAACGTGGATTTACACACCCGGCGACGACGCACATGCCGCCACGCATATAACGTATCATAAGGGGTGTATAGTATATACGCCGCTCCCAGCCGTTTTGTTCATTCGCCCTCCGCCGCCGCACGGCTCTTTCATTTAAACTAAAATAAATATCATATCTTCCCTTACCCGGTTCATTGCGAATCGGGTAATTTTTCCATGTCTGTATGTCAAAGAGTTATTATGTTATCAAAATCTTATTTTTTT
>SCEJ01000069.1 GCA_004102785.1 Muribaculaceae bacterium Isolate-013 (NCI)
TGCCGATGCCTTCATGAATCTGCACTCAATCGTCGAGACAACCAAGAAGCACGGCAACTCGCCCTACAACGCAATCCTCGCCATTTTCTAAACGGCGACTACATCGGCGCGTCCGCTGAATAGTTACAACGATATTGCATAAACCGACGATGAAAAAATCATCATATATCATGATAGCCCTGTTTGCGGCTGCGGCTCTTTCTTCGTGCGACGGCACAAAGGACTATGAAGCCTATGTTGAGCGGCTGAAAGCCGAAGAGGCTGCCATAGGGAATATCTCTGACGAGGCCGGCTATGCCGCCTATGTAGGGCATTTTGTGGAGTTGACCGACTCGTTTGCCCGTCTTGATGTAAAGCTCGACCCCACGCAGGCCGACGAAATCAAGCAGATTAACATGCGCATCTCAGAGCGTATGAATGCCAAGTACGCCGAGCTGACTGCCACGCATGATGCTCCTGCCGACACTGTGGCCTCGCTTTGAGTCTGTTTTGACTTAAAACCCCTCTTGACTTTAACAGCCACCCCGAAGGTTTTCTGCAAAGCCTTCGGGGTGGCTGTCGATTGTTGCCATAACGGCAACTTTTAACTTTAGTTAACACTTTTGTATGGCTTTTACCATTATATTTGCATAAAATTTTTCAATATAGTATTTTTCTTATTGATTACTACTTATATGACTTCTGTTTAAATGATAATAAGGGTAAGCAATTCCCCGGTGGGCCGCCTGGTATTTTCATCCAAACCGCCATATTCAAATGCCAGGCAGCCCACCCTTTGTTTTTCCACCCGGCATGGTGGCGGCGCAGAGACTATGTGCTGTTATTATTCCGATTTATTTTGTGATTCGTAGGGTTTCGTTTTGAGATTACGGTTGAAATAGTTAACTTTGCATCTCAAAGCTCACTTCCTGCAATGAATACGATTATTCTTCATATCGAATATCTGCTGAGGCGCCATGAATGCGTGGTGCTTCCCGGCTGGGGCGCTTTCATAGCGCGCCGCACCCCGGCATATTTCTACGATAAGGAGAATTCACTCATGATGCCCCCATCGCGCCGTGTGGCGTTCAATGCGGAGTTGCAGGAGGATGACGGATTGCTGGCAAGCTCGTTGTGCCGCCGCGAAAAGCTCACTTATGGAGAGGCGGCTTCATATATCCGCAGGCAGGTGGAGTATATCAATGACCTGTTGCTTTCGGATGGCGAGATTCCTTTCGGGAATCTCGGCGTGTTCGTGAGCCGTGACGGTGCGCCGGTGCGGTTCTATCCGGCCGCCGAAGCTGTCAACTATCTTAATCTCGGACTTGATCTAATCACAACAGAGGCTGTAAGGCATATTCCGGAAGCTGTTTCGGTGGAATCAGCACCGGATGTCGCGCATGTTCCGGCCCCGGTGGTATTGCCGTCTGTCCCTCCGGTCGCGCCGCATACTGTTCCGGTGGCTGAAATATCGGATGCAAAAGGTCCTGATGCATTTGATGAGGAGCTTAGGGAGAGTTTTTGGAGCCGTGTGCGTGGAAATGCCGTCGGCATTGCTGCCACTGTGGCCGTGTTGCTCACCGTAGGGCTGTTTTTCTACAACCCGATAAATCTTGTCAATGAGCCTGCTAAAGCTTCGATAGCCCCTGAGGCTGCCCCGCGTGCTGAAGAGTGCGAGGCTGTTTCCGCGTCGGATCCGGCAACGGAGATGCTTTCAGGGCAGGAGGTGGCAGCATCAGCCGTTTCGGCAGTGTATGATGCCGCTCCGTTATATGACATAAATGAACAAACCGGTGTCGCACTCCGTTTTGACAACAGCGACACATATTGTGTTGTAGTGGCCTCGTTCGCCGATGAGAGTGAGGCATCACGTTATATCGCGTCACGCAGCGGATGCGAGTTCGGCATGACCGCCGCCGATGGTGTATACCGGGTATATCAGGCCACGGCCGCCACATGCGCCGGAGCCTATGAGCAGAAGGAGCTTCTCGGCAACAGCCAGGCATGGGTGTGCATGAAATGAGCCGTTCGTCCGGGCACCGGTTATATCAAACAAATTCCTGATAAGTTACTTAGGCTTATGGAAAGCTTTCACAATCTTCTTCTGAACCGCAGAAGTATCAGAAAATATACGTCGCAACCCCTTGATCCGGATGCCGTGCGTCTTATTCTTGAAGCCGGCCTTACTGCCCCCACGTCTAAAAACCAGCGTTCATGGCAGTTCGTTGTAGTGGAGGATAAGGAGATGCTCGCCAGGCTCGGAGAGTGCAAACCATCATACGCCACATCGGTGGCCAATGCCCCTATGGCCGTTGTGGTGGTTGCCGACATGACGAAATCCGACGCATGGGTGGAGGATGCATCCGTTGCCGCCATCATAATGCAGCTCCAGGCCGCCGACCTCGGACTCGGAAGCTGCTGGGTGGAAGTGCGCAACCGCTTCCGGCCCGATGACGAACCCTCGGAGGATTATGTGCGCCAGCTTCTTGGCATACCGGAGGAATTCGGAGTGCTCTGCATCCTGTCGTTCGGCTACAAGGATGAGGAGCGCCGCCCCATCGACCCCTCGCGGCTCCTTTGGGAAAAAGTGCATGTAGGGAGCTGGAAAGCGGCTGACGATAACCTCGTAGAGCATTGATTGCAACAGGTGGCTCGGTTGAGAATAAGCATAATCGGTGCCGGAAACGTGGCGTGGCATCTTGCTCCGGCATTGGCGTCGGTGACTGATGTGAGGCAGGTTATAAGCAGGCATGAGGATTCGGCCGGTGCACTGGCTGCAAGAGTGAATGCCGTTTGCGGCCTGGAAGGCAGAGAAAAATGCTGTAAGGCCACCGCGTCGCTTGACTGTCTATACGGCGATTCTGACCTCTATCTTATCGTGTCGAATGATGATTCCATTGCAACGATAGCTTCGTCGACAGAGAACTTTCCCGGGATATGGGCGCACACCTCGGGCTCGGTAGGGCTTGAGGTGTTTGACGGTGAGAAAACCGCGTTCGGCTCTTTTTATCCGTTGCAGACATTTTCAAAGGAGATTCCTGTCGATGTAGGCAAGGTGCCGTTCTTCGTCGAGGGGTCGCGGCCGGAGGTTCTTGAAACGCTGAAAAGTGTTGCCGGGCTGGTTTCCTCGCGTGTATATACCGCTACGAGCCGCCGACGCAGGGCATTGCATCTGGCGGCGGTCTTTGCATGCAACTTCGCCAACCAAATGTGGGCCGAGGCCGACATACTCCTGCGTAAGGAGGGGCTTGATATAACCTGCCTGCTGCCCCTGCTTGAGGCAACCTTAGGCAAACTCGGCAGTCTTTCGCCTGCCGGGGCGATGACCGGGCCGGCGCAGCGCGGCGACATGAATGTGCTCAGGCGCCATATCGAAGAATTGCCTGATGAAGGAATGAAGGAGTTGTATCGCATTGTGTCGCAGCGCATTCTCGATGCCAGCCATCCGGAATTGATTATATAAAACCAACAGTTGATTATGAGTAAAATAGCATACGACCTGAATGAAATCCGGGCTATCGTGTTTGATGTCGACGGAGTTCTGTCGCCCTCTACCGTATTGATGGGGCGCGATGGTGTGCCGCGGCGTATGGTCAATCTGAAGGACGGTTATGCGATTCAGTTCGCAGCCCGCAACGGCCTGAAGATGGCTATTATCACAGGGGCTGATTCGGCCGGCATAATCAAGCGCTACAATACATTGGGTATAAAAGATGTGTTTACCCAGGTTTCGATGAAACTTCGCGTGCTCCAGCGGTGGATGATGGCTAACGGCTTTACCCCCGACCAGGTTGCCTATGTGGGTGACGATGTGCCCGATTTCGAGTGCATGCAGCATGTGGGGCTTTCTGTGGCTCCGAGCGATGCGGCGGCTGATATACGCATGATTGCCAAATATGTGTCGCCGGTGCAGGGAGGCTACGGTGTGGCCCGCGACTTGATAGAGGAGGTGCTTCGCGCCCAGGGACGATGGACGATGGGCGAGGACGCTTTCGGATGGTAAAATAGTAAGAGGCTGTTTATTATGGAGGAAACGAGCAAATTCAATATTCTCGGAAATAAGAAACTGGTGCTCGGCAGCGCCTCGCCGCGGCGCCGCGAGCTTATAGCCGGTCTTGGTCTGGAGGTGAGGCTTCTCGAACCGATAGAGGTCGATGAATCATTCCCGGCGCGCATGCAGCCGGAGGATGTGCCCGTGTATGTGTCGCAGAAGAAAGCTCATCCGTATCAGGCGCTTCTCGGTGCGGACGACATTCTCCTTACAGCCGACACTGTGGTGATAAACCGCGGCGAGGTAGTAGGCAAGCCGCATGACCGGCGCGAGGCCCTGGCTATGCTGCGTAACCTTTCGGCACGCACGCACCATGTGGTGACGGGTGTCACGCTCTCCACGCTGCGGCGCCAGTTGTCGTTCTCAGCCACTACCGAGGTGGAGTTCGCCGAACTTATGCCCGAGGAGATAGAGTATTATGTCGACACCTACCGCCCGTATGACAAAGCCGGCGCCTACGGCATTCAGGAATGGATAGGACAAGTGGGAATCAAGTCAATCCGGGGTGATTTCTATAATGTGATGGGGCTTCCGCTCCGTGAGCTTTACGAACACCTGCGTCGTCTCTCCGTGAAGCACTATTGATTGGCGGAATTGTTGGAAAATTCGGCAATAATGGCGTTTTGTTCGTAATTAAAGAAAAATTTCCGTAAAAATTTTGCTGCTTGTAAAAAAGTTTGTACTTTTGCAGCAGTAAAGCATCTGAGATGCCGGAACGCGGCATGCCGTGAGGTATCCCTCCGATTCTTACAGTGTCTCGGATGAGATGAATGTAAGTAAGATATAAACTCTACACTTGAAGTTGCAAAGACAACTCTATTAGAATCACAAATCTTGCCTTTTGGCTTAAATCCTGATGTTCCTGTGAAGGTAGATCAGGTTTTCTTTTTTTAGGGGGGATCTGTTTTCGGCAGAATTTCGGATGTGTATGTGTATGTGTGGCTGATGTGCGCGGCGGCATTTGGTTGGTGCTTTTGGGATAAAATTGGAGTTTAGGGGGTATTAGGGAATTTTTTCTTTAATTGTTCAGCAATTATCCATAATTTTGTGAAGGGGTTTCCGCGAGGGATTCCGGCACCCTTAACCTGTTTTTAATTTACTGATTGTCAAATATTTGAAACTCACTCTCAAAGGTGGTGCTATGGGAGTTGTTTCTTTTTATTGGTTGAGTTGAGTACCGTATGATTACGACCATGATTGTGCTGTTCGTGATAGGCTATATAGGGATAGCCTCCGAGCATGTTCTTCACATTAACAAGGCCACATTCGCCCTTATCATGTGCGGTGTGCTGTGGGCTGTCTATGCCATGTGTGGCCATGACCCGAATCTGTCGGAGGATATGATTCTGGCTTTGGGCGATACTTGCGAGATTGTTGTGTTTCTTATCGGTGCCATGACGATAGTCGAGCTTATCGACCGTTATGGCGGCTTCAATATAATAGTGCATCATATAAAGGCCAAAAACAAGAGAGGCCTGATGTGGGTGCTTGCCGTGGTGGCATTCTTCCTCTCCGCGATACTTGACAATATGACAACCACCATTATAATGGTGATGATGCTGCGGCGTATGCTCTCCGACCAGAAGGAGCGGTGGATGTTCGCCTCGGTGATTGTGCTGTCGGCGAATGCCGGCGGAGCATGGTCGCCTATTGGCGATATCACCACTATCATGCTGTGGATGAAAAATTATGTATCGTCGTTGGATTTGATTGAGAATCTGTTGATTCCGTCGCTGGTATCGGTGGCTGTGCCCACATGGATCGCCACCCGTTTTGTGAAATCGGAGCCGGTAGAGGCTCTCAATGAATCCGACCGCCGGGTGGGATATGTGCTATCCGAGCATCATTACGGCCTTTCGGTGGCCATACTTGTCTGTGGTGTGGCGGGGCTGCTTTTTGTGCCGGTGTTCAAGGCTGTGACGCATCTGCCGCCCTATATGGGAATACTGATTTCGCTCGGTGTGCTGTGGCTGGTCACTGAACTGATAGTGCGCCACTATGAACTCGACGGTAAGATGGAAGGGCGTATATCGCAGGTCGTGAAGAATATAGATATGTCGACTATCCTTTTCTTCCTCGGAATCCTTATGGCTGTGGCGGCTCTGTCGCAGTCGGGAATCCTCGGCGAACTCGCCGCATGGCTCAATGACACTTTCCATGAAGTCTACATAATCAACGGCATAATAGGCGTGCTGTCGTCAATTGTCGACAATGTGCCTCTGGTGGCTGCCTGCATGAACATGTATCCGGTGATGACCGAGGCCACAGCCGCGGTGTCGGCCGACCCGTCGTATGCCTTGCTGTTTGTTGAGGACGGTCTTTTCTGGCATCTCCTCACATTCTGCGCCGGTGTGGGTGGCTCGCTTCTTATCATCGGCTCGGCCGCCGGTGTGGTTGCCATGGGGATTGAGAAGATTTCATTCACATGGTATCTGAAGCGTATCACATGGATGGCTCTTGCCGGCTATGTGGCAGGTATTTCTGCGATAGCTTTGATTGAATTCCTGAAAGCTATGTGATTGTCGGAAATATCGGCTTATGCCATATTCCGGGCATTCGTTAATGATATTGCATAAAACACGGTTGACGCCGCCTCGGGCAAACATTTGGCCCCGGGGCGGCGTTTTATGTGTGTATCTGTAAATTTTATTTATTATGACTGACCGACTTTCATATGAGGAGAAAAACGAACTCCCCGACAATATTTTCGGCTTGCCTGAACGCCGAGAGTATCCTATGCCCGACGCAGCGCATGTGCGTGCCGCGGAGGCATATTTCCGTTATTGCCCTGAAGAGCTGAAACCAAAACTCGCCAAGGCTATCCTTACCCGCGCCGAAGAGTATAATGTGGAAATCAAGAGCCCGACAATCCTTTCCTACGCTTCGGAATGATGTGAGCCGCAAGAGCCGGGGCTGATGTTAAGGAAGGAACAAGGCGCTACGGCGGAAGATATCCCGCCGCAGCGCCTTTTGCGTTATGGTGTTGACGGTGTCGTTGATTTTATCTCACGGCAACGGTCTTGCCCGAGTTGCCTGCTGCAACGAGGTAGATGCCCGGGGCGAGGCTGATAGAGGTGCGGTCGGCGGACGGGGTGGTGACGCACACAGCGCGTCCGTCGGTCGAGTAGACTGTGACGGTCTTGCCGGCTGCGCCGGTAACGATTACGCCACCTTCAACGGGTATGATTTCGAGGTTCGAGTCCTTTTCCGCTGCGTTGATTGCCACATCTGTAGGTGAGCCTATTTTGTAGCTGTCAATCAGCGCATGGCTTGTGGATCCGTTCACGAAGTTGACGAACAGGGCGAGTTCTACCCATGGCTTGTCGGTCAATTCCTGAGGCAGGTGCACTGTAAAATCGTGCCAGCCGGCGTCTATACCGGTCATGTTGAAGGACTCGATTTCATTGAATCTGCCTTCAGCATCGCGATATACGAGCGTGTACTGCGGTGCCACAGGATAGACATAGACTGAGAATCGTGCATCGACCTCGGGCATGCCTGCGGTTGAGAATTTGGGCATAATCACGTATGAGTCGCCACGGTTGAATGTTGTACGGCCAACCAGGGCGGCACCGTTGGCCGATACGGCGGTCGACACGAAGCTGGCCGGGTCGCCAAGCCCCCATTCGGGTCGGTATTCTTCCTGGAGAGTCGATGAGAGGGTTACGGGCTTGTAGGCGAACCTGAAGCCGGCGAAGTCGTCGGCCATCATCAGATCATAGGGCTTGCCGAGCACTGCTTCGGCCGGAGCGATTCCCGAGCCTGAGTTGAGGCCGTTGTAAGCCTGCACACCCACGATAATGTGGCTGAGGGAACTTTTCCAGTCATCAGACAGCGTGTAGTCGTAGGATGTGGTGCTGAATACATCGAGCTGATACCAGTCTTCATCGTCGGGGTCATATTCCCACAGGTAGTAGTCGATGCCGTCGGGGTTGACGTTGCCGCCGGTCTGCCCCTGTGTCACCGGCTCCCATTCGATATGGAGCGTGCAGTTGTCGTCGCTGACCACGGCTTTTGTGATGACCGGAGTCTTTGGCTTGTCAAGACCGCAACGAGCCGTTGTGTAGGCTGCTTTACCATCGCCGTCGGCGTTGGCCACAACGATTTTAATCTGGTTTTCGCCTTCGTTGCATGCCACGGTCACCTGTTGTTCAGTGCCGGGAAGACCTGTCACAGTCTGAGTCTCGAGGGGTGATGTCACGGTTGCTGTGAGCTGAGTGTCGGGGTCGAGGGGCTCGCCGGGCACGTTAGTGGCGGGCATTGTGAATGTCACGGTGGCGTCAAGGGCTCCGGTGATGTTGCCCTGAGCCACAATGTCGGTGGCGCATCCGGGCGTGGTGTTGGGCTTGTCGGTGTAGGTTAGCTGCAGGTTTTTCAGATAGAGGCCATATTTGTTTGCACCCGAAATCTCGTGGATGCCGAGGATGTATCTTCCGGGAGTTGATATCATGAAATCCTCGCTCTGGGTGGTGTATTCCGAGTTCTTCAGCGCCGGCACATCAAGAATCTTCATTGTCATCGTCTCTGGGGTCTGTGCCGATCCAAGCCATATCTCGAAACCTTCGTCATAGTTGCTGCTGTGGCATTTTGCCTCGATGGCGATGTTGACCAGGAAATCGATCTGCTCGATGTCGACCGGGGCTGTGAAGAGCCAGTCGTCGCCGCCGTTGGATGTGTTGTATCCATATTTGATGGCATCGGGCTGTGCTGTCCATGTGGTGCCGTCGCCGTTGGCGTCAAGCAGCACCATGTCGGCAAACATATCTTCGGCCAGGCTAAGCGTCACAGGCATTTCATAGGCGAATGTAGAGGGGAGGCCCACGGTGAATGTTGTCAACGCCTCTTCAGTGTAGACTTTGTCGCCGTCACGCTCGATGTAGACCCGCACTGATGCGGTGTGCTCACCTTTTGCCAGGCCGGTGCAGGGCACGGCCACCATGGTGCCTGGAGCGCCGCTTACGGGTGTCTCTGCGGTGTTGCCGTCGAGGGTCACAGTGGCATAAACGGTAGTGACGGGCAGGGCGTTGCCCATCAGGTCGGTTGCCGGCAGGGTGATGTTCAGGTTGCCGTCGCCGCCGTCGAATTCGGCCTCTATGCCTGGCATGGCGGGCATTGAGGCGTCGATGGCGTCAATGCGGAAGTCGCGCAGGTAAAGGTAGGATTGGTTGCTGGGCGACGTGGCTTTGAAAGCGACATGGAGCCGGGTCGCCTCGGTCACAATAAGGCGGGTCTTTACGTGCTCCCATGAGTCGTTTAGGTTTTTTGAGAAGGAGGCTATCTTGTTTTGTGTCAGCGACTCTACAGTCGGTTGGCCGCCGACGTAGATTTCAAACGACTCCTCATGGTATTTCGTGCCCATCTCTACGGAGATTTCATATGCGCCGGCGGCAAACTGAGTGGCCGGGAGCACGAAATAGTCGTCGCCGTCAGATGCCCAGCTCGACGAGTATCGCACGGCTGTGGTAACCGGTTCGGGCATTCCCGAGTTTGCAAACTGCCATGTACTCGAATCATCGTTGTTGTTGATTACGGTTGCCCATGTGAACTCGTCGTAGTCGGGAGCGAGAGCCACGGGCACTGTCATCGGGTCGGGACATTTGCGGTAGGTCTCGATGTCGGCTGTGACGATTTCAGATGTCTTTTCCACGCCGCCGACTGTGGCTGTGACAGATGCTCCGATCTGGTGGACTCCCGAAGTGCATGTGATTACGTCAGAGACGGTTGCCCCCGGGGCGCCATTGAGGGTTTTCACTGTTTCGCCATCAACGCTGATGTTGGCGTTGAGGGAACCTGAGAGGGCGTTGCCGTTGATTTGTTTGGCTGGAAGGGTCACTGTCACTGTCACGTCAAGGCCATCGGCCACAGCGCTGAGCTGTGGCACCTGGGGCAGAGCATCGTCAATGGCGGTGAGTCTGAAATTGCGCCACCACATGTTCCACCTGCCGTTTGGCGAGTAGACATGGATTGCCAGGTGATAGTCGCCGGCGGTGGCGATGTCGAAAGTGCTTGTCTCGGTGGTGTATTCCGTTTTTGTGACATCTTCTTTGGCGGTGATGACTTGTGTCACCGAGGCGCTGCTGGGGGCTGTCGCCAGGCAGATGGCGAAATTCTCTTTGTCGCTTTTTGTCTTGAAATCAAACAGTAGTTTGTAAGAGCCCGGCTGCAGCGTGATTGCCGGCATGAACAGGTAGTCGTCCGAAATTATGCCGCCCATCGACATGCCGTGTTTGAATGCGCTCTCCGATGAGTCGTAGGTTGTGACCACACCGTCGCCGTCGACATCCTCGACAACGCACTCATTGAATTGGGCTTGTGTAGGTGTAAAACTGAATGGCGCTGTGTAGGCCGCCATTGCGGTTGTCGGCATTGTGACTGCCAGCAACAACGATAGCCATGTGTGGATTTTCTCCATAAATGATTGATTAGTTAATATATTGAATTAAGGTAGACTCTATTTGACTTTTTTACTTATTCAAGACAGTAAGAGCCTCGTTTACGCGGATTGTAACTTCACAAAGATAGCGATTGTAATTCAAAAATCAAAACACGTAGGATGAATTTTAAATCTCATGCGTCAGCCCTGATAAATTTTAAACTTTTGTGATGTCCTGAAAATCAATGTGATTGTGCCCATAAAAGGGGTGACAGAGTATGGTTGGGCAGATGCGTGTAATCTATTCGCCGATTTACAAGGGGTCAGCGGATTTTTCCGGTGGGCGGGAGAGAGTATCAAGAGTATAGTGTTATCTTTGCACAATGAAACCAGATCAACTGCTCAGAGCCATCCTACCCGAAGTCCTGATAGACAACTTCGATATTG
>SCEJ01000006.1 GCA_004102785.1 Muribaculaceae bacterium Isolate-013 (NCI)
TGAAATCTGTTTCCGCATAAAGCCGTAGGACTTCATCGCGGATTGCTTGTCGTTTTTGTCTCGGCAGACTCTGAAATTTAATCATCTTTTTGACTCGTTAGGAGTCAACTTTTTTCAGGACGAGACACGTGTGGGCGAAAGAAAAGCCCCTGCGTCGCGCAGGGGCATATCTGTCAAAGGCTTACGTTTTGTCGTATGAGGTTAACGTATAATTCTACATAATTTCACTACGCAAAGTTAAGCCTAAATTTCGTAACATTCTAATTTATAGCGCAAAATACCCACATTTGGGTATCCCCTTTTGGCCACGGCCCTGCGCCGATACCAACTTTTCGGTATCGGCGCGGTCACCCGAATATTCCTAAAAAGTCCTACCCGTCCTCCTCGTCCTACCTGTCTTACCCTCCACCCGGAGTCAGTATTTGAGGTAGACGAAGGGCACCAGGTCGGCCTGGCGGGTCTGGATGATGAAGAAGATGGCGATGGCGAGGATGGCGGCCTGCGCAGCCGTGGGGAGCGCGCTGAAGCGGCGCATGAGGCCGATGGTGTGGCGGCGCGGCAGCCAGTGCATCATCCAGGCGCCTGCTATGATGCAGGTGATGAGCATGTAGGCTTCGATGAACGACGGGATTACCTGCGGGCGGAAGTCGGTGAGAATCTGGCGCGACATCACGGCTATGTCGGCCGGCGTGTGTGCCCTGAATATCATCATTCCGGCCATGATGAGCGCCAGGGTGAGGGTTATATTGGCTGCGGCGAGCAGGCGTGTGCCTTTGAGGCGCCGTGGTGCGGGCCAGTGTTTTCTCACGGCTTTGTGTGCGGCCAGTAGAGCGCCGTTGTAGCCTCCCCAGAGCAGATACATCCATGAGGCGCCGTGCCAGAGACCGCCTGCAAGCATTGTCACGGTGAGGTTGACATACTGCCGTGCTTTGCCCCGGCGGTTACCCCCCAGGGGAATATAGATATAGTCTCTCAGCCAGGAGGATAGCGATATGTGCCAGCGGCGCCAGAACTCCGTGGGGCTCTGCGACTTGAATGGAGCGTTGAAGTTATCCTTGAACCGGAAGCCAAGCATCAGGGCCAGGCCGATGGCCATGTCGGAATAGCCTGAGAAATCGCAGTAGATCTGTATGGTGAAGCCTGCGACCCCCATCAGATTCTCGAAACCGGAGTAGAGCGCGGGGTTGTCGAATATGCGGTCCACGAAGTTGCCGGCGAGGTAGTCGGCTACAATTACTTTCTTAACCAGGCCGCAGATAACCAGGAAGATACCCTCCGACACCATGGCGCGGGTGGCGGGTCGCCCGGCGCGGATCTGCGGCAGCATGTCGGCGGCACGCACCACCGGGCCGGCCAGCAGCGGGGGGAAGAATGTGAGGAAAAACAGATAGTCGGCCAGCGAGCGGCATGGCTCCATCCGCCGGCGGTAGAGGTCGACCATATAGCTCATCGAGCGGAAGGAGAAGAACGAGATGCCGGCGGGGAGCACCAGGTCGAGAGGGTCGAAATCTGTGGAGGTGATTGAGGCAAGGGTCTGCCCCAGGAGGTTGAAATATTTGAAATACACCAGCATCCCCACATTGATGAGTACGTTGGCCCACACCAGGGCGCGGCGCATGGTGCGGCTGCGCGTGGCTCCCATTGTGAGTCCGAGCCCGTAGTCGGTGAGGCATATCCCCAGGAGTATGAAGCAATATGTGGCGCTTGATTTCCAGTAGAAATAGAGCGAGAATGCTATCACGGCCGCCATCTGAAGCCCGCGCCGCCGGCGGCAGAGGGTGTGGATTCCCGTGAAGGCCACGAACAGCAGCATGAACAGCCCGGAGTTGAACAGCAGTGGCTCCCCGGGGGTGTAGGCTGCCATCTCCCCGAGGCGTGTGAGCCAGGGCGGCAGCTCCCAGGAGCCGCCGTATACTTTTCCGGCAAGCCATCCCGTGGCGAAGAGACACACGCACATCAGCGCCACGCACAGATAGCGCATGGCGGAGCCGCGGGGCGCGGCCGGAGGGGCGGGGCAAGGGCGTGGTGTCATCGTGGAGGTGTCAGGGGGCTGTCTGGTTGTGTCAGGGCGTCGTCAAGGGCTTTTGCAAAGAGGTCGGCGAGCCTGGCGCCGCCGCGGAAGTTAAGGTGTATGTAGTCGGTGTTGACCAGGCGGTCGGCGCGCCAGCGCACAATGGCGTCGTCGCCCCCCATTGCTTCACGGGTATCCCAGAAGAGCACTCCGGCGCGACGTGCCGTCTGCCGCTGTGCGTCAATCATATAGGGGAGGGTAGGGGTGGAGTGTACCTCGGCGCCGCGTTTATGCCCGCGGTCGCCGGCGCCCATCATTATTATGTCGGCGCGGGGGTAGCTCTCCTTCAGCCGCGAGAGTGTGGCGGCCATTGCCGAGGCGTAGTATGAATAATCTGTCTGTCTGGCAGTCAGGGCGTTGAGTCCGTATTCCACCACAATGAGGTCGTAATCGGCCAGGGGTGCCATTTCGCGTGCGAGCGCGGGGTCGACATTGCGGTGTGTTATGCCGGAATTGCCGCGGAGCGACATGTTGTCGACCGTCACGCCGGTGGAGTCGTTGAGCCATACCCCTATGAGCGTGAGCCCGTTGACTGATTTGTTGGTGAGCCTGAGCGAGGTCATGCCGCCGCGGATGATGATGCTCTGCACCCTGTCGGAGGGGGTGATGCTGTGTTGCCGCGGTCCGCTGCCGGAGTCGGTCGCCACTACTCCCGTGCCGCTCGATCTGAACAGTATCGTCGCTGAATTCCAGCCGGTGACGTGGGGCGGCGCGTCGGCTGCGCGCCATGTCACGGTGGCTCCCGGCGCTCCGGTGAAACGTTGCCCGGCGAGCCAGCGGCACAGCGGGCTGTTGTCGTCGCGCAGGTCGTGGTCGGCCCATCCGCTGTCGGTCTGGCGCACTGTCGGCCTGAATCCCGACACCACGTTGTGAGGCGCCACATACCCCACGCCGCGTCCGCCATAACGCTCCTGAAGCTTTTCGCGGAGGTCCATGGTGAAGATGTCGCCCTCGATATATGAATCGCCGATAACGGCTATACGCACCGGGCGGGTGTGGCGCCGGGCCAGAGCGTTGCGGAAACGTGCCAGGCCGTCGCCTCCGGGCGAATAGTCCTCCAGCACCACAAGGTCGCCGCGCCGCGGCGCCACCGGCGGGCGCAGCAGCGAGTCAGGCACCTCGGCGCCGGCCGCCACAGCCTCGCTCACAGCTTTTATGCGGGCCTGGGCCTGCTGCTGTGCGGCAATCAGCGCCGGGTCGATGGCCTCGTCGCCGGCCTCGCCGGGGAGGGCTGACACTTCGCCGGCAAGGTCTTCCAACAGGTTGAAGTCCTTGAGGAATCCCGCCGTGAGGCGGCTCCAGGGCACCAGCGATAGCGCCGCGACCATAGCCACGGCCGCTGCAAGCGTAACAAATAGTCTGCCGGGGGGCTCCTTTCCCCCCGCGGGCCTGGTGTCGTTTTCCATAAGGTATCCGGTAGGCGGAGAGCAGGTGTTCATCCTGCTGCCGATAAATATTTGGTTATCATGTGATTGGCTTGAATGCAGGCTTTATCGCCGGCGTATGTGTAGGGCGGCTTCGGGGCCGAGGTTGAATATGAGGTCGAGAACCGACAGGCCTCCGATAAAGCCCAGGCGGTCGGCCCGCACCTGCCAGTAGGGGAGGTGGCCGAAGGCTGCGGCCACCTCTTCCGGGTCGGTGACAAGGTGTCCGCAAGGCTCGGAGTTCTCGGATGCCGCAGGCAGGAGCAGTATCCGGCGGATTTCGGTGTCGATGGCTTCATCGAGGACGTGCAGGGTGGGGTAGCGCTCTGTCACACCGTCGGTGAGGAATGGGAGGAAGCGGTCGATGTAGAACTCGAAGAATGGGGTGCGGCCGTAGGCCGACTCCAGTGTCACGCGGTGGGTGTGCCACCACCTGTTGTGGGGCGACAGCGGCACATCGCTCCATGTGGCGCGCTGTATGCCGTGTGGTTTGCCGATGGAGGCCGTCAGGCGGGTGCGCCCCTCCTTGTCGGCAATCTCGCAGCGGTGCGCCTCCTTCATCCGCTTGTCGTAGAGAATGCTGAAGTCCATCCTCGACTGAGGGGCGGCCGCCACGACGGTGTAGTATGCTATCGAGCCGTAATAGCGCGGCGGCAGGGCTACCGGCCCGGTGAGGGGTGTGTCCATCATTTGTCGGGATTGGCGTCGCGCAGTATGCGGTTCCAGCGAACGCCGCCTCCAAGAAGGGGTTTGTCCTTGTCGAAGGAAATCAGCACACGCCAGGGGGTGCCCACTATATGGTCCTCGGGCACGAAGCCCCAGTAGCGCGAATCGAGCGAGCAGTCGCGGTTGTCACCCATCATGAAATAGTAGTCCATCTTGAAGGTGTAGTAGGGCACGGGGCTGCCGTCGATGTACATCTGCCCGTCGCGCCATTCGGCCGTGGGATTGTTCTCATACACGCGGATTGTGCGTCCGTATATATCCCATGCCGTGCGGTCCATCTTCAGCGCCGTGCCTTTGCGGGGAATCCACAGGCCGCTGTCGCCGCCGTATTCGGCGCGTGTCCACCCCTGCGATATCGCTTCGGGGAAGAGTGTCAGCATCTGCTCGGGGGCCGGCTCCTGCTTCATCACCTTGTGGAAGCGGGGCGAGGCCTCCATCTCGGCCACCATGGCGGCGGTGAGGGGGGAGAGATAGATGGGGGGCACAGAGCCGTCGGGGTTCACTTTGAAGCCGAGCGAACGCAGGGGCTCCACGTCATCGGGGGTCACGGGTATGCGCTCGCGGTCGTCGGGCGAGATGCCCAGGGCGTCGAACTCGTCGTCGGAAAGCGCTCCCGACGTGGTCTGGTAGAAGTGGTTGAACTGCACGTTGGCCGGGGTGAGGAATTTCTCGCCGTCGACAAATATCTCGCCGTCAACGATTTTTATGCGCTGGCCGGGGAGCCCCACGGCGCGCTTCACATAGTTTTCGCGGCGGTCGACCGGGCGCCATACCTTCTCGCCGAATATTTCGGGATTGTTGAGCACGTAGTCGCGGCCGTGTATGTTGACCAACTGGTAGTAGTCGGGGTTCTGCATCCGGGTCATCACGGTGTCGCCGGCAGGGAAGTTGAACACCACGATGTCGCCGGCCTCAACCTGGCGCATCCCCTTGAGGCGGTGGTAGCCGAGGGTCACGGCATCGGAGTAGCTTTTGCCCAGGCCGAAGGGGAGCTCGTTGTGTACCAGCGGGAAATTGACCGGTGTCATCGGCACGCGGGGGCCGTAGACAGCCTTGTTTACAAACAGATAGTCGCCGGTGAGCAGTGTCTTTTCAAGCGAGGAGGAGGGTATCTGGTAGTTCTGCCCCAGGAAGGCGAACACGAAGTAGACCAGCACCAGGGCGTAGACTATGGCGTCGACCCACGACATCAGGGCGCGCACCCACGGCTTTTCGCTTTTCTTCCACCAGGTGAAGGGGATATAGCCGGTGATGTAGATGTCGACAAGGAGCAGCCCGGCCAGGAGCAGCCACCAGTTGCCCATCCATGCCACCCAGAGCACGAACAGAAGGAATACTATGCCGAAACGAATCCAGCGGGTGGTCTTCGTTTCTGATATGCGGCGGCGCAGGTCGGCCATGAAGCCGGCTTTGTGCTCTGCGCCTGAGGTTGTTGCGTTATCGGTCATTTCTTAAAGATGGATTCAAGGACGTCGGTCATGGAGTAGCGTCGCGGCGCTCCGGGGGCGCCGGCGAGCCATTCGGCGGCATATACGGCGCCCATGGCGAAGCCGCTGCGGTTTTTGGCGCGGTGCTCCAGGGTGATGGTGTCGGCGGGGCTGTCCCAGCGTATGATGTGTGTGCCGGGCACCTCCCCCTCGCGGCGGTGGCTCACGGGGAGCAGGGCGGGGTCGGCGTCGGGTGTCGCGCCGTCGGTCTCCTGCCAGCCGGTATAGCGGCTTTCGGCTATTATACCCTCGGCAAGGGTGATGGCTGTGCCCGAGGGATGGTCGAGCTTGTGTATGTGGTGAATCTCCTCCATCGAGGCGCTGTACTGCGGGAATCCGGCAGCCAGACGCGCCAGCTCGCGGTTTATGTGCATGAACAGGTTGACTCCGATAGAGAAGTTCGACGCCCATACCATCGGCACTTTGCACTCGGCCACCCGGGCGTCGGTCTCGGCGAAACGGGCGCTCCATCCGGTGGTGCCCGACACCACCGGAATGCCGCGCCTGAGGCATTCGTCAACGTTGTCGAATGCCTGGGTGGGGATGGTGAACTCTATCGCGGCGTCGGCCGAGGCAAACGCCTCGCTGTCAAACTCTCCGCGGTTATCCTTGTCGATGCGGCACACAATTTCGTGGCCGCGCGCCACGGCGGCTTTCTCCACCTCGTGGCCCATGCGGCCGTAGCCTATTATCGCTATTTTCATTTTTTCCTGGTTTTAGCTTCCTGCGAGCGGCGCAGCTCCTTGCTGATGGTGCGCGGTATGCTCAGCGAGGTGAATATCAGCAGCGCCCCGCCGGCCAGGGTAAAGGCCCAGGCGTCGCGTGTCACAGCGCCGTTGTAGAATATGAAAAACGCTGCCACGCAGAAGAATATCGCGCTCCAGCTCTCTATGCGCATCAGGCGCTTCACCCGCGGATGGCTCCCGGTGTAGGGGGTGAAGAATTTCGCCACTAGATAGCAGGCGGCTCCGGCGGCATACACATATTTCCACCATGCCACGGCTCCGGCGGTGAGCACTCCGATCATCGGCAGCATCGTGCCTACGGCTATCCCTAATAGCCCCGTGATTGCCAGGATGCTCATCGCGGCCGACGGCGCACGGCCTGTCAGTTCTTCGCGGGTATAAAGTTTTTCGCTCATAATCTGTTGTTTGTGATAATGCTGTGAGTCACTCGAACACATACACATCCTCTCCGGGGCGCTGCATGTGGTATTGCTCGCGCACGATGCGTTCGAGCGCCTCGGGGTTTACCGATAGCTCGGCGTTGAGCTTCCGGTAGTACTGCATGGTGTCGGTGTTCTCCTTGATTTCCTCGGTCAGGCGGTCGATTTCGGCCTGGTATTCCATGCTCTTGAAGTAGGAGTTCTCGTTGAAGCCAAGGATAAAGACCATGTAGGCCACTGCTATGAGCAGCGGCAGGGAGATATACCGGCGCGACCAGCGCCACGTCTGTGAGAGAAAGTTGTTCATACCTGCAAATTTACTCATTCCACCGCAAACAGCCAAATTTAACCGCGCGGCGCGTCAATAGCGGAACGATGAGCCGCCGAGAAATTCGCGCAGCAGCGATGTGGGTGGGATGTCGCGCTCGCCGATGGGGCGGAAGTAGTTGAGGAATTTGCGCAGGCGGTAGGCCTCGGCATATTCGGGGCAGTCGTTGGGCACCTCGCGCAGAATGGCCTCGCCGTAGTCGCGCATCACCCCTAACTCGAATAGGAGCGACGAGTTGAATGTGGAGTCGGCATTTTCCTGATAGGGGAATATCCACCGCTCTTCGCCGCGACGCACCGACGGCCAGCGCCGCAGGGTCTCCACTGCCGAGGCTCCGCGGTATTTGTGGTCGCGGATTATGCGGCGCAGCAGGCGGTTGTCGGAAGTGGGTATCCAGTTGTGGTCGTCGATGGAGAGGGTGGTCAGCGCCGACACGTACACGCGGTATTTCATCCGCTCTTCGATTGAGGCGGTAAGTTCCGGATTGAGGCCGTGTATCCCCTCCATGAGCAGTATCGATCCCTCTTCAAGGCGCAGGCGCTCGCCGCGGTATTCGCGCCGCCCCAGCTCGAAGTTGTAGGTGGGCAGCTCTATCTCGTGGCCGTCGAGAAGGCTTTGCAGGTCGCGGTTGAAGAGCTCGAGGTCAAGGGCGTAGAGCGACTCGAAATCGTAGTCGCCCGTTTCGTCGCGCGGGGTGCGTTCGCGGTCCACGAAATAGTTGTCGAGCGAAATCATCTTGGGCTTCAGCAGGTTGGCAAGCAGATAGATGCCAAGGCGTTTGGTTGTGGTGGTCTTGCCCGATGATGACGGGCCGGCCACGAGCACCACCCGTGCGCCCCCTTCATGGTAGCGCCGGGTTATCTCGTCGGCGATGGAGGATATTTTCTTGTCGTGCAGCGCCTCGGCCACCTGTATCAGTTCGGCCGATTTCCCTTTGTCGATGTCGCGGTTTAGCTCGCCCACATTGCTTACGCCGATGATGCGGTCGAAGCGCAGGTTCTCGTCAAAGGCGCGGTCCATCTTCTCGCGGGTCACATACTGCGCCGGCTCCGAGGGGTTTGACTTGCAGAAGCCGAACAGCAGGAAGCCGTCCTTGTGCAGGCGAAGGTCGAATACGTCGATATGCCCTGTCGACGGAGCCAGAGCGCCGTAATATGAGTCGATTGCGCCGTCAAGACGGTAGTATGTGGTGTAGAGGTCGTGCACCGTCTGGAGGAGCAGCACCTTGTCGTCGAGCCCCTCCCGGCGCAGCAGTTCTATGAGGTCGGAGGTGAGTATCTCGTCGCGCTCCAGCGGCAGGTCGGCCTCGTTCAGGGCGCGCATCCTCCGGCGCAGGTCCTCCACCAGGGCGCGGTCGGGTATCACGGATTTGCCGTCGGCATCGGAGAGGCGGCAGTAATATCCCCCTGAAATGGAATGCTCGATGCGGAGGCGCATCCCCGGACGCTCACGCCTTAGGGCGCAGTACAGCATCATGCACAGCGAGCGGATATATACCCGCTCGCCCGAGCCGGAGGTGCGCGGCAGGTATTCCACCATCTTCGGTCCGAACACCTGGAACTGGAGCGGCTCGGTCTTGTTGTTTACGCGCGCGCAGATTGGGCGCTCCTTCTGCGCCATCTCCGCGAGTTCGGGGGTGTGTGCCAGTATTTCGGCCAGGGTCTCGCCTCCCTGCAGGGGCAGGTAGCGGTTTATGTTGCGGCAATAGATTTCCATGTCGTCGTGTTGTTGAAACGTTGATTATGTGCGGCTTCGCCCGCAGCTCCAAATTTAGAGGTTGTTTAAAAATAAATGTGAATACCCGGCCGAAAAGTTCGAGGCAGCTTTCGCTCCGAAGCGAAGGAGCTGAGCCCGGCTATGTGACTAAGCTGAAGAGTGAAAGATGCCCGAAATTTTCGGACTGTATGGTAATTTCCGTAGCATGTTCTGTTTCAGACTTTGAGATTGTTTAAAGTTACCCTCGCCTTGGCGTCTCTTCTGTTAATGCGATTGAACTCATCGGTCACGTAGCCCGCTACGCTCCCTCTTCATTCAATGCGCCTTAACTAAAAGATACGCCACCGGGTATTTACATTTATTTTTAAACAACCTCTTACATATTTATGTCTTACATTCCAACAACCTCGCGCGTTATTTTGTTGCGCTGCGGCGGTACTTCGGGTTGCCCGGACGGATGAGGCGTTTGAGGGGCTTCTGCACATCATCCTTGAGCCACAGGAACCGCCTGAGCACCCCTAAGGCGCGGAGACGGGTGGCCTCTGGGTCCCATCCCATGTCGCGGGCCAGCGCCCGGGCCAGGCGTGAGGTCTCGGCTTCCACTATGTTGATGCGGCGGAACATCGACATCAGCCTGCGGCGGCTGCGCACCCCGAAGTCGGTGCGGTTCACATCGACATACACGAAACGGTATTCCCCCGCCGGGGTGCCGGTGCGCAGCAGCACGTTGCCGGGCGAGAAGTCGCGGAAAAGCACTCCGGCGCGGAACAGCCGCCCCATCTCCTGTCCGAGCGCCTCAACCAGGGCGTCGCGGTCGGGCCACTCCTCCCAGCAGCGGGTCTGCCGCACGGCATCCTCCTGGGCGCATACGTAGAAGGCGCGCTCCAGGAACCATCGGCCGGCGCTTCGCGCCGAGCAGGTCATCAGCGGCTGCGGCGTGTCGAATCCCAGTGCCAGAAGCCGCCGGGCGTTGTCGTAGGAGTGGCGTCCCTTGTCGAATCGCAGCCGTCCGTAAATCAGTTTTTTGAGTGCGCCTCCGCGGCGGAATGCCTTGATGTTTACCTTCCGGCCGGAGGGGAGGGTGTGCACGTACAGCCGGTTGCGGCCGTCGTACACCAGCTCTGCCCCCGTGGGGATTTCTCCGCGCAGCAGGGTGCCGGCCAGGGCGCTCAGCCCGTCGGTGTCGGCCGGGCTGAGCTCCGGATTAATAATTATATCGGAAGAGATGCTCAAAATCTGAAAAGTCGTTGAGAGTGAACTTTTTGTCGGGGTCGGTGATGAAGTAGAGCGGTTGGTCGCGGTACATCGCCGCTACCAGCGAGTAGGTGCTCGGCGGCCCTATGATGTAGTCGCACTGCGACAGGGCGCGGAGGTCGCTCTCGGCCGAGCCGCAGGGGAAGAGGAGCTCGCCGGTGCGCACGTCGGTCTCGGCCGAGTAATACTGCAGGTCGATTTCAGGGTCGTTGGTGAACACTGCCACATTCACCTGCACATCGCGCTGGGCCATAAGCTCCACGAAGCGGTTGATTATCTCGAGATACTGGCGGTCGGTGTAGAAGTAGCGTCCGCCGTTCCAGCGGGCATAGTCGCCACGGCGTATGTGTACCCCCAGCCACACCGACCCTTCGGCCGCGGAGGGGAGGAGAGGCACGTCGTTGTCGGTCTCGTCAAAGGAGAATAGCCCGGTGATTTCGCTGCGGTATTTAAGGAAGAGCTCGTAGTGGCGCACCCACCAGCCGGAGAGCACCACCCCGGTGCGGGCATGGCGCAGCAGCTTGCGCTCGCGGCTGGCAAGGCTGCCGGGCGACAGCAGGGGGGAGTCATAGTCAACCGTGGGTATGATTTTAAGCGCGGAGGCATATTTTGCCCACAGGTAGCTCCACAGGTTGTGCCCCTTGGTGTGGCATATCCTGAACCCCTTGTATTTGTAGGAGAAGCGCATCGATATGGCGTTGAGGCCATGTTCGCGCGCCCAGGCATAGGCGTGGCCGAACTGCAGGATGTTGTTGCAAAGCCGCCCTTTGTCCTTTACATATATCATAAGTTTGTTTTCTCTTTGTTCTTTGCGTGATATTTCCTTTCGGCGAGCTTACAGCATATCAGAGCCTCGTTGCAGGCACCCTGCACCGACAGGACCAGCCCTGGCAGGCCGTCGCGCCATCCCCCCTTGAGGAGATATTTGCGCAGAAATATGAATGCGGGGCGCCACAGCAGGTCGGCGCCCGGATGGCGCCTTCGGCCGGCCTTGCGGTCGGCCTCGTAGGTTGAATAGCGCAGGTGCTTGTCGGCGCGTGAGTGCACCGATTCGTTAGCCAGGTGGATGAACGCCAACTCCTTGCGCCGCGCGGGGATAGCATCGGTGCGTCCGTCGATTTGCGGTATGGCATGGATTGTGGCCGGCCACCGGCATTTGTCGCGGCGGAAGAAGCGCAGCACCGGGTCGGGGTAGCCCGAGTGCATCTCGCGCCCCATGAAGTAGTTGCGGCGCGGTATATAGAGGCCGTCGGGGGCGTCGGCGCTCCCGGCCATCCTGCGCAGGAAGGCGGTAAGTTCGGGGGGCACCAGCTCGTCGGCGTCGACCTCCAGCACCCATCCGTGTGAGGCATGGTCAATGCCGAACTGCCGGGCAGGCTCCACGATGCGGTGCTCGCCGCGGGGAAAGGTGACTACGCGCGCACCCTTCTGCCGGGCTATGTCGCAGGTGTCGTCGGTGCTCTCCATATCGACCACAAGTAGTTCGTCGAACCCTTGCAGGGTGTCGAGCACGCGCCCCAGATGCTCGCGGGCGTTGTAGGTGTGCACAATGGCGGTGATGCGGTTGTCGTGGGTCATGGCGTGGTCAGAATGTGTAGCTCAGGTTTATGCCGGCGCAGTGGCCTGTGGCGAAAGGCGCGGCCATCACCATCTGGCCGCTCTGCTGTTTTTTCTGCTGGCGTATGAGCAGCTCCTGGCGGTGCATCCGCTCGCGTTTGCGGAATATCTTCGGATAGATCCAGTAGGCGAAGGTGGTGGAGAGGTAGCCCAGGGCGGCGCCACCCACCACATCGTTGATCCAGTGGCGGTTGTTGTAGATGCGCAGGTAGGCCACGGCCGTGGCGACCATGTAGCCCGACATGGCCACCCACTTGTTGTGGTTCCAGTATTCGCGGCGCATATATTCGGCTCCCATGAAGGCGGTGCCGGTGTGGCCCGAGGGGAAGGAGTTGCGGGCCTGGGAATCGGGGCGCTGCTCGCTGAAGGCGAATTTCAGGGTGTTGTTGAGCACAGCGAATGTGGCGGCCGACATGGCCAGCAGTATCGTCTTGTCGAGGAAGTTGTGGTCCCCCTTGTAGCCGCAGGCGTAGAGCAGATATGGGGCGGCGGCGGGGAGATACTGGAGGTAGTTGTCGACGGTGGTCTTGTTCTTGCCATGGTTCGAGAGGTGCTTCTGCGCCTCCTCGCGCCAGTGCACCAGGAAGGGGGTGCGCACGAAGAGCGATGCCACGGTGAAGGTTGCCGCCGGCACCACGAATTCTGCCACCGGGAATTTACCGCCGCCGCCGTCTGTGGCGGTGCTGTCGGCATCGGTGCGGATAATGAGCTGGGTGTCGCCGTATATGTCGTCGGGGGCGGTTTCCTCCCCGTGGATAATCAGCATTGTATCAGGGCGGGCTATGGCCGTCTCAGGCACCAGGAGCACGGCCGAGTCGGGCTGTTCCTGCGCCCCGGCGCCGGCCGCCGCCGCCATAAGCAATATGAGGGTGAATAGGATTCTATGCATCTGTTTACAAATAATGTGCAAAATTACGACTTTTGAAAGATTATAGCTAACTTTGACGTCGGAAAAATGGGTTACTTATCTTATATCTTGGTTGCCGTGGCCGTGTGGGCCGCGGTGTATCTTCTGTATCTCGGCCTGTCGAAGGGGCTTTCCGCCTCGGCGCGCCATCAGCAGGCCTCGCGCTTCGCCATTGCCTCGGTGCTGGCGGTGGCGCCTTTTGCCGTGGCCGGTGTGGAGCGGTTTGACATCCCTCTGGGGGCGATTGTGGCCCTCTCGACGCTGTGGTGCCTTACATACCCGGTAATCGACCTTTTCTCGCGCCGCGCACATGCCACTGAAATCGACAATAAAATGGATTTCGCTTTCGGCCTCTACCTCTGCTCGCTGCTGTCGGCGCTGTGGCTGGCCTTGCAGGCGTTGTGGCCCGGCAACGCTGTGGCTGGTGCGTTTATGGCGGCCGTGGAGATTCCGCTGGCATGGATTCCGCTTGGGCAGATTGTGTATGCCGCCATATATGGCCGCGGTGTTGACCACGACGGCCTCCGGCTGGTGATGAACACCTACCCCAGCGAGGTGTGGGAATATCTGCGCTCCTTCCCGCTGTGGGCTTCGCTTGTGGGGGTGCTCGGCTGCCTGGGCTTCACGGCGCTGTGGTTCGTGTGGGATATCGGGGCGGCCACCCCGGTGGCCGCCGGATGGTGGCGCCCGGCGCTGCTCCTGCTGCTGGCCGCGGTTGCTGCGGCGATTGCTTTCAGGGGAGAGCATTCCCCCTGGCGCAGGGCGGGAGTGCTGACGCTATGGTTCGACAACCTTGAATATATACGCCTCAACCGGCTTTATGCCTCGCGGGCCGGGGAACGGATGCGCTCTTTCGGCAAACTTACCCCGCGGGCGTCTCACCGGCCGCGCACGTTCGTGCTCGTGATAGGGGAGTCGGCCTCGCGCGAGTATATGAGTGCGTTCACTCCGCAGCCGGGAGAGGTCGACAATACCCCCTGGCTTTCAGCCCTGGCAGCCGGTGCCGAAGCTCCGGCGGTGCTTTTCACCGACGCCTATTCATGCCATTTCCAGACTGTGCCGACCCTCACGTCGGCTCTTACGGCCTCAAACCAGAAGGTCCCGGTGAAGTTCCACAGGGCTCCATCGGTGGTCGACGCCGCCCATGCCCTCGGCATGAAGGTGTGGTGGTATTCCAACCAGAGCCATATCGGCGCCAACGACACTCCGGTGTCGCTCATGGCCGAAAGTGCCGACGACTGTGCCTGGACCCGCCTGGCCCTCAACCGCATACCCTACGACGAGGCGCTCCTCGATTTCCTGCCGCGTGTCACTCCCGACACCGACAATCTTCTGGTGCTCCACCTCAAGGGGTCGCATTTCAATTATGAGAGCCGCTACCCGGCGGAGATGGCGCTCTACCCCCCGGCGCCGGGCAAGGAGGGGTATGAGGCTCATTACCGCAATTCGCTGGCTTATACCGACAGGGTGCTCGCGCAGGTCTACGATTACTGCCGCGCCAACCTCAACCTCGCCGCAATGATTTATTGCTCCGACCATGCCGACATACCCACCTCGCGGCGCTCGCCGGTGTTCAACGGTGTGGCGCGCCTGAAAATCCCGCTGTTCGTGGCATTGTCGCCCGGATATGCGGCCGAAAATCCCTCGCTCCTCCGGGGGCTGCGGAGTATGGCGCCACACCTGTTTGTCAACGATTTTCTCTATGACCTTACCCTCGCCGTCCTCTCCCCCGACCAGTTCCCTCTCCCCACCCTCACTCCGCCCCTCTTCTCCCTCCTAGGCTCTCTCCCTCTGCCCTCTGACTCCTAACCTTTTAAATAACCTCCAACCTCTCAGATGGTTCTCAACTATATCTGGATAGCGTTCTTTTTTCTGGCTTTCGCCATGGCCGTTTACCGCTCGCTGGTGATGGGCGAAGTGGCCGTGTGGTCCGACATCATGTCGTCCTCTTTCTCGTCGGCGGCCACTGCTTTTGAAATATCAATCGGTCTAACCGGTGTCCTCGCCCTATGGCTGGGTCTGATGAAAATCGGCGAACGGGCCGGGGTGGTGCGCTTCTTCGGCCGCATGATTTCTCCTTTGTTCTGCCAGCTTTTTCCCGGAGTGCCGAAGGATCACCCGGCTATGGGGTCGGTGTTCATGAATGTATCGGCCAACATGCTCGGCCTTGACAATGCCGCAACTCCGCTCGGCCTCAAGGCCATGCAGGAGCTCCAGACTCTCAACCCGCGCAAGGATACGGCCACCGACGCCATGATTATGTTTTTGATTCTCAACGCTTCGGGGCTGTGCTTCATTCCGATTTCAATCATTATGTACCGCTCGCAGGCCGGGGCGGCAAACCCTACTGATGTGTTTCTGCCCATACTCCTTGCCACTTTCATCTCCACTATGGTGGGTATCGTGGCCTTGTGTCTGCGCCAGCGCATTCGTCTGCTCGACCCGGTGCTCCTCACGTGGCTGCTGGGGATGGCCGCGGTGATTTTCGGCACCGTGTGGGTCTTCTCGGGCATGGAGGGGGAGGCTGTGGAGCGATGGTCGGGCTTCGTGGCCAACTTTCTGCTTTTCAGTGTTATCATCGCTTTCCTGGGCGCCGGGCTGGTGAAGCGTGTCAACATGTATGAGGCTTTTATCGAGGGTGCCCGTGAGGGGTTCCGGACGGCTGTGACTATTATCCCCTATCTTGTGGCCATACTTGTGGCCATAGGGATGTTCCGCGCCTCGGGCGCCATGGCTCTGCTCACCGACGGCATGACCGCCGCCGTGGCGTTCTTTGGCTTCGACACCCAGTGGGTCGAGGCGCTCCCCACGGCCCTGATGAAACCTCTCAGCGGCTCGGGGTCGCGCGGCATGATGGTCGACCTCATGGCCACTCACGGCCCCGACGCTTTCGTGTCGCGCGTCAGCGCGGCCATCCAGGGCTCTACCGACACGATGTTTTACGTGCTGGCCGTATATTTCGGCTCCATCGGTGTGCGTCGCACCCGCTACGCCGTGCCCTACGCTCTGCTGGCCGACCTTTCAGGCTCCGTAGCCGGCATCATCGCCGCCTATATCTTCTTCGGCTGACGGCCGCTTTACGGCAGTTGCCGCAGGGCGGCTGAAAGCTCCGGCGCAAGGTCTATGGCTACGGAGGTCTGCGACTGCGCCGCCACCACGCCGGCGCCTCCCGACACATTGCTGTATCCTCCCTGCGGGTCCCCCAGCCCCACCTCGCCAAGGTCATAGAACACCCCTTCGGAGGTCTGCCATATGTAGTTGGCCAGGTAATAGTAGCTTGCTGACACTGAGCCGAGAATCACCCTGAGGCCGCATTCACCGACATCCCCTTCGGGCGAGAGGTCACACAGGCAGTCGTTGAACCGGAGGTTGAGCGTGTATCTGCGCCCGGCAAACTGCCGGTCGGTGAAAAAGGCGAAGCCCCCGGTGACGCTCCCGGTCATCGAGTCGAGCACCCCGATATGCTCGGCGAATATCGGCTCGGCGTCGTAGTCTATGCCGCTGCAGTAGAAGTTCTCACCCTCCGGCCTCCAGTCAATGCGATAGTAGTTTTCAACGGGGTGGGGGTCGGCAATCTCGAGGTTCACCACGAGGTTGAACCGCAGGGCCTCTTCGCCGGTCTCTTCATAGGTGACGCGCGCCACATCGCTCACATGATAACGCACGGCATCGGGCGCCACAGCCTCCGGCACTGTCACCACGGCCTCCACCAGGCCATAGACCGGGCTTGTGGCTGTGAATTTCAGGTGGTCGCCCTGGCGAGGCAGGTAGCCGTCAGGGGCTTCCTGGCCGTTGACAAGGAGGGTGACGATGCCGTCGGGCACACGGTTGTCGGAGTTGTTTCCGTCGGTGTAGAGGGTGCTGCGGGTGAGGCTTGCCTCTATCGGCTCTCCGTCGGTGACAAGGGCGCTGAGGCAGAGCACCGGGGTAGTGTCTATGTCGGGATAAAAGGTTTCGTAGCATCCGGTAAGGAGCGGTGCCGCGGCCAGGGGGAGGAGTCTCGTCAGGAGGCCCGTGATTCTCGGACTGTATGGTGATTTGTGTATCATGTTCTGTTGCATTGTCAGAGCCTCTAAAACAGCCATGTGTAGGATATGGAGGGGATTATCGGTATGAGTTTTACTTTCTGGAACACCGGGCGCCCGTCGTCGGTGATGCTCCGGCGTATCGCCACGGTGTTCATGTGGCAGTAGGCGTTGTAGAGGCTCACATTCCAGTATCCGCGGCTGTTGCGGATGTCGAGGCTCAGGTCCAGGCGGTGGTAGAAGGGGAGCCGGTAGTTGTTGGGCTGAGTCTGCAGAGGCACGTATTCGCCGTAGCCGTGGGGAGAGCCGAACGATGGCGTGACCCATTCCTGGGGCATGAGGGTGAAGCGGTTGCCGGAGTGTCCGGTCCAGGATGCGGAGAGGCTTATCCGCCGCGAGGGGGTCCAGGTCAGGCTCAGGTTGATGGTGTGGCGGTTGTCGAAGCGGGCGGGGTAGGTGCGGCCGTGGTTCTTTTCGGGGAAGGTGCGGTCGGCCCATGCCAGCGAGTAGGAGGCGCGTCCGGTCACCTTTCCGGCGGTGCGCTCCACCGTCAGGTCGATGCCCCGGGCTGTGCCTCGTCCGGCGGTGAGACGCGAGTCCCACATCGCCAGCGGCGGCTGGAGCAGATGGTTGTCGCGGTAGTCGATGAGGTTGTGCATCCATTTCCAGTAGCCTTCGGCCGAGGCGGTGTAGACTCCGTCGGGGCTCTGCCAGTAGACTCCGGCTGCGATTTTGTCGGCGCTTTCGGGCCTGAATCTGCCGGCTACGGGTATCCACAGGTCGGTGGGGAGCGCGAGATAGCTCTGCGAGAGCTGCCGCACATATTGCACCGTGCGGCTGTAAGCGCCTTTCACGGCCCATTGCGGAGCCGGCCGCCAGTTGGCCGCCAGGCGGGGCGACACTCCGTGGCGCACTTTGCCGTCGATGGCGAAGAGCGAGAGGTGTATCCCGCCGTTGACGCGCACCTGCCGGCTGATGCGCCAGTCGTCCTCGATGTAGAGACTGGCCTCGTGCGCGCCGTAGCCGCGGGTGTTGTCGCGCACGGTGAGCAGGCTGCCGTTCTGCATGTTGCTGATGTCGGTTCGGCAGGGGAGGAAGCTGTGTAGGGTGTAGCCCGCGCCGGTGCGTATCCGCATCTGTTCGCGGGGACGCCAGTCGAGGTCGGCGCGCACAATCCAGTCGCTGATATTGTTGTCGGTGTGGCGGCGGGTGCGGGTGGTGTCGGTCTCGCTCATGTAGCGGTCCTCGGAGTCATATTCATATTTTATGGATGAGAAATAGCGGGTATAGGCGGCGGTGATTTCCATCCCGGCACGCTCGCCGAGGCGCCAGTTGAGCGCTCCCTGCGCCACTAAGTTGCCCCAGTGCAGCAGGCTCTTCTCGCAGGTGTGCCAGCCGCTCAGGTCGTAGTAATCCTGTCCGTAATAATAGGAGTCGTTGTAGGTGTCCTCGTTCCGCGATTTGAGCCTGTCGTCGCCGAAGTACACGCTTGCCGAGGCTCGCAGCCGCGGCGAGAAGCGGTGTGTCACCTTTGCGTTGAGGTCCATGAAATAGTAGTGGATGTCGATTTTCTCATCTTCTTCGTGGGCGTTTGCCAGGGCCATCAGCGGCACGGTCAGCACATCGAGCCACGACCGCCGTATGCCGGCCGCATAGGTGGTGTTGTCGCCCAGCGGCCCCCCGATGGAGAAGGCTCCGGAGGTTAGCCCCAGGCGTGCCGAGCCGTGATGTCCGTCGGTGTCGCCGTCGCGCAGGCGCACGTCGGTGAACGACGATAGTCTGCCGTCATATTTGGCCGGGAATGAGGTTTTGAAGAAATCGGCGTAGCGTATCATGTCGGTGTTGAAGGCGGAGAAGAGTCCGGCCAGGTGGTTGACCTGGTAGATGGGCACGTTGTCGAGCATATAGAGGTTCTGGTCGGTTTCGCCGCCATGCACGTGCATTCCGGCCAGCCCCTCGGTGCCCTCGGCCACTCCGGCCTGGTGCTGGAGGGTCTTGATGATGTCGGGCTCGCCGAAAATCACCGTGGTGGCGCGCAGTTGCCGGGCGCTGATTTTGGCGGCGCCCATCTCGGCGGTCTCCACCTGGGGGTCTTCGAGCCTCGACACCACCACAACCTCCTCGAGCTCGGCCGGCGCGTTGATTTCGAGCGGACGTGGCAGGGGTGGCGGGGTGGTGCGGGCGGCTTTGGCGGTGCGTTCCGGAGCCTCTTTGCGGCGTTTGAGCACAACGTTGTTGCCGCGGATGGAGAACTCTATCTCCGTGCCGCGGAACATCTGCCGCAACACCTCGTCAAGGGGTCGGTTGCGGGCGTTGACCGTCACCTTCACGCCGCGCAGAAGGTCGGTGGAATACACGAAATTCTTCCCTGTCTGCTCCATGATGGAGCGGAACACCGCGGCGGCATCGCTCCCGCGGGCGTTGACGGAGACGCGCTGTGCCGTTGCCGCGAGCATTGTCATCAGCGCCGCCGCCAGGATTAAAAGTCGTCGCATTCCACCTCCATTTCTGTGCCGAGCAGTTCGTTGACAGTGGCCACCAGGTCGGGTGCCGAGCCTTCGTAGCGCAGGGTCAGGCGATAGCCTGCGGCATCGCCGGGCAGATTTGTCACTTTCACGCCGTAGACCTCTTCGATGCGTGCGGCCACGTCGGTGAGTGGAGCGTCGTCGAAATCGATTACTTTCACGGCGCGTAGTGCCGCGGGTGCGGTCACGGCCACTTTGGTTCCCTCCTGTGGCGCAGCCTCCGGGCGGTTGCCGTTGTAGATGAATGCCGCCGTGGCGCCTGCGGCGATTACGGCGGCCACTGCCGCAGCAACGCGGATGCGTCGCCACCCCGTGCCTGGCGCCGGGTTCAGCCGGCGCCAGGCGGTGCGGCTGTCGAAGCTGCCGCGCCGGTAATGCTTTGCCACAAAGGCTATGTCGTCTTTCCCTGTTCGTTTCATGTGCGGTATAAGAGGTTGTCAGAAGTCAATGCCCACGCGGAAGGAGAAGCACACGCGGCAGTCGTGGCGCACACCCTTGTAGTCCATTATCCAGTAATCGCCGGGCTGGCTCGTCACTTCAT
Source organism: Muribaculaceae bacterium Isolate-013 (NCI) (assembly GCA_004102785.1). GTDB lineage: Bacteria > Bacteroidota > Bacteroidia > Bacteroidales > Muribaculaceae > UBA7173. Next base: position 19,787 of record SCEJ01000006.1, read on the forward strand.
ATATGTTGGTTTTGACCCCCTGGAGGGTGAGGCCGACACCTACGTTGACCCCTGTTTTCCGTCCCCAGTTGAAGCGGTAGCCGATGTTGGGGGAGAAGTACACGCCGCCGTCGTCGGTCAGGTTGTAGCCCAGGCGCACCTCGGCGAAGGGGGTGAAACGCCCCAGTTGCTGGTCGGTGCGCGCGTGCACGAACACCGGCGCCAGCCAGAAGTCGTAGCGTGTGCATTTCTCCAGCCCCAGGCCGGCGCCCACATAGAGCCAGGGGTTGAACTGATAGCCGTGCGAGGTGGAGAATCCGGTGTAGTACAAGGTTTCTTTTTCGCCGTTGAGACCGGTGTTCTCGGTTCTGATGTCGTTGCTCCAGTCAAGGAAACCGCGGTATCCGCGTGACGGCTGGCGTGCCGATGCACCGGCAATTATTGCCGCCGCGGCGATCGCCGCCACGGCTCTTTTCACTCCGGGCAGAAGCCCGCTTTTCGCTTCGGTCTTGTAAACAGTCTTTTTCATAACAGTGATGATGATTGGTTTTACCCCAATGACGCGCACTCCCCGGCAAAAGTCCTATCCGCCTCACTGTTTTTTTCAAAAAAATTTTTTGCCGCAGGCCGCTGTCAGAGGAAGGGGAGGAAGAAGGGGCGGTGGCCACCCTCGAGCAGGCTGCGCAGCCGCTCGTAGGCTTTCGTCATCTGATTCTTCACCGTCTTCACCGATATTCCCATTTCAAGGGCAATCTCCTCCTGGCTCAGGCCGTCGCGCTTGCTCAGCAGAAACACCTCGCGGCAGCGCTCCGGCAGGGCGTCGATAGCCCGCCATATCCGGGCATCGCGCACGGAGGTGTCGACATCGGTGTCGGCAACCTCGGCCACCTCTTCGAGGCCGGCGGCAGGGCGCTGTTGCCGGAGATGGCTGATGCATTCGTTGCGCACCGCGCGGTACATATATCCCCTGAAGTTTCCGATTTCGGCTCCGGTCTCTGTTGCCTGCCATGCCTTGATGAATGCTTCCTGCACCATATCCTCGGCAACGTCCGTATCCTCCACAATCCGCAGCGCATACATGCCCAGGGGCAGGTACAGCGTTTTGAACATTATTTCAAATTCGCGGAGCTTCATCGGTGGTGAAAGGTTACTGGTTGTTGTCGGAGCGACAAAGTTAAGCATTATATTCCGAAGTTTCCTAATGCTCCGTTCCGCCCTGTGGGGCGACCTCCGGTTGTTGTCGTGTCAGTTTCATTTTTTTCACGGCGAGGCGGTGGGGTAGGGGAGTAGTGAAATTTTTTCGCCGAAATGCGGCCGAAAATCACGCACGGCATTACGATTCGTTCCAAATTTTTAATTCTGAATGGGTTAAAATGAGGTTGTCTGCCTTGTAATGTGTTGATATATAGTGTTTTGGCGCTAAATTGCGCTGTGTTGATAAATTGTTGAGAAAAATGGCATTTGTTCTCTTTCCGCCTCTTTATGAGGTTTTTGATTTTACTGTTGCTATTTTTGAGCCATTTTTTTACCTTTGCAGGTATTTTGGGTTTTTAGGCCCGATACAAATTGAATTGTATGAATTAATGCTTTTTCACATTTTAAGAATGGAGAATAATTTTCAATGGCTGACCCGGGGCAACGTTTCCATGCCGCAGCTCGACCTCCCGAGGGTGGAGCGGTGGATCAGGGATGTGGCCGCGACGCACAACCGTATCTGCGGCCCGCTCACATACGTGTTCTGCGACGATCCGACGATTCTAGATGTGAACCGTCAGTTTCTCAGCCATGATTATTTCACCGATATCATAACTTTCGATGATTCCCGCGGGCGCCTCCTGCGCGGCGATATGTTCATTTCGCTCGACACCGTGCGCTCAAATGCCGAAGGGCTGGCCTGCGAATACGGGCGCGAGCTGATGCGGGTTATCATCCATGGTGTGCTGCATCTCTGCGGCATCAACGACAAGGGTCCCGGTGAGCGTGAGATTATGGAGGCCAACGAAAACGCTGCCCTCGCACTTTGGGATGAAATGAACTGTTGCCTATGAAGTTTGACTACGACGTGATTGTGGTTGGCGCCGGCCATGCCGGCTGCGAGGCCGCGGCGGCTGCCGCGCGCCTGGGCGCGTCGACTCTTCTGATCACGATTGACCTTAACAAAATTGCGCAGATGAGCTGCAACCCTGCCGTGGGCGGGATTGCAAAGGGGCAGATTGTGCGCGAAATCGATGCCCTTGGGGGCTGGATGGGGGTGGTGACCGACCGCACGGCCATACAGTTCCGTATGCTCAACCGCTCGAAAGGACCGGCTATGTGGAGCCCCCGCGCGCAGTCCGACCGCATGAAATTTTCGCTCCTCTGGCGCGAGATTCTTGAGCATACCGACGGCCTGGCGATGTGGCAGGATTCCGTGACAGGGCTTATTCTTGAGGATACTCCCGACGGCCGCAAGGCCGTGCGCGGAGTGCGCACGGCTCTCGGCGTGGAGTTCACCGCCCGGACGGTGGTGCTCACCAACGGCACATTCCTCAACGGTCTGATGCACATAGGGCGCACGCAGCTCCCCGGCGGCCGATGCGCCGAGCCTTCGTCGCATGGCATTTCGGAGCAGTTGCGCCGGGCCGGATTCTCGGTTGAGCGGATGAAAACCGGCACTCCGGTGCGCATCGACGGCCGGTCGGTGCACTGGGAACTGACCCAGGAGCAGCCCCTGGAGGAGGATTTTCATTCTTTCTCTTATCTGCCGGGGCAGCGCGGAGCCCTGCGTCAGCGTCCCTGCGCCACGGTGTGGACCAACGCTGCCACGCATGAGGTGCTGCGGCGCGGACTCCCTGACTCGCCGCTCTACAATGGCCAGATTCAAAGCATAGGACCGCGCTACTGCCCGTCAATCGAGACGAAGATTGTGACTTTCGCCGACAAGGAGGCGCACCAGCTCTTCCTTGAACCGGAGGGGGAGACCACAAATGAGTACTATCTCAACGGCTTCTCATCGTCGCTCCCCATTGACATACAGCTTGAGGCGCTCCGCACCATCCCGGCTCTGGCCGATGTGCAGATTTACCGTCCCGGCTACGCTATCGAATATGATTTCTTCGACCCCACGCAACTGCGCCACACTCTTGAGACGAAACTTGTGGACTGCCTCTTCTTCGCCGGGCAGATCAACGGCACCACCGGTTATGAGGAGGCTGCCGGACAGGGGCTGGTGGCGGGAGCCAATGCGGCTTTCGCGGCGCTTGACGCCGACGCGCCTAAGCGGCGCTCGCTTGTGCTGGGGCGCGACGAGGCTTATATCGGTGTGCTTATCGACGACCTGGTGACAAAGGGGGTCGACGAGCCTTACCGCATGTTCACCTCGCGCGCGGAATACCGCATTCTCCTGCGCCAGGATGATGCTGATATGCGCCTCACACCGCGGGCCCACGCCCTGGGGCTGGCCTCCGGAGAGCGCATGGAGCTTGTGGAGAGCAAGCGCCGGCAGCGCGACGCGCTGATAGATTTCGTGCGCTCGTGCCCGGTGAAGGTGGCCGATGGGAACCGCGCTATTGAAGCCATAAACAACGAACTTTCGCTTGCGGGTACCAACCTGGAGCTTTCGCCTCTGCGCGAGGGATGCCGCCTGGAGCAGCTTGTTCTCCGTCCGCAGCTCGGCATCGAAATCCTTTCGCGCCACATCCCGGCGCTGGCCGCGGCTGTTGAAAAGGTGGAGGCCCCCCGTCGGCAGGAGATTGTGGAGGCGGCGGAGGTGCTCCTCAAATACGACGGATATATCCGCCGCGAGGCGCTTCTGGCCGATAAGTTCCACCGCCTGGAGGAGGTGCCTCTCGGCGACCGTTTCGACTATGCCTCCATTACGTCGCTCTCCACCGAGGCGCGGCAGAAGCTGGAGCGAATCCGTCCGCTGACCATAGGCCAGGCATCGCGCATCCCGGGAGTGTCGCCGGCCGACATAAATATCCTGCTTCTCCTTTCGGGGCGCTGACGGATGGCGCCACTGTTTCACGTGGAACATAGATAACCCTTTGCATATCACCATAAAATAGATAACAAAAATAAATAACCCGAGACATTGACCTCACTTCACACTTCAGATATGGAATACATCAAATCGAAAATCCGCGACATTAACGACTTCCCCCAGAAAGGGATTGTGTTCAAAGATCTCACCACGGTCTTCAAGGATGCTAAGGCCCTCCACCAGATTGGAGAGGAGCTCGCCGCCCTCTACCGCGACAAGGGGGTGACAAAAGTTGTGGGCATCGAGTCGCGCGGCTTCATCGGCGGAGCCATCGCCGCCTTCGAGCTTAACGCCGGCTTCGTGCCCGTGCGCAAACCCGGCAAACTCCCCGCCGACACTCTCCAGGCATCCTACGACAAGGAGTACGGCAAGGATGTGATTGAAATCCACCGCGACGCCATCTGTGAGGACGATATCGTGGTGATTCACGACGATGTGCTCGCCACCGGCGGCACCATGGCCGCCGCCTACAACCTGGTGAAGAGCATGAACCCGAAGAAAATCTACATCAACTTCATCATCGAGCTCTCCGCGCTCGACGGTCGCCGCAACCTCCCCGCCGAGGCCGACGTCACCTCGCTCATCGTCTGCTGATTTCCCGCCGGGGCCGGCATTACTTCGCGCAAAGCCGAATTCCCGGGGCACATTTTGTTTGTCAATTTGGCTCCGTTGCTGGAGCTTTATGGCTGGGCGTATAACAAAATACGCCCGGCTGTGTTATAATATCACAGGTACATCCCCAATGCGCGCGGCTCTGCCGCCGCGGTTTCCAATAGCAGGTGGCTTTGACACACCTGCCCGAAAGGTAAAAACGTTTCAACTGTCACGACGATGAGAAAGTCCATATCCAGATCTGCAATCGCTGCCGCTGCCGCCGCTGTGCTGGCATTCGCGCCGGCGGCCGCTCCCGAAGCCTCGGCCGATACATTCGAGCCTTTCAAATTCGGCAATTTCGACCAATGGGTCACACGCAACATAAAGGAGTCGGCCATAATCGGCGGAAACCAGAAGACACTTTATGAAATCGGCCCCACGGCAACGCTCAACGGCGCGTCGCCCTACGTGAGCCGCGGCGGCTCGCCATGGGCCACCTCCAACGTCTACGCCAAGGTGCACGGCGTGGTGAAAGGGAGCAACGCCGTATTCCCCGACGCGCACGGCTCCGGAAAATGCGCTAAACTCACCACCATCATGGAGAGCTGCAAGGCGCTTGGCATTATCAACATCGACGTGCTCGTGGCCGGCTCCATATTCCTGGGTCGGATAATAGAACCGGTCACCTCCACCAGCAACCCCTATGCAAAGATGGAGATGGGGATACCGTTCACCCGCCGCCCCAAGGCGCTCCGGTTCGACTACAAGGTGAGTATGCCCGCGGCGTCCGACCGCGTCTACTCCTCCGGATTCGGCAAGAAGAAAACCTACAAAGGGCACGACTCGGCCGAGGTGTACGTGCTGCTTCAGCGCCGCTGGGAGGATGCCGACGGCAATCTCTATGCCAAGCGTGTCGGCACCGGGCGCGAGCGCTACGGCGCGTCGACCTCCGGATGGGTCAGCGCACACCGCATCCCCATACTCTACGGCGACATCACCTCGCATCCCGGATATAAATCCTACATGGGGCTAATACCGGAGGAGAAGAGCTACTACGCCCGCAACTCAAAGGGGAAAATGGTGCCCGTCAAGGAGGTGGGATGGGACGCCCCCGACGCTACCCCCACGCATATCCTCGTGATGGCGTCGGCCGGCTCCGGCAACGCCTACATCGGCACTCCCGGCCTCACCCTCTGGGTCGACAACATGGGCCTGGTCTACTGAATTTTCTGAGTAAAAAAGGAGCGGGAATCGCTCTTTTTTTGTAATTTTGCGCTATCTTTGGAAAAATGTACATGAAAGAAACCAACCAGAATACTGCCGGGGAGATGCTCCCGGGTGCGGACCACGAATATCAGTTCGAGAGCGCGGAGATGCGCGACCTCTACGAAAAATATAAGGTGAAGCCCGATGTGCTCACCGCTGACGACATTATGCGCATGGTGCCGAAACTCGCCTCGCATCCCCGCCTGGTGAACTGGCTGGTGCATGCCTTTGCCCTCGACAAGGTCAACGCCCTCCATGCCCACAACTGCCACACCCCCGGGCCGGCTTTCGTGCGCGGTCTGCTCCACGACCTCGACATCACTGTGGAGGTGGAGAACGCCGCTGTTTACGAGAATCTCCCCGCAGGGCCGTTCGTTACCGTGAGCAACCACCATTTCGGCGCCCTCGACGGCATTATCCTCATCGACCTCATAGCGTCGAAGCGCCCGGAGTACAAGGTGATGGTCAACATGTTTCTCGACTATATCACTGCCATGCGCCCCAATTTCATCGCCGTCGACGCCCATGCCACCGATGACCCCAAGAAGAAAGCGGTGTCGATGCAGGGGATACGCGAGTGCATAAAACTGGTGCGCGAGGGTGCGCCGGTGGGCTTCTTCCCCGCCGGGGCCGTGGGGAAGGTGAACTGGCGCGGACGCCTCCAGGACCGTCTGTGGCAGCCCACAATCATCACCCTCATTCAGAAGATGAAGGAGCCCGTGGTGCCGGTGTTCTTCCACGGCTCGCAGTCGTGGTGGTTCAACTTCCTGGGAGTGGTGTGCTGGCAGGCGCGCACCCTGCGCCACCCTGCCGAGGTGTTCCGCAAGAAGCACGCCACATTCAAGGTGACTTTCGGCAACCCCATATCAGTGGAGGAGCAGCAGCGCCACCAGGGCTCGCTCGAAGAGTTCGGCCTCTTCCTCCGCGAGCAGACATATTCGCTGCGCGACCGCCACGACCCCGACTGGTCGACCCTCCGCATACTCCCCTGACCGGCGTGCATACCATTTCAACAACCCGTTTGACCCCTTGCCCCACACTCTATGGCTGACGACAAAATACAGCAGGCCAAGCTCCGCTTCGGCATCATAGGCAACGACCCTCAGTTGGAGCGCGCCGTGTGGCGCGCGCTGAAGGTGGCGCCTATTGATGTGGCTGTGCTTGTCACCGGCGAGAGCGGCACCGGCAAGGAGTTCTTCCCCCAGATCATACATGCCTTCTCGCCGCGCAAACACGCACGCTACATCGCCGTGAACTGCGGGGCGATACCCGAAGGCACAATCGACTCGGAGCTTTTCGGCCACGAGAAAGGAGCCTTCACCGGCGCCGTGGCAACCCGGAAGGGTTACTTCGAGGAGGCCGATGGCGGCACGGTGTTTCTCGACGAGGTGGCCGAGCTGCCGCTCACCACGCAGGCCCGCCTGCTGCGTGTGCTCGAAAGCGGCGAGTTCATGAAGGTGGGCTCCTCGCAGGTGCAGAAAACCAACATCCGCATCGTGGCCGCCACAAACGAGGATATGGCGCGCGCCGTGGCGCAGGGGCGCTTTCGCGAGGACCTCTTCTACCGCCTTTCGGCAGTGCGTATAAAGGTGCCTCCTCTGCGTGAGCGCGGCAACGACATATCGCTGCTGGCACGCAAGTTCGCCTCGGATTTCGCCGGGGAATACCGCACGGCTCCGGTGTCGTTCTCGCCGGAGGCGCTGATGGAGCTGACGCGCTACCGCTGGCCCGGAAACGTGCGCGAGCTGCGCAACGTCATCACCCGCCTGGCGGTGTTCGCCGAAGGTGAGCTTGTATCGGGCGAAAGGATGCGCGCCGAGCTCCCTGCCGAGGCCGCCAGCTATACCCCCGTCAAGGCCGGCGCACCGGGCTCCGACCGCTACGAACGTGAGCGCGAGATGCTCTTCAACCTAATATTCCGGATGCAGGAGGAGATAGAGGGGCTGCGGCGGCGCATTGAGCCGTCGGAAAGCTCCGCGCGCGCCCTTGCTCCGCATGGCGCCCGGGAGGATGCGCCGCCACCCTCAGCCGCGGCGATGCCGACCTCGCTGGTGAAATACCGCCCCATAGCCCCCGGCATAATATTGCCGCATCCGGCCGATGACGGGGTGATTCCGGTCACACCGGCCGAGGAGATACCTCCGGCCCGCACCCTTGAGGATACCGAGCGCGAGACCATACGCCGCGCCCTTGCCCGCAACCAGGGGCGTCGCAAAGCCACCGCCGCCGAGCTGCATATCTCCGAACGCACACTTTACCGAAAAATCAAAGAATACGGCCTGGAATGAAACCGAAGCCAAACCACATACTCCGCTCACTGCGGCTGCTCCTCCCGGCGCTGGCTCTGCTGCTGGCCGCCCCGGCATGTCGCATAAGCTACAAGTTCAACGGCTCTGCCCTCGACTACAATATCTACAAGACCATCAACATCGGCCAGTTCCCGATACGCGCCGCACTGGTCTATGCTCCGCTCCAGCAGACTTTCGAGAACGAACTGATGGACTATGTGACCCGCAACACACGCCTGCAGATCACCGAAGGTGCCTCCGACCTCGAGATGGAGGGGGAAATAACCGGCTACAACCTCTCGCCGCAGGCCGTAACCGAGGATGCCTATGCCTCGCAGACGCGTCTCACCATCTCCGTGCGGGTGCGCTACACCGACTCGCGCAACGATGCCAACGATATTGACCAGACTTTCTCGGCCTACCGCGACTTCGACGCCTCGATGATGCTCGACGAGGTGCAGGACCAGCTCTGCCAGGAAATCGCCAAAGAGCTTGTGGAACTTATTTTCAACTCCACTCTCGGCAACTGGTAACCACCCCTCCCCCCCCCGGATGGCTACTCTAACCCCTCCCCCCGAATGGCTACTCTAACCCCTAACCTCTAACCTCTAACCTCTAACCTCTAACCCCTAACCTCTAACCTGCCACGCCAGTGGACCGACTTACAGAAGCCCTGCGCTCCGCCAGTCCATCCCCCGGATGGGTGGCCGAAATGCGCCGAAAATACCCCTTTTTCACCATCGCCATGGCGATGGAGCTGGCCTCATGCTCCGATGATGACGAGCGCCGGCGCATGATGTTGCGCCTGCGCCTGGCCTCGCCGTCGCCCGAGGCCATGGAGCAGCTTGCCGGAAAAGCCGACCCCCGTTTCGCATCATTCTATCCACCCGTGGAAAAGCCCCGCACCCCCGACACCGACACCGCCATCGACGACTTCCTGGCGCGTTACGCCACAACCACCCCAGAAGAGGAGGCGCTCCTCGAAAGGATGATATTCAACCCGGTGCCCGACTACGCCCAGCAGCTTGCCCGCGAGGCCGCCGGCACCCTCCCCGCCACACCGGCGCCGGAGGGCGACTCGCAGGACGACCGCATCTCGCGTTTCATCCTCGCCAATCCGCCGGCAACCGCCGGCGAACCGGCTGAAATCTCCCCCGCTCAGACCCCGCCGGTTCAGGCCGCCGGCACCCCTGCCGCCGCTCCGGCAAAGAGCGCCCGCAAGTCATCAGGGCGCCGTCAACAGTCGTCTGAGCCCGGCGAAAACACCCTGCTGAGCGAGTCCCTGGCCAAAATATACATAAAATCGCACAAGTATGAGCGTGCATTTGAAATTCTTAGCCGTTTAAGTTTGGAATTTCCCGAAAAAAGCCGTTACTTTGCAGACCAATTGCGTTTTCTGCGGAAACTGATTATAATCCAGCAGCACCGCGACCAATCTTCCGCCTCGTCAGCCGAGGGGGCTCCCACCGAAAAAAATTAGGAATAAAGAATAAAAATGTACACCTTAATCATTGTTTTAACTGTTTTAATCTCTATCCTGCTCATTATCGTAGTGCTCGTGCAGAAGTCGAAAGGCGGAGGTCTCTCCTCCTCGTTCGCCGGCTCAAACCAGATTATGGGCGTGCGACGCACGAATGACTTCATAGAGAAGGCTACATGGACCCTTGCGGCCATCATCGGCGTTCTTTCGATTCTCTCGGTGTTCGTGATGCCCCGCAACGTGGTGCAGAGCGGCACCCGCGTAAAGCCCGTGCAGACAACTACCGTAGTCGGCGGAGCCGCCTATGAGACCCCTGCCGCCGCTCCCGCCCCCGCAAAGGAGGAAGCCGCTGCCGCCACTGAGGCTCCTGCCGAAACCCCTGCCGCTCCCGCCGCCGAATAATTGACGCACGGCAAGCTGCTTCCGGGTTATCAGGCGGAAAAATATATCGGGAGTGTCAGCCAACGACGCTCCCTTTGTCACATACCGGCTATCATCTTCATCTCCATGGCAAAACAACACTCTCTTTGCACCAAGGCCGCCACTCTGACGCTGCTCGGGGCGCTCTGCGCCTGCAACGGGCTGTCGGACCGCGAGAAAGAACTCGTGGGGAAATACTACAACACAGCCCTTTCCGACATGAAGCCGGAAATAGAGCTCAACGATGACCGCTCGGCCGTGGTGCGCGCAATCCGTCCGGGCGACCTGGTCTATTCGGTTGACGCCCGCTGGGAAGCCACCGCCGACTCCCTGATTCTCATTCCCGATACAACCTCCATAGCCGTGGAGGAAGGCGACCCGGCTGCCGTAGGGCATGTGCCTGCGCGCCTGGCCTGGCCGATAGTGAAATACAACGACCAGACCCTCACCCTCATACGCAACCGCAACACCATCGACTATCGTCACCGCTACGAATAGCCCCGTCGCTCCCTGCGGCTGCTCCCCTCTCCCCACCCTGAATCTTCTGCTTTCAATATGAAAAAACATCTCTACCTGCTTTCTTTTCTCTTCGCTGCCTTATTGTGGCTGACTGCCTGCGGCTCGGCCGCCGATGCCGCATCCGACCAGTTGCAGACTGCCGACGAGGCTATGGCCGCCGGCGAATACACCCAGGCCCAGACTATTGTCGACAACCTGGTGGCTAAAGGCTACAAAGGGCTTTCGGAAGACAACCTCGGCCGCATGGCCGTGCTGCTGATGCGCCTGTCGGAGCATTCCGACAACGACGAGAACATCGCCGTGGCCACCGAATGCTACCGCGAGGCCGCCGTGCTGTCGGCCGATTCGCTCCACGCTTTCACCTCCACGCTCACTCCTGAGGAACTGGCCAACTTCTTTCTGGTCAAGCGTATAGCCACCGGTATCGACAATCCCGTGGACCTCACCGCCGAGGAATTCACCTACGAGGATATGATAGGCTTCGACTCAATCGCCCCCCTGGATTTACCCTGAAACCACCACCCGCCTATGGACTGGAAATCACAGCTCGACGCCCTCCGGGGCTCATTGCCGCAGGGGGAGGAGCCTGCCGCCGCGCAGCCCGAACCCGTCGCCGCTCCCAGGCAGGGACGGCTTGATGTGCTCCTCGACAAGAAAGGACGCAAGGGGAAAGCCGCTACCATCGTGGCCGGATTCACCCTCCCCGACGAAGAGGTGGAGGGGGTAGCCCGTCAGCTCAAGACGCGCCTCGGATGCGGCGGCTCGGCCCGTGGCGGCGAGATACTCATCCAGGGCGACAAACGCCGCGAAGTGGCCGAAGCCCTCTCGGCCCTCGGTTTCAGCAGCCGCATCATCTGACGCAGGGAATTCATCCTGCTGCCCCCTCCGGCATATCCCATAACCATTTTACCCGGCGGCCGGCGCCCGCGCTCGGTGCGCGGCCCCCACACCATCAATCCATGAAAACATTCCGAATGTATCCCACCAGCATCAACCTCGACTATCTCGAGGAGGTGGTGGAGATTCTCAGCCGCGGCGGTGTTATCGTGTACCCCACCGACTCCCTTTATGCCATAGGCTGCGACGCGCTCCACAACCGCGCCGTGGAGCGTGTGTGCCGTCTCAAAGGGATAAATCCCGCAAAGCAGCGTCTGTCAATCTGTTGTGCCTCGATATCGCAGGCAAGCGAGTACGCGCAGATTTCCAACACATCTTTCAGGCTTATGAAAGATAACCTTCCCGGTCCGTTCACATTTATCCTGCCAGGCACTCCGAGGCTTTCCAAAGCCTTCAAAGGGCGCAGGGAGGTTGGTGTGCGTGTGCCCGACAATGCCATTGCCACCGCCATTGCCGAGGCTCTGGGGCATCCTCTGCTCACCGCCTCGGCCGAGTGGGACGACAGTGACCCCGCCGAGGCATCGCGCCCCGAGGCGGTGGAACTGCGCTATGGCAAGGATGTAGATGCGCTGGTCGACGGCGGCGATACCCCGGATATCCCCTCGGCTATCGTGTCGCTCGTGGGCCCCGACGCCCCCGAAGTATTGCGCCAAGGCCCGGTGCCCCTTTCAGAAAGCTGACACGCAGCCGGTGAAGGCTCCAGGCCGATGCCACCACGGCCACCACGGCCGCACCCTCCCATCCCAGATAAATCCTTGCCGCCGCCGCCGCCACGGTGGCAGCGAGCGTCATGAGCGTTATCTTCACCCCCTCGCCGCTTACTGTAAAACCGAATTTCCGGAAGTAGACTACCCCCACGGCCACGGAGTAGAGGCCGTACCACAGGGCATAGGCCGCGCCCATCCCGGCGATGCCCCACTGTTTGTAGAAGAGCATGTTGGCGCCGAGATAGAATACCGCCGAGAGCGCCTCTGTCCACAGAAACGCCTTGCCGTCACCTTTGGCGAGGATGGAGAAACTCAGGCACCACGAGAAAGCCCGGAGCACCGTGCCGACAATGCCCCATGTCACGAACGGCAGAATAACGTAGAATTCCGAATTGTAGAGGAAGCGCACCAGGAGCTTGTCGGCGGCGATGAACCATGTCACCACCGGGATGAGTATCAGCATTATAAGCCCCATTTCGTGGCTTACGAAGAGGCGGGTGCGCGCCCTGGAGTGTATCACCTGTGAGAGGCGCGGATAATACTCCACTGCTATGGCCGTGAACACAAGCCCGACGTAGCGGTTCACTATCGTGAAGCCGGCCTGGAAGAAGCCGGTCTGGGCCTCGCCGGCCTCCTTGTTGAGCCACCCCACGAACACGAATGTCACCACGGCCGTAATAAACTCGCAGGCTGTGAGATAAGCGCCGAGTATCAGCATTTTCTTGCCGAGCGACAGCGACTGCCGCATGGTGATGCGCTGCTGCGGGGGCGCCACTTTCTCGTGAATCATGCCGATGGCCAGCCATGAGCAGACGCCGTAGGCCACAATCGAGGGGAGGATGGAGTCGATGCCCCATAGGCGGAACATCGGGATGCTCACAGCAAGTCCCCCGACGGCTCCCCACAGCATCCCCCGGGCGAGCCGGCGGAAGCGCTTGAGCCCTTGGAATACCGCTGACTCAGAGGCGGTGAGCGATGCCAGAAGCACTACTGCGGCCAGCAGGCAGAAGCACCATGCATGCCCCTTGTCGCCGAAAGCATAGAGGCTCATCGGCACCGACAGGCATACCGTGAGCACAGCTCCGGCCAGTCCGAGCAGCCACCCCAGTCGTCTGACGGTTAGCACCGTGGCGGGGAGAGTGCGGCTGTCGGCCGCCGCAAGGTCGCGCACGGCGCTGGAGCGCAGGCCGAGCTGGCATGTGTTGTTGATCATCTCCAGGGCGGAGTTGAAAATCCCGTAAAGACCTATTCCGGCCGGGCCTATCCACAGAGCCACGAGCTTCACGCGCACAATCGAGCAGATGATTGTCACCACCTGCACGCTTCCGAAGATACTCATCACCTTGAGTACCCTCGAGCTCATTCCCCCCTTTGCCGGGGTCTGGCTTTCCGGTTGCTGTTGCATGGCTCAAAGTTAGCAAAAAAAATCGAGAGGGGGGCAAAGTCGCCGCATTCCTCCAGTCCGGCCGTCCGAACGGAGCGGTCTATCTTTGTCTGTTAAGCGAAAAATGCGTACCTTTGCGCAAATATTACATAACTGGAGATGAAAGAAAATTTTGAAATGGTGGCCAAGACCTTCCAGGGACTGGAAGATGTGCTGGCCGAGGAGTTGCGCGGCCTCGGTGCCGAGAATGTGGAGCCGGGGCGCCGAATGGTGTCGTTCGAGGGGGACCTCGAGATGCTCTACCGCGCCAACATGTGCTGCCGTACAGCTTTGCGTATCCTCAAGCCCATTCATAAATTCACCGCAGAGAACACCGATGAGCTCTACGAGCGCGCCAAGGAGTTCGACTGGGGTTCGCTGATGACCCCCCAGAGCACTTTCTCCATTGACACGGTGGCTTACAGCGACGAGTTCACCCACTCGCGCTTCGTCACTTACCGCGTCAAGGACGCCATTGCCGACTGGTTCTGCGACCGCTTCGGCGAGGGGCAGCGCCCCGGGGTGCGTCTGCAGGACGCCGACGTGATGATCAACGTGCATATCTCCGGCGACCGTGTGACCCTCTCGCTCGACTCCTCGGGCGAGTCGCTCCACAAACGCGGCTACCGCGTGGCCCAGACCGAGGCTCCCATCAACGAGGTGCTCGCCGCCGGCATCATCCTCAAGAGCGGCTGGCGCGGCGATTGCCCTCTGGTCGACCCGATGTGCGGCTCCGGCACATTCCTGATCGAGGCTGCCATGATTGCCGCCAACATCAATCCCGGCGTGTACCGACGCCACTTCTCATTCGAGAACTGGAAGGACTTCGACCCCGAGCTTTTCGACCGTCTCTACAACGACGACTCGGGCGAGCGCCCCTTCAACTATAAGATTTACGGCGCCGACATATCGCCGAAAGCCATAGAGATAGCCCGCCGCAACATAAAGAGCGCCGGTGTGGGGCGCATGATCTCGCTTGAGACAAAGCCCCTTTCAGCCTGGGACGAAGCTCCCGCCGACGGCGTGCTCATCACCAACCCGCCCTATGGCGAACGAATCTCCGCCGACGATATGGAGGGGCTCTACCGCCTCCTGGGCTCCAAGCTCAAGAATATCTTCAAGGGGTACCACGCCTGGATTATCGCCGCTAAAAACGAATATATCCACTCTATCGGCCTTTCGCCCTCGGTGAAGGAGGATATTCTCAACGGCTCGATTGAGTGCGAGCTGCGTGAGTTCATCATCTTCGAGGGGGATTACAAGCATTTCCGCGCCGAAGGCAAGCGTCTGCGCGAGCTGGAGGATAAGAAATCGATGCGACGCGACGAACGCCGCCGCGACAAGGAGCAGAAATCGCGCTTCGAGCGCCGCGACAGCCGTCGCGAGGAGCGTTTCGGCGACCGTTCCGACCGTTACAGCGACCGCGGCGGACGCAAGTTCCACCATCCGGGCGACCGCGACGAGGCTCCGCGCCGCCATGCCGAGTCGTCGCGCCCGTCCGACCGCTGGGAGCGCCGCGGCGACCGCTCCGGCACCCCCCGCAACAAACTCGAAGAGCGCTACCGTCCCGAACGTTCGGCTCGCGCGACGCGCGAAAGCGCCGAGCCCCGCTTCGCACCCCGCAGCGAGAATCCGCTGGCCTCGCGCCGCAACGAAGAGGCTCTGCGCTCCATCACCAACCGCCGCCCGGCTCTTCCCCCCTCGGAAGGCCCCCTGATGCGTCCGCGCCGTGGCTGGAAGAAAAACCAGTAAATCACACCGTAGTGACGCTCTCTCCCTCTTCCTCCGGATGGCTACTCTAACCTCTAACCTCTAACCTCATATGCGTATCCTTCTGCTCGGCTCGGGCGGCCGCGAATCAGCCTTTAGCTGGAAAATAGCCCAAAGCCCCATCGTTGAGAAACTTTTCATAGCCCCGGGCAACGGCGGCACGGCCGAATACGGCGAGAACGTGGCTCTCAGCCCCACCGACTTCCCCGCCCTGGCCCGGTTCTGCCGCGACAACGCCGTGGACCTGATTGTGGCCGGCAATGAAGACCCTCTGGTGGCCGGTCTCTGGGACTATATGGCCGAGCACCTCCCCGAGGTGCCCGTGGTAGGCCCCTCGCGTGAAGGCGCCCGCCTGGAGGGGAGCAAGGATTTCGCCAAGGCGTTCATGGCAGAGTTCGGCATACCCACGGCGGCATACCGCTCCTTCACCGCCGCCGACATCGAGGAGGCCGACTGTTTCCTTGAGTCGCTCAAGGCGCCCTATGTGCTCAAGGCCGACGGCCTCGCAGCAGGCAAGGGGGTGCTCATAATTGACGACCTCGACCAGGCCAAGGCCTCGCTGCGCGAGATGCTCGGCGGCATGTTCGGCGCGTCGTCGGCAACGGTTGTCATCGAGGAGTTCCTCTCGGGCATCGAATGCTCGGTGTTCGTGCTTACCGACGGCAACGGCGGCTACCGTGTGCTCCCCGTGGCCAAGGACTACAAGCGCATCGGCGAGGGGGATACAGGGCTCAACACCGGCGGCATGGGTGCCGTAAGTCCCGTGCCGTTCGCCGACGAGACCTTCATGCAGAAGGTCGACGAGCGCATCATCCGCCCCACAGTCGCCGGTCTCCAGGCCCGCGGCATCGTATATCGCGGCTTTATCTTCCTGGGTCTCATTAATGTAGGCGGCGAACCTATGGTAATCGAATACAACGTGCGCATGGGTGACCCCGAAACCGAGGTGGTGCTCCCCCGCATCGCTTCCGACCTGGTGCCGCTGATGGAGGCCGCCGCCCGCGGCAATCTCGGCGACATGCCTCTTGACATCGATCCGCGCACGGCGGTGACCGTGATGCTCGTGTCGGGCGGCTATCCCGGCGACTATGAGAAAGGGAAAGTAATCACCGGCGCCGATGCAACAGGAAGCACTATCCCCTTCCACGCCGGCACCGCACGCGATGACCAAGGGCGCCTTGTAACCTCCGGAGGCCGTGTGATAGCCCTCACAAGCTACGGTGAGTCAATCCCCGAGGCTCTCGAACGTTCATTCTCGGCCGCCGCTGCCGTTGACTTCGACGGTAAATATTTCCGCCGCGACATAGGCCGCGACCTCCTCTGATTCCACACCCTCCACACCCCTGATGGAACGCCAGCTAACCAACTTCCTGCACGCCCGCGGAGCCACGTTGCTATTTCTTCTGGCATCGTGCGCCGTGGCGTGCGTGGCCTGGAGCCGGGCGCTGGTGCTCCCTGTTGTGCCCGACCTGGGGCTGGGAATCCCCGCTCCGGGCGAATGGCTGGGCCACTCATTCCTGTCGCTGCTGCTCTGCATGGCCGTGAATGTGGCCGTGGGGATGCTGGTGATATGGATCAACAGGGCGTTCAACACCCTGCGCTCGCTCACAGCCCTTGGCGCCACGCTCTTCTATGTGCTTCAGTGCGCCATGCCGCCGCTGCTGGCGCAGTTCTACGGCGGCATGTTGCTGGTGCTCATCGCCATGCTGTGTGTGGCGCTGCTCTTTTCGGTCTATGGCCGCGGCAGCCTCAGCGAGTCACGTCAGAAGGTGTATCTGATATTCTTCCTCCTTACCGTGGGGGGATTCACTCAGATCAGTTTTCTGCTCTTTGTGCCGGTGTTTCTTTTCGGGTGCATACAGATGCGGGTGCTGAACCTGCGCACCGCTCTGGCGGCGCTTCTCGGCATCGTCACTCCGCCGTGGATTCTGTTCGGGTTCGGCATCGTCGAGCCGTGGCAGTTGCATTGGCCCCGGCTGGTGGTGGCATGGAATCTTTTTGACACCGAGGAGATGGTCAAGGCGCTGGTCGATACGGGCTTCACCCTTGTGGCCGGCATGGCTTTCATGATGCTCAACCTGCTGAAAATACTGAGCTACAATTCGCGCACACGGGCTTTCAACGGCTTTATCAATGTGCTGTGGATTGCCACGGCGCTCTTCACGGTGCTTAACTTCAACGATTTCGCGTTCTATATACCGCTGCTGAATGCCCTCGCGGGCTACCAGGCGGCCCATTTCTTCACTTACCGGCGCCAGCGCCGGAGTTATCTCCCGGTGGTGCTTCTGATAGCCGTATATGCGTTTTTCTGTGTATGGAGTTTCATATGAAAAAGATTCTGATTGATGCTTTTGTGCCATACATCGGCGATATTTTCGACGGTGTGGCGCGCACCGAGGTGATTCAGCCGGAGGATTTCACTCCGGAGGCCGTGGCCGATGCCGACGCGCTGATTGTGCGCACGCGCACACGCTGCGACGCTCCGCTGCTTGAGGGGTCGGCCGTCACATTTGTAGGCACGGCCACAATCGGCACCGACCATTTCAACCTACCCTGGCTGGCCTCGCGCGGCATTGAGGCTGTAAACGCGCCGGGGTGTAACGCTCCGGCTGTGGCGCAGTATGTGCTTGCGTCGATATATGCGCTTGTGCCTGAGCCGGAGGGGCTTACCGTAGGTGTCGTAGGTGTGGGGCATGTGGGCCGCATTGTGGCCCGCTGGTGTGAGGCTCTGGGCATGAATGTGCTCTGCTGCGACCCTCCGCGGGCTGAGGCCGAGGGGCCGGCCGGCTTCGTCGCTCTCGATGAGATAGCGCGCCGGGCCGATATCATTACCTTCCATACCCCCCACACCAAGGCTCCGGCGCCATATCCGTCGCATCATCTGGCCGACGAGGCCTTCTTCGCCTCCCTGCAAAGGACGCCGCTGATTATCAATGCCGCCCGTGGCCCTGTGGTTGACAATGCCGCCCTGCTTCGCGCCATGGACGCGAAGCGCGTGAGCGGCTGCGTGATCGACTGCTGGGAGGGGGAGCCTGCCGTGAGCCCTGAGCTGCTGGCCCGGGCCGACATCGCCACGCCGCATATCGCCGGATATTCCCGCCAGGGGAAGATGCGCGCCACTCAGGCCGTGGTAAACGCCCTTCTGCGCCATCTCGGCTCAGAAAAGGTAATGGACCTCGGCGCGCCGGCTCCCGACGCTCCAGCCCCCTCGAAAGAGGCTGTGACGGCATCGTACAATCCTTTTGACGACATGGCGGCAATGCGTGCCGCCGCCCTGCCGGCCGATTCAGCAGGCGGATACCCCGTGCTCCCTCCCGAGGTTTTCGAGCGCCTGCGCAACCACTACTCGCTTCGCGAGGAGGTGGGCGCCTGACGCAGCCCGAGGTAGAAGTGCCATATGGCCAGGGCCGAGCTTACGGCCACATTGAGCGAGTGCTTGGTGCCCTCCTGTGGTATCTCTATGCACACGTCGCAGGCGTCGACCACCTGCTGCTGCACCCCCTCCACCTCGTGGCCGGCCACCACGGCATAGCGGCCGCCGGGCTTCACGGCATAGCTGTCGAGAGGCACACTTCCCTGCGCAAGCTCAAGGGCGCAAACGGTATAGCCCTCGGCTTTCAGCCTGGCCACCGCCTCAAGCGTGTCGGCGCAGTATTCCCAGGCCACCGAGTCCTCGGCTCCGAGGGCTGTCTTGTGGATTTCGGGCGAGGGGGGCGTGGCCGTGATGCCGCAGAGCAGCAGCCGCTCCACCCTGAAAGCGTCGGAGGTGCGGAATATCGAGCCGATGTTGTTGAGCGAGCGAATGTTGTCGAGCACCATTGTGAGCCCGATTTTCTCCTTGCGGCGGAACTCCTCCACGGAGTCGCGCCCCATATCCAATATTGTTTTCTTGAGCATGGTGCAAAGTTACGATGATTTTCTTAACTTTGCGTTCAGTTACGGCGTTATATTAGCGTAACAGATTTACACTGACAACTTTTTTATGGAAACAACCCGCCAGCAAAAAATAGCCCGCCTGCTGCAGAAGGATCTCTCTGAAATCCTGCGCCAGGAAACCGCCAAGACCCATGGCGTGATCATTTCGGTAACAGCCGTGCGCGTGTCGCCCGACCTCTCTGTGGCTCGCGCCTACCTTTCGATATTCCCCCCCGCCCAGGCCCAGGGAATCATCGAGAATCTCACCCGCAACGCCAAGACCATACGCTACGAACTGGCTCAGCGCGTGCGCTTCCAGCTCCGCAAATGCCCCGAGCTTGCGTTCTATCTCGACGATTCGCTCGACTATATCGAGAATATCGACAACCTGCTTTCAAAATAATTTCCCACCATCGTCACCATCACTACGAGTTGTCACTACCACTACGAGTGGCTCTGCGCTACCTCTTCTCGCGCAAAAGCCACGGAGCCGTCAATGTGATTTCCGCCGTTTCGGTGGCTTCGGTGGCCGTGGCCACAGCGGCCATGGTCATCGTTCTGTCGGTGTTCAACGGCTTCGCGCAGCTCAGCGAGAGGCAGTTGGGCAAGCTCGACCCGCCGGTGGCCGTAGCGCCTGCCGCAGGCAAGGTGTTCGCCGGCGGCGACTCGCTGTGCGCCCGTCTGGCCTCGCTGCCAGAGGTGGCCACGGCGGCCGGAGTGCTTTCCGATCAGGCTTTCGCGGTGGCACGTGAGTGTCAGATGCCGGTGGTAATCAAGGGAGTAGGCGAGGGGTACGCCGATGCATCGCATCTTGCCGACATTATCATCGACGGCTCGCCGGCGCTCGCCCCCCTGCCGGGCGGCTGGTATGGCGCCGTGCTCTCGCCGGGTGCGGCCATCGGACTGAATACCAGGCCGAAATCACCCTGGACCATCACCATCTATGAACCTCGACGCCTGGGGCGCTATAATCCGGCGAATCCGGCGGCCTCCTTCCGCACCGACACCGTGGCCTGCATGGGGGTCTACTCCGTTGAGCAGCAGGAATATGACCGTGATATGGTGCTGCTTCCTCTCGAGGCTGCGCGCTCGCTCCTCGACTACAGTTCGGGCGAACTGTCGCAGATTGCCATATGGCCTGCCGCGGGTTGCAGCGCTGAAGAGGCTGCGGCGGCCGTGAGGCGTGCGCTCGACGCTACCTCTGCCACGGCCTCCCTGCGTGTGCTCGACCGTATGCAGCAGCAGCCCGACCTGTTCCGTATGATAGCCGTGGAGAAATGGATTACCTTCGCCATGCTGGCTTTCATTCTGGTCATTGCATCGTTCAACATCATAAGCACCCTGTCGATGATGGTGCTTGAAAAAGAGCCCAATATGGCCGTGCTGCGTGCCATGGGAGCCACGCCGCGTTTTATCTCGGCCATATTCGGCAACCAGGGGTGGCTGATAACCCTCTGTGGCGGCGGCGTGGGGATTGTGGCCGGCGCCCTCCTTGTGTCGGGGCAGAGCGCTTTCGGATGGATAAAACTGCAGACCTCCGACCCCACCCTTCTGATGGTCGACGCCTACCCGGTGGTGCTCCGCGCCACCGACCTCCTCACTGTGGCCGCTTTCCTCGTCGGCGCCTCGCTGCTTATCGCCGTCATCGCCTCACGGCTGCCCCAAAAATAAGCTGTATAAGCGGTTGTTTACATTTATTTTTAAACAACCGCTTAAATTTGCAGGATTCAATCAGACAGTAGGGACGCTCCGTGGAGCGTCCCTACTGGGAGACTGCTTCCGGCAGCAAGGTTTATGCACGGCTCTTTCATTTAAAAATGCTTGGAATTTTCAAAGTGTATGACTGATAGTTAGTTAAAAGCCATTAACCCTTTTATCCAAAATGAGATTAATACAGCCATTGCGTAACTGCTACATATAACTACCTGATTAACAGTGGCGCATTATAGCATCAAAGTTAAATGAAAGAGCCGTGAGGTTTATGGCCTCCGGACTTCAGCGGGAGGCTATGGCGTTGGCCATCACCACGGCTTTGGATATGTGGTCGCAGATATGGTCGGCGCCCACAAGGCGGTCGATGCCGGCATGTACCAGGGTGTCGCGCACACTGTCGCGGACGCCTGAGAGCACCACATGGACGTTGTCGGCCTGCGACGATTTGATGAGAATCTCCAGGTTGTGCAGCGCCGTGGAGTCGACAAACGGCACTTTACGCATCCTGATGATGCGCACTTTGGGTTTCTCGCCGGGGGTGGAGCGCATCAGTTCCTCGAATTTGGTGGCGATGCCGAAGAAGAACGGGCCGTCGATTTCATATACCTCCACGCCGGGGAGCACGTCGAGCACCTCGTGGTGTGCGGCGTCGAGGTCAGTGCCCTCGGCCACGTCGAGCTGTTCGGAGTAGACGCGGATTTCGGTGTTCTCCATCACGCGGCGCAGGAATAGCACCACAGCCAGCAGCAGACCGATTTCTATGGCGATAGTGAGGTCGAAAATCACTGTCAGCACGAATGTCACGGCCATTACCGTGAGGTCACTTTTGGGGGCTTTAGCCAGCCCTACGATGGTGCGCCAGCCGCTCATGTTGTAGGCCACCACCATCAGCACGGCCGCCAGGCAGGCCATCGGCACGTAGGAAATCAGCGGCATCATGAAGATGTAGATAAGCAGCAGCACCAGGGCATGGACTATGCCGGCCACGGGGGTGCGGCCGCCCGACGATATGTTGGTCATCGTGCGGGCTATGGCGCCGGTGACGGGTATGCCCCCCACGAACGGCACGGCGATGTTGGCAAGCCCCTGGCCGATAAGTTCGGTGTTGGTGCGGGTGCGCGAGCCGGTGTAGCCGTCGGCCACGGTGGCCGACAGAAGCGACTCGATGGCTCCCAGCACGGCGATTGTGAACGCCGACGGCAGCAGCATGTTGATTGTGGCCATATCCAGGTGGAAGCCGTGAAACTCAGGCATCTGTGCTGTCAGAGTGCCGAAACGGTCGCCGATGGTGTCGACGCTCCAGTCGGCGTTGTAGCTGCGCAGGGCGAAAGTGGCCAGCGTTACCACCACGATGGCCGTAAGCGCGCCCGGCAGGCGTTTCGACACCTTCGGAGTGAGGATAATCACAGCCAGCGACACCAGTGCCACCACGAATGTGGCGATGTCGATCTGCCCCAGCGAGCTGAGGTAGACTCCCCATTTGGGGAGGAACTCCGAGGGGAGGTTCTTCAGACCAAGCCCCAGGAAGTCGTTGACCTGGGTGGAGAAGATTGTAAGGGCGATACCGGCGGTGAATCCCACCACGATAGGGTAGGGGATGAATTTTATCACCGTGCCCAGGCGGAAGAGCCCCATCAGCACCAGTATCAGACCGGCCATGAGTGTGGCTATTGCCAGCCCTTCAAGACCGAAGTTGGCGATGATGCCGTAGACAATCACGATGAACGCCCCGGTAGGGCCGCCGATCTGCACGGAGTTGCCGCCGAAAGCCGACACCATGAAGCCGCCCACTATGGCGGTGACCAGGCCGACCGACGGACTCACGCCCGAAGCGATGGCGAATGCAATGGCCAGCGGGAGCGCCACGATTCCCACCACAATGCCGGCCACAAGGTCGGCCTGCAGCTTTTTGGCGCTGTAATGGCCCAAAGCCGACCACAGACGTGGCCGGAACTCAATTTTTCCACTTAAATTCATATATCTTTTTTTACCTTGGATTCCTTTTGCAGGTTGCAAGAGGTTTAGATGCCCTCTTACTCTTTGACGCCGTAGGCGAGGTCGCCGGCATCGCCCAGGCCGGGCACAATGTATGAATGCGAGTTGATTTCGGGGTCAACGGCACCGACCCAGAGTGTTGTGCGGTCATCGGGGAAGTGGGCCTTTACGTAGTCCACGGCCTGCTGCGAGGCTATCACCGAGGCCACATGTATGTGGGCCGGCTCCCCTTTTGTGAGCAGGGCGCGGTATGAGAGCTCCATCGACGCTCCGGTGGCCAGCATCGGGTCGGCGAGGATAAGGGTCTTGCCGTCGAGGCGCGGCGAGGCCAGATATTCGATGCACACGTCGAAATTCTCCTTCTCCTTATATTTGCGGTAGGCCGACACGAAAGCGTTTCCGGCATGGTCGAAGTAATTGAGGAACCCCTGGTGGAAAGGCACTCCGGCGCGGAAAATAGTGGCCAGCACCACCTGGGTGTCAAGCACCTGCGAGCGGCAGGTGGTGAGGGGGGTGGTGATTTCCCCGCTGCGGTAGTGCATGGTGCGCGAAATCTCGTAGGCCATGATTTCGCCGATGCGCTCCAGGTTGCGGCGGAAACGGAGCATGTCATGCTGCACGTTCACATCGCGCAGCTCCGTCATGTACTGGTTCACCAGCGACGGCTCCTTGGCAAAGTCTATTACTTTCATATTGTGTGCACGTAATTTTCGGCAAAGTTACGAATTTTCCGCCAAACAGCCCCTCAAATGCTCCCCATATATCTTTTTCCTCTTAAAATTCCGGTGATTGCGGCGAAAGCAAGGCTATGATTTCACTAAATTCAAAAAAATGTCTAAATTTGCAGTCAAATACTAAATTGATTGTTGATTAAATAACACACATACACATTTCTATTCTATGAAAAAATTTTTTGCTGTAATTCCGGCGGCGTTGACATTGCTTGCGGCATCGTGCACTGTGAGCGAGCCTGCCGACGAGGGTGGCGCCACCAGCAGTGACGCGCGCCTCGAGTCACTGTCATGGTATGGTCAGAAGCTGGTGAAAGTCAGTTATGACTCTCAAAAACGTGTTTCAGAGATAAGATTAGGCACTTCCGACGAGTACACTCTCTATCGCATCTCCTACAATCCGATGGTGGTGGAGAACGAGGAGTGGGAGGAATACTACGGTTACGACCCCTCGACCGGTACCAACATCGACGGAAAGGTGGTGCTGCGCACCAAGAGCCGCTGGGATAACATTTCGCTCAACAGCCGGGGCGCGATTGTAGAGATGACTGTTACCGACACCGACTATACCGTCTCATCTGCCTCCGGCGGTGAGACCGAAGTGGAGACCGTGAGGTGCAGCTATGATTCAGAGGGGCATCTGACACATGTTGTCGGCTCCGACGGCGAGGTGACCCGCCTCGACTGGGACGGGCAGGGTCGTCTGGTGAAGGTGGACTATTCGGATTCCGACTTCGACCACAACGATTCATACGTGGCGCAATGGGAATATTCCGGTGTTGCCAACACCCGCCTGCAGTGGGATCCGATGCTGCCGGTGGTAGGTCCGGTTCAGATTACCGGGCTTTTCGGCACGGCGCCCTCCTATTTCGTCAAGTCGGTCAACACTGTATACAGGTCGGGCTGGTCGGAATTGGTGCAGTTCGCCTACCGTGTATCCGACAACGGTTTCGTGAGCCATTCAATCTATGCCGACAGCGACGATATCAGCATGCAGTACACCTGGAACTATCTTAACTGATCACTCGCAATTGCAACACACACACACACAATTATCACATTTCCAAGCTTACAATCATATGAAACGCATATTATTAACTGCTGTTGTGGCCATGGCGGCCATGGCAGCCGGCGCGCAGGAGTATGCCGATTCCACGCTGACCGAAACCGATCTGCTCAAACGTGAGCTGGCACAGCGCGAAGCCGAGCTTGCCCAGCGTGATGCCGACCTGGCCGAAATCGAGCGCCGCAATATCGACAAGGCCATCTGGTCGCCCGGAAGGTTCACTAAGCTGGGATTCAACTTCGCCTCGACCGGCGACGGCTTTAAAGCCGTTGACAAAAGCCAGTACAGCTTTACAATGTCAAAGGGTGCAAGCTATATGTTCCCGTCGCGTCCGGTGGCCGGAATGCTCAAATTCGGCTTCGACATGACGTGGTTCGATTTCACTTTCACCAAGTACAAGACCCCCTCTTACGGCGTGGGCGAGGGATGGACATCGGAAATCGAACACGACAATGGCAACGGTTACTATGATGAGGAAGAAGACTTAGACCTCGACCTGGGCCGCATGTCGCTCTCGCTGGGTGCCCTGGGTATCGGTCCGCGCGTGAGCATCGCTCCTTTCTCCGGCATGAACAATGCTCTGCGCTATCTCCGCGGCTCGATTTACTTCCACTATCAGCCCACGGTCACGGCCTATGCCGTGAGCGAGGACGGCAACGCCGAGTTCGCTTTCGCCTATGTGGGGATGTGGCGCTTCGGCGGCTGCCTCCAGTATCGCCGCATCGGCCTGGGCGTGGAGGGCTACTGGGGCAAGGGGAAGTTCAGCCCGATAGGCCTGGCATCGTTTTACGATGACGGATTCGATGACGACGGCGAGAAAATCGAGCGCAAGTTCGCCGCCACGCGTCTTTATCTTTCGTTCTCGTTCTGACCCGCGGCCTCATCCCGGCAGGGATGCAGCCGACTATGTATAACCCATGGCGGGGCCCGCTTCATCGGCGAAGAGGGCTCCGCTTTTTTGCGCCGGAGTGGTGGTCAGTGGGCGAAATCACGGATTCGTCAAGGGCTGACGGGCGTTATATTGCGGTTTATTATCATGCTTGTGAATCAGTGTGTTATAATTGGAAGACTCTATATTTGCTATATTTAACGTGTGTTCGATATAACAATTCTGCTGTCCGACAATAAAACAATCAGCAAGGGATTCAGATGCCTCAGACACTTTTACACTCAGTATGTCTGCAAGCACCTTCTCCACCTGTTCCCTAAGGCTGTGTGATACAACAGATTTGTCGAATTGCAAAAGACCGTGCTACTGTCACTCACGGTATTCATAAAGGAAGTGTTGCCCGGGACTTGTACCGGCATTGCGTATGTTGATTCGACTCCGTTGAGAGTCTGCAAACACCAGCGCATACTTATCCACAATACTTTCAAAGGTATCGCTCAGCGGGGCAAGTGCCCGATGGGATGGTTCTTCGGCTTTAAGCTGCACCTGATCATCAATGACAAAGGTGAGATTCTGAACTTTATGTTCACACCGGGTAATGTAGATGACCGCGAGCCACTGTATTCAGAGTCATTTATTGAAAACGTCAAGGGCAAACTCTGTGGTGATAAAGGATATATCGGCAAACAACTGTCTGAGTCCCTGTTCATGAACGGAATCCAGCTCGTTACCAAGGTTAAAAACAACATGAGGAACTCGCTGTTGTCCGTGGCTGGCAAAATTATGCTTCGCAAAAGAGCTCTTGTTGAATCTGTTGACGATGAACTTAAAAATATCGCGCAGATAGAACACTCAAGGCTTCGGTCGTTCGCAAATTTCATAACCAATGCCTTGAGTGCCATTGCCGCATACTGTTTCTTCCCAAAGAAACCGTCGGTTTCTTTGGCGTTCGTGGCGGACAATCAATTGACGTTGTTCTGATTACTTATATCGAACTCACGTTAAAGTTAGGTAATAAATCAGACAGATCCCGCTGCAAATATTCCCCAAAGCCCCGTCGCCGCCGTGCAGGCTCCGACGGGGCAATTTTTATATATGTGTCAAATTTGTTGGAAACACCCTTGCTGCCAGAATCCCTACGGCAGGGCGGATTCCGGCAGCTTTTATGCACTATTGCGCAGTCAGCTACCTCCGGGTTTGTGGTTAACAATATTTAACATCGCTGCGTCTTCACTTTTATTCACATTTTTATTGCCTATTTAAGGAAGAAGTGATAATTTTGCTGCCGATTCTAAAGAGAAAACTATGCCCGGATGCAAACTCGGGCTCCCGCCCGGCGGGTCACTGACGCTTTTCATTCAGGCGGCATCCGGCCGCCAACGGTTTGCAACTTCTTGAGATTCATCTGGTTCGCTTGTCGGGTCTGTCCCCCTCAGGCGCTGCTCCGTGAAAAACTCTTACCTTCTTGCCTCTCTCCGCCCGAAATAATCAGAATTGCCTGAAATGATATATCCTATCATGAAAAATCCATTAATCTCAATTTATCTTACATGAAACATTCACAGACAGGAATAGCCAAGAAATTCCTATTTCTCGTGGTGGGACTGCTCTGCGCCATCGGCGCTTCCGCGCAGTCAATCACCGTCAGTGGTGTTGTCACCGACCCCGAGGGTGAGCCCCTCATCGGCGCCAGCATCTTAGTGGAAGGCACCTCCACCGGTACCGCCACGAACATCGATGGTGAATTTACCGTATCCTGCTCCCCCAACGCCACCCTCGTCGTGTCGTATGTGGGTATGCAGACCCAGCGCGTGCCCGTAGCTGACCGCACCACTGTCAACGTGCAGATGAGCGACGGCGGCGTGCAGCTCAACGAAGTTGTTGCCATCGGTTACGGCGCCGTGAAGAAATCCGACGCCACCGGTTCGGTTGCAGTTATCAAACCCGACGATATCGAGGCCGGCCTCGCCACCTCCACCCAGGACCTCCTCGTAGGTGCTTCCCCCGGTCTTGTCGTTACCACCAACGGCGGTAACCCCACCGGCGGCGCCACCATCCGTATCCGCGGCGGCTCCTCCCTGTCGGCCAACAATAACCCTCTGATCGTTATCGACGGCGTACCCCAGACCGACCAGTCGTCGGCCGGCGGCACAAACGCCCTGACAATGATCAACCCCTCCAACATCGAGTCGATGACCGTGCTCAAGGATGCCTCCGCAACCGCCATCTACGGTTCGCGCGCTTCCAACGGTGTGATCATCATCACCACCAAAAAGGGCTCCGCCGGCAAACCCCAGGTTAACTTCTCGGCAAACTGGCATGTGAACACAGCCCGCAAGACCATCGATGTGATGAATGCCGCCCAGTTCAAGCAGACCCTCATCGACAACGGCTTCGGCGAATCTACCCAGGCTCAGTTCGGCGACGCCGACACCGACTGGCAGAAAGAAGTGCTCCGCACCTCCTTCTCCCACGACTACAACCTCTCCGTAGGCGGCACCGCAGGTGTGCTCCCTTACCGCGTGAGCGTTTCCTACACCAACAACCAGGGTATCCTCAAAACCTCCGGCATGGAGCGTGTGACCGCCGGCTTCAACCTTTCGCCCAAGTTCTTCAACGGACTTCTCCAGGTCAACGCCAACGTGCAGGGCACATATGTTAACTCGCGTGAAGCCGATGCGTCGGCCATGACCAACGCCATCGCATGGAACCCCACTATCCCCGTGTATGGCGCCCTGGGACAGATTCCTTTCACCCGCTTCAATACCACCGGTTCCACCGGCCGCCAGATGTGGAACGGCTACACCGCTATTGTGCAGACCAACGGTACTCCCGAGCTCAACGCCGGCAACAACCCCGTGGCCGTGCTCAACGAGCAGAACCAGACCGGCAAGGTTTACTCCTCCACCGGTAACCTCCAGATCGACTACGCACTCCACTTCCTCCCCGAGCTCCACTTCAACCTCAACCTCGGTTACCAGGTATCGAAAAACGACTGGAACACCACCGTTGACCCGGGCTCGATTATGGCATGGCGCAACAACAACCTCCGCCTCACCGCCGAAGGCGGTGCTACCGGCGCCGGTACTCTCTACAAGAAGCATGAAATCCAGCAGAACACCCTCCTCGACTTCTATATCAACTATAAGAAGGAATTCGAGGCCATCAAGTCGAACCTCGACGTCATGGCCGGTTACTCCTGGCAGTACTTCAACTACTTCGGCAACGAGAACACCTTCGTGAACTCACGCGGTTTCACTTACTCCTACAGCAACGGCACCTACAACCTCGAGCCCGCCGCTGCCGATTTAACCGGCACTGAGGTGGAGAACAGCAAGACCTCATGGTCAGGCCCGCTGCAGCTCCTGTCGTTCTTCGGACGTCTGAACTACATCTTCGACGACACCTATCTGCTTACCTTCACCCTCCGCGACGACGCCTCCTCGCGCTTCTCAAAGGAGAACCGCTGGGGTCTCTTCCCCTCGCTCGCTCTCGGCTGGAAGATCAACAACCTCCCCGGTCTCCGCGACTCCGAAGTGCTCAACGAGTGGAAACTCCGTCTCGGCTGGGGTCAGACCGGCCAGCAGGATATCAACTCCCTCTTCCCCTACATGGCTGTGTACACCCTCTCCAACTCCGGTAATGCCCTCTATCCCGCATACCGTCCCGGAAGCAACGACTTCTCCGACATCAACAACTGGATCGAGCCCCTTTACCCCAACCCCTACGACTCCAACATCAAGTGGGAGACTACTACCACCTGGAACGTCGGTATGGATCTCGCTTTCCTCAACAACCGCATCACCGCCAACATCGACTGGTATCTCCGCGACACCAAGGACCTGCTGGCATCCACTCCCGTGGCCCAGTACAACACCGGTAACTACGTGACCCGCAACATCGGTTCGCTCCGCAACACCGGTGTTGAGCTCACCATCGGCGCCAAGCCCGTAGTGACCCCCGACTTCGTGTGGAACACCTCTTTCAACGTGGCCTACAACCGCTCGAAAATCACCAAACTCACCGGCGACGCCGACAACTCGCTCATATCGGCCCGCGACTACCCCGGCGCTTCCGGCGGTAACTCCCTGCAGTGGTTCATGGAGGGTGAGACTCCCTACATCTTCCGCGTGTTCCAGCAGGTTTACGATGATAACGGCGACCCCATCTTCGGCCAGTATGTCGACCAGAACGCCGACGGCGTGATCGACGATGCCGACCTCATCAAGTTCCACTCGCCCACTGCTCCCTGGACCATGACCTGGAACAACAACTTCAACTACAAACGCTGGGACTTCGGTTTCACGCTCCGCGCCAACTTCGGCAACTACGTTTACAACAACGTACAGCGCAACCGCTCGCAGCTCACCTCTGTTGACTCCTACGGCCTCAACAACCTCATGGTCGGTGTGCCTCTGGTGCCCGCCGATGCAAACTCCTCGCAGCTCGCCCTCTCCGACTACTTCGTGCAGAACGCCGGTTTCATCCGCTGCGACAACATCACCCTCGGCTACACCTTCCCCGAGCTGCTCCGCAACCAGCTCAACCTGCGACTCTTCGCCGCTTGCCAGAACCCCTTCGTGCTCACCAAGTACAAAGGTATCGATCCTGAAATCTACGAGGGTATCGACAACAATGTATATCCCCGTCCGGTTACCTTCACTCTCGGTCTGGTGGCCACTTTCTAATCTCAAAGAAAAACTAATATGAAAGCAATATCCAAGATATTTTTCGGCGCAGGCGCTCTCCTGGCCGCCGCTGGCTTCTCTGCCTGCACCGGCGACCTGGATCTCCTTCCCACCGATCCCCGCTCTTTGACTGCCGCGGACTTTGAAAAGGACCCGCAGAACTACATGGAGCAGGTTATGGCCGACGTCTACCTCAACTACTCTTCCGTCGGACCGAACATGAACTCTGTAATCGGCGGTTTCGACGGCGGTATGTGCTCCTTCTCGCGTGTGGCCATACAGCTCGAGTGCTTCGCCTCCGATGAAATGGCATGGACCATCGCCGGCGCCGAGTGGGGTAACTTCCGCTACGGTCAGATGGCTGCCAACATGCCCGCCATCCTCGGCACATACTCACGTCTGGTAGTGAACGTCTCGCTCTGCAACGACTTCATCCAGACCGTCAACAACGGCTATTTCAAGCTCACCGAAGAACTCCAGCCCCAGGCCGACGAATTCATCCGCCAGGCTCAGATTCTACGTGCCGGCGCGTTCTTCTACCTGATGGACTGCTTCGGTAATGTGCCCTACGGCCATGAGGAGATTGCCATCGGCTCCACTGCTCCGCAGTGCGACGCCAAGACCGTGTATGAAGGAGAGACCGCTCTGCTCGAGGAGATTGTGGCATACTACAAGGCCAACCCCTCCAGCCCCGGCGTGCGCCCCACCTACGGTTATGTAGGTCTCGACGTTGCTGAGGCTCTCCTGGTGAAATATTACCTCAACGCCGTTTCATACGGCGCTCCCGCCGCCTACGACAAGGTTATCGATCACTCCGAGGCCATCATCTCGCGTCTGGCCAAGGGCGGTTTCCGCAAC
This sequence comes from Muribaculaceae bacterium Isolate-013 (NCI), assembly GCA_004102785.1. Classification (GTDB taxonomy): domain Bacteria; phylum Bacteroidota; class Bacteroidia; order Bacteroidales; family Muribaculaceae; genus UBA7173. The sequence goes on from SCEJ01000006.1 coordinate 51,006, forward strand.
TCGGGTCTCTGCTACAAGTACTGGCAGGTATTCGGTCACAACAACGACCAGTACGCCGTATGCTCGCAGAACAACTCCGGCATCAATGAGATTATCTGGGACCAGGTCAGCGACGAGACTTATCTCCAGGGCTGGACCGGCGGCGCGTTCCTGGTGAACGCATGGGCCGGCTTCGACGGCGGCGAGGCCTCGAAATGGAATGCCTCCAACGGCTGGAAGTGTATGGCCGCCCGCTCCACTTTCGTAACCACCTACTTTGACTGGGATGCCAACTACACCGTGTCGCCCGACGAGCGTACCGCTCTCTGGTGCACCACCAAGGACGGTTTCCCTGTTGAGAACGAGAACATCACCGGCAACGCCGAGCCTCACGGCTTCATGACCGTGAAGTACTCCAACTTCGACTTCGAGAACGATGCCACCGGCGCCAAGTGTGCCACACAGCCCGATGCCGTTGACAATCTTGGCATCGACTATGCCGCTATCCGTCTGGCTGAAATCTACCTCTCGGCCGCCGAAGCATACATCCAGCTTGGTTCAAACAACGACAAGGCCACCGAGTATGTCAACCTCATACGCGAGCGTGCCGGCCTGGATCCTTACAGCGCCGTATCGATGCCGGAGCTTATCCGCGAGCGCTCTGCCGAGCTCTACAACGAGGGCTGCCGCCGCACCGACCTCATCCGTTGGAACATGTGGCTCTCCGGCTACAACTGGTCATGGAAGAACGGTGTGCCCCAGGGTGCCGACTACGGTCCCGAGATGCGCTGGTTCCCCATTCCCTCGCAGATGATCAACCAGGGCGGTTACAAACAGAACCCCGGCTATTAATCACGACAGTCTAAAACGCTGAATATTTTATCAAAATGAAAAAAATATCATTCTTCGTTGCCTGCGCTACCGCTCTGATAGCCGGTCTCACATCCTGCTCCCAGGACCGTGACCCTGTTTATCAGGTTCCCACGAAGTTCGTTCTCAACGAACCTGTGATGCAGGACGAATATATAGCTCTCGAAGCCTCCGACGAGGCTACCATCGAGCTTGTGGCCTCGCAGGCCGACTACGGCTATGCCGCAATCGCCAACTATGCCGCACAGGTGTCATTCACAGAGGACTTCGCCAAATATGAGGAAGTAGCCGCTGTGGCTCCCGGCACTACCGCACGCTTCAGCATCTCGCAGTTCGACCTCTCGATCGCCATCTGCTCATTGATGGGTCTTACTCCCGAGGATGAAGCCACCGCCATTTTAGACTATCAGCCTCTCTACGTGCGCGCCGTGTCGCGCCTGGAGGGGATTGAATCTTCCGAGATTGTGTCGAATGTAGTCAAGTTCAACCACATCAAGGCTACTTTCGCTGTTGCGTCGCCCAAGTCCATCTACCTTGTAGGTAACGTTTCGGCATGGTCTGTCGAAGCTTCCGATGCCCTCCAGATCTATGAAAACTGGCAGCTCTGGGATGAGGTTGTAGGCGGCAAGAACACCGCAGTCTACAAAGGCACGTTCAACCTCGGCAATACCACCGACGGCGGCACAAAGACCTTCCGCTTCTACTCGCAGCTCGGCAAATGGGATGTCGGTTCAATCGGTTCGCAGTCAGATGACGCCGAAATCGTTATGCCCGGCTTCACCAACGGCTCGCTCTCGCTTGTTTCCGGCAAGGGTTCGTACGCGTTCCCCGACCTGGCCGACGGTGAATATGAGATTATCGTTGATATGTCGAAGAAAGGCAACTGGACACTCACCATCACTCCCGTTAACTAAACCGACCAACCTCAATGCGGCGGGGACGTCTGCCGTAGGGTCGCGACAGCTCGCGAAACCCGCATACGGCTCCCCCGGCCCCGCCGCAATGAAAATTTTTTAAATCGAAGAATCAATGAATAAAATTTCCATACTTGGTCTGTCGGCCTTCATGGCGTTCGGTTTCGCTGCCTGCGACGGCTACGAAGAGCCCAACCCCGCTCCTCAGACCAACGAACAGGAATCCATCGTCAAGCCCGGCGAGGTTTCCTTCACCGAGTCTCTCGGCGCTTCCGACGTGGCTGACCTGCGCGCACTCAACGACGCAGCCGAGCCCCTGACAATCGCCACCGTTACCGGCGTTATCCCCGAAGGCTATGACTTCGTGGTCAAGGCTGAGATTTCTGCCGACGGCGGCTCAAACTGGTTCGCCGTGCCCACCGAGGCTGTTGCCGCAGAGGGTCAGGAGAACACTTACGATGTAAACGTGGCTCCCGACGTGCTCGATGGTCTTTACATCGAGAATGTGACCAAGGACCCCGCCACCGTCAGCGTTGACGCCCGCTACAAGCTCTACACCCAGACCGGCGGCATGCTCGGCCTCGTCGATGTGGCCGGCTCGCAGGGCTGGATCACCGGCAACACTTTCGAGCTGAAGCCTTTCGGCCCCGGCTACATCATCGAGAATGACTACTACCTGGTGCTCAACGGCAACGTCGCCAACGCCATCAAGATGGACCATGACGACTCCGTTTCGCCCAACCGCTACGACAACGCCGTGTTCTCGACAGTAGTAGAGCTCGCCGGCGCCACCACATGGCAGGTTGTGCCCGCCTCCACCTTTGCCGCAGGCTCCCTCTCCAATGATCCCTACGCAGTGTGGGGTGTGAAAGCCGACGCCGAGCCCGGTCTCCTTTCCGGCTCGCTTGTACCCGCCACCGCTGAGGAAGCCGCTACCGCCGGTTCGCTCGATGACAACGCTCCCTACAAGCTCACCGTAAATCTCTACGACCGTACGTTCGAGTGGTCAATGGCTCTGGTTAACATCTACTGCACCGGCACGCACAACAAGAACAACCCGAACGACGCTGTGCCGATGGGTACAACCGACTATGCCAACTATTACGCATACATCAATCTTGTAGGCACATACCGCTTCCTCGGCCAGACCAGCAACAAAGGTCTCTTCTGGGGTTATGACGCCGACAACGCCGGCATGATGATTGCCCAGGGTCCCAAAGCTTTCCCCGCAGTCAAAGCCTTCTCGTTCGTTGAGGCCAACATCGTGAAACTCACCACCAAGGTTACCCCGGTAACCTCCTTCGGCATCATCGGCGACGCCACCCCCGGCGGATGGGATGCCGAGACCCCGATGACAATGGTTGCCGGCTCCAACGGCTACCAGTGGGAATGCGATGTGACCCTCGGCGCCGGCGAGTTCAAGTTCCGCGCCAACAACGGCTGGGATGTGAACCTCGGCGGTAGCATCGAGAGCCTCGTACAGAACGGCAACAACATCGCCGCCACCCCCGGCAACTACCACATGGTGCTCTACCTCGACACCTATCCTGCCGCAGCAGTTCTCACCGCTAACTAAACCTACCGAAATAGGTACACCATCACACTAACCCAAGGCGGGGCGCCCATTCCGGGCGCCCCGCTTTCTTTAGCTCACTTTCATTATCCCCGCCCTTTCCGCCCATAGGGCCGCGACCGCAATCCCGGATGGCGAGGGTGTATCAAATTTGCCAGAATCCATAAGGCAGTAGGGACGCTCCACGGAGCGTCCGGAGAACCTGCTGATTCTCACTTTTTTTGCGCGGACGCTCCACGGAGCGTCCCTACTGCGAGGCTGTTTTCCGGCATTTTGACTCACCCTCACATGGCGGCTACTCTAACCCCTAACCCCTAACCCTTAACCTCTAACCTTTCATCACGTTCTCCCTGTCTTCGCGCAACTGCGCCGCCAGCTCCTCCACCGAGGCGAAGCGGCGCTCCCCGCGCAGGTACTCCACAAAGTCAAGCGCGAGCTCGCGGCCGTAGAGGTCGGCATCGGCCGGCAGGCCGATGATATGTGCCTCTACATTGAGGGGGGCGCCGGCGGGGTCGACGGTGGGGCGCCGCCCTATGTTGACCATCGCCGGGAGGTCACCGCACATGGCGGCATACACCCCCGGCGCCGGGAGCTGGCGCCACTGCGGCACATCGACATTGGCCGTGGGGAAGCCGATGGTGCGGCCGAGCTGCTTGCCGCGCACCACCTCGCCTGTGACGCGGTAGCGGCGGCCGAGCATCGCCTCGGCCTCGGCGAGCCTCCCCTCGGCCAGGGTACGGCGTATGGCCGTCGACGAGGGAACGACCCCGGCGGGGGCGCCGGCACGCTCCAGGCGGCATTCGTCAGCGGCGATAATCTCCACGCCGCGGGCGGCTCCCAGGGCGCGGTATCGGTTGAAATCGCGCGGAGCGTCGTGGCCGAAACGGTTGTTGAATCCCATCAGCAGGGCCTCCACGCCGTAGCGGCGGCGCAGCATGTCGAGGAAATCTCCGGCCGGGGTGAGGCGCAAGGCTTCGTCGAAAGGTATGCACTCCACGCGGACTATCCCCAGGGCGCGTATGAGTTCCACCTTCTCGCCGGGCGAGGTGAGCAGCCGCGGGGCCGCCTGGGGGCGCACCACCTCGAGGGGGTGGTTCGAGAATGTCAGCGCCAGCGGCTCCAGGCCGCGGCGAAGCCCCTCCCGGCGAAGCCCGTCGAGAAGGTAGCGGTGGCCGGCGTGCACGCCGTCAAACATCCCTACGGCCGCAATAGCAGGGGCCGTGTGCCTCTGAGTCACTATTATTGTGGTTTGGGTTGGTAGTTGATGTAGTCGGTGAATTCGGTGCCGGGGCGCACGTGGGCCGTGCGGAAGCCCAGCGCTGCTGCGGCGCGGCAGTTGGCCTCGGAGTCGTCGAGGAAGAGGGTGCGCGCCGGTTCCAGCGAGAAGCGCTCGCGGGCTATGCGGAAAATCTCGGGGTCGGGCTTGTAGGCATGTACCTCGAATGAGGGGACCCAGCCGTCGAAGTACCACCCCATGTCGTGGCCGTCCTTGCGGAACTCCTCGGCGATGCGGCTGTGCCACATTATGGCGTTTGTGTTGGAGAGCATGTAGATGCTGTGGGTGGCGTGCAGGCGCTCCAGGGCGCGGAGACGCTCCAGCGGTATGCCGGTGAGGAAGCGGTTGAAAGCAGCGTCGATTTCGGCGTCGCTCACTCCGGGACGGAGCATCGGGCGCAGCTCGTCGCGGAATTCACCTGGGGTGATTTCCCCCTTTTCCAGGGCCAGGAAAGGGCCTTTCTGGCCATATTCGCCCAGGAATTCACCGGCATCGGCCATCCCTAAGGCGCGGAGGGCCTCCACGGCGTTGTCGCGGCGTATATCCATAATCACTCCGCCGAGGTCAAAAAGGAGTGTAAGCTGGTCGTTCATACCTATAAGTTGCTTATCTATTCTAATTTTACCGCAAAGTTAACGCTTTTCGCGCAGAAAGCCGTAACTTTGCGGTCAATGAAACCGATTCGTCTGCTTGTCATACTGCTGCTGGCGGCGCTCTTCCCGGCTGTAAGGGGGGGAGCGCAGATTATCGATCTGCCTGCCGAGACCCTCTCGGCCGACTCGCTCCAGCAGGTTTTTGCCGACAAACATTATTATTTCGGCCTCTACAAGGATAATTATTTCATCTTCGGTCCGCCGATAGGGCAGAAGCCCACGAAGAGCAACACCAACGTCAAGTTCCAGATCTCGATAGCGCAGAAGCTCACCAAAAGCACTCTCCCCTGGGGCACATATCTGTATCTCTACTATTCGCAGAAGGTGTTCTGGAACGTGTTGCAGAACTCCATGCCGATGACCGACCTCAATTTCAACCCCGGCATAGGGTTGACAAAGCCGGTGTTCGTCAAGGGGAAGTTCGTGGGGAAGCTCTCGCTCACGCTCGAGCATGAGAGCAACGGCCGCGACTCCATATGGTCGCGCTCGTGGAACAAGATTTCGCTCGGCGGCTCGGTGATGGTCGACCCCAACTTCGTGGTATTCGCCAAATTCTGGATTCCGATTATCGACGGCAAGGAGAACCCCGACATTCTGCGCTACTGCGGTATTTTCCAGACCGGCTGGACCTTCCAGACTCTCAACCGCAAGCTTCAGTGCTCGGTGAACCTGGTGAAGCGATGGGGCAATTTCTTCGACTACAACACCACAATAGAGGTGGCCTACCGGTTCTCGACAAAGTCAAACCAGTATCTGTTCGCACAATATTACAACGGTTACGGCGAGGGGCTGCTCGACTACAAGAAGTATCATTCGCAGCTACGTGTGGGGATTGTGATAAAACCAACGCTTTTCTCTGAATTCTGATGGCAAAGAAAAAGAAAAAGGGCACGGCGGCTTCCGCGGGGTTCGCCGCTATGTCGCCCGACAAGTATATACGCGCTAAGGCGCGCACCCTCCCTGTCGGAAAGTGTTATGTAAACCCCGGCTGGCAAACTGACGGCCTGGCGGAAATCGTGGTGACACGCACCCGCCCCAGCGGCAATGTGGTGGCGGCATTCTTCCTTGTCGACACCTTCTGCATGGGGGTCAAGGAGGCATTCTGCCTGCACAATTGCACGGCTGAGGATTTCGATGAGCGCCTGCGCGAGATACTCCCCGGCGGCGATATGGCTGAAATATCGTACCCGGAGGCTCACAACATCATCTACGGCGCCATAGAATTTGCCGAGGAGGCCGGTCTGGAGCCGGTGCCCGACTTTACACTGGCCGAATATGTGCTGGAGGAGGATACCGACGATGTGCCGCTGATTGAGTATGACTTCGGCAAGGAGGGGAAGCATTTCCTTGTGTGCGGACCTGAGGGGCGGGAGAAGAAGCTGATTCCGGAGCTGAGGCGGCGCCTGGGTGCGGATTTCGATTTCGCGCAGCCGGTGAGCGACGTGTTCGATATGTTTGACGACGATGAATGTGACTACGTGGAGCGCTATTCCTACGAATATCCCGAATACCCCTCGGAAGCCGCGGTGAAGCATCAGTTTGTGGCCGACACGCTCCTTTCACCGGAGTATGCCGATAATCTGCCGGATGGGTTCGCCGGGCGGGTGTTCGCCCTCCCCCCCGACGAGGCCGCGGCCGACCTCGGTGCGGTGATTCTCTACGAAATCGGCCGCTCCTGCCGTCTGATCAATGAAGATGAGTTCGACCGGGAGAACGGCGCGATATTCCATGCCGTCAACCTCCTGGCCTGCATCGACTCGCCGGCGGCGCTCCCCGCACTGCTCGAGGTGGCGCGCATGAACGATGATTTCCTCGACATGCAGCTCGGCGACATCTGCGCCGAGCACCTGCCGCAGGCTATATGGCGCGCCACCGCCGGCAACACCGCGCCCCTGGAGGATTACCTCCGCGAGGAGGGGCTGAATGTGTGGATGCGTCTCAAGGTGGTGGAGGCTCTGACTCTCACCGCCACACATACCCCGGGGGCGTTCCCGGCTGTTGTCGGGACCTACCGCCGCCTGCTGCGGCGGCTGGTCAGCGAATATGAGTCGGGCGAGGGGGAGGAGCTTGACCCCTCGTTCGCGGGATGCATCGTCGGTGAACTGCTGGATTTTGACTGCACGGAGCTGCTCCCTGAAATAGAGGCCCTTTACGGCACGCACATGGTGGATTTCGGTGTGGTCGGCGACCTGGCCGAGGTGCGCCGCATAATATCCTCCGGGGAGTTTTGCGAGCCCAGGGAGATATACTCCTGGGCCGATATACAGAAGCGCTTACGGTTCTGACGTCCCGGCCCGGCGGAAGAGGATGGTATACACGGCGGCGGCCGTATGGCGTAATTTCGTGCGTTATTAACGCTTTAACGATTACGCTATGAGGATTTTTACCGATACGGAGTATCCCCCTGTTGTGAAGAAGAACGGCGCCGCGGCGCCGCGCCCTGTGAAATGGAGCATGGCCGGGTGCGCCAACCTGCGCCGCGACGATGATGAGCCGGAGATTCTGCGCCCGGCCGGAAAGCCGCATTGCCTGGCCCAGGTGTCGGTGCGGCCGAAAATCAGCTTCGAGTGCCGGCGCACGCAGATGCGCATAATCACGCTGTGGCTCTCGGGGCTTTCGCTGAGCTATTCCGTATCGCCGGGAGGTGTGGATATTTACAGCGCCGGGCGTCGCCTCCTCGGCGAGCTCCCTGCGGAGCCTGTTGAATTCATTCACGACGGCAAGGCGACGGTGAAGGTGCTCCTCAAGGGCGCCCCTGCGGTGTATGTGGACTATGACGACAGCACGCAGACGTGCAGCATGGCGGTGGAGATGCCTCCTCTGCCTGAGGTGGGCATCGGTGTGACCGATGTGCAGATGATGCGTGTGCAGGTGCGCGGCGGGCGTCTCTCCGGGGAGTCTGACGGTCGCTCGGCGGGCTCTCTGGCCGCCGCCGACAATAGTCTGCTTGTGTCGCGGGCTATGGACGCTTATTCTGTGCTGAAGGCGCAGGGCGCCGCCCAGGGGCGGTTCGTGCAGCCGGTGCTTGCGCGCTGGAGGGTGGTCGATGCCTCGGGGGCCACGCTGATGCGCGGCCCGTGGGTGTATCCGTCGGCGCTCCAGGGGATGCAGTGCACCGGCGGTGTGTCGATGGCGTCGGCCGACTCGCTGGCATCGGTCAGCGACGGTGTGCTCCAGGCCCAGACCTACCGCCTGCGGCTTACCGGCGAGCTGCCTGTTCTGCCGGAGCCGTGGTGCTCGGTTGCGGCTAAGATGGTGGTGGAGGTTACGGCCGAGGCCGACCCGGTCGACCCTGACGGCGCTGTGAGCCAGGGATATGTCGATGTGGACCCGCAGGGGGTGACCTCGGCCAGGGTCTATCTGCCGGGATGCTCCCCCGAGGGGGCGGCGCACCGGTGGCTCTACCGTTCGAGGATTGTGGATGAACTGCGCCGGTGGCCGGCTACGTGCCGTGTGGTGGGGGTGATTGAACGGCCGTTCGCCGCCGGGGCGGTGCTCCTGTCGTCGATAAGCGCGCATACGGCTGATGCCGCCGTGACGCCCGACAGCGGCGGAGAAAGCTACACCTATACATCGGCCGTGCGGGCCGGGAATGCGCTGTTCCTGGGTAATCCGGCGCGGCAGGGGGCCCCGGCTGTTCCGGGGGGATGCTTCGACATCGGCGGGGGGCGATATTCGCCGCTGGTGACGGGGGCCGCCGGCGCCACGGAGTTCGCCTCGGGGATGCGGATTCTTTCGCTCACGCCGATGAAAGAGGCCTCGCTGGCATATTCCCTTACCGATGACCTTTCGCCGCATGTGGAGGCTCCGCAGGTGGCTGCAGTGGCGCCTGGAGCGCCCGAGTGGGGCACGGTGCATTTCGTCGATACTGCCGCGCCAGGCGCTCCCCCGGTGGTGTCGGTGGCCGGCACGGATGAGATTGTGGCCATGGCGCAGCCGCCGCGCGGAGGCTCGTCGTGGGATTTCGCCAGGGTGAAGCTGCTGCTCTTCGGCCGCGAGGGGATAAGGGTGGCCACTTTCGATGCCGGCGGGAGACTGCGCTCGTCGGCGCCGTTCGATCCGCGCGGCGTGCCGTCGGCGCGGTGTGTCTGCGCAGGCGTGGCCCCTTCGGGGGGCGGCTGCCTTTACGTTGTGGCCGGGGGCGACCTGCTCAGGGTACTCCCCTCGCGCTCCGAAACGCTGCTGCGGAGGTGCGATGCCGTGGCGATAGGGTGGAGCGGCCGCTATGGCGAGCTGTGGCTGCTGTCGGCCGACGGCCGACTGGAGCGGATGAATCAGCGCGGCGAACGCTTCAGTGTGCTTGCCGATGAGTTCGCGGGGCAGACCGCTGTGGAGTTCTCTTCATTCGGCGGGGAGTCGCTTATGGCTACCGCCGACGCACTCTATACCCTTGACTGGGAGGATGCTCCGGAGCTTGTGAGGTGCCGTCTGCGTCTGCGCGCCCAGGCTCCGGGGATTGCCCGCGGCGCGGAGCTGCATCTGTTCGGCAGCAATGTGACGGGGTCGGTGACGCTCTCGGGCGACAATGGCTCTGAGGTGCCCGAGATGCTTGCCTCGGTGGGGCTGCGCGGCCAGGTCAACGCTCCGGTGAGGGTGCCGCTGCGGGTGCCTTACCGCCGCTGCCTTACGCTGGACGCCGACCTGCGGCTGCCGCCCGACGCCTCCCTGCGGTGGGAGTGAAGTGCGGGAGCATCAGTGGCCGCGGTATTTTTTCAGCAGTGACTGGATTGCGCCGCGCAGGGCTGTTATGGGGCCGACCTGCCCTTTGAACTTGCGCATCAGTCTTTGGTCGGGCTGTATGTTGCGGTGCAGGCGGTCGTGGTCGAGGGTATCCACGCGCTCTACAAGGGCCAGCACTCCGGCATCGGGTGCGGGTGCGAAATCGGGCGCGAGGAGGCCGGCCTCATCGGCCTTTGGCGGGTGTTTTTCCAGTTTTTTGGCCTCGCCTACGGTGATATATGTGCGGTCGGTGACGTAGAGCTCTGCGTAAGTGCTCACAAAATATGGCTCGTTGCGGCGGAACTGGTTGTAGATTCCGCCGCCGCGGCCGTTTGTCTCGATGTTGAAGGTCATGGCCTGGAGGTTGTCGGCGGTCACGGAGTAGCGTCCGGCGTCGGCGAAGGTGTATTTCAGCCTCAGGTCGGTGAATTCCACGTCGCGCCGGCTGTGGGCGAACAGCGCCGGCACCCATCGGCGCGCGGCGGTGTCGGCAAGCACGTTGATGTCGATGCTCACGTCGTCGGCGTTGCGCCGCCATATCGACGAGGGGGAGTAGCGGCCGCGTATGGTATCGGCGGCCGCGGTGTCGGTGTGCAGCCGCGGGGGGAGGTCGACGGCGGCGGGTATCCCTATCCAGTCCGACCATGAGAAGTGCTGGCCGAACCGGTTGCTTACGGAGTCGGTGCCGCCGGCCGAGGAGAAGCGGTAGCATGAGCGCGAGGCCAGGAGCCGGGGCTGTGTCCATCCGCGGTATTTGCCGGCATTCCGGGAGGGAATCATGAAGTCGACGGTTTTCTCGCGGAAGAGGAATATGGTGTCGGTGTAGGTTGTGAGGGTGGAGTATTCGCGCACGTATGCCGTGAGGTGGAGCACGTGCCGCTTGCCCGGGGCTATGGTGATTTCGGGCAGGTCGTAGGATATTTCGTGGAGACGTACGCGCTCCATGGCCGGCGATGCCACAGTGGCGGGGGCGTAGCCGATGTAGCGCACTGTCAGCGGATAGGCATTGTCGGGGGCGTAGGGCAGGAGGCCGTTGTCGGAGCATATGCCCACAACATTGCCGCGGCGGTCAAACACCGAGGCCGCGGGGAGTGGCTCGCCGGTGGCGGCGTCGACGGCTGTCGCCGTGCGTGCCGAGGCGCATAGGGCGAAAAGCAGCAGGAGGGTGGAGAGGAGAGAGCGGATAGGCATTGTCAGTATTCGCGGTCGATTACGTGTGAGATCAGGGCAATGAAGTCGTCGCGCCAGGGTGACGGCTCCGGGAATGCGTTACAGAGCGTTTCAGTGGCTTCGGAGGCCATGCGCTGCATTGTCTGCCGGGCGTATTCAATGCCGCCGTTTTCCACGGCGAAGTTTATGAGCAGGTCGATTTCGGCCGGCTCGAGGAGCTCCTTCCGGGCGAGCGCCGCCATCTGCCGGTGGTCGGGGTGGCCGGTGAGAGTGAGCGCGTGGAGGAGGGGGAGTGTGATTTTCCCTTCGCGGAGGTCGTTTCCGGTGGGTTTCCCGATTTTGGTGTCGGGGAAGTAGTCGAATATGTCGTCGCGGATCTGGAAGCAGAGGCCCAGCAGGCGTGCGTATTCACGCAGAGCCTCATAGCGTGGGTCATCGCTTTCGATTCCGGCGGCTATGGCTCCTATCTCCACGCATGATATGAAGAGGGAGGCCGTTTTGCGGTATATTATTTCAAAGTATGAATTTTCGGAGGGGTCGGCGTAGCGTGCGTTGTAGATTTCGTCGAGCTCGCCTATGGAGAGGAGGCGGCCGAGGTTTGATATCGATTCAACGATGCGTATGTTGCCGGTGTGTACGCTCTGGAGCAGGGCGCTGGAGAGGAAGAAGTCGCCGACGAGCACGGCCAGGTGGTTGTCCCACAGACCGTTGATTGTTGCGGCGCCGCGGCGTGTGACGGTGTCGTCGACAACGTCGTCGTGTATCAGCGAGGCGTTGTGCAGCAGTTCTACGGCGGCGGCACCGTGCATGGTGCGCTCGTTGACGTTGCCGAGGATTTTTCCGGCGAGGAGCACGAGCATGGGGCGAATCTGCTTCCCTTTGCGCTCGAGGAAGGTGGCGATGACGCGGTTCATCAGTTCGTTAGGCGACGACAACGCGCTCAGGATAAGCTCGTTGAGCTTTCTGAGGTCGGGGGCGAGGGTGCTTTGTATGTTCTGGAATCGGGTCATCTATCGTTAATATACGGTGCAAAAGTAGTGAAAAAACTTGGGAGAGACAATAGGAGGGGTCAGAGTCGGTCGGCGAGGAAGTCGGCGATGCGGGGGCATGCGAGTCCGTCGCCGTAGGGGTTGACGGCGTGGCTCATGGCCGAGTAAGCGTCGGGAGAGGTGAGGAGTGTTGTCACCGAGCTGACGATAGAGTCGTAGTCGGTGCCTACGAGGCGCACTGTGCCGGCCTCGAGGGCTTCGGGTCGCTCGGTGGTGTCGCGCATCACCAGCACCGGTTTTCCGAGGCCGGGGGCTTCCTCCTGTATTCCTCCCGAATCGGTGAGCACGAGGGTGGCTTTCTCCATGAGGAATACGAAGCGGAGGTATTCGAGTGGCTCGATGAAGTAGACGTTTGGGTGGCGGGTTTCGCCGAATACCTGCGCTATTGGGCGCCGCACGTTGGGGTTGAGGTGCATCGGATATACGAAGTCTACTTCGGGGAAGCGTGCGGCGAGGTCGCGTATGGCGGTGCATATGCGCATGAATCCGTCGCCGAAGTTCTCTCGCCGGTGTCCGGTTATGAGTACCATGCGCCTGCCGGCGTCGACGGCATCGACCGGATACCCGGCCTCTGCGAGCTGTGTGGCGAGGGTGTGCCGCATCTGCGGGTCGTTCTTTATTTTCCCGATTACGGAGAATAGTGCGTCGATGACGGTGTTGCCTGTTACGGCGATGTTGTCTTCGCTGACCGCCTCGGCGAGGAGGTTGCGGCGGGCCAGGGGGGTGGGGGCGAAGTGGTATGTGGCGAGCCGTCCGGTGAGCTGCCGGTTCATCTCTTCGGGCCAGGGGGAGTAGATGTTGCCGGTGCGTAGTCCGGCTTCGATATGCCCTACCGGAATCTGGCGGTAGAAAGCGGCCATGGCCGCCGCTGTGGATGTTGTTGTGTCGCCGTGTACGAGCACGATGTCGGGCTCGCCGGCTTTGTCGAAGACCTGTCGCATCCCTTCGAGCACGCGCACGGTAACGTCGGTGAGGTCCTGCCCCTGGCGCATGATGTCGAGGTCGTAGTCGGGGGTGATGTCGAAAATATCGAGTACCTGGTCGAGCATCTGGCGGTGCTGTCCGGTGACGGTGACGATGGTGCGGAACTGGTTGGGGCGTTTCTGGAGCTCCTTTACCAGGGGCGCCATCTTTATGGCTTCCGGCCTTGTGCCGAATACGAGCATTACGGTCTTCATCTTCATCGGGATAAACAGGTTATAGGCGTCCGGTGTAAAGCCTTGCGGCGAACCGGAGGTAGGGGGTTATGCGCCTTATGCGCGAGGGTTGGGCCACGAAACGCCACAGCCACTCGCATCCGATAGCGCGCACCCATCGCGGCGCTCTTTTGAAAAGGCCCATGTAGAGGTCGAACGAGCCGCCGAGCCCCTGGTAGAGGGCGTGGTGGCGTGCGAGCATCTCCTCCATGAGGTATTCCTGCTTTGGTGAGCCCATTGCCACGAATACGATGTCGGGGCGTTTTGCGGCGATGTCGTCGATGAGGTCGCTCCGCTCCCCTTCGGTGCGCAGAAAACCGTCGCGATAGCCCACGATTCTGAGTTTCGGATATCGTTTGCGCAGTTTGTAGACCACGCCGCCCACCACTTCGGGGCGCGAGCCTACGAGGTAGAATGTGCGGTCGGCGTTGTGCTGCTCGATGAAGTCGAGCCAGAGTTCGCATCCGGGGATTCGTATGGCGTTGCGCGCGCCTTTTCGGCGCACGGCTTTTACTGCTCCGGCTCCGTCGCAGTATCCGATGTTGTCGCGCACCAGAGCTGCGAGGCGGGGGGTGGCGTTTACGGTTTTTTCGGCGTTTACGGCCACGAGTATGCCCCCGCGCTCCAGAGCGTAGTCCATCAGCTCCGGACGCGATTCAAAAGCTTTTACGGCGAGTGGCCCGACGTTTACTTCCTTCATGGCATCTAAAGACCGTTGTGAGCAGTTACGAGGTTTCAGACGAATTGCGATGTGATTCCGCAGAAGTCGATAATCTGTTTGTTTTCAGGGTTTGCCGGGAGCTGTCGGAAGGGGGTGTGGCCCGTGAGGTAGACAACGATGTCGGCGCGCGAGAAGGCCTCGCCGCATGGGGTGAGGGTGAACTGCGGGTGCGACTCGATGTTAGGTTCCACGATCAGAAATTCGGCTTTTCCGGCATAGTCGGCGGTGAGGGAGCGCGCGATTTCCATTGCGGGAGATTCGCGCAGGTCGTCGATGTCGGGCTTGAATGCGAGTCCCATCAGCGCCACTACGGGGGCGCGGTGATGCCCGGCCTCGAATTTAAGGATGGCGGCGGCCACACGGTCGGCGCTCCAGCGTGCCTTGCCGTTGTTGACTTCGCGGGCGAGGGCGATGATGCGTGCCTCTCCGGGATATGAGGAGGAGATGAAATAGGGGTCGACGGCGATGCAGTGGCCGCCCACGCCGCATCCGGGGCGCAGGATGTTGACGCGCGGATGTCTGTTGGCCAGCGAGATAAGCTCCCACACGTTGATTCCGGCCTTGTCGCATATCACTGAAAGCTCGTTGGCGAAAGCGATCTGCACGTCGCGCGAGGAGTTCTCTGTGAGTTTGCACATTTCGGCTGTGCGTGCGTTGGTGCGGTGTAGCTGCCCTTTGACGAACCGGGCATAGAAAGCTGCGGCGGCTTCGGCGCTTTCAGGGTCGAGGCCGCCGATTACGCGGTCGTTGTGAACCAGTTCGTATGCCACGTTGCCGGGGAGCACGCGCTCGGGGCAGTATGCGATATGGATTTTACCTTTCAGCTCGGGGCGGAGTGAGAAAATGATGTCGGCCATCTTCTCGGTTGTGCCCACGGGTGATGTGGATTCGATGATGAACAGCGAGCCTTCACGCAGAAAGGGGATTACGGAGCGTGTAGCGGCTTCCACATAGCTGATGTCGGGGAGGTGGTTCCCTTTGAAAGGTGTGGGCACCACGATGAAGAAAGCGTCGGCCTGCCGAGGCGAAGTGAAGGCCTTCAGCTTGCCGGAGCCGACGGCCTCGCGCAGTTTTTCAGCCATGCCCGGCTCAACGATATGAAGTTTACCCGAGTTGGTCATCTCAACCACCCGGGGGTCAATGTCGACACCGGTAACCTCGACGTTACCTTCGGTGGCGGCTATAATGGCAGTAGGCAGCCCTATGTAACCGAGCCCTACAAAGCATGCTCTCATATATGGTTTTATGTAGAATTCTGAAAAAGTAACGCAAAGGTAGTGTTAATTATTGTATATACAGCGGGCGGGGGGATAAAATTTGCGATTCCGGCGATAAATGATTAAATTTGCCGTCAAGTATGGGAAAGAACAAACTGAAGAAATTCGCCGATATGGCGCAGATGGACCGAGTGTACCAGTATCCTTTCGCGGCGCTCAGGGAGGGCGGTTTTCCGCTCCGCGGGCGCTGGGGTGAGGAAGTGTTCGGCAACGGCAACCCCATAGTGCTGGAGCTTGGCTGCGGCAAGGGGGAGTACACCGTAGGGCTCGGGCGGCGTTTCCCCGGAATGAATTTCATCGGCATCGACATCAAGGGTGCGCGCATGTGGACCGGGGCCCGGGCCGCCGAGGCCGAGGGGCTCGGCAATGTGGCGTTTCTGCGCACGAGCATCGAGCTGCTTGAATCGTTTTTCACCCCCGGCGAGGTTAGCGGCCTGTGGATAACGTTTCCTGACCCACAGATGAAAAAGGAGCGCAAGCGCCTGACGGGCACCAGGATGATTGACCTTTACCGGCGGGTGCTCGCTCCCGGCGGGATGGTGAACCTGAAGACCGACTCGCCGTTTCTGTTCGCCTATACCCGTGAGATGCTTGCCGCCAACGGCATCGAGCCGCAGGTGTGCTGCGCCGACATATATGGCGCCGACGCTCCGGCCGGGATATTCCCGGAAGGTCTCACTGAGCTGCGCACCTATTATGAGCAGCAGTGGCTTTCGCGCGGCATGACGATAAAGTATGTGTCGTTCGCCATACCGCCGTGCGGCCTTGAGCTCAGGGAGCCTGAGGTGGAGATCGAGCTCGACGCTTACAGGGCGTATCCCCGCCACCACGTAATTGCGAATTTATAATTAGATATAATGGAAAGACTTTATCCGAACCTGATACTGGACGCGCTGAAGAATGTGCGCTATCCGGCGTCGGGTAAAAATATAGTTGAGGCCGGGATGGTGGCCGATGATATACGCATCGACGGCAACAAGGTGAGCTTCTCGCTTGTTTTCGACCGACCGACCGACCCTTTTATCAAGTCGCTGGTGCGCGCGGCCGAGGCCGCCATCGAGACTTACATCTCGCCCGAGGTGGAGATAAAGGGCAATATCGGCGTGCAGGTGGCCCAGGCCGCCCCTGCGCCGGCACCCCGTCCGCTTGCCGGGGTGAAGAATATCGTCGGTGTATCGTCGGGCAAAGGTGGCGTGGGGAAGTCGACCGTCGCCGCCAACCTTGCGGTAGCCCTTGCCCGCGAGGGGTACAAGGTGGGTCTGCTCGATGCCGATATATTCGGTCCGTCGCAGCCTAAGATGTTCGGCGTCGAGGATGAGCACCTGTTCATGCACAAAGTCGACGGGCGCGACCTCATCATCCCCCTTGAGCGCTATGGCGTGAAACTGCTGTCGATAGGATTCCTTGTCGACAAGAACGCCCCGGTGCTCTGGCGCGGGTCGATGGCCTCCAATGCCCTGAAGCAGCTTATCAACGATGCCGACTGGGGCGAACTCGACTATTTCCTCATCGACATGCCTCCGGGTACCTCGGATATCCATCTCACGCTCGTGCAGACGCTCGGCATCACCGGCGCCGTGATAGTGAGCACGCCGCAGCAGGTGGCACTTGCCGACGCCCGCAAGGGCATCGCGATGTTTACCGGCGATAAAATCAATGTGCCGATTCTCGGACTTGTGGAGAACATGGCGTGGTTCACCCCCGAGCAGCACCCCGACGAGCGTTACTACATCTTCGGCAAAGAGGGTGGGGTGGCGCTTGCCAAAGAGCTCGGCGTGAAGCTGCTGGGGCAGATTCCGCTTGTAGGCTCCGTATGCGACTCGGGCGACATGGGCACACCTATCGCCGGCGGCGACACCGTGATGGGGCAGCAGTTCATGCACCTTGCCCATGAGGTTGCCGATGCCGTGGCCGAGCGCAACGCCACGCTGCCTCCTACCCACCGCGTAGAGCTCAAGCGATGAAGATACTGATACTCAACGGCCCGAACCTCAATCTACTTGGCCGCCGCCAGCCTGAAATCTATGGCAGCGCCACGATGGATGACACCCTCGCGGCTCTGCGCCGCGCCTATCCGGGGGTGGAGCTGGAGTTGCGCCAGAGCAACAGCGAAGGGGTGCTTGTCGACATTATCCAGGAATACGGCTTTGACGCCGCAGTGGCCGGAATAGTGCTCAACGCCGGGGGCTACACTCATACCTCCGTGGCGGTGGCTGATGCCGTGGCCGCCGTGGAAGTGCCTGTGGTAGAGGTGCATATATCGAATCCGCAGGCCCGCGGGGAGATGCGCCGCCGGTCGCTGCTGGCCGGAGTGTGCGCCGGCACGATTGCCGGGTTCGGCCGTGAATCGTACCGCCTGGCGGTTGACTATCTTGTGAATCTCAACGGCGCGCGGTGATGGACGACATGCTGCAGGAATACCTCGAAAGCCATACGACGGCCGCGCCCGGCTATCTCGACGAGCTTTACCGGCAGGTGCATCTGCAACTGCTTTATCCGCGTATGTGCTCGGGGCATCTCCAGGGGCGTGTGCTGACGATGCTCACATCGATGATATGCCCGCGGCGGGCTCTTGAAATCGGCACTTACGCCGGTTATTCGGCCCTCTGCATAGCCGAGGGGCTGCCCGATGACGGCGCGCGCCTGCATACCATAGAGATTGACGACGAGATGGAGCCGTTTATCCGCCGTCAGCTTGCCCGCACCCCTCTGGGGCGCCGGGTGGAGCTTCATATCGGCGATGCCGCGGAGGTGCTTCCGGAGATTTCGGACGAGCCTTTCGACATGGCCTATATCGACGGCAACAAGCGCACTTACCTCCAGACCTACGAGCAGGTGCTGGCGGTGATGCGCCCGGGGGGCTTCATAATCGCCGACAATACGCTATGGTCGGGGAAAGTGCTTGAAACTTCCGGCACCGGGCATACCGACGCCCAGACCCGCGGCATCATGGAATTCAATGATTTCGTGGCGCATGACAGCCGGGTGTCGGCCGTGATGCTTCCGCTCCGCGACGGGCTTACGCTGCTGCGTGTGGAAAACCGATAATGACAACCTATAAGTAACTGTTCAAAAGTTACATAAAAACAGAAACGATTATATATGTTCTCAGGAATAGTTGAGGAGGCCGCGCGCCTCACGGATATAAAGAAAGACGGCGGCAACGTGCATCTGACGCTTAGCTGCTCGTTTGTCGACGAACTGCGCATCGACCAGTCGGTAGCACACAACGGCGTGTGTCTCACCGTGGTGTCAGTAGGCGACGGCTGTTACACTGTGACGGCCATCGAGGAGACCCTACGCCGCTCCAACCTGGGCGACCTCCAGGTGGGGGCGCTCGTGAATGTGGAGCGCTGCATGAGGATGAACGGACGCCTTGACGGCCATATCGTGCAGGGGCATGTGGACTGCACCGCCGAGTGCGTGGCGCTCGAGGAGGTCGACGGCTCGACCTATTTCAAATTCCGCTACAAGGCCGACCCGGCGCTGGTCAGGAAGGGGTATGTGACGGTCGAGAAAGGCTCAGTGTGCGTCAACGGCGTGAGCCTTACGGTGTGCGACTCGGAGGCCGATTCTTTCCGTGTGGCCATCATCCCCTACACCTTCGAGCACACCAACTTCAAGGAAATAAAGGTCGGAAGCCGCGTGAATCTCGAGTTCGACATCATCGGGAAGTATATCTCGAGGATGATGGGGGAGGCCTGACCTCCGGCCAATGGTTCCCGCCGTTGAAAAAATCGATTACTTACATTCTATTACCAAAATGAAAAAGATAAATGCAACCATGCTGCTCGGCTTCGGGGTGGCGCTGGCGGCTGCCGCGGCAGCGCCCGCGACAATAGAGTTCACCCGGCCTGACGGCACAAAAATGACAGCGACGGCTCTGACCGACAATGTCATACGCGTGGCTCCCGCCGGACGTGGCCTTGAGTCGAGGATAGCGGTCACACCCAAGGGGGATTTCACCGGCACGGCCTCGGCCAACTCTATTGTCACTTCCACCGGGGTGAAGGTGAGCGTGGACCCCTCGACCGGCGCCCTCTCCATCAGCGGCGGCGGTCGCCGCGGCATCACCGACAGCGGCCGCCGCGGCAAGGATGCCTCCGGACGTCACACACTGGCGCTGGGGCTGCCCGGCCGTCCGGCGCATGTGTATGGCGGTGGTGAACGCGGTTACAGCTTCAACCTCCAGGGGGATACGCTCGAGGTGTACAACACGCAGAACTACGGCTATGTGGAGGGTGACCGACGCATCAGCCGGATGAATATCACGATGCCTCTGCTGGTGTATCCGGAGGGGTATGCGGTGCTGTTCGACGATATCGCCGCCGCCGAGATGATACCCGGCGACTCGCTTCGTTATGCCACCGAGGCTCCGGCCGAGCCGGCCTATTATTATATAAACTCGCCCGAAGGGCTTGCCGGAATGCCCCGCGAGCTTACGGCGCTTACCGGGCGCCAGGAGTTGCCTCCGTTCTGGTCGCTGGCCTATATCACATCGAAGTACGGCTACCGCACCGAGGCCGAGGCCCTTGGGGTAATCGACTCGCTGAAGACCGCCGGCTATCCCGTTGACGGGATGGTGCTCGACCTCTACTGGTACGGCAAAGAGGAGGATATGGGGCGCCTGGCCTGGGAGCCGGAGCAGTGGCCCGACGCCACCGGTATGCTCCGCGACCTCAAGGCCGAGGGGGTGAACATGGTGGCTATCTCCCAGCCCTTCGTGCTCAAGAACGGCAAGGCCATCGACAATTTCAGAATGATGGACGATGCCCGTATGTTCGGCCGCGACTCCGCCGGCAATACCCGCGAGGTTACCATCTGGGTAGGGGAGGGCGGTATGCTCGATATGTCGAACCCCGACACCCGCGCGTGGCTCCGCGAGCGCTACAAACAACTGACCGACAGCGGCATGACCGGCTGGTGGGGCGACCTCGGGGAGCCTGAGGCCCATCCGGCCGATATGGTGCACGCCAACGGACTCACCGCGCGCCAGTACCACAACTATTACGGCAACGACTGGAGCTCGCTTATCTATGAGCTGTTTGCCGAGGAATACCCCGAGACGCGCCTTATGGCGCTGATGCGCGGGGGCACCACGGGCTTGCAGCGCTATTCGGTGTTTCCGTGGAGCACCGATGTGTCGCGCTCGTGGGGCGGCCTGCAGCCCCAGATTAAAATCATGCTCAACTCCGGGCTTTCCGGCCTGGGCTACATGAGCCATGATGTGGGAGGTTTCGCCGTTGACAGGGAGCACCCGGTGGATCCGGAGCTTTATGTGCGCTGGCTGCAGGTGGGACTGTTCTCGCCGGTGCTGCGCACCCACTCCACCGTTGATGCCGAGCCTTACCATTACGCCGAACTTCAGGATATACTTCTGCCGCTTGTGAAGGCCCGCTACGGCTGGCTGCCCTATAACTACACGCTTGCATGGGAGAATGCCACCACCGGTGCGCCGCTGGTGCGCCCGGTGGGGATGTATGAGGCCGACCCCGCGGCCACCGACACTATCACCGACCAGTATCTCTGGGGCCGCGATGTGATGGTGGCGCCGGTGCTGACCGCCGGAGCAACGAGCCGCGAGGTGTATTTCCCGTCGTCCGACGCCGAATGGATAGCCTACGACAACCCTTCGGAGGTCTACAAGGGGGGCACCCGTAGCGTTGTTGACGCGCCGCTGAACCGTCTGCCGCTGTTTGTCCGCGGCGGGGCGCTGCTTCCCCGGGCCGATTATGAGATGCGTAATGTGGGCGACTATGACCCTTCGCGCTACACAATCGACTATTTCCCCGGCACAGCCACGGGCGAGAGCACCGGGATGATATTCGAGGATGACCGCCAGTCGCGTTCGTCGCTGCCGTCAAACCGCTACGCCACGATAGAGGTTACGGCCGACAACCAGCCGAAGTATCTGACGCTTACAGCGATGCAATTCGGCCAATGGGACGGAATGCCTTCGGAGCGCGAGCTCACGTTTGTGGTTCACGGACTCGGGAAAGCCCCCCGGTCGGTCACTGCCAACGGAGTGCCTGTGAAGGGAGCCTACGATGCCGCCAAGGGAGAGCTTGTGATAGCGGTTCCCCGCGGTCCGCTGCCCGTTTCGGTTATCGTTGACAAATAAACTGAACAAAGCGCATATTTGACGAAAAGACTGCCTAACTTTGAACCGGCCCCTAAATGTTAAACAAATAACATTTAGGGGCCGGTTCAAAGTTAGGCAGTAAAGTCAAGATGAGTTCGGTCTCTTAGAGATGAAATCCGGCAAATCTGACACCCCCTCACATGGCGGCAATCACGAGGAGCCACTGCGGTGGGATGTTCATCGTATGTTTTTAAAGCACAACCTTTTTCTCGACTTTGCCATTATGACGGATAATATATACCCCCGGAGCAATTCCGTTCAAAGCCTCATTGAGACTCAATCCGTATGAAACATATACTCCTGATAAGTTCCAAACCTGATAGCCTTCCTCCTCCGTAGTCTCAACTGAGTTTAATCCTGCAAAATCAGTTTCTACAATATTCTTGAAATTTTTCCAGGAGTCTGAATTGCGATAGGCTTGTCCGCTTCCTTTTGGCACATAGAGCGTACAATTCTGTGAGAGTTCGGAATTTATAACCAAGCCGTCGATTTCATTTCCAGTACCGGCATCAATAAGTTTTCGAGGAACGACCGATTTTACGACAACTCGCTCAAGAGCTCCGCATCCTTGAAAAGCACCATTTCCATAGATAGTGAATTCATTCGGTAATTCTATATATCTCAATTTATTACAGGAGTGAAACGCCTCGCTGCCGATTTCAATGCCATCAGAAAAATAAAGCTCATTTATAGGACAACTGACAAAAGAGCGGGACCCAATACTAACTGCGTCCCTGAAATCATATTCAGGAGCGAACGCAAGTTTTATGCAGCTATATGCCCCGAAACGCGATACCGTCCGGGGAAATGAAATCACAGATTTTAATCCGGTAAATGAAAAATTAGGAATTTCCATGATGCCATATGGCAGTTGCAGTTCTTCCAGGAGAGGGCATTGTATAAAAGTCATCTGTTCTAATTCTGTTATAGAATTAGGAAGAACAACCTTTCTTAATTTATTAAAACTCCAAAACATACCCTTTCCGACAGTAGTTACCGGATATTTAACTCCAAGATACTCTACTTCAGATGCAATCTCAATAGTTTCTACATTTGCCTTGAATTCTACGGTGCTGGTTCCTGACACCTTTGCGGTGTTAGTATCCTGAGAAACCTCGTATACCAAACCATCCAGGATTACATTAGCAGCGCTGATAGAAAACGAAGATAGCAGTATTGCAACTAAAACAAGTATATTTTTCATAATTCTTTAATTTGGCAGTTATGGTTCATTGCTGTAAATTTAGCAATAATTTGACAATCTACCAATTTTTTATCAAAAAACATTAAAATTAATTCAGGCAGCACCATGCAGCCAGGCAGGCGGCCATGCTTCATTCGCAAAGAAAGGTTAATTTGGGCCGGGGATAGGATTTGTATATGGAATATTGAGTAAATTTGTAATAAGTATGGGAAAACACTCCAAGGACAAATCCCCCGAGCTGCGGGAGAAGATAGCGATATTGCCGGATACGCCGGGCGTCTACATGTACTACGACGCCGAGGGCACGGTGATTTACGTCGGTAAGGCCAAGAACCTCAAGCGGCGTGTGTCGTCGTACTTCAACCGCACCCACGATGTGCTGCGCACCAATCTGCTGGTCCGCGCCATTGCCGACATGAGCTACATCGTGGTGCCTACCGAGCAGGATGCCCTCAACCTGGAGAACTCCATGATAAAGGAGTACAAGCCGCGCTACAACGTGCTGCTCAAGGATGACAAGTCGTATCCGTGGATATGTGTCACCCGCGAGCTTTACCCGAGGGTGTTTCTCACCCGCCAGCGCACCCGCGACGGCTCGAAGTTCTTCGGCCCCTACACCGACACGGCCTCGGCGCGCGCCGTGCTCGAACTGATTCGGGAGCTTTACCCGATACGGATGTGCCGTGTGCCCGTCACCCCCGACACCCTTGCCCGCGGCAAGGGCCGCCTCTGCCTGGAGTACCACCTCAGGCGCTGCCGCGGCTGCTGCAAGGGGATGGTGAGCGCCGAGGAGTACGGCGGCTACATAGAGCGGATACGACAGATACTGCGCGGCGAGACCGGCGAGCTGATGGCCTATCTGCGCGGCGAGATGGAACGCCTGGCCTCGGAATTGCGTTTCGAGGAGGCGCAGGAACTCAAACAGAAGTATCTGCTGGTGGAGCGCTACAACGCCAAGAGCACCATCGTGAGCCAGACGCTCGACCAGATTGATGTTTTCGGCATTGACGACGACGGCTCGAACGACGTGTACATCAACTACATGCACGTGCGGCGCGGAGCCGTGGCGCGCTCCCTTACGCTCCAGTACAAGCGTCGCCTCGACGAGGAGGTGCCGCAGCTACTGGGCTATGCCATGGACGAGGTGCGCTCGCGCTTCGGCCTGACTTTCGACGAGGTTGTGGCACAGCAGCGGCCCGATGCCGACTTCCCGGGGGTTACCTTCACAGTGCCGCAGCGCGGCGACAAGGCCAAACTGCTCGATGTGTCGGCGCGCAATGCCCGCCAGTGTCGCATCGATGCCCTGAAGCACCTCGAGAAGCTCGACCCGGAGAAGCGTGCCGAGCGCACCCTCGAGAGGATGAAGGTCGACTTCCGCCTCAGGGAGCTGCCGCGCCATGTGGAGTGCTTCGACAACTCCAACATACAGGGCACCAACCCGGTGGCGTCGTGCGTGGTGTTCCGCAACGCCAAACCGTCGAAAAAGGACTACCGCCACTTCTGCATAAAGACCGTGGAGGGCCCCGACGACTTCGCCTCAATGAAAGAGGTGCTCACACGCCGCTACACCCGGATGCTGGCCGAGGCTCCCGACGACCTGCCGCAGCTTGTGGTGGTCGACGGCGGCAAGGGGCAGCTTTCGGCCGCCGTGGAGGCCTTCGATGAAATCGGCATCCGCGGCAAGGTGGCTCTGGTAGGCATAGCCAAGCGCCTGGAGGAGATTTACTTTCCGGGCGACTCGGTGCCGCTCTATATCGACAAGAACTCCGAATCGCTGCGAGTGGTGCAGCACCTGCGCGACGAGGCCCACCGCTTCGGCATAACCCATCACCGCGACCGCCGCTCGAAAGGGCAGATTGTCAGCGAGCTTTCAAAAATAAAAGGGATAGGGCCGGCCACGGAGCAGGAGCTTCTCAAGAAGTTCCGCTCGGTGAAACGGATAGCCGAGGCCACCACCGACGCACTCGCCGAGGTTGTCGGCCCGGCAAAGGCGCGCCTTATACGCGCCCACTTCACTCAAAAAAACATACACAGTGCTCCAGATTCATAAGGCTTCGGCCGGTTCGGGCAAAACGTTCACCCTTGCCCGCGAATACATAAGGCTTCTGCTCGGACGCAAGGATGCTTCCGGGGGCTTCCGGCTGCGCTCGCCGAAGGAATACGGCTTCGGGCAGCCGAAAGCGCATGGCGCCATTCTTGCCGTGACCTTCACCAACAAGGCCACCGAAGAGATGACGCAGCGCATCGTAAAGGAGCTTTACCTGCTGGCGCACCAGGACTCGCCGCAGGCGCCCAAAAGCGCCCATGCGGAATATTTCACCGACCTCTTCGGGTGCTCGCGCCAGGCGCTGGCGGCGGCATCGCGCCGGGCGCTGGCCGACCTGCTGTTCAACTTCTCGTGGTTCAATGTCAGCACCATCGACTCGTTCTTCCAGAACATCGTGCGTGTGTTCGCCCGCGACCTTGACCTGCCCGACAACTACACCCTGGAGATTGACCAGCGCTATCCGGTGATGGAGTCGGTGCGCACCATGCTCGACTCCATCAACCTGCCGCGTCCCTCCGACCCGCACGAGGGGCGCCGCCGCGCGTTCCTTTTCCGCTCGCTGAGCGACTATATGAAGCACCTGATGAGCCAGGGGAAAGCGGCCCACCTGATGTCGCAGTCGTCAAACCTCAACCGCGAGCTGGTCGACACCATCAACAACCTGATCAACGAGGACTACAAGCAGCGGCGCACGGAGATGGATGCCTACTTCTCCGACCCGGAGCGCCTCCAGGGCTTCTTCGACGCGCTCTCGGCGCAGATAGAGGAGGCTTACTGCCGCATGGCCGAGGCATCGCGCGCCGTGCTGTCGCTCCAGCCCGAGAAAAATGTGCAGGCAAATCTGCTGAAGGTGCTGGCGCGCCTGGCCGCCGGGGAGCGTCCCGAGAAATTCACCGATGCAATAATGGCGGTTGTGGGCGGCGACAAGTCACCCTATAAAGGAGCCTGGGCGAAAGACCCCTCCAAGGCCGATCCGGTGGTGGCGCGCGCCCTCGACGAGGCTCTGGCGGCCATGGCGGCGATGCCACAGGTGAGGCTGTGCTCTTTCGTGCGCTCGCGGTTTTACCCGATGGTGCTCTTCAGCTATGCCGCCACCGAACTTGAAAAGTATTGCCGCGACAACGAGTCGTTCCTCCTCGGCGACACCAACGACCTCCTCACCGAGCTTATCGACGAGGCCGATGCGCCGTTTATCTACGAGCGCACCGGTGCGCTGATAAGCCATTTCCTTATCGATGAGTTCCAGGACACATCGAAGATGCAGTGGCAGAATTTCGCGCCGCTGGTGCGCGAGAGCCTGGCGCGCGGCGAGAGCGACCTTATCATCGGCGACGAGAAGCAGAGTATTTACCGCTTCCGCAACGCCGACTCCGAACTGCTCGGACACCGGGTGGAGGAGGAGATGGCGGCCCGCTTCGGCGACGATGCCGTGGGGGTGCGGGGCGTGGCGATAGAGGAGAACACCAACTGGCGCTCCGCCCGCGAGATTGTGCTCTTCAACAACACTCTTTTCCGCGCTATGGCGCAGATTGTAGACTCCCTCTCGCAGGGCGATGCCGTGGCGCGGGCCTACCGCGGCCTTGTGCAGCAGGTGGCCGCGAAAAACTATGAGTCGCTGCCGGGATACGTGGAGATTGTGATGCACCACACCGCCAAAGCCGACAAGGACGCGCCGGCCGAAGATGTGCCCGACAGCGACCGGCGCACTCTCGGCGAACTTACCGCCGCCATAGAAAGCCAGTTGCGGCGCGGATACAGACCGAGCGACATTGCCGTGCTGGTGCGCGACCACATCTCCGGCCAGAAGGTGATTGACTGCCTGCTGGAACGGATGGCGCAGCCCGACTGGGAGTTCGGCCAGATAAGGATTATGTCGAGCGACGCCCTGGAGGTCGGCTCCAGTCCCACGGTGATGATGATCGTCAACATGCTGCACCTGCTCTCCACCCCGGAGATGATTACCGACCTGCGCCACTTCGCACGCAGCGGCGAGACCAGGATGATACCGAACCCGGAGTTTCTGCGCCGGCGCCTCATACACCGTTTCCAGCTATGCCTCTACCGCAAGGAGGAGCGCATCCTGCCCGACGGGTCGGTGGAGACAGTGACGCTCACCCCCTCGGAAGCCCTTGCCCGCGCGCTCGACGGCATGGAGGATGACCGGCCCGACGAACTCCAGCGCCAGATCGATGAAAGCCTGGCGTCGCTCGCCACACAGAGCTGCCCCAACCTTTACGAGCTTGTGGAGAGCATTATACAGAAAACCGTGCCACCCGAACAGGCTGCCGCCGACATTGCTTTCGTGACCGCCTTCCAGGACCAGGTGCTGGACTTCACCGAATGCGCCCAGGCCGACATGGCTTCGTTTCTCAGGTGGTTCGGCCGCAAGGGGCGCACCGAGAAGCTCGCGGCGCCCGACGGCCTCGATGCCATAACCGTAACGACCATACACCAGTCGAAGGGTCTGGAATACAACTGCGTGCATCTGCCTTTCTTCTCGCGCGCACTGGTGCGCACGGCCGCCACCGGCACGTCATGGTACGACGTGCCCCCCGGCTCATTCCCGGGCATAGACTCCGCGCTTGTGCCGCCGATGCTTCCGCTCGAGAACCTCTCCACGCTGGCGGCATACCCTCCATTCGCCCCCGCCTACGACCGATACTGCGAGGAGCAGCGACTCGACTCGCTCAATGTGGCATACGTGGCCTTCACACGTCCGGTGCGCGAGCTCAACGTATATGCCACGGCTAAGGACGACGAAAAATCCGTGTCGCTCGGCACGGTGCTTCGCCGCGCCCTCGAGGAGGCGACCGACCAATGGCTCGCCGACGAAGGCAACGCCTCCGGGGAGATGCGCCGTTGGATGCGCCCGCTGGCGCCTGGCGTCACCGTAGAGCCGGAGGCCGGAGGGGAGTGCCTGCGGTTCACAATGGGGAGCCCCACAGCTCCGGTGGCCTCCGGCGGAAAGGAGACCGGACCCTGGGCCGACCTCCCGGAACTCCCCCTCCCTCCGGGAGTGCTTGCCGGATACAATGTCTACACCCGAAAGGAAATCGCCATATCCGACAGCCTCGACGAGATTCAGCGCTACTCTATTTCCGACGAACGCCGCTACGGACTGTTTCTGCACGATGTGCTCGGCGGCGTGGCCCGCATCGCCGACCTGCCGCAGGCAATGCGCCGGGCCGCCTACCGCGCGCGCCTGACTCCGGAGGAGGAGCGCCACCAGCTCCGGCTGCTGGAGAAGGCTCTTGATGACCCGAGGGTGCGCCCGTGGTTCGAGGGCTATACCAGGGTCGTGACCGAGCGACCGTCGACTACCGCCGACGGTGTGCGCCGACCCGACCGCATTGTATGGCTCCCCTCGGGCGAGGTGTGCGTGATTGACTATAAATTCGGAGCCGAGAAGAAAAGCTATTACCGCCAGGTGGGCCGCTATATGCAGTTGCTCGCCGACATGGGCCACACGAAGGTAAGCGGATACATATGGTATCCCCTCCAGGGGGTGATACGCAGCGTGAAACCATGATTCAACCTGCGATTACGATGAAGCACGCCATAAGAATATCACTCGCCATAGCGGCGGCGGTTATCGCTGCCGTCACCGCTGCATATGCCGATCCGCCCGCCCTGCCGCCTCTGGAGCCGGTGGCCGACAACCTCTCGCCCATGCGGAAGGTGTATCGCGGCAAATATCACACCCTGACCGAGGAGGGCGACACTGTGCTTGTGCTCGTGTTCAACGAGATTACCGTGTATCCGCCCCTGAAATTCAAGAATAAAAAGCAGGAAGAATTCTATTGGCGCACCGTGCGCGACGTAAAGAAAGCTCTACCCTATGCGCGCCTGATTACCGCCACTCTGCTCGAGACCTACGAATATATCGAGACCTTCCCCACACAGGCCGAACGCGAGCGATACCTCAAGGAGATGGAGGGAGCAGTGTTCAAACAATACAAACCGGTGCTGAAAAAATTCACCAAATCGCAAGCCAAAATGCTAGTCAAGCTCATACGCCGCCAGACCGACCAAAGCGGCTACGACATACTCAAAGCCTTCCTGGGCTCTTTCCGCGCTACATTCTGGCAAGGCTTCGGCAAGCTGTTCGGCGTAAACCTGAAAGGGGACTACCGCCCCGACTCCGATGAGAACGACGCCATAATCGAGCGCGTAGTCATCGCCGTGGAACAGGGCCAGCTCTGACCCCCTCCAACCACCCCCCAACAACACAAAGACAATCGGATGCCGTTAGAGTGGAAAAAGATACAACCTCTGACAAATATATATCCGGCGATATTTTGAGTATGGACTGAAAAACTTTGCGTACCTTTGCGATATCCGCCTGCCCGACCCTGCCGGAGAAACCCTGAAGCATTCCGAACGGCCGGTATAAAACAATTTTGAACACAACGAGAACAACACCACCCGCATCGTCAGTTCCCTGGTCAACTTCATGTCGGCACGCATCGACCGCTCCCGCCCATCCGATTAGCCCCCGCTCCGCCTTCCCCCATCCATTGCCCCAAATTCTCCCCACATATCCCCACACATCACGCCGCTCCGTTCGTCGCTCAATCCGCCAGAACAAACAGACTCTCACCCCATTCCCCCAACCTATAAAACACCTCAACGAGGTTTTATAAATTAAAAAAAATCAAAAAATTACCTCAATATTTTGGTATCAAAAAAAAGCTGTAAGTATGTTTTATTAAAGAATTAATGCAATGAAATCCATTTTCAAACGTTATTGTCTTACATATACTTATCTCTCCAATTATGTCAAGACAAGCAACGAAGATAAATATAAGCGAGGAGCAACGAA
>SCEJ01000070.1 GCA_004102785.1 Muribaculaceae bacterium Isolate-013 (NCI)
GAAAAAAATAAGATTTTGATAACATAATAACTCTTTGACATACAGACATGGAAAAATTACCCGATTCGCAATGAACCGGGTAAGGGAAGATATGATATTTATTTTAGTTTAAATGAAAGAGCCGTGCAGGGCGCCCGCACTGTTTTATAAGATTTGGCAATTTTGACACATTTACATTGTTGTGATTCCGGAAAAAATTCGTACTTTTGTGAAAATTTGGTAAAGGATGCCCGGCGAACTTCAACAGAAAACCGACCGCATAGCGGCCAAGGCGCGTATCGTGATAGAGCGTTACGCCCTGATTGCCGCCCAGCGCGACGAGGCTCTGGCCCGCATAGCCGAGCTGCAGGAAACTGTGGCGCGGCTTGAGCGAAGAATCGCCGAGATGGAGCAGCGGAATGTCTATCTGCGCACGGCGATGAGTTTCGCCCCTACGCGAGAAGAGACAGTGCGCGCCAAGGCGCTCCTTTCCGAAATGGTGCGGGAAATCGACCTGTGTATTTCCGAACTAAAAGAATAGTATCTCGCTCCGGGCTCTCGCTCCCCCGCCGTCCAGGCAATCTCGCTCCCCCGGAAGAATCATACATAATGACCGACAAGCTCAACATAACGATACGCATCGCCGGGCAGAAGCCTATGACCCTGAGCATCGACAGGGAATATGAGGAGACCGCCCGCAATGCCGAGTATCAGGTGAACCGCCTCTTCGGCCTGTGGTCGGAGCGTTTCCGCGACAAATCGCCGATGGAGGTGATGTCGATGGTAGCCTACCGTTTCGCAGAGCTGTTTTACACGCAGAATGCCGCCGCCGCCGCCACGGAGAAGCTTCTCGATGATTTCGAGCGCGAACTTGACCGCATCCTGGTGGATACGGCCCGCAGTTGACCCCGGTCAGTAAATACTTGACGACCTATACCGCACCTTGTGCCGCATACGCCCCGTTGCCGGGAGCGCTGTGGCGGGAGGTGCGTCCGCTTTTTTTTGAAACCCTTAATATACAATAAATAACCTAATCTATACAGTTGCATGGAAATAGCAATTTATATAGCGGTGGCTGTAGTGGCCCTGGCCCTGGGGTCGTTTGTCACGATAGCCGCGCAGAAGTCAATGGCACGCTCGCGCGCCAAAACCATAATCGACGAAGCACAGCGCGAGGCTGAAGTGCTCCGCCAGAAAGAACTCCTCAAAGGCCGTGAGGAAGGGATAAAAATCAAGGACGAGGCCGAGCGTACGGCCAACCAGCGCATGCAGCGCGTGCAGTCGGCCGAATCGAAGATGAAGCAGCGCGAGAGCCAGCTCAACCAGCAGCAGAGCGAGAATTCGCGTCAGCGCAACGAACTTGAAAACATGCGTCAGCGCCTGGGCGCCGAGGAGCAGATTCTCGAGCAGCGACGCGAAGAGGTGGAGCGCCTGAAACGCACCGCGCAGGATACACTGGAGCACATCTCGGGGCTCTCTGCCGAAGAGGCCAAGGAGAAACTGGTGGAGGCAATGAAGGACGAGGCCAAGACCGCCGCACAGTCATATATCAACGACATAATGGACGATGCCCGCATGACGGCCAACAAGGAGGCCAAGCGCATCGTGATACAGTCGATACAGCGCGTGGCCACCGAAACGGCCATCGAGAATTCCGTTACGGTGTTCCATATTGATTCAGATGAAATCAAGGGACGCATCATAGGCCGCGAGGGGCGCAACATCCGCGCTCTTGAGGCCGCCACCGGCATTGAAATCATAGTCGACGACACCCCCGAGGCTATTGTGCTTTCGGGCTTCGATCCCGTGCGCCGCGAGATTGCCCGCCTGGCCCTGCATCAGCTTGTGGCCGACGGACGCATTCACCCCGCCCGCATCGAGGAGGTGGTCAACAAGGTGCGCAAGCAGATCGAGGAGGAAATCAACGAAACAGGCAAGCGCACGGCCATAGACCTGGGTATCCACGGCCTGCACCCCGACCTCATCCGCATGATCGGCAAGATGAAATACCGCTCGAGCTACGGCCAGAACCTCCTTCAGCATGCCCGCGAGACAGCCAACCTTTCGGCTATCATGGCATCGGAGCTGGGGCTTAACCCGAAGAAGGCTCGCCGGGCCGGTCTGCTCCACGATATAGGCAAGGTGCCCGATGAGGAGCCGGAGCTGCCCCACGCTATCCTCGGTATGAAAATCGCCGAGCGCTGCAAGGAGAAACCGGAGATATGCAACGCCATCGGCGCTCACCACGACGAGGTGGAGATGACAACCCTGCTGGCTCCGATAGTGCAGGTATGCGATGCCATATCCGGCGCCCGTCCCGGCGCCCGCCGCGAAATTGTGGAGGCTTACATCAAGCGCCTCAACGACCTGGAACAGCTCGCCCTGAGCTATCCCGGCGTGATAAAGACCTATGCTATCCAGGCCGGCCGCGAGCTGCGTGTGATTGTGGGTGCCGACAAGATTGACGATGCCCAGGCTGAAAACCTCTCCAACGAGATTGCCCGCAAGATTCAGGATGAAATGACCTATCCGGGCCAGGTGAAGATTACCGTTATCCGCGAAACCCGCGCTGTGTCGTTCGCTAAATAAAGGAGGCCGGCCATGTCAAAGCTGACAGATAATAACAAACCGGGCCGGAAGGCTACGGGTGGCGGCCCGGTTCAGGAGGGGTGCTGCGGCTCGGGGTGCGCCTCCTGTCCCAACAAGGATGGCGACCGCGAGTGTGGCGGCGACGCCTGCGCCTCATGCGAGGGGTGCGGCGGCTGCCGGGAGTCATCCCGGGGCGGAGGGCCGTGCGGCTGTGCGCCCGACTCCTGCTCGATGCGCGGCAAACTCCATAGCTTCAATTATTTCGAGGATATTCCCGGCGGATATGCCGACGACAATATGGTGGAGGTGCAGTTCAAGAACACCCGCAAGGGATTTTACCTCAACTCGCAGCATATACCCCTCGAAATCGGCGACTGGGTGGCCGTGGAGGCACAGCCCGGCCATGATATAGGCCGTGTGTCGCTTACCGGCGCCCTGGTAAGGCTCCAGATGCGCAAGGCCGGCATCAAGCCCGATGCCGAGCAGAAGCGGGTGTTCCGCAAGGCCAAGCCCTCGGATATGGAGCGCTACGAGGCCGCCCGTGCCCGCGAACAGGAGACGATGATACGCTCGCGCAAGATAGCCGAGTCGTTGCAGTTGAACATGAAAATCGGCGACGTTGAGTATCAGGGCGACGGCAACAAGGCCATCTTCTATTACATAGCCGACGAGCGTGTGGACTTCCGCCAGCTCATCAAGGTGCTGGCCGAGACGTTCAAGATCCGCATAGAGATGAAGCAGATTGGCGCCCGCCAGGAGGCCGGGCGTATCGGTGGAATCGGTCCGTGCGGCCGTCCGCTGTGCTGCACCACATGGATGAGCAATTTCGCCAGTGTGTCGACTTCGGCGGCGCGCTTCCAGGATATATCGCTGAATCCGCAGAAGCTCGCCGGCCAGTGCGCCAAACTCAAATGCTGCCTTAACTTTGAAATCGACACCTACCTGGAGGCTTCCAAAAAGCTTCCGGCCAAGGAGACACGCCTCGAAACGGCCGATTCGACATATTTCTATTTCAAGGCCGATATTTTCAAGCGCGAGATTACATATTCGACCGACAAGAATATCCCCGCCAACCTCGTTACGGTCAGCGCCGAGCGCGCCTTCAAGGTGATTGAGATGAATAAGAACGGCGAGAAACCTCTGAAGCTCGCCGCCGAGGAGAATGCTGAGGCCAAATCGACAGGATTCATCGACATCGTGGGGCAGGATTCCCTTACCCGCTTCGACAACGCCAAGAAGAAAAAGAAGAAGAATTCCGGGGCCAAGGGGGGCGACAAGGCCTGCAACAGGCCCGAAAAAGCGGCGCAGAAAGGTGGCGCCGACGCGAAGAAGCCGGCTGACCGCAAGCCCCAGCGCCAGGAGGGGAACACTCCGAAAGGCCAGGGGGGCAAAGGTGATGCAAAGCAATCGCAGCGCCCGGATAAAGGGCAGCCACGGCCCGGCAGGGACGGGGCCCGCACCCAGCCCGGCGGAGCCGCTGCAAAAGGCGCCGGCGAACCACGCAAAAAGCAGCCGCGCCGTGACGGCGGACAGCCCCAGGGGCGTCAGTCGCAGGATAAGGCGCCGCAGCCGAAGGAGGCTCCCGCTCCCCGTCTGCGCCCGCTGAAAGATTCTCGGAATGAACCTTGACCGCAGTCGGATAGTTAAGAGGAAAGAAAAGAAAAGAAAAATGTGTCGTAACGTAGCGGTATGTTTGCGTGTGATATGCTGCCTGGCAGTCTTATGGCTGGCTATGGCGGCATGTTCGCCGCCGGGCAACGATTACAGCGAATACCGTCGGATTCCCTCTGAGGGGTGGCTGTATGGTGACACGCTGGTGTTTGTGCCGCAGTTGGCCGACTCTGTTGCCTCCGGCAGACTTGTGGCGGCCGTGAGCCACGACAGTGGTTTCCGCTACTCCGAGCTGTGGCTGGAGATTGTGACCCGGGAGCCTTCCGGAGCGGTGCGCAGGGATACCGTGGAGTTTCGTCTTGCCGACGGCTTCGGGCGTTGGCTCGGCAACGGGCTTGGCGCGCATCTGCAGATGTCGGATACCGTTGTCCGCCCTGTCACGCTTGTTAGCGGCCGTCCGGTGAAAGTGCGTCATATCATGCGTGCCGACACATTGCGCGATTTGCAGAAAGTCGGCCTGTTTTTCCTGCCTGACACCGGGCGCTGAAACATGCCGGCACTGCGTGATTGAGATATTTCGGTGTATCAGAATTGCCGGAATCAGTCATGGCGCATGAATGCTCCACGGAGTGTACCCCTACGGCACGAAGATTAAGCTATTCTGATGCATATGCAGATATAAATACAAATAGAAATGGAAAACCTCATACTCCTTCCGGCCGACGAGGCACGTCTACGTCTGGAAAAGGTGCAGAAGCAGCTTGCCGGGCTGTGCGATGCCGTGATTGTCACTGACAATGCCAATACTTATTATTTTACCGGCCGTGTGTTTTCCGGCTGGGCCTATATCCCGGCCCAGGGTGACCCGGTGTGGTTTGTAAGGCGTCCGGTCGACCTTGACGGCGAGCGGGTGGTCTATGTGCGCAAGCCCGAGGAGATTGCCTCATGGCTTGAGGCCAACGGCATGCCGCTTCCCGGTTGCATAGGGATGGAGCTTGATATAATCAGCTATGCGCAGGCCACGCGTCTGCGCAAGGTTTTTGCCGGCGCCGAAATCTGCGACTGCACCAATGCCATCAGGCAGGCGCGGTCGGTGAAGACCGAAATGGAGATAGAGATGGTGCGCCGTTCGGGGGTGAAGCACACGGAGGTGTATCGCCGCATTCCGTCGCTTTTCTCGCTGGGAATGACCGATTTCGAGCTGGAGGTTGCCATCGAGAATCTCAGCCGCCTGGAGGGATGCCTCGGGCAGTTCCGCATATCGGGGCAGTCGATGGAGTTCTTTATGGGCAATGTGCTTGCCGGAGAGAATGCCGACGAGCCGTCGCCCTATGATTTTGCCATGGGCGGCAAGGGGATGGACCCTTCGCTTCCGGTAGGAGCATCAGGGGCGGAGATTCACCGCGGCGAGACTGTGATGGTGGATGTCAACGGGAATTACACGGGATATATGACCGATATGACCCGCGTGTTTGCCGTCGACACCGTGCCGGAGCTTGCCCACATGGCGCATCAGTGTTCGATTGACATCCACCGCATGTTCCAGCGCGAGGCTGTGCCCGGTGCAGAGGCCGCGGCGCTCTATGAGAAGGCGCTCGCCATGGTGCGTGAGCGCGGACTGGAGAAATATTACATGGGGCACCGTCAGCACGCCGGATTCATCGGCCACGGAGTAGGAATCGAAATCAACGAATGGCCTGTGATCGCGCCGCGTTCGCGCCAGATTCTTGAGGAGGGGAATGTGATTGCCCTCGAACCCAAGTTCGTGATTCCGAAAACCGGAGCTGTGGGTGTGGAAAATACATATGTTATACGCCGCGACGGCGCAGAGCGCCTCACGGATGCTCCCGAGGAGATTATTTCGCTCACGGAGCGCGGCGATACCTATTGACTGCAATGAAGGAAAAGATTGACAAACCGGTGTTTCACACGGTGGGCGCTGCCGCCGACTCTCTCGGCCGCGAATGCTACGTGGTGGGAGGATATGTGCGCGACCTTATGCTTGGCCGCGAATCGAAAGATATCGACTTCGTGACGGTAGGTTCGGGCATAGAGGTGGCCAGGGCCGTGTCGCGCCAGTTGCGCGGCCATCTGGCCGTATATAAGAATTTCGGCACCGCGCAGGTGAAAAAGGGCGCCCTCGAGCTGGAATTCGTAGGAGCCAGAAAGGAGTCGTACAATCGCGACAGCCGCAAGCCTATTGTGGAGGACGGCACTCTTGACGATGACCTGGCGCGCCGCGATTTCACCATCAATGCCATGGCGCTGTGTGTCAACGCCGGCCGATTCGGCGAGCTTGTCGACCGCTATAACGGTTGTGCCGACCTGCGCGACGGGCTGATTCGCACGCCGCTCGACCCCGACATCACTTTCTCCGACGACCCCCTGCGCATGATGCGAGCCATACGCTTCGCCACGCAGTTGCAGTTTACGATAGTGGAGGATACTTTCAAGGCTATCCAGCGCAACGCCCACCGTATCTCCATAATATCGCGCGAACGTGTATATGACGAGCTTACCAAGATGATGAAGGCGGCGAAGCCCTCGATAGGGTGGGAGCTGCTTATGAAGTCGGGGCTGCTCAAGCTCATTTTCCCCGAGCTGGCGGCGATGAAGGGGGTGGAGATTGTCAACGGCGTGGGCCACAAGGATAATTTCTACCATACGCTTTCGGTGGTCGACAATGTATGCGCCGTATCCGACAACGTGTGGCTGCGCTGGGCGGCGCTGTTCCATGATATAGGGAAGCCGGTGTCGAAGCGATTCGACAGGCAGCTCGGATGGACATTCCACGGCCATAACGCTACGGGAGCCAAGATGGTGCCCCGCATTTTCCGCCGCATGAAGTTCCCGATGAACGAGCATATGAAGTATGTGCAGAAACTTGTGGAGCTGCATATGCGCCCCATAGCGCTTGTGGAGGATGAGGTGACCGATTCGGCTGTGCGCCGTATGCTTTTCGAGGCAGGCGATGATGTGGACGATCTGATGACCCTCTGCGGGGCTGACATAACATCGAAGAACCGCGAGAAGGTGGAGCGCTTCCGCGCCAATTTCGAGCTTGTGAAGCAGAAGATGGTGGAGCTGGAGGAGCGCGACCGTATCCGCAATTTCCAGCCCCCGGTCAACGGCACGGAAATCATGCAGACATTCGGCCTGGGTGAATGCCATGAGGTAGGCATTATAAAGGAGCGTATCAAGAACGCAATCCTTGACGGCGAGATTCCCAACGACCATACCCCTGCCAGGGAGTTCATGCTGGCTTTTGCTGCCTCGGAGCTGGGGCTGAAGCCTGTCGGCGGCCAATAGCGCCTGACTGCAGCCGGCGTTTTCCCAGGATTGTTTTACTGAAAAACAGCGATGCCCGCGGATTTCCGCGGGCATCGCTGTTTATGTGAGATACGGCGGGAGCCGTTTTTACAGATTCTTACCGCATACGGAGAGCCGCCTTGCGTGCGGGAGCCGCGAGGTCTTCGTCGGAAACACGGGTGATTGTGCCCGACCATGAGCCGGTGATGGCGTGGCCGTTGTCGTCGGTGAGGTTGAAGGTAATTGTCGACACGCCCTGGGCGTCAGTCGCCACGGTGAATGTGCCGCCGTTAACCGGCGCCATGATGTTGTTGTAGCCGTCGGGATCGATATCCTCCAGGTTGCCGAACCAACTGAAGATGGGGCTTCCGC
Source organism: Muribaculaceae bacterium Isolate-013 (NCI) (assembly GCA_004102785.1). GTDB lineage: Bacteria > Bacteroidota > Bacteroidia > Bacteroidales > Muribaculaceae > UBA7173. Next base: position 7,861 of record SCEJ01000070.1, read on the forward strand.
TGTAGTTGGCGCGTCCTTTGAGCACTCCGAAAGGCTCGAAAGTGTCGTTGACGGTGTATGTGCCGTCGACGAGGCCGTTTTCGTCGGAGATGAGGTCAAACGCAATGTAGTCGCCCTTCACGCGCTGGGGGTCGGAAACCATGAGATATATCGATTTCTTGCCTTGGATGAGGAAGTTGTTGCCTTCGTCGTAGGCAAGGGCGATGGCGTTGTCGGCGAAATTCATGGAATAGTCGTCCTCCAGAGTGGAGAAGGGGCGGGCCGGCTGGCTGTCGAAATTGTCGCAGAGATTGTGGATGTTGGGGGTACCGCTGTAAGAGCCGGTCACTTTCACTCCTGCGGAGGTGGTGAGGTCGAAATCGAAGCGTGTGCCGTTGCCGGAAACGGTTACTGTGCCGCCGCTGATGTGCGCCAGGCGGAGAGTGCCGTCCTTGTCAATGTGTGTGATAGTGGAGCCGATGTTGGTCGGCTGTCCGAAGAAGTCGATGACTTTGCCCGAAACAAAGGTGAAGGGCTGATAGCAGTAGTAGAAGCTTGCCGGGTCCTCGCGGGTGTCAACGGTGTAGACTCCGTCGGCCACACGTGGCGATGTCAGGGCCGTGGGGTCGGCGGCTTTGGGGAGGTTGGTCTCGAGTTCGAGCCAGTAACCTTCGGTCTGTTTTCCGTTTTCAATAGTGCCGGTGTAAAGCTGAAGCATCATGTCGTCGGAGAAGGGGTAGTACCAGTTGCCGTAGAAACGACCCTGTGCGTTCTCGAAGGTGACGTCAAAGTCGTCGGCAAATGTTCCGGAGTTGGCAGGATTGTTGACGAATCTGATCGGACCGCAGTATGATGCGTTGAGGCTCAGGCCGGAGATGGTTGTAAGCTCGGCGCGGATATCGTATTCGCCGTCAACGAGGTTCACGTCAACGTAGCCGCCGATAATCACTTCATAAGAGATGGCGTCCTGGTCGTTGCCGTCGGCTACACGGATGGCAACATCGGATGCGGCGCAGTTGAATGTGAAGTTGGCGGTGTTGTTGCCGGCGGAGTAGTTGCCGGCGGGGAGTATGGCCGGGCTGTTTTCGGCCGATGCCGGAGCTGTGAACTCCATGCTCACCACCATGTCGCCTTTGCTCACCGGCAGGCCGTTCTGGTCGGCCGGGGCGTTGGCGAAGTCAATGCGGTATGTGGCTCGCCCCGGGTTTGAGAGCTGGGTGGTGTAGAGGGCGTAGACAAGGTGGTCTGACTCGATGTAGTTGGGCTGGGGAGTCATTGACATGTTGTCGATGTCATCAACGGGTATGACGGTTTTCTGCCCGTCGGTGGTTTCCACCACCATGTTGTATTTCTGTGCGCCGGCGGCTATTGCCGAAAGGAGAACGGCACCGAGTATCAGTGATTTTTTCATTTCTTTACGAATTTAAATGAGTGGGCTTCGCATGCTGCTACGTAGATGCCGGGGGCAAGATTGGCTATGGATGCCTGGGCTGTGCCCTGTGCGTCGGCCACGGCAGAGGCCACATTGCGGCCTTCGAGCGAGTACACGGTGAGTACCGCGCCGGGGGCAATGCCTTCTACTTCGACATATGATGAGGTCACTGCCACGCTGATGTCGGACTTGTTGGCCTCGACCTTGTCGATTCCGACGGTTTTGGTAAAGGAGAGTTTCTCCAGGTCGGCTATGGCGTGGCGCACCTGCTGCTGGCCGGTGGCGATTACCATGTCGCCTGCGTCGAATGATACTCTGGGGTCGGCCTCGAATTTGTATTCAACTGTTTCGCCCGATTTTTTGCTGACGATGAGGGAGTGGGCGAAGCCCTCTGCGAACATGGCCACGGAACTGAGAGCCAGGGCGGCCGCTAATATGATTCTTTTCATTATCTTGCTATTGAATGGGTGAGGGGTTATTTTAATTCGCCGTTGTATGTGAACTTGTACTGCAGCTCGTTCATGAGAGTAGTCTCGAACGTGAGGCTGTATGTGGAGCCGGACTTGGTTACGGTAAGAGTGCCTTCGGAGAAGCGTACGTTTCCGCGTTTGTCAGAGGGGACGGATGTGTCGTAGATGTCTACCGATGAGAACTGGTAAGCTATCGATCCTACCGAGTGGTCGGTGGAGCGTGTCACGGTGTAGGTGCCTTGGGGCAGCTCTTTGGCTTCCGCTTCGGCGAATACGTCGATTGTGATTTCATAGCCCCAGTCGGCATCGTTGCCCTTGAGGTAGAATTCGCCGGGTTCCATCTCGTTCTTGCTGCCATACTTGCATGCCGAGAGGGTGATTTCTTTTACGTCGGCTACCGGCGGCTTGCTGGTGTAGGAGTCGAGTTCTCCTTCATAGTGAGCTATGAATACGGAGCCGTCGGACATGGTTATGTCGATGTCGAAGGTGTAAACGCCGTCGTTGTCGGCTACTTTCATTGACCCGGAGGCGGGGTTGAGCTTGCTTTCATCGTCCTCGGGTCCGTTGGGATAGAAAACTGAATAGTCCGAGCAGATGGTGAAGGGCTCGCAGCTCGTGTTTATCTCGTATGTGCCGGCATTGAGGTATGTGGCGTCGGCCGGTCCGTAGATATCGAGCGAGAGCATTTCCGAAGAGTTTAATGCCTGGAATACAATGCTGACATTGCCGCCGCCGAAGTCGGAGATGAAAGTGGGCTTCATTTCGACCGTGGGGTCTACTGCTTCCTCGAATGTGATCTGGGCGATGCGGTCCACGCCGAAGCGGTATTCATTGTTGCTTTTGTCGACGACAATCATCGTCTGAGCCATCACAGCCGTAGCTCCGATGGCCATGGCTGTGGCGAGAGTGTAGAATCTCTTCATAAAGGATTTGTTATTTATTAGATTACTAAGTATGTTTTATTAAAGAATTAATGCAATGAAATCCATTTTCAAACGTTATTGTCTTACATATACTTATCTCTCCAATTATGTCAAGACAAGCAACGAAGATAAATATAAGCGAGGAGCAACGAA
>SCEJ01000071.1 GCA_004102785.1 Muribaculaceae bacterium Isolate-013 (NCI)
GCATGGCAGTGGGCAAACACCCGAAAAGGTTACTGGCGCACCGCTCATGCATTCTTACACAGAGCTATATCTAACGAGAACTTGAAACGCGCCCACTATCCCACACTTACGGAATATTACGAGAAACAGCATCCGCGTTAAGAACCGCCGTATGCCGAACGGCACGTACGGTGGTGTGAGAGGTCGGTAAACACGAAAATAGGAGATAAACACCCTATGATTAGTGTTTACCTCCTACTCGATTTCGCATTCAGCTTTTTTGTCTTTGAGCTTTGCTGAATTTTCGATTTAACAAAGTTTAACTCTGTTTTTGCTTCTTCGATGGAAGTTTATGGCGCTGTCATGATGGCAGTTTACGAAAAAATTGCGACCTTTGCAGTCGATTTGGCTCCGCAACTTGCTGCGAGGCCGTCTCTAATGCTCCGGCTGGCATCGGCCGAAGGGGCTGAAAGCTAAAGTATTTGCAGTTCTTGCGGTTCCAAGGTACTTCCCCATGAAGCCTCCGGGCGGGAAGCAGTGCGGAATCGGAAGTTTTTTGCTTGAATTTATTTAATAACCACGTAATATTAACCATTAACTTCAGCACATGGCAAAAGAATCAATGAAAGCCCGCGAAGTGAAGCGCCAGAAACTGGTTGCCAAATTTGCCGCCAAGAAGGCCGCCCTCAAGGCTGCCGGCGACTACGAGGCACTCCAGCTTCTGCCCAAGAATGCATCGCGCGTTCGTCTTCACAACCGCTGCTCGATCACAGGCCGTCCCAAAGGCTACCTGCGCCAGTTCGGAATCTCGCGTATCCAGTTCCGTGAAATGGCATCGGCAGGCCTTATCCCCGGCGTGAAGAAAGCAAGCTGGTAATCGCGGCGGAACAATCCCCGTCCCCTCCCGCCCAGCGCGGGCCACGCGATTTGCCGCCGATGCCGAAGGCGGTCCTCCGGGTAAGCCCAGTTCTGCGGGACCCCCCGGCCGGAAACCGACCATCACCTGCCATGGCGGCAAGCGAAACAATTATCAATCAAAAGTTTTAACACAACTTTTCAAACCAATCCAATGACCGATCCAATAGCAGATTATCTGACAAGATTGAGGAATGCCATCAAGGCCGGCCACCGTGTAGTGGAAATCCCCGCCTCAAACTTGAAGAAAGAGATCACCAAGATCCTTTTCGAGCAGGGTTATATCCTCAACTACAAGTTCGTTGAGTCAGAAAACCCCGCCGGCACCATCAAGGTTGCCCTCAAATACGATCCCGTAGACCGCGTTAACGCCATCAAGGGCCTTCAGCGTGCATCCCGTCCGGGTCTGCGCCAGTACTGCGGCTACAAATCGATGCCCCGTGTTCTTAATGGTTTAGGTATCGCCATCCTTTCCACCTCCAAAGGTGTGATGACCAACAAGAAAGCCGCAGAGCTCAAGGTTGGTGGCGAAGTACTGTGTTACGTTTATTAATCGAAAGGAGGACCATAATATGTCACGTATAGGAAAAGCCCCCATCGAAATCCCCGCAGGCGTAACCGTAACCGTGGGAAAAGATAACCTCGTAACAGTCAAGGGCCCCAAAGGCGAGCTCTCACAGGCTGTCAATCCCGATTTTGAAATCAAGGTAGAGGATGGCCACATCCACCTGCTGCGTCCGACCGACGACCGCGAGCACCGCGCCCAGCACGGTCTGTACCGTTCGCTGGTACACAACATGGTCGTTGGCGTATCCACCGGCTACCGCAAGGAAATGGAACTCGTAGGTGTAGGTTACCGCGCCAGCGCCACCGGCCAGGTGCTCGAGCTGTCGCTGGGCTACTCCCACGCCATCTATATAAAGCTCCCCCAGGAAATCAAGGTGGAAGCCAAATCCGAGCGCAACAAGAACCCCCTGATAATCCTCGAGAGCGACGACAAGCAGCTCCTGGGCCAGGTATGCGCCAAGATCCGCTCCCTCCGCAAGCCCGAACCTTACAAAGGCAAGGGTATCAAGTTTGTAGGCGAAATAATCCGCCGCAAGTCTGGTAAAACGGCAGGTGCCAAATAAAAACTGAAACTGAAAGAAAACTATGATCTCTAAGGCAGACAGAAGAAACAAGATCAAGGCTCGCATCCGCGGCAAGGTTTCCGGCACCGCCGCCCGTCCGCGCATGACCGTCTTCCGCTCCAACAAGCAAATCTACGTTCAGCTCGTTGACGACGCACAGGGTGCCACCCTGGCATGTGCCTCATCAAAAGGCATCGAAGAGGGCAACAAGGTGGAAATCGCCGCCAAAGTAGGTCGCGCTATCGCCGAGAAGGCACTTGCCAAAGGCATCGAAACCGTAGTGTTCGACCGTAACGGCTATCTTTTCCACGGCAGAGTTAAATCACTGGCTGACGCAGCTCGCGAAGGCGGACTTAAATTCTAACACAAATCATGGCAAATAAGAATAACCGAGTAAAATCCACCTCCGATATCGAACTCAAGGACCGCCTTGTGGCCATCAACCGCGTTACCAAGGTAACCAAGGGTGGCCGCACCTTCACCTTCGCCGCCATCGTGGTAGTAGGTAACGAGGACGGCGTCATCGGCTGGGGTCTTGGCAAAGCCAATGAAGTGCAGGCCGCCATCGCAAAAGGCGTGGAGGCTGCTAAGAAGAACCTTATCCGTGTGCCCGTGCACAAAGGCACCATCCCCCACGAACAGTTCGCCAAGTTCGGCGGCTCGCGCGTGCTTCTCAAGCCCGCCAGCCACGGTACCGGTGTTAAGGCCGGTGGTGCTATGCGTGCCGTACTTGAGAGCGTAGGCGTGACCGACGTGCTCTGCAAGTCAAAAGGCTCGTCCAACCCCCACAACCTCGTGAAGGCCACCATCGCCGCCCTCGGCGAAATGCGTTCGCCCGCACAGGTGGCTCAGAACCGCGGCATCTCTGTAAGCCAGGTTTTCAACGGCTGACACTGTACACCCCGGCTCCCGGCTCCCGGCCCACGAGGCCGGAGAGCGAAGGAGAAAGAGTCTGAGTAACAACCCCAATGAAATTGAAAATCTAAATGGCACAGATAAAAATCAAGCAAGTCAAGAGCCGCATCGGCGCCCCGGCAGTGCAGAAACGCACACTCGACGCCCTTGGCCTGAAGAAAATGAATCACACGGTGGTTAAAGACAACACCCCCTCTGTGATGGGCATGGTAAACCGCGTGCGTCACCTCGTTGAGGTAACAAACGCCTGAACCCCGCCGCTCCCCGGTACGTCAGCTCCGCGCCGGCGCCACGGGGAGGCCTGAGGCCCTCGCGGGCCCGAAACCAATGGGCATGTGCAGGCTCGGCAGAGCCTTGCGCCGCGGCAGCAGCGCTCCGGCCGCTCCGGAGATGTGGCCGCCGCAGTCCCGAAATCCTTAACAACGAAAATTACCATTACCACAACTATGGATTTAAGTAATTTAAAACCCGCCATCGGCTCGACCCACAGCGAAACCCGCGTGGGTCGCGGTCCCGGTTCGGGCAAGGGTGGAACATCTACCCGTGGTCACAAGGGCGCCAAGTCGCGCTCCGGTTACAAGCGTAAGATCGGTTTCGAAGGCGGACAGATGCCTATGCAGCGCCGTCTCCCCAAATGGGGCTTCAAATCGCTCAACCGCGTTGAGTACAAGGCCATCAACCTCGACGTGCTCCAGGCTCTCGCCGAAGCCAAGAATCTTGAGAAGGTCGGTCTTGAGGAACTCCGCGCCGCAGGCTACATCTCACGCAAGCAGTTGGTGAAAATCCTCGCCAACGGCGCCGTGAGCCGCAAGCTCGCCGTTGAGGCCCACGCTTTCTCCGCAGCCGCAGAAAAGGCCATCACCGAGGCCGGCGGCACCATCTCCAAAGTAAATAAATAATGAAATTCATCCAAACCCTCAAAAACATCTGGACAATCCAGGAACTGCGTCAGCGCCTGACCATCACGGTGCTGCTGGTGCTGGTCTACCGTCTGGGCTGTTATGTGGTTCTGCCGGGCATCAACCCCAATGACCTCGACGCCCTGACATCGTTCACCAGCAAGAGCGGCCTGATGCAGTTGCTCGATATGTTCTCGGGTGGCGCCTTCTCACAGGCGTCCATCTTCGCGCTGGGTATCATGCCCTATATTACGGCCTCGATCGTAATACAGCTTGCCGGCATGGTGCTCCCTTCATTCCAGAAGATGCAGCGTGAAGGCGAGAGCGGCCGCCAGAAACTCAACCAGTACACCCGCTACCTCACTGTGCTGATTCTCCTGGTGCAGGGTCCGGCCTACCTCTACAATCTGCGTGCTCAGGTTGTTAACGCCGGCGGACAGGTGGAGATGGGCCTCTGGACAGTAATGTTCCTCACGGTGATACTCGCCGCAGGTTCGATGTTCATAATGTGGCTGGGTGAGCGCATCACAGACCGCGGTATCGGCAACGGTATCTCGTTCATCATCCTCGTGGGTATCATCGCCCGCCTGCCGGTGGCTCTTTTCTATGAGTTCACCTCGCGTCTGCCGGGATCCACCGGCAACCAGGGCGGTCTGATCATGTTCATCGTAGAGGTGATTCTGCTGTTCGCCGTGACCGTAGGAGCCGTGCTCCTGGTGCAGGGCACCCGCAAAGTGCCCGTGCAGTATGCCAAGCGCATCATCGGCAACAAGCAGTACGGCGGTGCCCGCCAGTACATCCCCCTGAAAGTGAACGCAGCCGGCGTGATGCCCATCATCTTCGCCCAGGCCATCATGTTCATTCCCCTGACCCTCTCGGGATTCGGCGCTTCGGAGAGCTCCACCGGCTTCTTCCACACCTTCGCCGACATCAACGGGTTCTGGTATAATTTCGTTTACTTCATCCTCATCGTAGCCTTCACCTACTTCTACACCGCCATCACCGTGCGTCCCACCCAGATGGCAGAAGACATGAAGCGCAACAACGGTTTCATCCCCGGTGTGAAGCCCGGCAAGAAAACCGCCGAGTACCTTGATTCAATCATGTCGCGCATCACCCTGCCCGGCTCGATTTTCCTCGGACTGGTGGCCATTATGCCCGCTTTCGCCCGTCTCTGCGGCATCAGCCAGAACTTCGCCCAGTTCTTCGGCGGCACCTCGCTGCTGATTATGGTAGGCGTTGTTCTCGATACCCTCCAGCAGATCGAGTCGCACCTGATGATGCACCACTACGACGGCCTGATGAAGGACGGCAAAATCAAGGGCCGCACCACCGGCTCGGCCTATTGATAACGCTAAAGACGAGAGAAACGCGATATGATATATCTCAAGACACCGGAAGAGCTCGAACTCATGCGCAAGGCGTGTGAGCTCGCCAGCCGCACCATGGGACAGGTGGCCCGCGAAGTGGCTCCCGGTGTGACCACCCACCGCCTCGACACCATTGCCAGGGAGTTCATCCTTGACAATGGCGGCAGGCCGGCGTGTCTGGGCTACGGCGGTTTCCCCGGCACAGTATGTATAGAAGTGAACGAGACCGTAGTCCACGGTTTCCCGTCCAACTATACGCTGCGCGACGGCGACATCGTAGGAATCGACCTCGTTGCCGAACTCAACGGCTATAACGGCGACATGTGCTACACCTTCCCCGTAGGGGATGTGGCTCCCGAAGTGCTCGACCTCTGCCGCACCACCAAGGAATCGCTCTACAAGGGCATCGAGGCGGCGCGCGAAGGTAAACGCATCGGCGACATCGCCAATGCCGTGCAGACCTACTGCGAGCGGCGCGGCTACACCGTGGTGCGCGAGATGTGCGGCCACGGCATCGGCCGCAAGATGCATGAATCGCCCGAAGTGCCCAATTACGGGCGCCGCGGTACCGGCCCGCTTCTTAAGTCCGGCATGTGCATCTGCATCGAGCCGATGATAAACCTCGGCAGCCGCAACATCGTCATTGAAAGCGACGGCTGGACATGCCGCACAAAAGACCGCAAACCCTCCGCCCACTACGAGCACACGCTCGCAATCCATCCTGACTCCACCGAGGTGATGACCACCTTCGACTACATTCAGGAGGCGCTGGGCGAACGGTTCATTTAACGATATATCAACCCTGCCCAAAAACCAATCTATGGCAAAACAGTCAGCAATCGAACAGGACGGCACCATTCTCGAGGCCCTCTCCAACGCCATGTTCCGCGTGGAGCTGGAAAACGGCCACGAAATCACAGCCCACATCTCCGGCAAGATGCGTATGCATTACATCAAGATTCTTCCCGGCGACAAGGTGCGTGTGGAGATGTCGCCCTACGACCTTTCCAAAGGCCGTATATCGTTCCGCTACAAATAATAACCCATTCTCAAAACATCCACAAAACGATGAAAGTAAGAGCATCGATCAAAAAGCGCTCTGCCGACGACAAGATTGTTCGTCGTAAAGGCCGCCTTTACGTGATCAACAAGAAGAACCCCAAAAACAAGCAGCGTCAAGGATAATATACCTTTCGGAGACACCGGGACGCATTACAGGATATTAAGCCTTCCACCGGCAGCGGAGGGAGACCGCTGTATGAAAAAATCTTAAAATCCACACGCCTTGCCGCGTGACGGCCGAGTGGCAGTCCTTAACGGGATTCGCTTCCGCGCCACCGGGTTTTAAGCAGTTGCGGCTCCGTGATGCGGAACCGCAGGCAATCGGTGCGTTTCTCCTTTCAGTCCGGCGGAACGGAACTAATGAAGCGCTTCCCGGCGTATTTCCCTGAAAGAGAAAAAAGTATTATTTTTGCGACTAAAATAGAAAAGCAACACCAGAAATTTTATGGCAGTACGAATCGTGGGGGTTGACCTCCCCCAAAACAAGCGAGGCGAAATCGCCTTGACCTACATCTTCGGCATCGGGCGCTCAGCCGCCAAGACCATCCTGGAAAAGGCCGATGTAGATGTAAACATCAAAGTTAAAGACTGGACCGACGCCCAGGCCGCCAAAGTGCGCGAAGTAATTCAGGAGAATTACAAAGTGGAAGGTGACCTCCGTGCCGAAGTTCAGCTTCACATCAAGCGACTGATGGACATCGGTTGCTACCGCGGTGTACGTCACCGTAACGGTCTGCCCGTACGCGGTCAGTCAACCAAGAACAACGCCCGTACCCGCAAGGGACGCAAGAAAACCGTTGCCAACAAGAAGAAAGCCACAAAATAAAAATAGTACCATAGCAACAGAAATATGGCAAAAAAAACAGTCGCAGCAAAAAAGAGGAACGTTAAGGTTGACGCCGCAGGCCAGCTCCACGTACACTCCTCGTTCAACAATATCATCGTGTGCTTAGCCAACAGCGAAGGTCAGGTGATTTCCTGGTCGTCAGCCGGCAAGATGGGCTTCCGTGGCTCGAAGAAGAACACCCCCTACGCCGCCCAGATGGCCGCCCAGGATTGCGGTAAGATCGCTTACGACCTGGGTCTCCGCAAAGTGAAAGCCTACGTGAAAGGTCCCGGCAACGGCCGTGAGTCCGCTATCCGTACCGTACACGGCATGGGCATCGAGGTAACCGAGATTATCGACGTTACTCCGCTTCCCCACAACGGCTGCCGTCCTCCCAAACGTCGTCGCGTGTAAGCGGCCGCCGGAGAGAGGCATCAGTCACAATCCAACCCAACAAAGTTTTCACTTTACAATCTATCCACCTTATCCCTGCATCCACGGCCGGCTCCGCCCGGCACACCGGCGCAAGGTCCGGGAGCAGCCTCTGTTGCACCGCTGCCTGATTAGAGATGTGGCATCACTTCCCGAGCCGCAGCGCCCCGCAAGGATATAACAAAGATAATCACCTAAAATGGCAAGATACACAGGTCCCAAGACCAAAATCGCACGCAAATTCGGGGAACCCATCTTTGGCGAAGACAAGATTCTGAGCCGCCGCAACTTCCCCCCCGGCCAGCATGGCCAGAACCGCCGTCGCAAAACTTCCGAGTACGGCACACAGCTTCGTGAAAAGCAGAAAGCCAAATACACCTACGGTGTGCTGGAGCGTCAGTTCCGCAACCTCTTCGAGAAAGCATCCTCGATGAAGGGTATCACCGGTGAAATCCTTCTGCAGCTTCTCGAAGGCCGTCTCGACAACATCGTTTACCGCCTTGGCATCGCCCCCACCCGCGCCGCCGCCCGTCAGCTCGTGCTCCACAAGCACATCGTAGTCAACGGCAAGGTAGTCAACATCCCTTCCTACGCCGTAGAGCCGGGCGATGTTGTGGGTGTACGCGAAAAGTCAAAGTCGCTTGAGGTCATCGCCGACAATCTGGCAGGTTTCAACCACGCCAAATATCCCTGGATCGAATGGGATGAGTCTGCAAAGGCCGGCAAACTGCTCCACGTCCCCACCCGTGAGGATATACCCGAGAACATCAAGGAGCAGCTCATTGTCGAGCTTTATTCCAAGTAATAAATTTTAAACCTAAAGATCCATGGCTATTTTAGCATTCCAGAAACCTGACAAGGTTGTGATGTTAGAAGCAAACAGCTTCTACGGCAAGTTCGAGTTCAAGCCCTTGGAGCCCGGCTATGGTATCACTGTGGGTAACGCCCTGCGTCGCGTGCTGCTTTCGTCGCTCGAAGGCTACGCAATCGCGTCGATCAAAATCGACGGCGTAAAACATGAGTTCGATACCATCCCCGGAGTAAAGGAGGATGTGACCAACATCATCTTGAACCTCAAGAAGGTGGACCTCAAGCAGATTACCGAGGACACCGACACCGAAAAAGCCACCATCAACGTGTCAGGCAAGGAGGTGTTCAAGGCCGGTGACATTGGCAAGGCCCTTTCGGGTTTCGAGGTACTCAACCCCGAGGAAGTCATCTGTCATTTGGATCCCGAGGCAAGCTTCAATATCGAAGTCAACATCAACAAAGGTCGCGGTTGGGTGCCGGCCGACGAGAACCAGTTGGAAATCACCGATATCCAGACACTGGCCATCGACTCGATCTACACCCCGATCAAGAACGTGAAGTACTCCGTGGAGAACTTCCGTGTAGACCAGAAGACCGACTACGAGAAGCTTATTATTGAAATCACCACCAACGGCTCGATTCTTCCGCAGGACGCCCTGAAGGAAGCCGCCAAAATCATGATCTACCACCTGATGCTCTTCTCCGACGAGAAGATCACCATCGAGACCACCGAGGCTGACGGTACCGAAGAATTCGACGAGGAAGTGCTCCACATGCGTCAGCTCCTGAAGACCAAGCTGGTCGACATGGATCTGAGCGTGCGCGCCCTCAACTGCCTCAAGAGCGCAGAGGTTGAAACCCTCGGCGAGCTGGTAGTGTTCAATAAGACCGACCTCCTCAAATTCCGTAACTTCGGCAAGAAGTCGCTTACGGAGCTCGACGAACTGCTGGCCAACCTCGGCTTGTCGTTCGGAATGGATATCTCAAAATACAAACTTGACAAAGACTGACCACAACGATGAGACACAATAAAAGCTTTAACCACCTCTCGCGCAAGAAGGCTCACCGCGACGCCCTCCTTGCCAACATGACGATTTCGCTTATCAAGCACAAGCGTATCTTCACCACCCTGGCAAAGGCAAAAGCCCTGCGCATGTACGCCGAGCCGCTGATCAACCGCGCCAAAGAGGACTCGATGGCCAACCGCCGTCTGGTGTTCTCCTACCTCCAGAACAAGGAGGCCGTGACCGAGCTTTTCCGCGAAATCTCGCAGAAAATCGCCGACCGTCCCGGTGGCTACACCCGCATCCTCAAGACCGGCAACCGTCTGGGCGACAACGCCAAGACCTGCTTCATAGAGCTCGTTGACTACAACGAAAACATGCTCAAGGACAAGAAGGAAGCCAAGAAAACCCGCCGCACCCGCCGTGCCGGCAAGGCCGCTCCCAAAGCCGAGGAGGCCGCAGCAGCTACCGAGGCTCCTGCCGCAGAATCCGCTGAATAATAGCGAACGCGTCGCGCCAGAAACGGACTGACATTCCTGATGGCGTCGTCGCCGATATCTCCCGCCACCGGGGCAATGCTCCGGCGGGAAACAAAGAGGATAACTCCCGCAGACCCGTTAAAGGTCCGGGGTTATCCTCTTGTTTGATTTCATGACTTGCGGGTGCAGACTTTTCCCGGATACAGCATTGCCGTCGGGAAGCTCCACGGAGCGTCCGCGCAAAAAGGTTGAAAATCAGTTGGTTTTCCGGACGCTCCACGGGCCGTCCCTACTGCGCGGTAGAATTTGATTTTTAATATCTATAAATCAACCTTTTAACAATTATACACATTTAGCTTGATGAGCCGTAACTATTCAGCGGACGCGCCGATGTAGTCGCCGTTTAGAAAATGGCGAGGATTGCGTTGTAGGGCGAGTTGCCGTGCTTCTTGGTTGTCTCGACGATTGAGTGCAGATTCATGAAGGCATCGGCA
>SCEJ01000072.1 GCA_004102785.1 Muribaculaceae bacterium Isolate-013 (NCI)
GCATGGCAGTGGGCAAACACCCGAAAAGGTTACTGGCGCACCGCTCATGCATTCTTACACAGAGCTATATCTAACGAGAACTTGAAACGCGCCCACTATCCCACACTTACGGAATATTACGAGAAACAGCATCCGCGTTAAGAACCGCCGTATGCCGAACGGCACGTACGGTGGTGTGAGAGGTCGGTAAACACGAAAATAGGAGATAAACACCCTATGATTAGTGTTTACCTCCTACTCGATTGTCAGAGTCGGTTTTGTTATAGGTCAGTGCCGCTTGTGTTGAGGATGCGGGCCTGCTGGGCTACCGATTCGGCATGGATGGTAGAGAATAATCTCTGCATGAATGGAGCCGGCAGGCCGGCGGCCTGGGCCTGCTCTATGCGTGAGGCCATAAGCTGCTCGTAGCGTTGTGGCTGCACCACGGTCATATCGTTGACTTTTTTAAGGGCACCTATCTCGCGTGCTATCGCCATGCGGCGCGAAAGGATGTCAATCAACTGGTCGTCAAGCTGGTCGAGTGCGCCGCGGAGTCGGGTCAGCTCTTCCGACGCAACGGTGTTGCGGCGGGTGGACAGGCTGGCCAGAATGTGCCTCAGTTCGTCGGGCGTGATTTGTTGGGCACTGTCGCTGAGCGCGTGCACGGGGTCACAATGGGTCTCGATTATCAGGCCGTCAAATCTGATGTCGAGCGCTTCCTGGGAGAGCGGGGCAATCAGTTCGCGCCTGCCGCCAATATGGCTTGGGTCGCAGAGTATCTGCAATGTGGGTATACGACGGTGGAGTTCGATTGGAATGTGCCAGTGTGGAGCATTCCGGTAGCTTTTCAGTCCGTAGGCACTGAATCCGCGGTGTACGGCAGTGATGTGGGTGATCCCGGCATTGTAGAGGCGAGCTATGGCGCCTATCCACAGTTCGAGATCGGGATTGACGGGATTTTTCACCATCACGGCCACCGGGCTTCCGGCATGGCCGTTTTCTGTATTGAACCGGGATATGGCGTCGGCAATCTCCTGCACGGCAAAGGGGTTGGCTGTGGTGCGCGCCCCGAGCCACAGTATGCGTATGCCGGCCTGGAGAGCTTCGGTGGTGTGGGTTTCGTTGGCGACCTCCGTGGCAGCCTGCAGACCGAATTTCTCTTCGGCCTCGCGCAGCCATGTCAGGGCCACGCTGCCTCGTCCCTCGAAGCCGCCGGGCATGGTGCGCGGCTTCCACACGCCGGCACGCAGATAGCGCACGCCTGTGGCGGCAAGCTGCCGGGCGGTGTCAAGAAGTTGTTGGCGCGATTCGGCGCTGCACGGGCCTGCTACTATTAACGGCGAGCCGTCGGCAGGTTTTACGAATGCAGGGGTGAGATTGCTGAATATGGTGTCCATAAACATCCAAAAAGGATGAACCTCCGTCGATGGGCGGGTTCATCCTCTTGTATTATTTTGAGTTGCTGGGGGTTATCAATCGGGAAGTACGCGGCGGGCGCTAAGGAAGCGGGCGGCGTAGTAGGGGGCGGAGAGCTTGTCGATGCGGATACCTGAGCGTGCGGCGTGTATGAATGTGATCTCGCCGCTCACAGGGTCGGCGCTGACGGCGATGCCTACGTGGCCTACACGCCCTGAACGCGATGCGCGCCCGGTGAAGAACAGGAGGTCGCCCGGCTGCACTTCCTTGCGCTTCACTTTGCGTCCCTGGGTGGACTGCACGGATGAGGAGGGGGAGAGGGTATAGCCGAAGTTGGCGTAAACGTAGCTTGTGAATCCTGAGCAGTCGAAGCCTTTGGGCGAGCGGCCGCCGTGTACGTAGCGTGTGCCCATGAAGCGCTTGGCGAATCCGAGCATGTCGGCGGTGAGGGCGGCAGATTCTTCTGACTGGCCCGGCTCTGAGAGGAGCTCCATGCCGGCTGCGGGTACTATTTCAAATGGATTGGTGCGGGATACTGATGCGAGGCTCATCTCCTCTGCTTCGGAGGCGGCCTGCGATGCTGCCACGGTGTGGGTGGCGGCGTGCTGGGAGGGAGGGGTCAGTTTTTTCGAGGCGGGTTTGGCGGCCGAAACCGGGAGGGCTACGGCGAGCATGAATCCGCATAAAGTGCAAATCAGTTTGTTCATTCTGTCAAGCACGGAAAGAACGCGTTCTCTCCGATTTTTAGATTTTCGGATTACGGTGGCCACTATCGGCACACCAAAGGTAGAAATGCCTGCACGGCAAGTCATCAGTCAGGCTGATGGAACCTGATGAGTCAGAACCTGAAAAATCGAATGAAAATAGATTACTTCGATATAAGATGCACGGGGAAATATTGAATGAATCCTCGGCGATTGGTTCTTGATGCAGCCTTCGATAGCAAAAGCTGGCTGCTGCAAATGGGAACGATGATGTGGATGTTTCCCTTTGCCGATTGCAAAGTTAATGATTTTCAGCCCCGATATCAAGTGTTCGGGAAGTAATAAACCCTTTTAAATGTTAAGGTTTTTAAAATAGCGGGGTAAAAAACGGCGATATTGCACATATCCGGACGGATGTGTGCAATATCGTGTGAACAAAAATCTGTTTTCTCGCCTGAGTCAGCCATTGATTATGTCAAGGAGCTGTGTGGCGGCGTTTTTGGTGTCGACTTTCTTTATTATGTGTGTCACTGTGTGGTCGGCGTCAGTGATGAAGGTTGTGCGCACGGTGCCCATGTATTCGCGTCCGGCCATCTTCTTTTTCTGCCATACGCCGAAAGCCTGGTTTACTTCGGTCGATGTGTCGGAAAGGAGGATGAAGTTGAGGTTGAATTTCTCGCGGAAGCGCAAGTGGCTGGCGGGAGAATCTTTGCTGATGCCTATCACGGTGTAGCCCGAGGCGGTGAGCTGCTCGTAGCCGTCGCGTATCGAACATGCCTCTGCCGTGCATCCCGGGGTGTTGTCTTTGGGATAGAAGTATATGATCAGTGGTTTGCCCTTGAAATCGGAGGCTGTCACTGTGCGCCCGGCATCATCGGTGCCGAATATCTCGGGAATTTTGTCGCCTATGTTCATTGTTTTATTGTTAAGTCGGTTGAATGTTTTGGGTTTTCCGGAAAGTGGATAAAGACAACACCGCCGGCTGTGGTTTTACCTGCCGGCGGCGTTAAACGGTTAGTTGTAGCGGGTTATGCCGGTGCTTTTCAGCCCTGCACAAGCTGGAAGAGGATGTCCTTTTCGTCTTCTTCGTTGGGGAGGATGGCGATTTTCCCTTCACGGGCGAGCCAGCCGATAGCTGCGAATACTTCTTTGTCCTTGAGTTTGGTGATTTTCTTGAGCTGCTTGAGACCTACGGTATCGGTTGCGCTGAGGGCGTTCCATACCAGGCCGGCCCAAGATCCGATTGCTTCAGTGTTCATAACAATTTATTTTTAATGGTTAAACTTTTATTTGAATCACTTGTCATTTGGTACAACTGCGCTGCAAATATACTCAAATTATTTGAATTCACCTAATTGCATAGACCCGCGAGGTTGCGGCCATAGTTGTATCATATAATATAACAAATGTCAATGTTTTGGTGTTCAATAGATTAGTAAAATATTGCCGTTAACGAAATTTTTTGTAATTTTGAGCCGAAGAAATCAAGGAATGGCATCAGAAAAGAATAAAAGCAACAAGAGGGATGACGCCCCGGGCACCGGCGCTGTGCACGGGCTGGTGGTGAAGAATACCGGAGCATGGTACACTGTGCTTCCCGACGGCACCCCATTGCCTGCCCCGGGGGGAATTCCGCCAGGGGCGGATGTGCTCAACTGTAAGATTAAGGGGAATTTCCGCCTGAAAGGGATACGCACCACAAATCCGGTGGCTGTGGGCGACAGGGTGGAAGTGCGCGTGGCTCCCGACGGCTCGGCGTTCATCACCGCTATCGCTCCGCGCAAGAACTATATTATAAGGCGTGCGAGCAATCTGTCGAAGGAGGCCAGCATACTTGCCGCCAATGTAGACCTGGCTTTGGTGGTGGCGACGCTTAAGCACCCGCTCACTTCGACCAACTTCATTGACCGTTTCCTTGCCACGGCGGAGGCTTATGGAGTGGAGGCGGCACTGGTGATAAACAAGACCGACCTGCTCACCGATGCCGACGAGCGCGAGCTTCTTGATGCCGTGTGCCACCTTTACCGCACTATTGGCTACTGTGTGTTTACCCTCTCGGCCAGGACCGGCGATGGAGTAGGGGAGTTGCGCGATGCCCTGCACGGGAAGATTTCGCTTATCTCCGGCAACTCCGGTGTAGGGAAGTCGACGCTGATCAATGACATTATCCCGGGGCTGGAGCTGCGCACGGCAGAGATTTCGCAGGTGCACGACCAGGGGATGCACACCACCACTTTCTCCGAGATGTGTGCTCTTCCGGGCGGAGGCTGGCTCATTGACACCCCCGGAGTACGCGGATTCGGCACACTCGACATGGATATACATGAGGTGGGGCATTTCTTTCCCGAGATTTTCGAGGAGTCGCACAACTGCCGCTACGGCAACTGCACTCATACGCACGAGCCGGGTTGCGCCGTGCTCCAGGCAGTGGCTGAGGGGCGCATCGCCCAGAGCCGCTATGCATCGTACCGCTCCATAATGGAGGATGCCGATGCCGACAAATACCGCAAGCCTTTCTGATGTTCTGTTTTGTCGAATAGCTGAGCAATATAATACCATATATTAATCCCTTAAAACTGACCTGAAATGAAGAGAGTGATTTTTGCATTAATGCTCGCCATGGCATTGCCGGCGATGGCGCAGCGCAAGATGCCCCGGCGTATCATCACGCCGCCTGCCGAGTTCAATCTTGCCACCTATAATATCCGTCTGCCTGCCGGCTCGGATTCCGTGCAGGGCAATGGCTGGGGGCGTCGTCTGCCATATCTGGCAGGACTTGTGCGCTTCCATGAGTTCGATATTTTCGGCACTCAGGAGGGGGTGCGGCATCAGCTTGACTCGCTGCGCGGCCGTCTGCCCGGTTATGAGTACATCGGTGTGGGGCGCGACAATGGCGCCGAGAAGGGGGAGCATGCCGCTATTTTCTATGATTCCAGAAAATTCGACCTTAAGGATCATGGTGATTTCTGGTTGTCGGAAACACCGGAAAAGCCCTCGAAAGGGTGGGATGCCGCATATCCGCGTGTGTGCACATGGGGGCGTTTCGTGCATAAGGATACCGGCCGGGAGTTTGTTATGTTCAACCTCCATATGGACCACATCGGCCGTACGGCACGCATCGAGAGCGTGAAACTGATACAGAAGAAGATTGCTGAATTCGGTCTCGGTTCTCTGCCGGTATTCCTCACCGGCGACTTCAATATTGACCAGAACAACCCCTGTATTGCCGAAATCTGCTCGTCGGGAATGTTCAAGGATGCCCACGATGCCGCCCCGGTGGTATATGAGCCCAACGGCACTTTCAATGCCTTCAATCCGCAGGGCTTCACGGCCTCGCGGCTTGACCATATCTTTGTGTCGCCGCAGGTAGAAGTGAAAAAGTTCGGTGTGCTTACCGACTCGTACCGCACACTTGCCAATGAGATGAAGCCTGCCGATTTCTCCGACAGCTTCTCGGTGAATGTGGCGTCGTATGTGTCGCGTCTGCCGTCGGACCATTACCCGGTGATGGTACGCGTGAAATTCGAGTGAGACTTTCGTAGTGATAACCATAAAAGCCGTGGGAATGCAAGCGCATTCCCACGGCTTTTATGGTTATCACGGATTTCAGCGTGCAAGGATGAGCGCCGAGCGGGGTGTCACTTCGGTTCGTCCGCCGCGTATATGGAGTTTTGAGCCGTCGGGATTCTCGAGGCCGGTGTGGTTGAGTCGGCCGTCCTGGGCCACCACAAGCCAGTCGCCTTTGGGTATGTTTACCTGTCGGCTGTCATCAGAACCGTTGAACACGAGTTTTATCTCTTTCCATTCGTCACCGTTGGCATGGTTGAGTATGGAGTATGATACGAGGTTGGAGCCCTCCGTGCGGTCGAAGCGTATGTTGCGTGCTATGTCGTCGGCCGAGGTCATGCGGAAGGCGGGGTGAGCCTTGCGCAGTGCTATGAGCTGACGGTAGTAGTCGAACTGGTCGGCGTTGGCGTGCTTGAGGTTCCAGTCGATTGCGTTAATAGAGTCGGGCGAGCAGTATGAATTGTGCACCCCTTTCTTGTCGCGGAACACCTCTTCGCCTGCGAACATAAAGGGCGTGCCCTGCGATGTAAAGACGATTGTCTGTGCCAGGCGTGCGGCACGTTTGCGCTCCTCGGGGGTGGAGCCGGGCATCGATTTGGTGAGTTTGTCGGTCAGGGTCAGGTCATCGTGGCAGCTCACATAGTTGATAATCTGAGTGGGCGATGACGCATAGGGGAATGTGGAGTTGCTCCCTTTCGAGTAGTCGACCTGCGGATGGGCTGTGGAGGCCACGATGCCGATTTTCACTGTCTCTTCCTGGCCGGGTTTGCCGGTGGCGAATCCGCGGTCGGCGGCATTGGAGTAGTGTCCTTTCACGGCATCGCGGAGGTCGTCGGAGAATACGGCTATACCCTCCATTTTCGCAACATTCTCTTTCAGGGCGCGGCGCTCCACGGGGAGGGGAGAGTCGCCTGCTGTCCAGCCTTCGCCGTAAACGAATATGTCGGGGTTGATTTCTTTCAGAGCGGCGGCCACGCGGTTCATTGTGGCGGTGTCATGGATTGCCATGAGGTCGAAGCGGAGTCCGTCGATATGGTATTCTTTTGCCCAGTATTTCACCGAGTTGACGATGAAGTCGCTCATCTGCGGTCGGTCGGAGGCTGTTTCGTTGCCGCATCCGGATGCGTCGGAGTAGGAGCCGTCGGGGCGGTGGCGGTAGTAGTAGCCTGGCGCGGTGAGCGAGAAATTCGAGTCGTCGTTGCGTGCGGTGTGGTTATAGACCACATCCATCACCACGCCTATCCCGGCATCGTGCAGAGCCTTTACCATCTGCTTCATCTCTTTTACACGGGCGGCAGGGTCGTCGGGGTTCGTGGAGTACGAGCCTTCGGGCGCGTTGTAGTTCTGCGGGTCATATCCCCAGTTGTATGTGTTGGCCGGGAGGTTGGCCTCGTCGACAGAGGTGTAGTCGTAGCTCGGGAGTATGTGCACGTGAGTAACCCCCAGTTCCTTGAGGTGGTCGATGCCGGTTTTGTCGCCCAGGGGTGTGACAGTGCCGTCCTCTGTCATGGCCAGGAATTTACCTTTGTTCACGATGCCGGAGTTGGGGTGTATCGAGAAATCGCGGTGATGCATCTCGTATATAACGGCATCGTTGATATGTTTCAGAGCCGGTCCGCGGTCGGCCGCCCATCCCTCGGGGTTGGTCGACACCATGTCGATTACGGCTGCGCGCTGGCCGTTTACGCCTACGGCCTTTGCCCATACGCCGGGAGTCTCCTGAAGGAGATTGCCGTTCTGCCTTACCTGGAAGGTGTAGTATTCGCCATAAGGCACGGGTGATAGCTGCACGGTCCATGTGCCGGCATCGGAGCGTGTCATGTCGATGGTGCGCATCGGAGCGCCGCCGCGGCCGTTGCGGTAGAAACGTAGCTGCACCCCGTCGGCTTTCGGTGCCCATAGACGGAATATGGCAGTGTTGTCCTTGACGGTGAGGCCCAGGTCATCGCCGGAGTAGTGCGGATAGTCCATGTAGGCGGCGTCGGGTGAACCGGCCGTATCGGCTTGTGCGGCTTGTGCGGGGAAGGCGCCCAGGCCGATAGCTGAGGCCATAAGCGCCCCGGCGCATAATTCTTTCATTGAAATCATCGGTGAAGTGTTGTTCGATTGGTATGTTGAGGAATGTAAGTGAGTGTGTGCGGTATTGATTCCACGCATGTCACACCTTAATATATACGTAGAACAGTGCAAAATATTGCCCTCGTTGAATTTTATTTGCGGAAAACTTTGCAGAGCCGAAAAAAAAAACGTACCTTTGCAGCCGCTAAACCTCTACAAAACCATATTTTTTATTATTAATGGCAACAAAAATCAGATTACAACGTCATGGTCGCAAAAACTATGCGTTCTATCCTATTGTTATCGCCGATAGCAGGGCACCACGAGATGGTCGTTTCATTGAAAGGATTGGTTCCTATAATCCGAACACTAATCCTGCTACAATCACGCTGAATTTCGAACGGGCTTTGTATTGGGTTAACGTTGGTGCTCAGCCCACCGACACCGTACGCTCTATCCTCTCCGAGCAGGGGGTACTGCTGATGAAACACCTTCAGGGTGGTGTGAAGAAAGGCGCTTTCGACGAAGCCGAGGCTCAGCGCCGTTTCGACGCCTGGAAGGCTAAAAAACAGAAAGCTGTTGACGATTGCAAGACTGCAATGGCCAGCAAGCGTGAAGAAGCAGCGAAAGCACGTTTCGAGGAAGAGAAAGCCAAGAACGCCGCCAAAGCTGAGGAAGTAGCAAAGAAGAAAGCTGAAATCGCTGCCGCCAAGGCCGCTGAGGAAGCCGCCAAGGCTGCAGCCGAGGCTCCCGCCGAGGAGGCCGCTGCCGAGGAAGCTCCCGCAGCAGAATAATTTCACGCTTCATTAGCTGATATCGAATCCCCGGGAGTGCGTCTTCCGGGGATTTGTAGTTTTTGACCGTTATTTATCGTTTTGACTTTTACGTTGAAACGTTCATTTATCACTTGTTGCATAATATTTGCGTTCATTGTTTTTGCGTCATGCTCGGGAAGTGCCGGCGGAAAAGTGTCGGATGATGCCTCCAGGCAGGAGGTCGTGGAGCAAGACGATGCCGACGCTGAAGTTCTTGAGATTGTGAGGGGGTGGACCGATGTCATCAACGCTCGCGACTATGATGCCATGGAACGATTGCTCGGGCCGCATGTGAAGTTCTACACTCAGGTATATACTCCCGCTCAGTGCGTGGACGATGAACGGAAAGCTTTGAAAAAGTATCCCGATTTCAAGGTTTACATAGCATCAGGTATAGATGTGTTGAAAACGGGAGAAAACGCTGTGAAGGCCTCATATACTATCCATACCTCGCATGGCGGAAAGAGCAAAACTCACAATGCATATCTCAGACTTAATCGAATCGACGGCCGCTGGTATATTACAGCCGTGAGCGATGAAACCACCGACTTGAATGTGGCGCGACGCTCGGCCAACATCCCCTCCAATGCCCTTGTAGGTGATTTCAATGGCGACGGCAATACCGAGTATCTGTGGACAGATGCGCAATACGATGACGAAGGCTATGCACTGACGTCTCCGCGGCTTGTATCCGACGCCGGGTTCATACCTCCCCTGGAATGGAATGAAGGCCTGATGGGTGTGTTGCTTGTCAACCTGGGTTCGCTTGACGGCTCTGGCCGGGATTTCCTCGGGGCCATTCCCTATGGTCTCAGTTCATGGTGCACCCATGAGGCATATTATTTAAAGGACGGGCGATGGCAAACCGCTGTAGAGCCGTTTACAGTATTTCTCGGTGACGACGACACAAAACGCATCAACCGTGTGAAAGGGAAGCCCGGATATGTCAGTGTAATATATAACAAGGGGGACGGTGAGGATTTCGACAATCATATTATGACCGTCAAACTGAAATGATTGCGTAGTGGTTATTTGCCACTGTTTAAGTTGGTTATGCGCGGTGGCTAAAATTTGTTTGAAAAAAGTTGCTGAAAAATTTGGTGGATTCAGAAATATGCACTAATTTTGCAGTGTCAAAAGGAAATAACCCCGCTGACAACGCTAACGGCGATTTAGTGTAGTGGCCTAGCACGCCACCCTCTCACGGTGGAGACCCGGGTTCGATTCCCGGATTCGCTACAAAAGAGACATCAGACGATGTCTCTTTTTGTTTTTATTCTCCCGGCATAGGGCGTATAGTGGCGCAGTAGCATATAATGGGTCAGCGGATTTTTCCGGTGGGCGGGAGAGAGTATCAAGAGTATAGTGTGGCCAGTCTGAACATAAAGAACTTGATGTCTCCGACTCCCCGGAACTGTGTTCTGAACGCCTTGATTTTGGCATTG
>SCEJ01000073.1 GCA_004102785.1 Muribaculaceae bacterium Isolate-013 (NCI)
ATGAAAAAAATACGATTTTAACGAAGAGATAAACAACTGAAATACAGATATAACAGATTACCCGCTTCGGGCTGAAGCGGGTAAGGGCAGGTATACGCTTTATTTTATCTTAAATGAAAAAGCCGTGATGAAAACCAAATTCTCGATTTTAAATCGCTAAGAAAGATAGAGACCGACAAGGGGATAAAAGACCTTGCCATAAGCTGTGTGGCCTTTGCTAATGCTCAAGGGGGTGATCTTTATATCGGCTTTGAAGATCGAACCAGACAGCCGATATCAGGTCAACGTATTTCTGAAGACACGCATAACAAAGCACTTGCCAAACTGAAAAGCAACTGTTACCATGTGGCAATGGAATCCTCCGGAATCTTGGAGGATGAATCGGGCAACCAATACTTTATCATCAAAGTGTACCCTTCTTTGAAATCATTTGCCTCTACGGCTGATGGTCGGTTTTACATTAGAGTAGGAGAGGAATGTCTGCCGATGCGCAGTGAGGATTTCCAGCGTGTTGCTTACGAAAAGCAATCACATCAGTGGGAAACAGTCAAGACAAAATTCAGGATATCCGATATCCCGCGTGACAGGATTATTTCTCTCTGTGATGGATTAAGGGGTTCTGATCGGGTATCATCTCATATCCGACAAATGTCTGATGATGAAATTTTAGTCAATTATTGTTTGATTGACGATGGAAATCTCACTAATCTGGGGGTTTTGTGGCTTGGTGATGATACACATCGCAGCCGACTTTTATATCCTATTACGGTTCAATATATTGTATATGATGGTCAGGAGCAGAAAGTACGCAAAGTAGACTGGCACGATAATCTGCTGAATCCGAAAGATCTTCTTCTTGCCATAGAGCAGGAAGCCGTGGAGTTGACTTATTCATATGATGTGCCTGACGGCCTCTTTAGAAAGCAGATACGCCATTATCATCCTAAACTTTTGCGAGAACTGTTAATAAACGCATTCGTACATAAAAGCTTTACAGTCTCCGGAGACATAATGATCTGTGTGTACCCCGATCATCTTGAAATTTCCAATCCGGGCAGTTTGCCGCTTGGGGTAACGGCGGATAATATACTGCATCAGCGCGTAAGACGTAACCCACATCTGATACGAATCATGCACGACTTAAATCTGATGGAAGGGGAAGGCTCCGGGTATGACCTTATTTATGAACTAAATGCCTTGGACGTCAAGCAGATGCCAATATTATACTCTGATTTCAACAGTGTGACTGTTACTCAATATGCAGGTATAATAAATCGGGATTTACTGCCATTGTTTGATTATGTGGCACAGAATTTCCGGTCTCTTTCCCAAAAGAATTTAATTGCATTAGGCTTAATCGCGCGTAATGAGAAAGTATATGCCACTGATTTAATTCGGATGCTGCAGTTAAATGAAAACGGCCGTCTTAGACCCTATGTGGATACTCTTGTTTCGATAAAGCTGGTGCAGACTCGCGGAGTAAAAAAAGGCACGCAATACCTTTTGGCTCAAAGTGTATTAAAAAATGCAGGCATGAATGTGCCGACAACACTTAAAACAATAGAGCCTTATCGACTCAAAGCACTGATAGAAGAGGACCTTAAAAATTATCCGGATAGTATGCTGTCAGAAATATCTTCGCGTTTGCCTGATGTAGAGCGTAAGGATATACAGAAAACAGTCTATAATATGGTGCGAAAAGATGAGATTGTGTCGCATGGAAGTAAAACCTACAAACGCTACCGTTTAAAGGCATAAAAAAAAAGAACCCAAAAGACTATTCATGTAACATTGACCTAACATCTTGACGTACAACTATTAGTCTTTGCAAAAGATTTCAATTTTAACAAAAAGAAAAACGTGTTATAACGTCGGACTCATGCCGGTACATTAGAGCTTCCGTTTGATTTATCCTATAAAAAGCCACGCAAGCCTTAGAAGTTATTTAACTGGGCTTGCGTGGCTTGACTTTAGGTTATTGATTTGACAGGAATCAGCGGAGGAGGACTTTGGCGGTGTGTGCGCCGGCTTTCACGAGGTAGATGCCGGCGGGGAGGGAGAGGGAGCCGGGTGATGGAGAGACAGCGCGGAGGCGTCCCATAAGGTCGTGTATCTCGAAGGGGGCTCTGCAGTTCACGGTTGTACCGTTGACCGCAATCTGTGGCGTGTCATCGAGGCCGATGGCCGACAGAGCGGTATAGTCGGCTGTCACGGCGTCAGAGGGGCGGCTTTCACCCTTGTCGTAGACGGCTGTGACGCAATATGTGTGGCTTCCGTCGGATTCCTGCGGGTCTGTGTACGACGGTTGTGTCAGAGGTGAGGAAGTGATGCGCTCGCCGTCGCGGTACACGTTATAGCCGAGGAGCCGGAGCTCGGGCAAAGCCGGGATGAAGGAGATGTCGTCGATACGGAACATCAGGTTGGTATCATAGCTTCGTATCGCGAAATGGCGCGTGCCGTCGGGGAGGGTGCATGTGTGGCGCGCCCATTCTATTGCGGGCACTTTGTCGTTGGAATATACGGGTGTGAAATCGGTTGTGGCTGTGCCGCGCCGGGATGTGAGTACCTGAAAGCGTTCATTGCCGTAGGAAGTCGACTGGGAGCTTACATAGAATGATATTTCCTGCCCGTTGCCGCAGAGCGGGGGTGATATCAGCCAGTCGTCGGAGCTGACGCCTCCGCGCGACGACATTGCGGCGAGGTACTGGAGTCCAGAACTGGCGTCCATGGCCGAATGGTAGCCCGTTGTGTTGAACACTATGAACGCCATGGGATTCTGCTCGTTGGGAAAGTCCATTCCGGAGATGCCCCATGTGGCGGCTCCGTCAAGGTCGCGGAAGGTCCAGTCGCCGGCATTGTCGATTTCAAAGGGGGTGTAGTCCTCGAAGTCTTCGGTGAATACCTCGCATGTGGCTGTGGCGAGGTCGACCGGCAGCCATGTCAGTGAGATGGCGCCGTCGGACGGTGTGGCCGACAGCTCTACGGCGCGCGGCAGGGGTATGGTGCCGGTAATCACGTCGAACTGGCGCGAGGTGTTGTCGCCTGGGTCCATATCCGGAGCATAATCCACAGTCATATGGTATTTGGACTGTGCCGGCGCCAGCACCGAAGGTATGTGGGTTATTTTCATTGCGGCACGACTGCCCGACGTAATTGCATTGCCCGGCACCGATGCCACAGTCTGCCCGTCGCAAAGGAGGCTGAGGGTGTAGCCGTCGGCTTCCATGGCGCCGATGTTCTCGATTTCGATGTCGAACACGAGTGGATTGTTGGCATAGACCTTGTGTGGCGCCGATGCAGAGCGCACTTTCAGGTTGTGGTCAAGCTGGTCGAAGAGCCGGATGTCATCGATAGCCACCGCCGAACCCTTCAATGGCTGAATGAAACGGAAGGCGGGTTTTATCACCGTGCCCTTGTAATCCGTCAGCGGCACTGTCACGCGGTTCCATCCGTCAGTGCCGTCGGCCACGTTGACAGTATGCACGTCCTCAAAGTTCTCCATGTCGAAGTAAGGCGATTCGTTGATGGCCACTGTGATTCTGTCAGGCGAGTCTGCGGTCTTGAAATACTGGTAGGTCAGCACCGGGTTGACGGCATCCTCTCCTATTGATATTTTGCCGGCCATAAGGAGGGCGGCGGAGGAGTCGGTGCCGGAGGTGTAGACGAGCATTCCGTTGTCGTCATCGGCCGGCGTGGCGCCGAGGGCCTCTGCCTTGGCAGTCTGTTCGAGCCGTCCCCCCTCGTTGTATTCAATGGCGAAGGCAGTGGATAGTTTTCCGTCGGCGAACGATTCGGCAAACGGAAGAGTATAGGGTGTGCCGAGAGCCACCATGTTGCTCTGCGGAAAATCCCGGTCGTTGAGTCCTGCGGAGGTTTCCGACATCACGATATAGAAATGATAGCGCTGTGTGAGGGTGAGATACTGTGCGGCGCAGAAATTGTCGGTAATATCCTCGTCAAGCAGCTCGCCGTTGTTGGAGTAGACCACATAGTGTATCAGCGAGGGGTTCATGGGGTATCCGTCGATATCGGTGTCAGCCTTGTCCCATGTCACTACGATATATCCGGAGTTGTTATCCTCGAGGGCCCGTGCGTTCTTTGCCGGACCGGGCAGATTCACCCCCATGAACATCTGCATTGTGGCCTCGCGCCCGGCGGTCGCACCGTTGTAGGGTATGGCGGAGTAGGAGTAATAGCGCTCTTCGCTCCCCGGCGGCAGCGTGTCGTCGCAGGTGTAGGCTTGTCCCGGCTCCGGGTTGTCAATGGTGTGCACCGGCGTGCCTTCGCGCATCAGCACAATTTTTTTCAGCCCGTCGAGCGGATTGCCGTCAATGTCAGTGTCGGGGGCCACGATGGTAAACTCGGCCTGCAGCCGGCGGTCATAGTCGGGGAGGCCGGAGAGCGACGGTTCGGCGGGAGCTGTCGGAGGCGCAGTGGCGGAGATGCGTATGTTGTCGGCCCACAGATAGAAAGAGCCGGCGTCGCTGCATCCGTGCAGACCGAAATAGTATGTGCCTGAAACCGCGGGGGTATATTTCATTGCGAAAGTGCGGTAGTCGGTTTCGGTCAGAGTGGTTTCCGGCAACAGGGTCACAGTCATTTCCGAAGCCTCCGGGGCGGAACCGAGCGCCGCTCTGATTTTTTCGGCATAATAGCTGCTGTGCGCCCTGGCGTCGAATGAGAATTCGTATTCTTTTCCTGCATCGAGGTTTATGGGTGCGGTTATCACCCAGTCGTTCATGGCCTTGGCATTGTTTGCCTGGATTCGTAGCTGCTCGGCGGCCACCTTCCATGTGGTGCCGTCGAAGTTTGCGTCGCGCACATAGAAACTGCCCAGGGCGGCCGGATCGGAGAACGTCTCGGTGTAGGGGAGTGCCAGCGGTGCCGACGGAGCCTTGGAACCTGATGTCTGTTGTCTTACAGCATCGGGCAAGGAGGTTGTGGAGCGTGTTACCGGCATGGGCGCAGGCGGTTGGGCGGCCATATGTGCCGGCATCAGAAGCGCCGCTGCGAGCGCCGCTGCGGAGTGTAGTCTTGTCATAAGCAGAGATTGATGGATTGATATAACGATAATGTGATTGCAGATTGCTTTAAATACAACTTTACGTGTGGCAAAATTACAAAATCAATCACGGATATGCAAATTGTTGGCGAAAAAGGCATCATTGGGGCAGACAGATGCCTCCTTGCAAAAAATGGGGAACGCATTGGCAGGGATTCGGAAAAAATGCGTAACTTTGTGCCTTAATATTGCTCAATAAATCTTCAGGAGAAGTGGAAACGAAATACATCTTCGTTACCGGCGGCGTGGTTTCGTCGCTTGGCAAAGGTATAATCTCTTCATCACTGGCGTGCCTGCTGAAGGCCCGCGGTTACAGGGTGACTATCCAGAAGTTCGACCCGTACATCAACATCGATCCGGGTACGCTCAACCCCTATGAACATGGCGAGTGCTATGTGACTGTCGACGGTCACGAGGCCGACCTTGACCTGGGGCACTATGAGCGGTTCACCAATGTGCGCACCACCCGCGCCAACAATGTGACCACCGGCCGCATCTACCAAAGCGTCATCAACAAAGAGCGCCACGGCGACTATCTGGGGCGCACGGTGCAGATTGTGCCCCACATCACCGATGAGATAAAGCGCTGCGTGAAGGCCCTGGGCCACACCGGTGAATACGACTATATCATCACCGAAATCGGCGGCGTGGTGGGCGACATCGAGTCGCTCCCCTTCCTGGAGGCCGTGCGCCAGTTGCGCTGGGACCTGGGGCAGGACTCGCTCTGCATCCATCTCACCTACGTGCCCTACATCGCCGCCGCTAAGGAGCTGAAAACCAAACCTACGCAGCACTCCGTGAAGCAGCTTCAGGAGCTGGGCATACAGCCCGATGTGCTGGTGCTGCGCACCGAGCACCCGGTCACGGAGGAGGTGCGCCGCAAAATCGCACTTTTCTGCAATGTGGCGCCCGACGCCGTGATCCAGAGCCAGGATGTGCCCTCGATCTACGAGGTGCCCCTGACGATGCACGCCCAGCATCTCGACGAGATTGTGCTCCGCAAGACGGGCATCACCCCCGAAGGGGAGCCGCACATGGCGCCGTGGATGAATTTCGTGGAGAAAATGCGTGGCGCCTCGGAGGTTGTCACCATCGGTCTGGTAGGAAAATACGTCGAGCTTCAGGATGCCTACAAGTCAATCAACGAGGCTCTTTTCCATGCCGCCACCTACGCCGACCACAAGCTGGAAATCAAATATATACACTCCGAGAAACTTGACGAGTCCAATGCCGGCGCACTGCTTGGCGACCTCGACGGCGTGATAATCGCCCCGGGCTTCGGCCAAAGGGGTGTCGAAGGGAAATTCGTGGCGCTAAAATGGGCGCGCGAGCACGACATCCCCACTTTCGGCATATGCCTTGGGATGCAGTGCATGGTGATTGAGTTCGCCCGCGATGTGCTGGGGCTTGCCGACGCCAACTCCACAGAGATGAATCCGGCCACGGCGCACAACGTAATCGACCTGATGGAGGAGCAGAAAGGTATCGCCGACATGGGGGGCACCATGCGCCTGGGGGCCTACGACTGCGCCCTGCGTCCCGGTTCGCTGGCAGCCGGTGCATATGGCAAGGAGCTGGTGAGCGAACGCCACCGCCACCGCTTCGAGTTCAACGAGGCTTACCGCGGCCGTTTCGAGGAGGCCGGAATGCAGTGTGTGGGCGAGAACCCGCGCACACATCTGGTGGAGGTTGTCGAGATTCCCGGCAAGCGCTGGTACCTCGGCACACAGTACCATCCGGAATACTCCTCGACGGTGCTTGAGCCCAATCCGCTCTTCATCTCGTTTGTCAACGCCGCTATCGCTTACAAAGAATCCAAAAAATAAATCATTATTTCTGAATGGATAAGAATACACTCCTTGGCATGATTCTGATGGGCATGGTGCTCTTCGGCTTCATGATGTTCACCGAAGGAAACAAACAGAACCGCGACGCCCTTGTGGAGGAAACGGCTCAGACCCAGGCTGAAAAGGCCGAGAAGGAGCAGTCGCTCAGAATCGACACCATCACCGCCGCCGAGGCTGCAGCCGTGCCGGCGATAATGCGCCAGATCGGCACCGAGCGCACCGACTCGCTCGCTCCGGCCGAATACCGCTACCGCACCGACAAGGTGAATCTACTCTACGACGGCACAGCCGTGACCGGCACAGTGCAGGCTGTCGACACCGTGCTCACCTACGCCGCAGTGACCGGGGCGCAGTTCGGCGACGACCTTTCGCCGGCCAACCGCCGCGCAGCCATCGAGAACCTGCGTTCGGCCCTGGCCGACGCTGACCGTTACCGCGGTTTCGCCCGCTATCTCAGCGGAGAAGACCGCACCGTAACACTCAAGAACGATCTGCTGGAGCTGGAAATAGCCTCGAAAGGTGGACGCATTTCGCGGGCTACCCTTCAGAAATATTTCACCTATCTCCCCAACAAGCAGAACGAGAAGCAGATCGACACCGCCAAAGTCGAAATCTGCCGCCCGGAGGATGCCTCCTACTCGTTTGTGCTCACATCGGCCACCAACCGCTTTGACACGGCCGACTTCTACTTCACCCCCGAGCAGGTCAACGACTCGACTGTCGTGATGAAGCTCGACCTCGGCGACGGCGCCTCGTGGGCGCTCCGCTACACTCTCGCCCCCGACTCCTACGTGGTGCGCATGGAAGTGGTGCAGAGCGGTATGCAGAAAATCATCCCCCCCTCGGTGGCTACCGCCGACTTCGTGTGGGCCCAGAAACTGGCCCGCAACGAACGCGGGCGCACTTTCGAGGAGCGCAACTCGGGGCTCTTCTACAAGTTCCTGGGCGACTCTCCCGATGACCTTGCCATGCAGGGCGACAAGCAGAAGAGCCTCGACCAGCGCCTGAAATGGATTGCGTTCAAAAACCAGTTCTTCTCCACCGTGATGATTCCGCGCACCTCATTCACCTCGGCCGAGGTGGCTACCGTGGACCTCAGGGAGACCCCCGGCTATCTCAAGGACCTCTCGGCCAAGGCCACAATGGACTATACCTCCACCCAGGAGGTGCCCGTGGCCATCGACATCTTCATGGGTCCAAACCTCTACCCGCTCCTCTCCGGACTCGACTCGCAGCTCAAAGCCTCGAAGGATGACCCGTCGCTTGAACTCACACGCCTAATCCCGCTTGGCTGGACCCTCTTCCGCTGGATCAACACCCTGATTATAATCCCGGTGTTCACATTCCTGAGCGGCTTCATATCCAACTACGGCATCATAATCCTGCTGCTCACCCTCTTTATAAAAATCATCCTCTTCCCATTCACCTACAAGAGCTATATGTCGCAGGCCAAAATGCGTGTGCTCGCTCCGGAGATAAAGGAAATCAACGACAAGTATCCCGGAAACGAGAACGCCATGACCCGCCAGCAGAAAACGATGTCCCTCTACTCCAAGGCCGGAGCGTCGCCCTTCTCGGGCTGCCTGCCGATGCTGCTTCAGATGCCTATACTCATCGCCATGTTCTCCTTCTTCCCCTCGGCGATCGAGCTGCGCGGCGAATCGTTCCTCTGGGCCAAGGACCTGGCGGCACCCGACGTGATCTGCACCCTGCCCTTCACCATACCCTGGTTCGGTAATCACGTGAGCCTCTTCTGCCTGCTGATGACCGTCACCAACATCATCTACACTCGCATCAACATGGCCAGCCAGCCCTCCTCGTCGTCCATGCCCGGCATGAAGTGGATGATGTATCTGATGCCGGTGATGTTCCTCTTCTTCTTCAACGACTATGCCTCCGGCCTGAGCTACTACTATTTCCTGTCGCTGCTGATCACCATCGTGCAGACCTATATCTTCCGTATGGTTGTCGACGACAAGAAAGTACGCGCCCGTATGGCCGAGAATGCCAAGAAACCCCGCAAGAAATCGGGCTTCATGGCACGCCTCGAGGAGATGCAGCGCCAGCAGCAGGCCATGCTCCGCGAGCAGCAGAAGAAAGGCGGACGGAAAGGTTAAAGGTTAGAGGTTAGGGGTTAGAGGTTAGAGGTTAGAGTAGCTATTCGGAGGAAAGGTTAGAGTAGCCATTCGGCTCCGAACAGCCTGCTCGTAAACGGACAGGGCAACCGCCGACCTCGAACACCGAGCTCACCCCCGGCCTCGCGCCCTGCTGCGTGGTACTCTGATTATAATCTGATTATAAACTATCCGATGACATGGAATTCAACTTTGAGAAATTGCAGGTTTGGCAGCAATCACGTCTTTTGGTTAAAGACGTATATATGCTGCTGCGCAAGTTTCCCAAAGAAGAACAATTCGCGCTTGCCGATCAAATCAGGAGGTCGATAATTTCTGTGCCGTCGAATATCGCGGAAGGGAAAGGAAGATTATCCACAAAAGAATTAGTACATCACGTGAGTATCGCCTATGGCTCGCTCATGGAGTGTTACTGCCAGTTGACTCTTGCCATGGATCTTGGATATATAACCTCGGAAGAATTAGAGTCAATCCGCGGGAAATTCGAGGAGATAGACAAGATGCTAAGCGGCTTCCGCAAATATCTCCTTACCCTCACCGTTCCCCCGCACCCATAGCCCCTCCACCTCTGCCCACTCCTATCCCCCTATCCACCCTACTCCACACTACCTTTCCCTCCCGGATGGCTACTCTAACCTCTAACCCCTAACCTCTAACCTTTAAGTATGTTTTATTAAAGAATTAATGCAATGAAATCCATTTTCAAACGTTATTGTCTTACATATACTTATCTCTCCAATTATGTCAAGACAAGCAACGAAGATAAATATAAGCGAGGAGCAACGAA
>SCEJ01000074.1 GCA_004102785.1 Muribaculaceae bacterium Isolate-013 (NCI)
CGATGCAATGTAATTATCTTTGTGGTGCATGGCAGCCCGGTTCGCAAATTTGCAAACGCATCGGGAAGGAGTTGGACACCGGCATAAGCTAACCAAGCTTGTAGAGGAAAGTAATAATCTTATATCTAAACCCGTGGCAACACTGACATGGGATGCATAATCACGCCTATATGTTCTGAAACATGGCCATTATGCTCTCGTTTTAATCTATTTTGACGGAAAGATGCCAAATACGTTTTAGAGGAAAGATACTTTTTTTTGCCGGAATATGGTTGTCTATTTTGGAAAAATGTAAGCTTTATTTTCGTGTTGTGGAGTATTTGGCGATATATAAAAGGAGGATGCATCACATCCGATAGTGATGCATCCTCCTTTGGAGCGAGGTATGTGATATGGCGATTATTTGTCGCCGAAGAAGCGCTTGTAGAGGGCGGCGAAACCGCGTCCGTGACGAGCTTCGTCCTTGGCCATTTCATGAACGGTGTCGTGGATGGCGTCGAGGCCGGCCTTCTTTGCGTTGGCGGCGATGCGCATCTTGTCGGCGTTGGCGCCGGCTTCGGCCATCATGCGCTTGTAGAGGTTGGTCTTGGTGTCCCATACGCAGTCGCCGAGGAGTTCGGCGAATTTCGATGCGTGCTCGGCTTCCTCGAAAGCATAGCGTTTGAAGGCTTCGGCCACTTCGGGATAGCCTTCGCGGTCGGCCTGGCGCGACATTGCCAGGTACATGCCTACTTCGGTGCATTCGCCGTTGAAGTGGGCCTCGAGGTCCTTGATCATTTCGGGGTCGCAGCCTTTGGCCACGCCGAGCTCATGCTCTGTTACGAACTGGAGAGCCTCTTCGGCATCGAGTT
Organism: Muribaculaceae bacterium Isolate-013 (NCI); assembly: GCA_004102785.1. Classification (GTDB taxonomy): domain Bacteria; phylum Bacteroidota; class Bacteroidia; order Bacteroidales; family Muribaculaceae; genus UBA7173. The sequence goes on from SCEJ01000074.1 coordinate 852, forward strand.
CTTTGAATTTTGATTTGGGGGCGCCGCAGAGGGGGCATTTCTCGGGGGCTTCAGGGCCTTCGGCCACGTAACCGCATACGGTGCAGATCCATTTCTTTTCCATGATGTTTTTTGTGTTAGTTTGTGAAATTATGTTTGTAGTAATCAGAATATTCAGGATTGTTGTCTCAGGCGTGGGTGGCCTCTTTCGGTCGCGTGGCCCGCATGAAGAAGTAGAGGAAGAGGGCGGCGGCAAGGAAGAGCGACACCGAGAACGACAGTACTAAGCCGTAGATGCCCAGCCCGGCGGTGAATGCCAGCAGATAGGTCGACGGCAGACCGGCCATCATGTAGCTTACAAAAGCTATCCAAACCATCGGCATCACTTTCGATGTGCCGCGGAGGGCGTTGGAGAATGCTATCTGTGTGGCGTCGCCCAACTGGTAGAGGAGCAGGGGTATGATTACCGTACCGGCAAGCGCCAGCACCGCCGTATCCTCGGAGAAGAGGTGCATCAGCGGGCGCCCGAACAAGGCGAGTGCCGCCGATGACAGGGCGGCGAAAACGAGCATCACCGCGTAGCCGTCGAAAGCGCTGCGGCGGCAGTCGCGCAGGGAGCCGCGACCGGCGTCGTTGGCCACAGTGACGGCTATGGCTGTGCCTATGCTGTAATATATACAGAATCCGAGTGTGCTCACCACTATCGTTACCTGGAATGCGGCCAGCGACACCGTGCCGAGCCAGCCGGCAAAGATGGCGCATGATGAGAATGCTCCGGTCTCGAAGGTCATCTGTGCGGCCACGGGCCATGAAGTCCGGACTACGGTGCCGGTGAGGCTGCGTAGCCTTTGGGCGGCGGCCTCCCTGAATCCGCGGCGGTATTCCTCTGAAGACCGCTTGAAGAAGAACACCCCCATAATGGCCAGTGCCGCCGTTATGCGGGCGCAGAGGGTGGAGATTCCGGCTCCGGTAAGGCCGAGTTCCGGCGCGCCCCAGTTGCCGTAGATGAGCATATAGTTGCCAACGATGTTGAGCATGTTGGCGCCCAGCAGAATCCACATCGGCATGGAGGTGTTGCGCACGCCGAAGCTCCATTGCGCGAATACGTTGAATACAGCCATCGGCAGCAGCCCGGCCAGGAATATCAAATAGTAGGGCTTGAGTATCGGCATAAGCTCGCCGGGCTGCCCGAGATTCTCCACAAAGAAGAAGAGGACTCCCATCACGGCCGACAGGAGGACTCCCATCACTATATTGGCCCTCAGGGCGGCGCGCACCGCCACTCCGATATTCTTTTTCTCGCCGCGGGCGAACATCGCCCCTACGATAGGGGTGAGCCCGTAGGAGAATCCCATGGCGCAGAATATCACAAGATTGAACACGTTGATTACGAACGACGAGGCCGCCAGAGCGTCGGTGGAGTAACGTCCAACCATTATATTGTCGGCGAACGCTACAAGTATCAGGCTTATCTGCGACACCATTACGGGGAGCGCAAGCTTGAGTATTGTCAGACTTCGTTTCAGCATATTCAACAGTCGTGTGACTAAAAAGGTTCAACTCCAGGCCGCGGGAATTTCGACTCCGCAGAGCGGATACAAAATTAGCAAAAAATGCATGAACGGCAAAAGGTGAATAAGGAAAGATTTTAACATAAAATGAATGGACGTAGATTTCTTAAAATTTGTTAGAATACTGAATTTTATTTAACTTTGTGGCGGATAGAAAAATGCACAGTGTAATATCTTCTTTACATGGGGCGCTCCGGCGCTCCGGCCGGATATGTACTTGTTTTCTATAATCTTATAACACACATTTGCCGATGTGTATGCCAATGTGGGCGGACTCCAGTTCGAGCACGATGTGAACAACGAGGGCCGCGAGTATGTGTCGGGTGTCAACACCGACGGCCCGGGCTCGGTGGGTCCCAACGGTTTCGGTATGGCCTTCGACCTCGGTGCCACTTACCGCTGGAGAGATTTCAATTTCTCGCTGGCAGTGCTTGATCTGGGATGGATTTCGTTTTCCGACACTAAATATGCGTCGACCAACGGCACCCGCCGGGTTGACACCGACGCCTATACTTTTAATGTAAACGATGACGCCCCGAACTCTTTCGACAAGGAGTGGGACCGCCTCAGCGATGATTTCGGCGCGCTCTACCAGTTGACCGACAACGGCGACATCGGCACCCGCGCAACCGCCCTGGCCGCCACTCTCAACGTCGGTGTGGATTATGAACTGCCCTATTACCGCAAGCTGCGCTTCGGCTTCCTCAGCTCCACCCGCATTGCCGGCCGATATTCGTGGAGCGAGGCCCGCATTTCGGCCAATGTGGCTCCGGTGAAGTGTTTCTCGGCCGATGCCAATGTGGCCTTCGGCACTTTCGGCACTAACTTCGGCATGAACTTCCCGTTCTGACGGCGCTGCGTGTGAAAAAACAGCAAGGGCTGTGTATCCGCGATATGGATACACAGCCCTTGTCGGTTTACAGGTTTATCGGGGCGATTGTCAGTGGAGGAGGCGGGCGGTGGAGGTGAGCCCGTCTTCAGAGGTGAATCTTACGATATACATGCCGCGGGGCCATGAGGATACCTCCAGGGTGGCTTCGTTCTCAACCGGCATGGATACCATCAGGCGGCCGTTGAGGTCGAATACGGTCACTGTGCCTGCGCCGTCAACGGTGATGCTGGTGCGGTCGGCGGCAGGGTTGGGGGTGATGGCCGGAGCGGCGGCTCGGGTGTCGCCGATTCCGGCATAGCTGTTGGTGCGGGCACCGTTGCCCCCTACAATGTAGTATGCGCCCTCCTTCGTGATGGCGCGGCCACCTGCTATGGGGAGCATGATGCGGTAGTTGAGCCTTGTGCCGGCTTTCTGTCCGTGAAGCTCAAGTGTGTGCCATTCGCCGGATTTCTCCATGAAGTATTCGGTGAGTCCGCCGTTGTCGTTGAGCAGCCAGAAGTAGGCGCCGGGTGAGTCGGAATAGTCGCCTGTGAAGCGGGCCTTTACTTTGACGGTGGAGCCGGAGGTGGAGAATACCACTGTGTAGTCGCCGCGGAGGTTCTCACCCTCGTGGCGGCCGAAGTTGTAGGTGGTTTCCGACGCTGAGCCGCCGGCATTGTAGAAGTAGACGTTGGCGATATATCCGGTGTTGCCGTTGCCGCAGTCGAATTTAACCTGGAAGAGGTTGTGGAGGTCAACGTTGCTGAAATAGGATAGGGGCACATCGTAGCTGTTCCATGCACGCTTGCTGACGGCCGGTGCTTTCCAGCCTCTTTCGTTGCCCGGGCTGATGGGGGTGAATCCGAAGTCTGTGCCGTCGGGGGGCCAGTAGTCTACATGCATGTGGGTGCAGCCCGACACGTCGAGGCGTCCGTAGTTCCCCTCGAATTCAAGACCGAGATAGTTGAAGTCGGTGAGACGGTAGACGTCGCTGTTGTCGATACGCACGATTTCGGCACGGGTGGTCTGTCCCCAGCCGCCCACGTTGGTGGCGATGGCTGCCGGATAGGCACTGCCGAATATGGAGCGTACGCTTGCGGCATTGTGTGCGGGCACGGGCACGGTGGCCGGGGCGTTGGCCTCCTGCGCGGGAGCATTCTTCCAGAGGTAGATGTTGTCGATGTAGAAGGTCTGCCCTTCGCCGCCGTCGAACTTGAACTGTCCGAAACGGGTGAAGTCAACGCCGGGGAATGCGCTCAGAGGCAGGTCGATGCCGCCCCATGCGTTGGCCGGCAGGCGGATTGCGATTCTGTCGTTGTCGGCAGTGGGGTAGAGCGAGATGGGGTAGAAGTTTACGGTCATGTCGCTCATGGCATAGAAGTCGATGTGGATAAATTCCATGTCGGTAACATCGACCGTGCCGTCGTTGGCTGCGAGCTGGAATCCCTGGTAGTTGAAATTTTCCATGCGGTAGGCATCGTCGCCGCCGCATTTTTCAACGGTGGCGCGGGTGCTCTGGCCCCACTGGCCGAAAGTGATGCCGGGGGTGATGGAGTTGTAGGCGCCGGAGAAGATGCTCTTCACATAGCGGGCGTCCTTGTCGGGAGCGGGAGCCGCGGGTACGTTGCCGGAGGGTACGGAGGGGGTAGGCGGGTTGACGGAGCCTTCAGGGCCAGTGCCGCCGCCGTTGACGAAGCCGCCGATTGTCACCGTGGCCTTGTAGGGGGCAGTGGAGTAGCATGTGGCGCTCTGGTCGAAGGTGTCATCGTAGGCGAAGGCGTAGGTGCGTCCGTCGGCTACGGTAATGTCGGTGTTGTGGAAGAATTTCACATATTCGTTGCAGGGGAATGCGGCGCCGCCGGTGAAGGGTCTGATGCCGTTTTCGGGGTCCCAGTTCTGCACACCGGTCTGTGTGCGGAACTGTCCGCGGTTGAAAGCCGCGCAGAACATCGCCTGCACCGTAAGGTCGATGGCGCGCTGGCGGTCGTCGAGAGCCTGGCCGTTGGCAAACTGCCCGGCTCCTTCAATGGCATCCTCGGTGGTGGGTTTGCCGTAGATATGGGCCTGTTCGCCCACCCTCCAGTAGGTGCCCTCCTTGCATGTCAGCACGAAAGTGTCGCCGTTCACCCGGCCTTCCCAGCGGCCGAGCACGCCCATATTGATATTGGCGGTGTTGTGGCGGAAGTATTCCCAGATCTGGTCGATGTAGCCGTTGAAGAGGCCGGCACTCTTTATGCTCTGCACCTTGGAGGGCTGCTTGATGATTCCGCCGAGGTTATCCTTGCGGATAAGGTTGTAAAGGCAGTCGCGGTAGGGGGTGCCTCCGAGCGAGGTGTTCCATTTGTTGATTACGGTGTTGTAGTCAACGTATTCGCCGCGCTGTATGTAGGGGGTGCTTCCGGCTCTGTCGCCTTTGGAGTACAGTTCCAGGCCCATGGGATACTGGAAGGCGTCGACGCGGGTGGTGTTGATCCATATCTGGCCGGTGTTGTTGTCGAAAGTGGGCTCGTAGGTGAATTCGATAAGCTCCCAGCGTATGTCGGCGTTGGGGTCCGACGGGTTGTTCATGTCGGCTCCGGCATAGCCTCCGGCTTCATGAACGTGGAGGTACATGGGCGATTTGAATGCTACGAACATGCGGCAGGCAAAGGTGTTGCCCAGATAGATGGTATGGTCCTTGAGATCGGACATCCGGGTGAAGATATCCGCATATCCCCAGTCGTCGGCCTTGACGTGGAGACGGTTGAGCCCGGCTTCGAGCGGACGGGTGACGCAGCGTTTTTCGTTGGCTGTGGCGGCCAGGTCGTAGTAGATTTCCTGGTGTTCGCCTTGTTTGCCGATGATAGCCACGTAGATGTCTCCGTCGTCAAACTGACCTCCTGAATTGTTCAGGATTCTGACGGGGAGATCGGCCGACGCGCACAAGGCGGTCATGGCCGTTGCCAATAAGATAAGTTTTCGTTTCATTGGTAAAATAAGGAATGTATTTAAGGAATTTACGGAGAATCCTCTGATTCGTCCATTTACAAACTTCGGTTTGGGCTTGTCCGCGAGGTTGGGAATACGGACTTGCGGTATCGACCTAAGGTTGCCTCTATGCCAATAACGCCGCAAATTTAACACTTTTAACCAATACATCAAAAAATTTACAAAAAAAAATCTATCTTTGCGGATAAATTTTCTGACTATGCGACGAATAGCGATTTTTGCCTCAGGCCGCGGCAGCAATGCCGTCAATATAATAAAGTATTTCAGTTGCGGCGACCGCGGCGCGGCTGTTGCGCTGGTGATATGCAACAATCCCAAGGCGGAAGTGACAGAGCGGTGCCGCAGCCTCGGAGTGCATGTGGAGGTGCTTTCCAGGGCTGACATAAACAGCCCTGAAGTGATGTGCCCTCTGCTGGAGAAGCACGAAGTGGATTTGATTGTGCTGGCGGGTTTTCTGCAGATGCTGCCCCCATTCCTTACCGGCCGTTTCGCCGGCAATATTGTGAATATCCATCCGTCGCTGCTACCCAGGTTCGGCGGCAAAGGGATGTACGGGCGCCATGTGCATGAGGCTGTGGTAGCCGCCGGAGAGTCGGAGACCGGTATCACCGTGCATCTCGTGAACGACAAATACGACGACGGCCGCATCCTTTTCCAGGCAAGTGTGGCTGTGGCTCCCGGCGACACCGCCGCCGATGTGGAGCACAAGGTGCATCTCCTTGAAAAAGCACATTTCCCCCGCGTAATCGCCGCCACCTTCTGCCGCGGTGAATCATCCGAATCATAAATTTTATGGGCAATGTATTGGACGCCAGTCGCTTCAAAGATTCTTCCGGACCGGATTGCTGGTAAAAGAAGCGGAGAATCGGATAAAACTACTGCGCTTTTATAAGGAGCCCGAGGCGTGGCGGGTGAGGGGGCAAACAAAAAGGCACGGCCGGATTCCGGCTGTGCCTTTTTGTTTGTTCGGGGGGACGACTGCGGTCAGGCGAGTGTGTATTTGCAACGCACCGGCGAGACTATCGTGCCGTCTTTTTTGAGTTGGGCAAATACTTTGTCGACAATTTTCTTGTCAAGCCCGGTCAGTTCGGCAACCTTGGAGGCGTTAACAGGCTCTCCGGCGTTGCGAATGGCCTCGATTACAGTGTTTTTTTCGTCCATGACTATAACTAATAAGTTACTTACTCAAATTCTGTTACTTCACTTCCTCGAAGTCGACATCCTGCACCTGGTCGTCGGGACCGGGGGCTGATGCTCCCTGGTTGGGCGCTCCGGCTCCGGGGTTGGCTCCGGCCTGCTGCTGGGCGTTGAGGATATCCTGCTGTGCTGCGCCGAAGGTGGTTTCGATTTCCTTGATGGCGGCGTCGATGGCGGCGAGGTCCTGAGCCTTGTGGGCGTCCTTGAGTTTGCCTACGGCAGCCTCGATGGCGGCTTTCTTGTCGGCGGGAATCTTGTCGCCGAGTTCGGAGAGCTGTTTCTCGGTCTGGAAGATTATAGCGTCGGCCTGGTTGAGTTTGTCGATTTTCTCTTTCTCTTTGGCGTCGGAGGCGGCGTTGGCGGCAGCTTCATCCTTCATGCGTTTGATTTCGGCGTCGGTAAGGCCGCTGGAGGCTTCGATGCGGATGCTCTGCTCTTTGCCGGTGGCTTTATCCTTGGCGGAAACGTTGAGTATGCCGTTTGCGTCGATTTCAAATGTCACTTCGATCTGCGGGATGCCGCGGGGTGCGGGTGCGATGCCGTCGAGGTGGAATTTGCCCAGGGTCTTGTCGTCCTTTGCCATGGGGCGTTCGCCCTGGAGCACGTGGATTTCAACGGAGGGCTGGTTGTCGGCCGCGGTCGAGAAGGTCTCGCTCTTGCGGGTAGGTATGGTGGTGTTGGCTTCGATGAGCTTGGTCATCACGCCGCCGAGGGTCTCGATGCCGACTGAAAGGGGCACAACGTCGAGGAGGAGCACATCCTTCACGTCGCCGGAGAGCACACCGCCCTGGATTGCGGCGCCTACGGCCACTACTTCATCGGGGTTTACGCCTTTGGAGGGAGCTTTGCCGAAGAATTTCTCCACGATGGCCTGGATGGCGGGGATACGTGTGGAGCCGCCTACGAGGATAACCTCGTCGATGTCGGAGGCTTTGAGTCCTGCATCCTTGAGCGCCTGCTCGCAGGGGGGGATTGTGGCGTTGATGAGCCTGTCGGCGAGCTGCTCGAATTTAGCGCGGGTGAGGGTCTTCACAAGGTGCTTGGGAATACCGTTGACCGGCATGATGTAGGGGAGGTTGATTTCGGTGGAGGTGGTAGAGGAAAGCTCGATTTTGGCTTTCTCGGCAGCCTCCTTGAGGCGCTGGAGGGCCATGGGGTCCTGACGGAGGTCCACGCCTTCGTCCTTGAGGAACTCGTCGGCGAGCCAGTCTATGATTACGTGATCGAAGTCGTCGCCGCCGAGGTGGGTGTCGCCGTTGGTCGATTTAACCTCAAACACGCCGTCGCCCAGTTCGAGGATGGAGATATCGAATGTGCCGCCGCCGAGGTCGAATACGGCTATTTTCTGGTCCTTGTCGCTCTTGTCGAGTCCGTAGGCCAGGGCAGCCGCGGTGGGCTCGTTGACGATACGGCGCACGTTGAGGCCTGCGATTTCGCCGGCTTCCTTGGTGGCCTGTCGCTGCGAGTCGTTGAAGTATGCGGGCACGGTGATTACGGCTTCGGTAACCTCCTGTCCGAGATAGTCTTCGGCGGTTTTCTTCATTTTCTGAAGAATCATGGCCGAGATTTCCTGGGGAGTATAGAGACGGCCGTCTACGTCAACGCGGGGTGTGTTGTTGTCGGCACGCACCACTTTATAGGGCACGCGTTCGATTTCTTTCTTCACCTGGTCGTAGGTCTCACCCATGAAGCGCTTGATGGAGTAGATGGTGCGGCCGGGGTTGGTGATGGCCTGACGCTTGGCGGGGTCGCCTACCTTGCGTTCGCCTCCGTCAACGAATGCCACTACGGAGGGGGTGGTGTTGCGTCCTTCGCTGTTAGGAATTACTACTGGGTCTTTGCCTTCGAGTACGGCCACGCATGAGTTGGTGGTTCCGAGGTCAATACCGATTATTTTTCCCATGATTGTATATATTTTTTAGTTGTTTTTGATTTTAAGTTCGCTTACCAATGAAACAAATAATGTGCCAAAAAGGTTGCGGTGTGCCAAAAACGGATTCCGGCCTGCCATCTCTGCCACGGTGGCAGTCGCCGGTCTGCCATTTTTTCAGTTTCAGGCGGTGCGACGGCTTTAATTTTGGTGTGCGGCGAGCATACTTTGGCGAAATTTCGCTACCTTTCCTCTAAAACGTATTTGGCCTCTTTCCGTCAAAATAGATTAAAACGAGAGCATAATGGCCATGTTTCAGAACATATAGGCGTGATTATGCATCCCATGTCAGTGTTGCCACGGGTTTAGATATAAGATTATTACTTTCCTCTACAAGCTTGGTTAGCTTATGCCGGTGTCCAACTCCTTCCCGATGCGTTTGCAAATTTGCGAACCGGGCTGCCATGCACCACAAAGATAATTACATTGCATCG
>SCEJ01000075.1 GCA_004102785.1 Muribaculaceae bacterium Isolate-013 (NCI)
CGGTGCAATGTAATTATCTTTGTGGTGCATGGCAGCCCGGTTCGCAAATTTGCAAACGCATCGGGAAGGAGTTGGACACCGGCATAAGCTAACCAAGCTTGTAGAGGAAAGTAATAATCTTATATCTTAACCCGTGGCAACACTGACATGGGATGCATAATCACGCCTATATGTTCTGAAACATGGCCATTATGCTCTCGTTTTAATCTATTTTGACGGAAAGATGCCAAATACGTTTTAGAGGAAAGATAGCTAAAGAGAGCCGTTATTTAAAGAATCATATCATATTATTTGCAGATAACCTCGATTTTGCATAACTTTGCTTGTCTCACAATCTTAGAGGTTGTTTAATAATAAATGTAAATACCCGGTGGCGTATCTTTTAGTTAATGCGCATTGAATGAAGAGGGAGCGTAGCGGGCTACGTGACCGATGAATTCAATCGCATTAACAAAAGAGACGCCAAGGCGATGGTAACTTTAAACAGTTTCACAGTCTGAAACAAAACATGAAACGGAAATTACCATACAGTCCGAAAATTTCGGGCATCTTTCAATCTTCAGCTCAGTCACATAGCCGGGCTATGCTCCTTCGCTTCAGAGCGAAAGCTGCCTCGAACTTTTCGGCCGGGTATTCACATTTATTTTTAAACAACCTCTAAATAACGTCAACCTAATAAATCACAGAATCATGCAGAACCAGAATTATCAGACCCCGCCGATGTATCAGGAGCCGGGGGCACGCCACTCCGGCATGCACACCCTCAACTGGCTTTTTCTTCAGTCGGTATTCACTCTTGTGCTTTCGGGAGTGCTCGCACTCGTATCAGCCGGGATAAACTCGCTGGCCTTCAGCCGCCACTGCGACAAGCTCCTTCTACGTTCAGACTACGATATGGTTGCAGGTTCGATGATGTACTGCTTCGCGCTTTACACCCTCACCGTTTTTTCCATAATGCTCATAGAGATAGCTTTCCGCAAAAAGGTGAATTATGTGCAGTATGGCCTCATAGGCTGCGCCTTGTGCCTTTTCTATCTGTTGCTGCTGGCCATGACCGAGTTTATTGATTTCTGGCTTGCATACACAATCGTATCGCTGATGACAATCGGGCTGATTGGCATCTACATGAAGGGTATCACCGGTTGCCTCAGAGCGGTGTGGATGACCGTGGGAATCCTTGTCGCCGAATATATTGTTATTGCCGTGCTGGTTGAAATCGGTGCGCTGGCTCTGCTTATCGGCTCGCTGCTGCTGTTCGTAATCATAGCCGTGGCGATGTATATCACGATAAGGATGAAGGTGGTCAACGGTGAACTCACTTTCAAGTAAACAACCTCTTATCATTTGACCGCTGATGGAACACCAGGATAATTCACACCGACAATCCCCGGGCGGGCAGCATATGCCTCCGCCGGGCTATCCTTATACGCCTCGCAGCCAGTATCCTCCGCAAGGCTATCCCTGCAATCCACAGGGGGCTGGGCCATACCCTCCTCCTGGCCAGTGCCCGCCCCGGGGACCATATCCGCCGGGGGGCGGTATGCCTCCACGCTTTCCGGGGCAATATCCGCCCTACGGACCGATGCCTCCCGGGGCGCCGCGTCAGTCGTTCGGCGGCAAGGTGGTGCTATTAGGGCTTCAGGCCGTGGTGCTTATGATTGCAGCCTTTGTGGTGTGGGGCATGGTGGATTCCCGCGAGTATAACAACAACAGTGTCGCCGGCCGCATTGCTTCGGAATGGGGTGGCCCTGTGTCGGTAAACGGCCCGATTGTATCGCTTGGCGACTCCATCACAGTGGAACTGGAGCCGCAGGCTTTCACGGCCGAGGCTTCGGTCAGCTCCGAGACACTTCACCGAAGTATCTATGAGGCGGAGGTGTTCAGGGCTCATGTGAAAATCGACAGCAAATACCGCGGTGACAGCCTTGCCTCCATTCCGGGCGACGCGACAGTGACCATCATGGTCAACACGGCAAACATCTCCAACCTTACGCCGCTGAAAATCGGTGGCCGAACCGTTGACTGGGATATCGAAGCAAGCAGTCTGACAGCGACCGTGCCTGCCGCAGAGCTTGCCAGAGCCGATATAAAGGCCGAGTTCGATATCCGGGGCTCCGGGAGTATTGAATTCCGGCCGCTCTGCCGCAACTCCAGAATCTCGATAGAGGGGGAGGCACGCAATCCGTCGTTCACAGGCGGTGTGTCGCCCGACCGGCGTGATATATGGAGTTCGCGATTCTCGGCAATGTGGGTGAACCCGCAGCGTGCAGTGGAAAGCGATTCAGGCGGATGCCATTTCATAGGAACATCTTTCCTTGTGGGGGTAGACCGTTATCAGAAAGTGTCGCGCTCCATAAAATATGCGTTCATCATTATTCTGCTTACATATATCACTGTGATATTTACCGAGATAACGATGAAGCACACAATCCCGATGCTCAACTATTTCCTTATCGGGGCCGCTTTGGTGCTGTTCTATTGCCTGCTGCTTGCCTTGTCGGAGCACATGACATTCGGCTGGGCGTATCTTGTGGCCATGGCCATGACCGTAGGGCTGATTACGGGCTATATGTGGCGTATGCTTAAGTCGCGCAAGGTAGGGCTGGTAATGGGATGCATACTGCTGATTATCTACACCTCATGCTACATAATGCTCTGCGTCAGCTCATATGCGTTGCTGATGGGAAGCCTGCTGCTGTTCTGCGCTTTGGCCGGACTGATGTACGGTTCTCTGCGCATCCAGGCTGAAAAATCATGAGCCATGCGAGGCAACACGGCGCTTCTTGCCGATATTTGTCAATACCATGCCTCCTACAATAATCACCATGGCCGCTACCTGAATCCACCTCAGGCGGTCGAGCCCCATTATCACGGCTGATATTGACGCGAATACCGGCACAAGATACTGATATATGGAGACCAGTTCGGACCCAATGTACTTTATCGCCGGCTGAACAAGGAAATAGGCCAGGAACGTGGGACACAGAAGGATGAATCCGATTTCAAGCCACGGCGCGGCCTCATGGGCATGCACAATACCTTCGCGTTGCAATCCCGGCACGAGCATAAGTGCCGGGATTGCAGCGAAAAGGAATACCCAGCGGAGCATGTTTACAGGTTTGTAGGTGTGTGACGGCTTTTCCAGAATCACGAGATAGAAAGCAAAGCACGCCGTGGAAGCAATTGCCAGCAGATTGCCCAGTATGTTGCCTGAACCGCCATGCGCGGAGCTGGCGCCGAGTATCACCACTGCCGCTCCGGCGAATGATACCGCCAGGCCGGCGTATTCAAGCCACGACGGGCGCCGCTTCATGAAAATAACCTCCATCAGCACTACAAACACCGGCGGCAAGGTCATTATAATCGAGATGTCGATCGGATTGCCATAGCGGAGCGACATCACAAAGATATATATGAAGCCGAAAAGGCCGATTACTCCTCCGAGAACCAGTTTCAGCCAGTCCTGCCGCTGGATGCGGTCGCATTTCACAAACATCGAGGCGAGCCAGAAAAGCGCGCATCCCCCGATGAGCCGCACTGCCGAAATTCCGTCGGAACTCATCCATTGCGGTATCAGCGCCTTGGTAAACGACACATTGACGCCCCAGAAAAGCGCTGACAACAGGATGCAGACATTACCCAACAGAAAATTTGATTTCGATGACGGCTGCCCGAGCGGTGTGGCTCCTGTCTTTGTCGATTCTGTATTTTTCATCATACGTTTTTTAGAAAAAAACGCATGGCAGAAGCAGTCAGTTCATTTGCTGACGGGGTAAGTTGAGGTGACATGAATGAATATGCAAGCCGGCGGGCACTCCGTGTCGGGGTGGCCGCCGGCTTGCATAAAAGTCGGATTATGTTTATCTGTTTCCGGCGGATTGTCGCCTTTACTGCCCGAGATAGGTTTTGAGCAGACGCGATTTCTGACCTTTGAGCCGGCGGATGGCTTTCTCCTTGATCTGACGCACACGCTCGCGCGTAAGATCGAATTTGGCGCCGATTTCCTCAAGGGTCATCTCCTGGCATCCGATACCGAAGAACATCTTCAGAATTTCACGCTCACGCTCGTGAAGCTGACGCAGCGCGCGGTCAACCTCCTTTGAAAGGGATTCCTGTGTGAGAGTGGCGTCGGCCATAGGGGAATCGTCGTTGGTGAGCACATCGAGAAGAGAGTTATCCTCGCCCTCCACAAACGGTGCGTCAACCGAAATATGGCGCCCTGAAACTTTCAGAGTATCCGCTATTTTCTCTACCGGCACGTCAAGACTCTCGGCAAGTTCCTCAGGTGAGGGGCGGCGCTCGTTCTCCTGCTCGAATTTCGACAGCGCCTTGCTGATTTTATTGAGCGAACCTACCTGGTTGAGGGGGAGACGGACGATGCGCGACTGCTCGGCCAGCGCCTGCAGAATCGACTGGCGAATCCACCACACGGCGTAGGAGATGAACTTGAAGCCGCGGGTCTCGTCGAATTTCTGAGCTGCTTTTATAAGGCCGAGATTACCCTCGTTTATAAGGTCAGGCAGTGACAATCCTTGATTCTGGTATTGCTTGGCCACGGAAACAACGAAGCGGAGGTTTGCCTTAGTTAGTTTCTCAAGGGCACGCTGATCCCCTTCGCGTATTTTCTGAGCCAGCTCTACTTCCTGTTCAACAGTGATAAGCTCCTCACGGCCAATTTCCTGCAGGTATTTATCGAGCGAGGCGCTCTCACGGTTGGTAATTGATTTAGATATCTTTAATTGTCTCATCTTCTTGGGCGATAATTATCAAGATGCGAAGTTACGAATAATCTCACACACGGCCAAATTATCTGCCGTTAATTATTGAAAAAAATCGACTAAGGCCCTACAAATCGACTAAGGCATATCCGGTTGTGCCGTTGGCCATTGAAAAACGTCAATCCACGCCTAAACCTCTAATTTTCAGCCTCTATTTGAAACGTGATTTTTCGGAGTTACCTGCGCCTGTTCCGCGATAGCGGTCACGGGTCGTGTTGAAGCGGTACTGAAGTGTCAGCATTATCGAACGTCCGGGCGAGAAATTTTTCTGCTGTATCTGAACGGCATCACTGCATAGATAGAAGTTGTTTTTTGCAGAATCGAAAAGATCCTTGGCCTCGACTGTCACACTGAAAGCGTTGTTGAAGAATCCTTTGTAGACCTTTGCGTTGACGTACCACGGTGTATTTGTCAGACGTGTATTGTTGTCCCAGCCGCGGGTCATCAGTTGGGCATCAACGTTAAGCCAGATGTCAAAAGGAAGATGAACTGCATTCTGCCACTGGAACATGAAGATTGGTGTGTTCATATTCACCGGCACCCCATTTACAGGTAGAGTGAGCCATTGCTTCATCATTCCGACATTCACTTTCGGTTGCCATACACCCACTTGGAAATTACCTCCTGCAAAAGCCTGCAGATAGTGGCGATGACTGAGATTTGCAGTGCGGATGATTGTAGCCTCGCCATCATGGCCATAAGGTTCGGTGGTATGATATACGCCATCCTTGAAGAAGGTGTAGGAGAGTTGTGCGAAGAATCTGCGCCATTGTGCCATATATTCCACAGTCTGCAACTTAGTCGGCTTCAGATATGGGTTGCCTGTTTCATATGTCAGACGATTTATGTAACTTACTGCGCCGTCAAGTTGGCTGTATCCGGGACGTGCTGTCTTGCCGGTATAGTTCAGTCCCATTCTGACTTCGCCTGCTTGTGTAGCGATATTGAGGGTGGGGAATACATTATTGTAGCTTTTGCTCTGTCCGTCCTGAAGAAGCCCCGTCTCATAGTAGTTGAACTTCACATATTCATAACGCAGCCCCACTCCTATCATAAAGCGTCCAAATCGTTGTCCCAATTCAGCAAACACAGCGGTATTGCTTTCGTCCACACGATTGTCGGCATCAGGAGTTTCTGGTATATTGGCAAAAAATTGATTTGAGGTTCTGGTATTGGTATATTCCTGACCAACCTCAATCTGCCCCTTCCATAATGGATAAGTCATAACCAGTTTTTCGGCGAACATCCGGTTGCGGCTCGTTGAAGTAGTGTTTACCTCGCGATCATCGCCCATTTCGCTGAGTTCATTGTTGAATGTCAGTTCACGGTTCTTATACCATAGATAATCGGCATTAAAATCTATGTTGAGTTTACCGATGATACCATTATAGTAGAGGTTTGCATAGTGACGTGGAACGGCCGCAGACCGGTTGCGTACGACTGAGTTATAGCGGTCGAGCAATGCACCGCCCTGCCATATTTCGCTTGGTATAGTACCGTCGGTATTGTGGCGGTTCCAACTGTTCTGATAGTATGCGCCTATGCTTTGGCGGTCGTTAATCATATATGAAAAACCGAGTTTGCCTGTCATGTCATTATACGACTCTTTGCCGATGGTGCTGACGTACTGGCGATAAGATCCTTTGGATGTCGTGGTGTTCATGTCGTTCATACGGTCAAATCGTGTGTTCCCTCTCCACCAGCCGTAGTTTGCGAAGATTTCAAGTCCACCTGTGCGGTATTTGAGATCAAGTGAATTTCCTGTGCGGAAGTGATGCTGGAATCCATTATCGGTACGTAATGTTCCGCTAAAGCCATCACCTTTGGGCGGTTTCGTCCGGATACGTATAACTGACTTCACATTCGCCGCATAAGCAGTCCCGGGATTGGTGAGGACTTCAACATTTTTGATGTCGCCGGAGTTGACTTGGGATAGTTCCTGAAGGTCATTGACTTTGCGGCCGTTTATGTATATTTCCGGAGAACCTTTGCCAAATACTTCAATAGAACCGCCATTGTCAACTACCATCGGCACACGCACAAGGACATCGTTGGCAGTTCCGGCTATGGCAAGCGAGCTCCCCTCAACGTTAGTGACAAGTGCATTCCCTTTCATTGTGGTTGACGGGCGTGTGGCTTTCACCACCACCTCTCCGAGTTCGACAGTTGCAGGCATGAGTTTTATTATACCCATGTCGCCGGAAGCAGGCACACCTGCTGCGCATGTTTCATAACCGACAAAT
This sequence comes from Muribaculaceae bacterium Isolate-013 (NCI), assembly GCA_004102785.1. Taxonomy (GTDB): domain Bacteria; phylum Bacteroidota; class Bacteroidia; order Bacteroidales; family Muribaculaceae; genus UBA7173. The sequence continues at coordinate 7,022 of SCEJ01000075.1, forward strand.
GAAATTCTGGCGGTAAGATTGCCATTGACATCGGTGCTTATTGAAAACCGGCCGTCAGTGTCAGTCACAGCTCCGGTCAAATAAGTTGAGTCGCGGTATAATACCACATTTACGAAGTCGAGGGGTGTCTCGTTTTCACCCACTATTTTCCCTGTTATCTCCCGGCAAAAGGCGGGGACTGCTGCCGCAACGGCGAATAGGATTAAGAATAACCGTTTCATTCTACATCAGTTTTTAATGATTTTTCTGATGCAAATTTACACCTGAACCAATTTTAATGCCAAATGAAAAGTCTTAATGCAAGAGATGCAACCGTCTGATTGTCAGTGGTTGCATCTCTTAAAAGTCTTAATGGATTGCTTTACGGTCTTAACAGCCTCTTAATCCCTGTTCTGATTAAGCAGATACGCTACAATATCTTCTTTCTCCGGCACCCCGAGTTTCTTTCTTATGGAGGTTTTACGGACATAGATTGTAGATGTGGTCTGACCGGTGATTACACTGATTTCCTTTGTCGAGAAACCGGCTACTATAAGCACTATTATCTGTTCCTCTTTGGAATTAAGAACATCACCGTATCGACTGTGGAGTGTACCGTAAAATCCGGAATACAGATTATCGATTATCTTATAGACATTTTCCCAGTCTACGAGTTCCCCGTTGGTTTCTCCATCGATTGATGAGATTTTACGAAGCATTTCCCGGTTCTGTTCGGTAGGAGTCTCGGCCACCATCTTGATAATGCCGAGTTGCTTGAGCATGACGCTACGCAAGGCTGAAGAATCACTGATTTCACATTCTTGAGCCGACGGAGCAGATTTATACTCATCTACCATTTTTTGCAAGGCCTCGATCCGTTCCTCATTTTCGCGCTCGCGCTGACGGCGCGTTATGATAATCCAGAATGCACCGGCAGCTATCAGCAAGCCAATAATGCCGATTATCAGAATTACCACGGTCTTATGCTCGCTTTCTGTTTTCAGTGCCAAAGCCCGGTTCTGCTGGTGCAATGCACCGCGTTCCGATTCCCACTGCGAGGCCTTCATGCGGTTGTAGCGTTCGCCCTGTCGGTTATTCAATCCATTAATGTGCGTGAGTTTGATGCCGCCTGTCCGCTTGAAATCAAGTATAGCATGAATTAGGTTGCTGTAACTGCGGAAATAGGCATCATCTTCTCCCCTCAGTCCGACAGCAAGACTGTCGGCAATGGCAAGATGTCGCGAAGCCCGACCGGTGTCGCCGGAATTCAATGCATTTATAGCATATTGGAAATGAAGGAGGTCTGCCGCGCCATTGTCGGGTCCGGTTTTTCGGAAAATTTCATCAATAATAGCGTCGCTTTCGGCATTCTTACCTTGTTCGGTCAGCAACTGTGCGCGTTCCATTTCAAACTGGAAATGTTTGTCTCCCCATTTGTTCTTACGGGCGTAGTCTACAAGTTCATTCAGGATATAAAGAGCTGAATCCAGTTCACCGGCATATTCGTATCCCGTCAAGAGCATATATTTTGCCTCAATCTTTCTCAGGGAGTCTCTTTCAAGAGATTCAAGCCTTTTGGCAAGAGGCACAAGCTCACGCCCTTGATACTCCGCAGCTCCGAGCAATACACGGGCCCTCAATGTCTGAACCATAATTGAATCAGGAACATCTGGCAAACCAGCAAGTGAATCAAGCATTGCCATTGCACCGGGTGTGTCGCCAATCCAAAACTTATACCAGGCAAATGCCATTCCGCTACGAACACCTCTCACCACATCCTTGCCGCGATAATATTCATGAGCGTAAGAGACAAGGGAATCTCCAATCATAGAGCGGTCACAACGCATATGGCCGTAAGCCATCAGATAATGATATTTCGCTCGCAAAGAGTCAGCCTTTAATTCCGAAGGATCAATCAAATCCAATATGGATAACGCACTGTCGGCATTGCTTTGCATCACCTTTTCGGCATTATCCATATACCTGTTATATCGGGAATTTGACTTCGAGCAGGAAGAAATGGCGAATGCAAGAACTGCAGTCAATACGTATATGATTATTTTCATCGTTTCTGATTATACTAAATCTTGTATTAAGTATGTTTTATTAAAGAATTAATGCAATGAAATCCATTTTCAAACGTTATTGTCTTACATATACTTATCTCTCCAATTATGTCAAGACAAGCAACGAAGATAAATATAAGCGAGGAGCAACGAA
>SCEJ01000076.1 GCA_004102785.1 Muribaculaceae bacterium Isolate-013 (NCI)
CCACGAAGCGGTTGTAGGAGAATGTCTGCGGAAACAGATGCTTCCAGTGAATGCGCACACATCCCAGATAATAGTGCTTGAAGTTTCGGTACGAATTGAAGTGGAAACAGATCAGAATCGTGATGACTTCGGCATCCGACATCATGCGCTTTCTTTTCCGTTTTGAAGTGTCAGTTGTGGACGGAAGTGCATTTTTTGCCATCTCACCCTCAAATTCTTTGCAGAAATCATCTGCAATACAAAAAATTTCAGTAACTTTACTTTCGGTAATCATGATACAGTATTTATTGTTTGACACCTCTAAATTACTAAATATCAGTGATATTACCAAAAGAATCGGCAGCTTTTTCAAGCTGCCGATTCAGCTTTTTTATGGTGTTCCTTATCCCGAACTCGCGTATATACCATATCGCTCAAATCACGAAGGCGTTAGGCCTTGATGTTCCGCGACACATATCGTTTAGTGGTAATGGTAGTAAGGTGATTCGGGTTATTACTACAGATTCTAAGATTCTTGCAAAGTACACAAAACTAATCTTTGAAAAGGTCATTGGCAAACCTTACGGAAAAGAGTTGGAACTCTTAGGGCTTGAAAAAGATTCTAATCCTAAAGATTCCACTTGCAAAGGTGGCCTCATTGGAGCAGAAGACGACGACATCAGAGATAAAACTATCGTTTTCAAAAGTGACTGCACTGGGGTTATCACTAATAGTGACACTTACCGCACAATCTCTGAGAAATACAAAGAAAACACAGTAAAGGCTGTTGAAGATTTCTTTGATTTTGTTTTCGTTGAAATGAACAATGCTTTCAATTTCGACAAAAACTTCGGATTAAAGACATCCGCCCTCAAAGCTGCACACGAAGTCGCTAAGAAGGATTTGAACACCTTCCTTGACAAGGGTATCGCACAACGTCAAGAGGAAACCGAAGAAGATGATGTAATTGAAGAAACGTTCTTCTTCTATCCCATTAAGGGTGTTCTTCAGTCTATGTCAAACGAAATATACAAAATATTGAAAGGTCAATAATGAAAGCATTCAATATACGAACTGTTGTATTAGCCCTCTTTGCAGGAGGACTATTACTCACCTCGTGTGAGGACGAGGCGGCTCCTAATAATCAGAATTATCCCGTTACGTCGGATAATCAAGAAACTACAACTTCTACGGCTAAAGGGGAGAATCTCACTATTGCACCAATCAATATGCTTGAATTGGATTCAATAAAACACAACATTGAAAATCTTAAGAAGCAAATTGGTGAAAGCTCTAACCGTGCAGATAAATATGAAGATGAGATTAAAAATCTTAAGGAGCAAGAATCCAGCAACAAACTGTGTCTGCTCATATCTCTTGTTCTTGGTATAATTTCGTTAATAATTGCTATTGTAGCTCTTGCTAAAGCATCCAAGTTTAACAAGAGACTAGATAAGCACGGCAACGACATCTATAATCTCAAGCAATCGGCAGATAGCCGTTTTGCACCGACACCCCGTCAAAATGGTTCCGATGATTATTACCAATTGAAATCAAGGCTAAGGATTCTTGAAGATGAAGTAAAAGCACTCAAAAGAACTAAGAATGCTTTCGATGATAATAGAGTCTCGCCATATACCCCTAAACCGACACCTACACCTATACCTGTTGTAGAAACTCAGAAAGGGTATTTCGGACAACCAACTCAGGCGGATAGAGGTTACTTCAGGAGCTTCCTTACAGCACGAGATTCTGAAGCTCGTTTTTCTGCTGAAGAAAAAAACAACGTTGCCAATTTTGAACCACTGTTAAACACCCGTGCTGAGCTTGAAACTTTGTTGCATACTGATGCAGCTAAATTAGCTGTCGATTTTGAGGGTTGTAGTCTTCAAGAGGCGAATCAAGCGAAAATTATCAAGCCTGGTGTAGCTAAGTTTGAAGGAAATAGATGGTATATAACACAGAAAGCGTTAGTCGCTCTAACCAGATAGTAAAATGCACGCATTAGTACCAGTTATTATCATAGCAATCATTTGCATTCAGATTTTCTTTTTCGTAAAGAATCTATTGCGAATGAATCAATTCAGTAAGATCTTCTCTGAAGAATCTTCGTGGCGTCTCAGACGGAATGAACAAACAAATCTTGTTGATGGAGTTTATGGAGCTGGAAATACGATTTTCGAGTCTATAAAGAACTCAATCAACAAGTATCTTGGAAATAACTCTGGCTCTGTTATTGATTTCGGGTTACTTAAAGATGCGGTTGACCGTCACTGCGACTCTGTAGAAAACGATATTGCAACCCAAACTCCTATCCCATTATATTGGGGCTTAGCCGGTACAATGGCGGGAGTCATTATTGGTCTTACCGACTTATTGAAGTCAGATGCTATTCTCACACTGATGGGTAGTTCTGGCGGAGTAATAAATGTTGCATCTCAAAATGCTGCGACAGGTATAAATGCATTGCTTAGTGGTGTAGCATGGGCTATGCTTGCTTCGATTATTGGCATTTTACTCACTACAGCCAATTCTCTACTTTTTAAGCGTTGCAAACTGAAAGAAGAGAGCGGCAAGAACTCGTTTCTTGCATGGATGCAATCAGAACTTCTTCCGGAATTACCCTCAGATACATCTCAAGCATTGAATAACCTTGTCAAGAATCTGAATAAATTTAATAATACTTTCAGGGAAAATACTTCCAATCTTGGGGATGCTCTTAATGCTGTAAATCAATCATACGCAATACAAGCTGATATTATCAAAGCGGTTCATGACATGGACGTTATGAAGATGGCTAAGGCAAATGTGCGTGTGCTTCAAGAACTTAAAGAGTGTACTGACAAACTGGAAGCATTTAATGAGTATCTTAATGACATTGAAGGCTATACAACTGCAATTCATAGATTTGAATCCCAGTTTGGAGAACAGGCTGATAGGCTTCATATTCTTGAAGAAATAAGAGATTTCTTCCGACGCCATAAGAGCGAAATTGCTAAAACAACCGCAGACGCAGATAGGACACTTCAGGAATCCTTAGAAAACATCAAAGAATCTACTTCTGAAAATGTAAATGAAATGCAGAAGCGTTTTGTAGAACAAAGCGAGCATTTCAAGAAAATACTTGAGGATGAGAAAGAAGCGTTTGAGAGATTTATGACTCAGTTGAACGCTCAGTTCAGTGCGCAAATGTCTCACATGCCCCAATTGGCCAAACAACTCGAAGAAATATCCTCCATACCCGTTCGTTTGGATAAGCTAATTGATAAGATGGAGAAATCCAATGCTAAGTTGGCCTCCGATATTTCTTTTGCTTTGAAACAATCAATGCAGACCAATAAAGTAACAGCGCACATTAGAGGAGAAGAAGGTACTATTATTGCGACTGGAGAATCAATGCCATCATGGATGAAATGGACTGTAATTTCAGCTCTCGTAATAATCGCAGTTGCTTGTATTTTCAATGTCGTGGTCTATTTCTTCCCTAAAGAAACACAGATTCAAACTCCACCCGCATATATTGAATCTGTTCAATCCACGGACTTGTCTGCTCCGGTTGTGTCAGATACTACTGCCACTGAGGCCGTTGAGGCTGCATTAAAAAACGATTCCATTAAATAGTAATAAAGACGATGGCACAGAAAAAAGAATCTTTCTTTTGGACAAGCTATTCAGATCTCATGACGAGCCTGTTTTTCGTTATGTTAGTTCTGTTCATTCTCGTCATTGTCTTATTACACAAACGAATGGAGGCTACTGAGGCTCAACTTCAAGAGATAAAAAAGGTGGAAGAATCAACGAAGGATTTGAGTAAAGATTACTTTGAATATCGGCCAGAATACAAGAAATATGTCCTTAATATTCAGGTACGTTATCCAGCTGGGAAATCAGACCTAAATACGATTATAGCATCCGACAAAGAAGAGCAGTTAAACAAGCTTGCTAACGCAGGCAAGGAAATCAGAGACTTTCTTAATAATCACAAGGAGAACCAATATGTGTTGATTGTGGAAGGTCAAGCTTCCAAAGATAACTTTACGTTCAACTATGAATTGAGTTATCAAAGGGCTCTATCGCTTATGCGCTTTTGGGTTGATGAACGACGAATCAGTTTTGGGAACAACTGTGAAATACTAATATCAGGTAGCGGAGATGGCAAACTTGATACCCATTCAATGCGAGAATCTGTTGAGACAGAGAATCAACGTTTCCTCATACACATCTTACCTAAGAACATCTTTGAATCGACGAATGAGAACAAGTAATATCATATATGCCATATTAATGAGCTTGTGCTTATTGTCCTGTGCTCATAAGTCGGGGCATAATCGACCACAATCAGCTTCTCATTCCGGGAATACGGAAATGAGCAATACCCAACAGTCAAACGTGACACGTGGGAGTCAGCGCAATTTGAATGTCACTGTCTCAAATAATCGAGGAGATAAGAACAAACTTGAGGGTTCTAAAATCTTCGCCAAGTATAATACTGCGGTGTTTATGGTTTTCACATCAGATGGTTATAATGGCTATCAGGGTTCCGGTTTCTTCATTAACTCCGATGGATTGGCAGTAAGCAACTATCATGTGTTTCAGGGCACAAATATTGGAGCTGAGCAGATTAAACTCGCTAACAGCGATGAGGCATATAAAGTCGCGGAAGTAATACATAGTGATGCGGAAGAGGACTTCATTTTATTTAGAGTTGATGTCTCTAATACTAATTACATACCGTTAGCAAAATACAAGCCACAAGTTGGCGAAAAGGTTTATGCAATCGGTAGTCCACGTGGGCTTGAGAATACTTTTTCTTCAGGCGAGGTATCTCAGTGGCGAGATAAGAATCTAATGCAAATCTCGGCCCTTATTGATCACGGTAGCAGTGGTGGCGCATTGATTAATGAGTATGGCGAAGTCGTTGGTATCACATCCGGCTCGTTTGCCGACGGTTCACAAGCTAATCTTAATTATGCATGGAGCATAGACGCCATTAAATCGTATATTCAATATAAATAGTATCATATTAACTCAAAATCATATTTCTATGCAGCTACTTATCGTTTGGCTAATCTTCACCGTGCCAGCTTGTATCCTTCTCTCAAAGAAGAATCGTGGTGCTGGATACTACATTCTTGCTATTCTTTTTCCTCTGATAGGTCTCATATTTGCCCTATGCCTTAAAAAACTTAATCCAGAGGAAGAGAATTTAACGCCTCCTACACTCGACATCACAGAAGATAACCAGTAACCATCCTTACGATGAAGAACTACTACAACATCTTGGGTTTATCTTCATACGAAGATTCCCAAGATGTAGTTTTATCAAGATACAAAGAAATGACAGCGCATCTTCGCTCACAAGTTTTGAGTAAAGATGTAAAGAATCAACTCATTGAGGTCAATGAGGCTTTCTTAGTATTATCTGATAAAGAACTCAAAAGGAAATATGATTATTCACTCAGTTCTAATTCGCAAGATACGACTTTACTTTCCGGTATTTCCCTAAAACATGAACGGGCAGTCCAATTTGTATCTGAGAAATTAGATAATGCTCCTAAAAAAAGAAAAAAGAACAAGTGGCCAGCGATACTCTGTGGATTCTTTCTTCTTTCAGCATTAGGAACGGTTTCACGAACATGTACACAAGCATATAGACAAGAAAAAAGTTCCCATGCAGAAATGGTTGAAAGCTATACCATTCCGTCTAACTGGTCTGAGTATAAAATAGCAGGGGCAATGACAATATCTGTACCAAATACGCTGGAATTAAGGAAGGATTATGATGATTATACTCAATGGATGTCAAATAACATTGGAGTGTTAAGCAGTGCTGATGCCGTTTTCCAACAAAAGAATCTCTCAGAAATGTCTGAGGACGCTTATCAGACATATGCCCGCGTGCTTATACAGCACTATTCATTTTCACCAGCAGACGTTGAACATCACTATGAATCTCCGGGGTTAACGGCAGAAGACTATCGTAATCTGCGTGAAATGGTTAATGAAGAAATTAAGCCATATACCTATGTTGACACTCCAACGTGGCGATGGATTGACATAAATGGGACAAAAGCCATAGAAGGCGAATATAGACGTAATGGCGAGAAGGGTTCAGTTAAATGCAAATTTTACTTGCTATCGAACTATGATGAAATGGTTAAAATGATTATTTCATATCGAGAATCAGACTCAAGCCTTTGGAAATCAGATTTAGACAACGTCATTAAAACATTCAAATGGAACGGTCCAAAATAAAATCGTAAAGCGTAAAATAAGAACTCTTACCACTTTAGAAAAAGCATCTATAGTTTTAGCAATAGCGTTAATTCTGTGTTTACTTCCCCTACCTTACGGATTTTATACAATCATTCGGCTTGCAACCGCCGTCCTTGCAGGATGCTGGGCATATAGATTCTATAACCGTAGGAAGACTTCGTTTGCTATTACGGCCGCTGCCATAGCTTTATTATTCCAACCTTTCCTGAAAATTTCCCTTGACCGCTTTACATGGAACATTATTGATGTTATATTAGCAGGACTAATAGTGTTAATGGTACTGAAAAGGAAATAACCACACACGATAGATTATGAAATTGAATCGTATAATACAGTTTATTGGAATCTTGTGCTTGACCATGTTAATGATGTCATCATGTGGCAATACTTCTGAGAAATGTGTAAAGACCACTGTCAGTAACAATTCCAAGACAAGTAGAACTGATTCTGTTAAAGTATGCATTTTTGGAGTTGAGGCAGAGAGGGATGAGTGTTCGGTAGCAAAAAAACTTGAAAAAGCCGGCATCCTAAAAATTGACACAATATCTATGGACAATGGGAAGTTTCAATCTGCAATTGTAGAATTTGCCAACGTAAAGTTTGGGATGAATAAAGGCTTTATCTTTATTACAAGCAGACATGATAGAAATGCCATCAATCAATTAGTAAGTAAAATTAGCGAATTTTATGGAGAGCCGGAAATTGATGATGAACTGGAGGACCTGGAATACCGATACTATCATTGGAATCTTTACAAAAATGGATCCGATACTCCATACATTAGAATTAGGCCGGTTCACTCTGAAGAAGGTGGACTTACTATGATGTGGAATTTATAATAACAATATCATGAGGAGAAAGATATTCACCGCAATAGGACTCATATTAGCCGCCTTCATTTCTATCATTATTATATGCGACCAATCCGTAGCATATAATGCTGAAGGACGGCTCTTTGATAATGTGGATAGTATTCCTCATCGGGAAGTTGGACTTATTTTAGGGACATCGCCAGTTTCAACTTGGTATGGGCGTAGGAACTATTATTTTGACCACAGGATAAAAGCTGGTGCAGAACTTTACAAAGCAGGAAAGGTCGATTGGCTTGTAGTCAGCGGTGGCGATTACCGGAACACTGAAAATGGATATGATGAACCGGTGGCTATGCGTGATTCTTTGATGAAGCAAGGAGTTGACTCAACACGCATTATTCTTGATTATGACGGAACTCGCACACTCAACTCCATTGCAAAGATGCGCGACGTTTACGGTCAGGATTCGATAACTATCATCTCGCAGAAATATCATAATGAACGAGCTTTATATCAAGCAAAACATCTGGGAATAGATGCCATCGCTTTTAACGCCAAAACACCCGGGCGACGCATTTCGTGGTGGCGCAACCGTGGGCGTGAGGTATTGGCTCGCGTGAAACTGTTTATGGATGTAGCCCGTGGACTGCACCCCGATATAAAGGAATCAATTATAAGAGATTTTACCAAAGCTGACAGGGATTTTCTTTCAGTATCACATATAGAAACGGGATATGGCGATTTGATTTGCCTGAAGCCTGATATGAAAAGGCTGAAAATGGATATGGTATGTGGAGAAATACCTTCCCCAGAGAATGATTCCATTGTTTTGGCATTTGCCGGAGCTTTTACAGGGACTGAATTTGACAAAGGACACGTAAACGTGGCCGGCGATCATGTTGCTGGAGGTACCCGGTTCAAAGGCTATCGCTGTAAGCGCAACACAGGTGCATTTACTTGGTCTGCCAAGTCCGGTCCGCAATTCTTCTACAAAGATTATTCCTCCGCATTGGATAGAGCCGCAAAAGAAGGAGGTATGGGCTTCGCACAGGAAATGATGATACATAACGGGCAAAAGATTCCTACCACTCGCCCTTTGGGGAATAAAAATGTATTCCGCGCTTTATGCCTCGATTCCAACAACCATTTGGTTCTATACGAAAGCCAAGGAATCGTCACTTTCGGAAATTTCATTGACGCCCTCCTTTCTCAAGGAGGTAAAGAAGCCTTATACACAGACATGGGACAAGGTTGGAACTATTGCTTCTATCGTGTGAATCAATCTGATAAGGCTCCCAAATACCTCCATTCTACATCACTACCTTACGCATCAAATTTCATAACAATTAAGACGAAGTAGATAAGTATATCGTAAAAATAAATTAATGTATTGATATGTTAAGCCGCAGGTCTACAGAAATTAATCATGTATCGTTTACCAACGTTGGAGAGGATGTCTTCTACGGTGGCGAACAAGACGTGTTTATCTCCGTAGA
>SCEJ01000077.1 GCA_004102785.1 Muribaculaceae bacterium Isolate-013 (NCI)
CCCTTGATTTACTCTCGTCAGTCCGGATAGCTATCGGGCTTTGGTTTGTGTAGCAACCTTACCCCTGACTTTGAGCCTTATATCAAGTTTCTGTGCGTGGAGCCAGACTTTTGTCCTTAGCTTCCTTCCGATTCTCCTCACGGTAGACACCGTTGCCTCGGACTATGTGCTTCCCGCTATCGGGGCGCGCTCGGGACTTTCACCCGTTAGATTATGCCCATGTCGGGCGAACGACAAAAGCGCTGCGTCAAACTCATTGACGCAGCGCTTTCTGTATCTATCGAATCAGTATCAGGCAAGGAAGCCGAGGAGCACACCGGCGGCGACTGCCGAGCCGATCACACCGGCCACATTCGGACCCATGGCGTGCATCAGCAGGTAGTTCGAGGGATCGTATTCCAGACCGAGGTTGTTGGAGATACGGCTCGACATGGGCACGGCCGAAACACCGGCATTACCGATAAGCGGGTTGATTTTCTTGCGCTCGGGCAGGAAGAGGTTGAACAGCTTCACGAAGAGCACACCCGAGGCCGAGGCGATGATGAAGGCCATGAAACCGAGGGCGAAGATGAAAATCGTCTCGCGGGTAAGGAATGTGGAGGCCTGGGTGGAGGCGCCCACAGTCATGCCGAGCAGGATAGTCACGATGTCGGTCAGTGAGTTCGAGGCGGTCTTTGCCAGGCGGTTTGTCACACCGCACTCACGCAGCAGGTTGCCGAAGAAGAGCATACCCAGCAGGGGCAGACCCGATGGCACAACGAAGCAGGTGAGCAGCAGACCCACAATCGGGAAGATAATCTTCTCGCTCTGGGCCACGGCGCGGGCCGGTTTCATGCGTATCACACGCTCGCTCTTTGTGGTGAGCAGGCGCATTATGGGGGGCTGAATCACCGGCACGAGTGCCATGTAGGAATAAGCCGATACAGCGATGGCGCCCATGAGGTTGGGGGCGAGCTTCGACGACAGGAAGATAGCTGTGGGGCCGTCGGCGCCGCCGATAATAGCGATGGCACCGGCCTGGTCGGGCATGAAGCCCAGCAGCAGGGCCACCATATAGGCGCCGAAGATGCCGAACTGGGCGGCTGCGCCCACGAGCATCAGCTTCGGATTGGCGATAAGCGCGGTGAAGTCAGTCATGGCGCCGATGCCGAGGAAAATCAGCGGCGGATACCATCCGGCCGAAACGCCGTTATAGAGGATATTGAGCACAGACCCCTCCTCATATATGCCGATTTCAAGGCCGGCGGTAGCGTTGAAGGGGATATTGCCGATAAGGATACCGAAGCCGATGGGCACGAGGAGCATCGGCTCAAAATCCTTCTTGATGGCAAGCCAGATAAAGAACAGACCCACGGCCAGCATCACCAGGTGCTGCCATGTGCAGTTGTAGAAGCCGGTAAGGTGCCAGAATTGTGCGAGGTTCTCGCATAGAAACGAGCCAAAGTCGGTCATTTTGATAATCAGTTTTTCCGGTTATCAGAGTCCGGGGCCGCCGTGGCGTGCGGATGCACGACGGCGGTTCCGGCAACGCTGATGTCAGGCGATAGTGAGCAATACGGCGCCCTCCAGTACGGAATCGCCCTTTGAAACTGCGATGGAAGCGACCTTGCCGTCGACACCGGCCTTGATGGAGTTCTCCATCTTCATGGCCTCGAGGTTGACTACGGTGTCGGATGCCTTCACTTCCTGGCCTACCTGCACGAGGATGTCAAGCACCACGCCGGGGAGCGGAGCCTTTACGGGCGAGCCGGAGCCGGCAGCCTTGGGGGCGGGCTTGGCGATAACCTTCTCGCCGGTTGCGGTGCGGGGAGCGGCGGCGGCCTTGGGAGCGGCGACCTTTACGGCGGCAACCTTGTTGTCCTCGATTTCCACTTTGTAGGGGGTGCCGTTTACCTGCACCTCGGCCACGCCATGATCGATGTCGCCGATGCCTACCTTGTAGAGCGTGCCGTTGATTTTGTATTTATATTCTTTGAATTTCATGAGAATAGCTTTTGTCAGTTACATTTTATCGGCGGGTGTTGCGCTGGGGAAGCTGACGCATATTGTAGATATGCGAGTTCCAGGGAGAGTAAGCGCGGCGCACCTTGTTGATGGTAAGCACGGCCGATTCGCGGTCGTGGGCGTTGAGATGCTCGTAGAGCGCCAGGGCGATTGCGGCGATCTCCTCGCCGGAGTCCCCTTCGGGGCGGTCGGCAGGATGCACGTCGACAGGATTGATACCCTGTGCTTCCAGCTTCTTGCAGCTCGAACGGGCTGCGTTCACACGATTGATGATGTAGAAGCAGATGCAGAGCACCAGAAGCGCCGAGAACACGATGAGCATGGCGGATATTGTCATACCAAAACCGTTTGCGTCGACTTCGTGAAACTTATCGACTTTGTTGTTTGTATCTTTAATTCTGTTGTTGCTCGAGGGGGTGACGTAGAGTTCGCCGGTCGAGCCGTCGCGCACCTCCCATGCTTCGGCGCCTTCTCCCACACCGTCGATGCGGCGGGCATAGGAGGCATCGGCCGGAAGCGACGCGGGCACTGTCACGGAATCAATCAGCGTGATGCCGTCGGCATCGTAGACTCCGATCCAGTTGTCCCGTCCGGGCACCAGTGCGAAGCTGGTGTGGAAAGTGCCACGGGTAGGTTTGTTGTCGGCCCAGAAAATCACATGCTGGCGCTTGGGGATGTTAGTGTTGACATCGCCCAGGGGCACGGGATACATCTTGGGCTGTGCGGGGTCGGTGGTGAGGAACACAGCCGAAATCTGAAGCGGCGCGAAATTGGAGTTGAACAGCTCGATCCAGGCTCCGCGCTCGCCGTAATCGTCGATGGCGTTCGACACGTTCTCGACCATCACCTCATTGATACGCAAACCCTTGCGGGCCTGCGCCGAGCCGATGCCGGCGCAGACCATAAGGGTGATGGCGAGTATAAAAAGCTTACGGTACATATCAGGTGGATTACAGGGGTATGTTGCCGTGCTTTTTCGGGGGATTGGTGACACGCTTTGTGGCGAGCTGCTGCAGGGCGCGGATGATGCGGAAACGGGTGTTGCGCGGCTCGATGACATCGTCGATATAACCGTACTTGGCAGCCTGGTAGGGGTTGCAGAAAAGTTCATTGTACTCCTTCTCCTTTTCGGCGAGAACAGCCTTGGGGTCATCGGCTGCCTTGGCTTCCTTGGCATAGAGCACCTCAACGGCGCCGGCTCCACCCATCACGGCGATTTCAGCCGAGGGCCATGCGTAGTTCATGTCGCCGCGGAGCTGCTTGCAGCTCATCACGATATGCGAGCCGCCGTAGCTCTTGCGGAGGGTTACGGTCACTTTGGGCACTGTGGCTTCGCCGTAAGCGTAGAGGAGCTTGGCACCGTGGAGAATCACGGCGTTGTACTCCTGGCCGGTGCCGGGGAGGAAGCCGGGCACGTCAACGAGCGACACGATGGGGATGTTGAAAGCGTCGCAGAAGCGCACGAAGCGGGCAGCCTTGCGCGATGCGTTGCAGTCGAGCACGCCGGCAAGGAATTTGGGCTGGTTGGCCACGATACCCACCGAGCGGCCGTTGAAGCGCGCGAAGCCGATGATGATATTCTTGGCGTAATCAGGCTGGATTTCAAAGAATTCACCGTTGTCAATGATGGCGCCGATCACTTTATACATATCGTAGGCGCGGTTGGCGCTTTCGGGTATGATTTCGTTGAGCTCGTTGTCCATGCGGTCGATGGGGTCGGTGCATTCCACCATGGGGGTCTCCTCGAGGTTGTTCTGGGGGATGAAGGTCATGAGCTGACGAATCATCTTGATGGCTTCCTCGCCGTCTTCGGCAGCGAGATGGGCCACACCCGATTTGGAGGCGTGCACAGATGCGCCGCCGAGGTCCTCCTGGCTTACATCCTCGCCGGTAACAGTCTTCACTACCTTCGGGCCGGTGAGGAACATATAGGAAATTCCCTTGGCCATGATGGTGAAGTCGGTGAGAGCGGGAGAGTAAACAGCACCGCCGGCGCAGGGGCCGAGGATTGCTGAAATCTGGGGAATCACACCCGATGCGAGGATGTTGCGCTGGAAAATCTCGGAATAGCCTGCCAGGGCGTTGATACCCTCCTGGATGCGGGCGCCGCCCGAGTCATTGAGGCCGATAACGGGCGCGCCCATCTTCATGGCCATATCCATTACCTTGCAGATTTTCTGCGCCATGGTCTCCGACAGGGAGCCGCCGAACACGGTGAAGTCCTGCGCGAAAACGTAAACGAGGCGGCCGTCGATTGTGCCGTAACCGGTAACCACGCCGTCGCCAAGGAAAGATTTCTTCTCCTGGCCGAAGTTGTGGCAGCGGTGGGTCACGAACATATCGAGTTCCTCAAAGGAACCTTCGTCGAGCAACTGGGCGATACGCTCGCGGGCTGTGTACTTGCCGCGTTCGTGCTGCTTCTGGATGGCCTTTTCGCCACCGCCCAGGCGAGCCTGCTCGCGCTTGGCGATCAGTTCCTGTATTTTTTCAAGCTGAGTGCTCATTACTTTTATTTATATGTGTATGGGGTTAATTATTTCTTCTTGGGATCCTCGCAAAGCTCCACAAGGGTGCCTACGGTCGACTTGGGGTGGAGGAACGCGATGTTGAGACCCTCAGCGCCGGGACGCGGCGCCTTGTCGATGAGTTTGCAACCCTTCTCTTCAGCCTCGGCCAGTGCGTTGGCCACACCGTCGGCAACGGCGAAAGCCACATGCTGAATGCCGCCGCGGCCGCCGTTCTTCTCGATGAACTTGCAGATGGCGCTTTCGGGAGCTGTGCCCTCCAGAAGCTCGATTTTGGTCTGGCCTACCTGGAAAAAAGCGGTCTTCACTTTCTGGTCGGCAACTTCTTCGATGGCAAAACATTTAAGGCCGAGAATGTTCTCGTAGAACGGGATAGCCTCTTCCAGCGAGGGAACGGCGATACCGATGTGTTCGATATGGGAGATGTCCATAACTGATGTGATTATAAGGATTTGGTATTGTTCGGTTGACAATGCCGGCGGTAACCGGCGGCAGACACCGCTGAGAGTGCGCCGGAGGCCTGCTACGGCAATTCAACCACAAAATTAGCAATTATTATTTATCTACCTCAAATTTTCCATGATTTTTTATTTTTTGCAAAAAACGCAAAAATCGGATTCCGGAACGCGACGCCGGCATTTTTTAAGAAGCGGCAACATGTTTTATCGTAAATTTGTTTTAACTTTGTGTATAAGAAATCCGACTGACGACAAGTTATATGCCGCCCGCATCTTTCTGAAATACCATAAAAACCCATATTAACCCATTCAACTGTTTATTTATGAACGATTTGCTGAGCACCATCGACTGGTCACGCGGCCAGTTCGCCCTCACGGCGATTGTGCACTGGCTCTTCGTGCCCCTCTCTATCGGCCTGTCGCTGATAGTGGGCATAATGGAGAGCATCTACTATAAGACGCGCGACGAGCGCTGGAAGCGGATGACCAAATTCTGGATGCTCCTCTTCGGCATAAACTTCGCCTGCGGCGTGGCCACGGGCATAATCCTCGAATTCGAGTTCGGCACCAACTGGAGCAACTACTCCTGGTTCGTGGGCGACATATTCGGCGCCCCGCTGGCCATCGAGGGTATAGCGGCGTTCTTCCTTGAAAGCACATTCATCGCCGTGATGTTCTTCGGCTGGAAAAGGGTGTCGGCGGGCTTCCACCTGGCCGCCACATGGCTCACCGCCGTGGGCATAGCCCTGTCGGCCTACTGGATTCTGGTGGCAAACGCCTGGATGCAGCATCCCGTTGGGATGGACTTCGACCCGACGCAGATGCGCAACGTGATGACCGACTTCGCCGCCGTGGCGCTGTCGCACACCGCCGTTGTAAAATTCTTCCACACCGTGCTTTCGGGCTGGGTGCTCGGCGCAGTGTTCGTGGTAGGCGTGAGCTGCTGGTTCCTGCTTAAAAAGAGCAATGTCGGGTTCGCCAAAGATTCCATCAGGATAGCCTCATGGGTAGGCCTGGCCGGCATACTGCTCACATCGTGGACCGGCGACATGTCGGCAGTCGACGTTGCCAATACCCAGCCGATGAAGCTGGCGGCGATGGAGGCTCTCTACGACGGCTCATGCGGCCAGGACCTTGTGGGCATCGGCATTCTTGACACAGAGAAAGAGCGCACCGACGGCCGTGAGCCGGTGAAATACGCCCTGCGCATTCCCTACGGGCTATCCATTCTGGCCAACCACGACGCCAACTCGTTCGTGCCGGGCATCAACGACCTTATCGACGGGCGCGAACTCACCCCCCGGGGCGACACGATAGCCACCGTGAGCTACGCCGAGCGCATAGCCCGCGGACAGGCTGCCCAGGAGGCCCTGCGGCGCTATGAAGCCGCCTCCGCCATAGGCGACTCCACGGCAATGGCCGCAGCCGACAAGGCTCTCAAAGCCGACTTCCGCTATTTCGGCTACGGCTTCCTCTCCTCGCCCGACGAAGCCATACCGCCGGTGGCCGTTACCTTCTACGCATTCCGCGTGATGGTGATTTTCGGCGGCTACCTCCTCCTCTTCTTCGCCGCCATGCTCTTCCTGAGCTACCGCAAGCCCGGCCTGCTCCAGAACAAATGGATTATCCTGCTGGGACTGCTCACCATCCCCGTGGTGTGGATTACAAGCGAATCAGGGTGGATTGTTGCCGAGATGGGACGCCAGCCATGGACCATCGAGGGGCTCCTGCCCTGCAAGGCTGCCGTCAGCGCCATACCCGCCTCATCGGTTAAGCTCACCTTCTGGATGTTCGTGACGGTGTTCATCGGCCTCATCGCCGCCGACATCTCCATCCTCACCCGTGAAATCTCCAAAGCATCGCGCCGCGACCTCCTGGCCGATGACGACAATAACCACAAAAACAACAAATAAGCCATGGAAGCATTACAGATATACTGGTGGTTCGTAATATCACTGTTGGGCGGTCTGCTGGTGTTCCTCCTCTTCGTGCAGGGAGGCCAGACTTTCCTTTGGCCCGGACGCCAGACCGAGCTGAAACAGCTCACCGTCAACGTGCTCGGCCGCAAATGGGAGCTGACCTTCACCACCCTCGTCACCTTCGGCGGAGCCTTCTTCGCATCCTTTCCACTCTACTATTCCACCAGCTTCGGCGGCGCCTACTGGCTGTGGATGCTCATCCTGCTGAGCTTCATCCTCCAGGCTGTGAGCTACGAATTCCGCTCCAAGCCCGGCAACATCTTCGGCACCTCGACCTACGACTGCTTCCTCTACTTCAACGGCTGCGTGGGGTGCGTGCTGCTGGGGTGCGCCGTGGGGATGCAATTCTTCGGCGCCGACTTCGAGGTATCACGCCAGAGCATACTCAACGCCGGTTCACCCGTGATCTCCGTGTGGAATCCCGGCCACGGACTCTATGAAATCTTCTCATTCCCCAACCTGCTGCTGGGCTGCACCGTGCTTTACCTCGCCCGCACCCTCGGCGTGATGTTCATCTACCGCAACGTCGAGGCCCCCGACGCCGAGGTCTTCGGCCGCATCAGCCGCTTCCGCATCCTCTCCAACGGCGCCATCTTCGTGGTGCTCTTCCTCGGCTTCGCGGCAACGCTGCTCCTCTCGCCGGGCTACTCCGTTGGTGCCGACGGCCACATCTATCCAGTGGCATACAAATACCTCCACAACTTCATTGAAATGTGGTGGGTAGGCGCGACCTTCCTCCTGGGAGTGCTCGCAGTGCTCTACGGCATAGTGCGCGGATGGCTCGATCCGCGCTTCCGCCAGCAGGCCTTCTGGTGGACCGGCATCGGCACCGTCGCCGTAGTCACCTGCCTCTTCTGCATCAGTGGCTACAACAACACCGCCTACCTCCCCTCACTCACCCACCCCGACAGCTCACTGACAATCGCCAACAGCTCCTCCACCCACTTCACCCTCAAAGTGATGGCCTGGGTAACGGTGCTCCTTCCTCTGGTAATCGGCTATATCGCCTACGTATGGCACAAGCTCACCCACCCCGCCGTCAACGCCCGCGAGCTCGCCGACTCCGACCACAACTACTGATCCCCCTCCCCCGAATCGAGTAGGAGGTAAACACTAATCATAGGGTGTTTATCTCCTACTTTCGTGTTTACCGACCTCTCACACCACCGTACGTGCCGTTCGGCATACGGCGGTTCTTAACGCGGATGCAGTTTCTCGTA
>SCEJ01000078.1 GCA_004102785.1 Muribaculaceae bacterium Isolate-013 (NCI)
CTTCGGGCTACGCCCTCAGTCAACTCCGCCCAGGGATAGGACCCGGTCAGTCAACCCTCTCCAGAGATAGGGTAAACCAATATCAGTAAACATACCAAATCGAGTCAACCATTTTCAGGAACGGACAATGTGCCTGTGGCATCGCTCCCAAATATTGTTAATATTGGGGATATTGCGGAAAAATTCGTAACTTTGCCAAAAATATACTTATTCAAAACTAATGTGCGCAATTCAAAAGAGCGCATCATCTAAAAACTATTATGGCACAACAGGAAGACGTGTTCAAGAAAATCGTTTCACACGCCAAGGAATACGGTTTCGTTTTTCAGTCAAGTGAAATCTACGACGGGCTCTCGGCCGTGTATGACTATGGTCAGAACGGCGTGGAGCTCAAAAACAATATAAAACGCTACTGGTGGGAGGCAATGACACTCCTCCATGAGAATATCGTGGGTATCGATTCCGCCATCTTCATGCATCCCACCATCTGGAAAGCCTCCGGCCACGTGGATGCTTTCAACGACCCCCTGATTGACAACCGCGACAGCAAGAAACGCTATCGCGCCGATGTGCTTATCGAGGAGCAGATTGCAAAATACGAGGAGAAAATCGAGAAAGAGGTGGCCAAGGCCCGCAAGCGTTTCGGTGAGAACTTCGACGAGGAGCTCTTCCGCCAGACCAACCCCCGCGTGGCCGAGACCCGCGCCAAACGCGACGCTCTCCACGAGCGTTTCGCCGAAGCCATGAACGCCAGCGACCTTGAAGGCCTCCGCCAGATTATCCTCGACGAGGAGATCGTGGACCCTGTGAGCGGCACACGCAACTGGACCGAAGTGCGCCAGTTCAACCTCATGTTCAAGACCGAGATGGGCTCCACCGCCGACGGCGCCATGACCGTGTATCTGCGCCCCGAGACAGCCCAGGGTATCTTCGTGAACTACCTCAACGTGCAGAAAACCGGCCGTATGCGCATCCCCTTCGGCATCGCGCAGATCGGCAAGGCTTTCCGCAACGAGATTGTAGCCCGCCAGTTCATCTTCCGTATGCGCGAGTTCGAGCAGATGGAGATGCAGTTCTTCGTGCGTCCCGGCTCTGAGCTGGAGTGGTTCAAGAAGTGGAAGGAGACCCGTCTGCGCTGGCACAAGGCCCTGGGCCTGGGCGACGAAAAATATCGCTACCACGACCACGAGAAGCTTGCACACTATGCCAACGCCGCCACCGACATCGAATTCCAGATGCCTTTCGGCTTCAAGGAGGTGGAGGGTATACACTCCCGCACAAACTTCGACCTCTCGCAGCACGAGAAATTCTCGGGCAAGAATATCAAATATTTCGACCCCGAACTGAACGAAAGCTATGTGCCCTACGTTATTGAGACATCGATAGGTGTTGACCGCATGTTCCTCTCGGTGCTCTGCTCGAGCTACGAGGAGCAGAAACTCGAAAACGGCGAGGAGCGCGTGGTGCTCCATCTCCCCGAGCCCCTGGCTCCGGTGAAATGCGCCGTTATGCCTCTGGTGCGCAAGGACGGACTTCCCGAAAAGGCCCGCGAGATTGTAAACGACCTCAAGTTCGACTTCAACACCCACTACGAGGAGAAGGATTCCATCGGCAAGCGCTACCGCCGCCAGGATGCCATCGGCACCCCCTTCTGCATCACTGTGGACCACCAGACACTCGAGGATAACACCGTGACTCTGCGCGAACGCGACTCCATGGCCCAGACACGTGTGGCCGTGGCCGACCTGCACCGCCTTATTCACGACCGCGTGTCGCTCAACTCCCTCCTCCGCAAGCTGGGCTGACACCACATCACAAATACCTTGTTATGAAAAAATCTCTTATTGTAACGATTGCCGTGGCCTGCATCCTGGCCCTGTGTTTCATCGGAGGCTGCTCCAGCTACAACGGAATGGTCTCCGCCCAGCAGAGCGTCGACAAGCAGTGGGGCAACGTGGAAAACGCCTACCAGCGCCGTGCCGACCTTATCCCCAACCTGGTGAATACCGTCAAGGGCTACGCCGAGCATGAGAAGTCCACACTCCAGAATGTGACCGACGCCCGCGCCGGCCTGACGCAGGCCTATAATGATGCCACAGCCTCGCAGGCCGACGCCTCGCCCGAGAATGTGGCGGCATACCAGCAGGCGCAGGAAAAGCTCAACAGCGCGCTCAACGTCTATGTCAACGCCGTGCGTGAGGCTTATCCCGACCTCAAGGCCAACGAGAACTTCCTGGGGCTTCAGGCCGAACTGGAGCAGACCGAGAACCGCGTGGCCACCGAACGCAAGCGCTACAACGACGAGGTTGAGAAGTATAACGTCAAAGTGCTACGTTTCCCCGGCAATATCTTCGCCTCGATGTTCGGCTTCCAGAAGCGCGACATGTTCAAGGCCGAGGCCGGAGCCGAACGCGCTCCGAAGGTGGAATTCTGATTCCGGCGTTCCTATCCCAATCATTGATCCGTTATGAAAAAACTGATATATATAGTCAGCGCGCTTCTGGCCGCCGGCGCTCTCTGGAGCTGTAACCCCGACGACGGCTCGCAGTCGACCTGGGACCGCTACAAGGACTGGCGCGAGGCCAACGACACCTGGTTCGCCGAGCAGGAAACGAGAATGGCCGACGACGGCACTCCCTACTACGTGCGTGTCACCCCGCAGTGGAATCCGGGCGCCACGGTGCTGATGCACTGGTTCAACGACCGGGCTGAAACAGCAGGCAACCTCACCCCGATGCTCACCTCCACCGTGGAGACCCGCTATATGGGGCGTCTCTACAACGATGAGAAGTTCGACTCCACGGCCGTAGGCGACCTGTTCACTACCCGTGTAAGCGGAGTGGTGGAAGGGTTGCAGATTGCCCTGATGAACATGAACGTGGGCGATAGCTGCGAAATCGTGTTCCGCTATCCGCAGGGCTACGGAGCCACCTCCACCGGCTTGATTCCCCCCTATTCATCGCTGCGTTTCAACATGCGCCTGGTGAACATAACCGGCTACGAAATCCGTCCTCCCAAGAACTGAACGGAGCACAATCCGAAAGTCACATACAGATATCCCCCGCGACAAATGCCTTGAGGCTGCTGTCGCGGGGGATGTTGTTTCAGAGGTTCCGGATTAGCCGGACAACCTTCCGTCCTGGTGTCAGCGGAAGAGCTGCTTGGTCACTGAGCCGTCGGGGTGGCGTACGATGTAGATGTTGCCGGGCACGGGGGCTGCCGTCTCCACACCCTGGAGGTTATAGTAGCGGGTCTGGCCGCCGGTGTCGCCGTAAACGGATTCAAGGCCGCTTACATTGCTGATGAATGTGAGCGTGATTTCCTCGCTGTAATCGCCGTTGGCTTTGGTGAAGGCGCCCTGGGGGATGGTGAGGGTATAGGTGGCGCCGGGCTCGAAGTCTACGGTGAAGGGGAGGTTCGATTCATCGGCGGGGAGCACGCGGACTTCGGCCGAGCCGTTGCCTTCCACACTCCAGGCCGGGACGGGTGCCGTGAATGTGGAGGCTGCAAGCACGGTTGCATTGACGGTGACATTGCCGGGGAAGGTGATTGTCACGCCTGAGAATCCGGAAAGCTCGTCGCCGTCGGCCGGATCGGTGCTGACAGGTGCGAAGCTCTTTGCCGGGGCGGTGTATGCGGAGTAGAGACCAACGATTTCCGACGGGTCGTTCCCCTGGAACATTACCGTGCCGAGACGGGTGGCGTCGCCGTTGGCGGGAGCGAGCTCATAGAGGTCGCCGCTGATGGCATTGTTGGTGTGGGTCCAGAAAAGGCGTTCGGTATTGTGGTCGAATGCCATCGACTGAAGGTAGGCCACGGGCTGCACTCCGGTAGAGCCTACGGGGGTTGTCTGGGCTGTGGCGGGGTCTATGGTGTAGAGGCGTCCGTTGTCGTCGATGGAGTAGAGGTTGCCGTCAAGGTCGCATGCGAGAGCGCGCATCACGGGGTTGAGCGCTCCTACCGGCTCGATTGTGCCGTCGGAAAGGTTGACGATGCCGAGGTTGACGTCGGCATATTCTGTGGCCAGGCAGTACATCCGGTCGGTGGAGTAGTCGTAGGCCATGTCGAGTACATAGTCGTCGGTATTCTCCACAGAGCGGTTCACAATCCAGGTGGTCGGGTCGATTTCAACAAATTCGCGTGACTCGCCCCACCATGTGGCGGTGTAGCCGTAGAATGTGCCGTTTACCGACTCGCCTGCTATGATGAGTGCATCGTTGGGAGTTACCTCCATTCTGAATACCGCGCCTTCGGGATTGTTGGAGCCGAACTCCATGAAGCCGGCGTTGCCGTAGGCATCCCAGCGGTATCCGCTCAGACTGATGTTCTCGAAGTTGGGGAGCTCGAAGGTGAGACTGTTGTTGGCGTCCACTTCGTCGCCTTCGGCATCGGCTGTCGCCACGAGTGTGTTGAGGCCGTCGGCAAGCTTAATCCCGCCGAGGGTGAGGTCGGCCGACTCACCTTTGTTGAGAGTGCCGGAGTAGACGGCTGAAAGTGATTCCCGGCCGTTGAGGGTAAGCGACACGTGCACTGCCTCTACCGGAAGCTCGCCGAAGTTGGCCAGTGTGACGGTGACGGTGACTGCACCCTGGCGCTCGACGCTCTTGACGGGCGACACGAAAGCTGTCACCGCCACATCGGTGTTTACGGCACGCGAGATATTGTCGGAGAGTGCTTTGGTGGATTCTCCCACTTTGTTGTAGACTGCGGACACACCATAGAGATATTCGCCGGCTACCTGAGTGGGCCATGCGTTGTCGGTGTAGGCAAGGTCGCTGACCGGAGTGGGGGTGAGGAGATTCCATTCTGTTGTGCCGTCGGAGGCTGCCACGCCGCGGTACACGTTGTAGGCGCACTTGGGAGCGTCGGGATTATCGGTGATTTCAACCTCTGTGCCGGGCACTTCGCAGAATGCCTGTATGCACCATGCCGAGTAGCCGTTGCCCGTGTAGGGGTTTTCGCCCCATTTTATGTTGTTGCCTCCGGAAATACAGGGGGAGCTTGCCTGTCCGAAAGCGCTGCTTGATGCGCCCACGGCGGTAACGCCGATCATATAGGGGGAGCCGGGTTTGATTTCGGCAGGGGTGTCGAAGCTGACGGTTACCCAGTCGCCTTCATTCGAGATGTCGGCGGCGGGGATGAGCTGTGACGCCACTTCAACGGGGTCGGCCGAAGTGCCGCGCCATACTTTGGCGTAGAACTGCGCTCCGTCGTTGCCTTTTATATACACGCGCTCGCGCATTACAGCCAGACCAACCATCTTCTGGTCGGCAAGGTCTTTTTCAGAGAATGCGTGGGCCACATGATATGTGGAGCTGTAATGGTCGCCGCCGGTATATTTCATGGTCGATACATCGCCGATTGATTTCATGCCTGCCACCACGTCGCGCGAGGTCGGTTCGGCCCATGTGAGAGTTGCCGCCGAGCCGTCGTCGGTAACTGTGGCGTTGAGGTTCCAGGCCGGGATAAGGGCGCGATCAAGCACAATGGCCTGATACTCGCGGTCGGTTGCATCGTTGTAGTTGAATTCGGCGGAGTACACGTCGTAGAGCGGGTACTTCACCGAAATTGTGTAGTCCTGGCCGGAGTAGACGCCGGGGATTGACCAGCGTCCGTCGGCAGCCACTGTGCCTGAAACCGACTCGTAACCGCTCAGAGCCACTATGGCGCCTGCGGCATTGAGGCCGGTGTCCTCGGTGGTGACCTTGCCTGAGAGGGTGAAATTGGGCAGACGTGTGATGCTGATGTCGGCGGTCGCGGTGGCGCCTTCGGCGAGAGTCACATTCGCTGATGCGGACTCATATCCCACTTTGGCGAATGACACCGAGGTTACGGCCACGGGGATGTATTGGAACGCATAGTCACCGTCGGCGTCGGTGGTGGCGGTGAGACCGGGATATCCGTCGGCCGATACGGTGACATTCTCCACCGGAGTGTTGCCGGAGCCGGAGGTCACTTTGCCGGAAAGGGATGCCATCCCTCCGGGTGTGATCAGGAAGCGTGTCGACGGGCGCTCCTGGAGCTGCTTGTCGGAGGAGCTGCTGTGCGGCAGCGAGGAGATATCCACCGGGTTGTAGGTAGAGGTGGTGAAGGTGCGTTTGCCTTCGCTTGACACCGCTGAATAGAAACGGTCGGTGTAAGAGCCGTAGCCTTTGTTGTCTTTGATTACGGTTACCACTATGTTGCCGCCGGTGTAGTTGTAGGGGGTGTCGAGGTGGAAAACTATATCGTTGGCGCCCTGAGTGAGTGTGACGCTGCTGTCGAACACCTTGTCGGTCTCTGCGAGTGTGGCCCAGTTGTCAAGTTCGTCAAGGGTGGTGGGGGTGATGTATATACGGCCGGTGACATTGAGTTCGCTGCCGGTGCCGCGGTATCCTTTATAGATGATGTCGCTGATTTCGCCTGTAATGAAGTTGAAATCATCGGGGGTGTAGATTGACTGCGACACCGAATAGTTGGAGTAGAGGTCAATCGGGATACGCTCGAGTCCGTTGTTGCGTTCGGCGGTCTGCCCTATCTGGATGTCGACGACGGAGGCCGGCGCTACATATGCCGATGCGTGGGCGTCGATTGCCGATTCGCCGGCACCGCTTGTGGCGGCCACGGTGTAGTCGTTCGGGCCTGTCGACGGGTTGCTGTCGATATAGGAGCATCCCTCTACACCGCGTGCAAGTTCCTGGCCGTTGCGGTAAACCACATAGCGCATGGCGTCAAAGTTGAGGTAGCCGTTGTTGATGCCTTTTGTGGGTGCTGTCCACTGCAGGGCCACGGTGCCGTCGGGCAGTGTCAGAGCCACGGGTTCTGTAACAGCCTTGGGGATGTCCTCGCCTAAATAGATGCTTCGCGAGGCCGTTCTGAGGCCTTCGCCTTCATCTGTTTTGGCGGCGATGGCATAGACGTGGGTGCCTTCGTCGGTTGTGTCGGTGTAGCTGTCGGCCTCGCCGGGGGTGCGTCCGGTGAGTTCGGTAATCTGCTCGCCGTCGCGGTATACCACTATCGACAGGCCGGTGAGCTCTTCGCCGGTGGCATTGCGCGAGGGGTTGGTCCACGAAAGAGTGATTTCCTTACGTCCGTCGGTGGCGGCGCCGAGCGAGAATCCTGTTGGCTGGAGCGGGCCTGCCTGGTTGAAGATATAGAAGTTGTCAATGCTCAGGCCATAGGAGTAGCTGGCCTTGTGGCGGATGGCCACACGTATTGTTTTCCCCTCGTAGTCGGCCAGCGAGCGTTTGGCCTGGCTCCATACGATGTCGTCGTCATAGCCGTTGTCGGCTGTCGTTGACCATATCTCCACAAAATCAGCCGGAGCGGTGCCCCCTTCGCTCACCAGCAGACTCAGCGGCTCGGAGCTGTTGAGGTCCTGGGCGGCATACATGAACTGCACCACGAACTTGTTGTTTGTCACAGCCACGGGAGGAGTAATGAGCCAGTTGTCCTGGGCTCCGTAGGCGCTGTAATTCGACGGCTCGCGAGTGTAGGAGATGGCGAGCGTGCGGCTGCCGGAGTACTGTGTCACGTACTGGTCGCCGCTTTGGGCGAGCCACCCTTTGCCGTCGCTGTCGTTGTCGAGCGCTGTCCATCCGGCCGGCGGAAAGTCTGTGCCTTCAAAGTCCTGGCTCAGAGCCGACGATTGCGCTGAGGCTTGCCAGGTTGCTGTTGCGAACGCGGCCGCAGCCAGCAGGCAGGTGATTTTAACTTTCATAATGTGTGAATTAAGGGGTGTGTTCCATTCAAAATGAATGAGTTTCCGCAAATCTACATAAAAATCGCGAGATTTTTACACCGGCAGAATAAAAAACAAGGCCGACGGGTTGATTCCTGTCCCCTCCAGCGTGCTCTTAGTCACAATTTTATTAATTTGGAGGAAAATTTCTAA
>SCEJ01000079.1 GCA_004102785.1 Muribaculaceae bacterium Isolate-013 (NCI)
ATACCACTTATTTTATTGAAAATCAGAGAAATGAATGCGAAAATCACCCTTTCCCATTCAGACTTCCCCCGCTATAAAATAACAGGCTTTTCGGAAGCACAAGACTTTTTTAAATGAAAGAGCCGTGCCGCCGCCGTGTGTTTCTAAAAATTTTTTCGCTTTCTTCTTGTTTTCATGAACAACATTTACTATTTTTGCGTTATCCTCAAAGATAACTACTGAAAATGACATAACCCAATTATCTCTTCCCTGACATGAACACTTCCTACATCTTCCTTGCAAACGGATTTGAAGAAATTGAGGCGCTTACAGTCGTTGATGTGATGCGCCGCGCAGGCATGGACGTCAAGACCGTCTCTATCACCGACGCGCACAATGTTACCGGCGCACACGGTGTTACCGTGAAAGCCGACGTGCTTTACGAACGCACCGACTTCATAACCCCTGAATGGCTGATTCTCCCCGGCGGTATGCCCGGTGCGGAGAACCTCGCACGGTTCGCACCACTCAACACTCTCCTCCAGGCACAGGCCCAGAACGGCAAAATCGCCGCCATATGCGCCGCCCCGGCTGTGGTGCTCGGACCACTCCGCATCCTTGACGGCAAGGAAGCCACATGCTATCCCGGCTTCGAGAAAGCACTCACACAGACAACCATGCGCGACACCCCCGTGGTGGCTCTCGACCGCATCATTACCGCCAACGGCCCCTCGGCGGCTCTCCGCTTCGCCCTGGCAATCGTTGCCAACTCCATGGGCGAGAACATCTCGCAGGAAGTAGGCTCCGGAATGCTCTTCTACCCCCGCTCAATGAATTTCTACTTCTGACCCCGCCACACCAGGAGGCAGCGGCAAATAATCTCCACGGCTTTCAAATCTCCGAAATAATTAGTAATTTTGGGGGCGCGGTTTCCAACCTCGGAACACCGCGCCCCCATACCTACGTATAAACCAACCATTACGAAATGAAAAAATTCCTCGTCGCAGCAATGGCTGCCGCTTTGTCTCTCCCGGCATGGGCATGCACAAGCCTCATAGCCGCAAAAGGCGCAACCGCCGACAACTCCGTGATGATAACCTATGCCGCCGACTCCCACAACCTCTACGGCGAGCTCTACACCCTGCCCGGGGGCACACACGCTCCGGGCGAGATGAGGCAGATTATCGAATGGGATACCAACAAACCCCTCGGCGAGATTCCACAGGCGCCCGTGACTTACACACGCGTAGGCAATATGAACGAGCACGGCCTCGCCATCACCGAATCGACATGGGGCGGACGCGAAGAGCTTGCAGGCTCCGGTATCATTGACTACGGCTCGCTGATTTTCCTCGGACTCGAACGCGCGAAAACAGCTCGCGAGGCTATCAGGATAATGACCGACCTCGTAAAAGAGTACGGCTACGCGTCGTCGGGCGAATCATTCTCCATCGCCGACCCCGACGAGGCATGGATTCTCGAACTTATCGGAAAAGGGAAAGACGACAAAGGCGCCGTATGGGTGGCACGGCGCATTCCCGACGGCTACATCTCCGGCCACGCCAACCATCCGCGCATACACAAATTCCCCCTCAAGGATAAAGCCAAGGAAACCATCTACTCCCCCGACGTCATCAAATTCGCCCGCCAGAAAGGCTACTTCAACGGAAAGGACGAGGACTTCGACTTCTCGCGGGCATATGCCGTGACCGACTTCGGAGCCCTGCGCGGATGCGATGCCCGTGTGTGGGCCTACTTCAACAAGTTCGCCCCGGGCATGGAGGAATACCTCCCCTGGATTGACAGTGCCGCCGGCGAACCGATGCCCCTCTGGGTAAAACCCTCCAGGCCGCTAACCGACAACGACCTCAAATGGATGATGCGCGACCACTACGAAGGCACCCCCTACGACATGACCACCGACGTAGGCGCCGGACCCTACAAAGTGCCCTACCGCTGGCGCCCGATGACTTTCTCCGTCGACTCCGTGGAATATACACATGAGCGCGCCATCGCCACCCAGCAGACCGGTTTCTCGCTCGTGGCACAGCTCCGCGCCGACCTCCCGCAGTCAATGCGGGGCCTGCTCTGGTTCGGCACCGACGACGCCAACACCTGCGTCTACCTCCCAATTTTCTGCTCCGTGACCAAAGCCCCGGCCCAGCTCGCCAAAGGCGACATCAACACCTTCTCCTGGGATTCAAACTTCTGGGTAAACAACGTTGTGGCAAACCAGGCCTACAACCGCTACTCTCAGATGATTCGCGACATACGCCGCGTGCAGACGGCCCTCGAGGACTCTATCGCCACCGACGTGCGCGTCGCCATCGAACAGCTCCCTGAATTCGACGCCGAGCTCCAGGCTCAGCTCACACAGGACCTCGCCGACATATGGGCGCAGAAAGCCACCGACTCTTACCGCCGCCTGGCCGAATTCCTCTTCGTGAAATTCATGGACGGCAACATTAAGAAAACCGACGAAAACGGCAACTTCATCAAAGATGAATACGGCACACCCGTCTACCCCGACTTCGGCGGATACGACGACCCTCGCTACTTCCGCAACATAGTCCGTGAAACCGGCGACCGCCTCCGCGTGCGCCCCATCGAATACTGACAATCGCGCCGCGAACGAAACAGGCGGCAATCCCTTACAATCAGCATAGATGAGCGCCGCGGGCAGCCCCCGCGGCCTCTCTTTCAAACCCATTAAGAAAAATGCGAACCCAAGACGACCTCTCAGGATGCTCCCTGCTCGGCGCGGGGGGCACAGCATACCCCACCGACTACTCTCCGCAGATTCTGGAGACATTCCCCAACAAACATCCCGAAAACGAATACGTAGTCACCTTCAACTGCCCCGAATTCACCTCACTGTGCCCGAAAACCGGCCAGCCCGATTTCGCACGCATCATCATACGCTACATACCCCGCCAGCGGATGGTGGAGAGCAAAAGCCTCAAGCTCTACCTCTTCTCTTTCCGCAACCACGGCGACTTCCACGAGGACTGCGTGAACATCATCATGAAGGACCTCGTGGCCCTCATGGATCCCCGCTACCTCGAAGTGCAGGGCATTTTCACCCCGCGCGGCGGAATCTCCATACACCCCTTCGCCAATTACGCCGACTCCGACCACCAGCAGCTCCGCGCAACCCGCATGGCCGAAGCCCTATCCTTCGACCCTCCGTCCCATTAATCACACGCTAAAATGAAAGATTCCCTGATAGTACTATCCGGAGGCATGGACTCCACGACTCTACTCCACGAATACGCCTCTCGAATAGCCCTGGCCGTTACATTCCACTACGGCGCCAACCACAACGCTCCCGAAGCCGAATGCGCACGCTACAACTGCAGCCTTCTCGGCATTCCTCACCTCGAAATCCCCCTCGATTTCATGGGTCGATACTTTGAGAGCTCCCTGCTGTCGGGCGCCGACGCAATCCCCTCGGGGCAGTATGATGACGAGAACATGCGTTCAACCGTAGTGCCATTCCGCAACGGCATTATGCTCGCTGTCGCCGCCGGGCTCGCCGAAAGCCGCGGCCTTTCAACCGTGATGCTCGCCAACCACGCCGGCGACCACACTATCTACCCCGACTGCCGCCCCGGTTTTGTCGACGCCATGGCACGCGCCATTGCCGAAGGCACATTCGCCGGCATACGCCTCGAATGCCCCTACACCCATCTCACTAAATCCGAAATCTGCGCACGCGGACTCAAACTCGGTGTAGACTACGCCCACACCTACTCATGCTACCGCGGCCTGCCGCACCACTGCGGCACTTGCGGCACCTGCACCGAACGCCACCAGGCTCTACGCGACGCCGGTTGCCCCGACCCCACCATCTTCGACTGACCCGATGCCCTCAGCCCACATAGTGCCGCGAACGAAGTGAGCGGTATCCTCGCCCGAGCCGCACCAGCGACCACACCACCAGCGCCGCAGTGACTGCCGTGGCCGCCGCATCCGAGGTGAAATATGTGTACCATATGCCGTTAAGGCCGAAACGCCCCGGCAGCAGATACAGCAGCGGCATGAAGAAAATCACCTGGCGAGTCAGGCTCAGGAAGATACTCAGCCCCACCTTGCCGATTGCCTGGAAATATGTGGTCGACACTATCTGGAAACCTACGGCGAAAAACAGCAGCATGGCCGTCGACAGAGCATGGGCTGTGAAATCAGCCAGCGCCCCGTCGCTCACAAACGCCAGGGCTATCCAGCGGGGCACGAACATGCCGCCGCACCACCCGAGAAAGGTGATACAGGTGGCCGCGCCGGCCGCCCAGTAGAAACAGCCGCGCACACGCCCGTAATGCCCCGCGCCGTAGTTGTAACCCACTATCGGCTGCATCCCCTGGCATACGCCGAGCACTATGCAGACCACCATCACCGTATAGGTGGTGAAGATTCCGGCCGCCGCTATGGCGTTGACACCGCCGAACGACAGCAGCGACCGGTTGATGAATATATTGATGGCACACGAGGCCACATTGACGATAAACGGCGCCGCGCCGATTCCGGCGATGCCCCACACCAGGCGCCAGTCAAGACGGTAGATGCCGCGCCTGAAGGTCACCGGCCCGTTTTTGCCGCGCACAAAATGCGCCATCACAAACACCATGCCCACCGTCATGGAGATATCCGTGGCTATGGCCGCACCCTTGATTCCAAGCCCGAACACATAGATAAATGTTGGGGCCAGGCAGATGTTTAGTCCGGCACCGATAAACATCGTAAGCATCGCACGCATCGGAAAACCCGACGCCCTCATGATGTTGTTGAACGAGAATGTGAGATTCGTCAGCATAAGCCCCGGAAGGATATACATCATGAAATCACGCGCGTAAGGCAGCGTCACCTCATTGGCACCGAACCACATCAGCAGCCGGTCCATCAGCAGGGCGAAAACCCCGATATACAACGCGCCCACCACAAGCGTGAGCACCAGCGTGTTGCCCAGCACACGGCGTGCCGTATCCTCGCGTCCCGCTCCGAGAAACAGACTCACGCGAGCCGACGCGCCCGCGCCCACCAGCACTCCGAGCGCCGTGGCGATATTCATCACCGGAAATGTTATTGCAAGCCCGGCTATCGCGTCCGGGCCCACAACCTGACCGATAAATATGCGGTCGACTATATTATAAAGCTGCATCACAAGCATCCCCGCCACCGACGGCAGTGAATACTTCCACAGAAGGCGCCCTACCGGCATCCTCGACAGCTCCAGCAGATTCCTATTGTCAGCCATAATTCACAAATATCTATTTCACCCTCACGGCGCGCAGAGCCGCGCCGCCGAGACTCATATCCACCGTCGCCCCCATCGCGGCGGCCACATGCGCCTTCCCCAGCCGCGGAATGAGAATATCCCCGGTGCGCAACGTGCAGTGACGGCTCAGCAGCTCAATCGCACGGGCCACGCCGTCGCGCTCAGGTCCGGCCTCAAAGCTCTCGCCGCCCCACTCACACGCATACCCCTCCGCCACGGCACGGAAGTCACCAAGGGTCAGCGACGAGTCGAAGCCATATTCCAGCACCGACCCGCACGGCAGGCTCCCCGCCGGTTTCAGAAGGGCGCCGAGCGTCACGCCGTCGATATAGCGCTCCGCAAACCGCGCTCCGATGCTTTTGCCGAGCCGGCCGATACGGTAGGCCGTGACACTGCGCAGCTCCCATCCCTCACGGCAGAAATCCGGCAGAAAAACCGGCATACCCTTTGGGGTCAGCGACGTGTCGGGCAGCAGAAGCACCGGAGCGCCGTCAGGCGCCCCGCAGTCAGCCCACGGCCTGTCAATAACGAATATCTTCATCGTCAGCCCATCCTGTTGTACATCACCGCCAGATGGGCGTAAATCGATGTATTGGTAACCACCACATTCTCCGGCACGGAAATCCTGTAAGGCGTGAAATTCCATATCGCCTTCACCCCGGCCTCGATAAGTGCGTCGGCACTGCTCTGGGCATACTCCACCGGCACGGTCACGATGCCGATGCCGGCGCCGACCTCATGGCACACCTGGCGCAGCTTGGCCACGTCATAGATGCGGATGCCATAGCGCTCCGTGTCAATCAGACGCGGATTTACATCGAAGGCCGCCACTATCTCCATGCCGTAGTCCACCAGACCCGAATCCTGGATAAGGGCCTTCCCCAGGCTTCCGGCGCCCACCACTACCGCACGGTGGCGCTTCCTGAAACCCAGGAACTCCTCGAGCGTATGCTCCAGAAGCGCCACTTCGTAACCGATACGGGTCTTCCCGCGGATATCAAGCAGCGACAAATCCTTGGCTATCTGCGACGCATCCACATTGAGGTCGCGCGATATCTGTGTGGAGCTGACATACTCCACATTCCTCTCCCGAAGCAGCCTGACATAAGCCAGGTACCACGGCAGACGCCTCAAAGCCGGTTCCGGAATCAAATTCATCTGATAATCTTTATTTTCCGCAAAATTAGCGAAAAAACACCATTCCCGCAAATCCGTCCGCCGCCGGGCCGCCTCAGTTGTCGCCGGCTTTGCCGCGGCCGCCCTCGGTCCGGCTCCTGTTTTCCTCAGTCTGCCTCCTGGGGTTGGCCGGGAACCACCCTTTCCTCACCCGCTCGCGCTGCTCGAAAACCTCCAGAATGCTCCAGAACGACGAAAATGCCAGCACGCCAAGCAGCGTCTGCACAAAAAATCCGTCGGCAAGCACCGAACACACACACGCGGCGATGCCAAGCAAAAGGAATCCCCACCAGCACCGCACGCCCAGGTAATAC
This sequence comes from Muribaculaceae bacterium Isolate-013 (NCI), assembly GCA_004102785.1. GTDB lineage: Bacteria > Bacteroidota > Bacteroidia > Bacteroidales > Muribaculaceae > UBA7173. Next base: position 6,745 of record SCEJ01000079.1, read on the forward strand.
TCCCCCTTCACCACCAGCGGATGAAAAAGGCCGATAATAAGGAAGCTGCACAATCCGAGCAGCAACCCTGTAAGATTATAGTCCGTAATAAATTCCATAATAGTCAGCAACACTTCATTAAAAACTCATTCAACATGTTTAAAGCCAAACATGTCGGCCGGCAAGGCTTCGCATAGCAAAACAGGCAGACCGGCTGATTCCAGGCTTTTTTGACTGCATCCCGCCACACATCAGAGCGATACAGGGAACAGCACTTGCCGATATGAGTAAATTGTAATCGAAACTTTGAAATATTGCTCGGCGAAGTTACGCAAAAGTTTTCAAAAGGCCTCCCCTTGTATATAATTTTCCAGGGCTGGCGCATGAGATTTAACTCAAATTCAGTCAAAAATTCACCTGATTACATTAGTGGACACTAATGTCCGAAAATATATATATGCCCTCACTTTGTGTCTCAATATGACTGCATTCAGGGCATTTGTATTTATACAACAGTTCGGTAATTTTTGAGCAGGCATAGCTGTATCGCACTGATACACAATAGTTTGCATTGATATTGAATTGTTATTGCATCTTATTGATACACTACTGTCCACTAAAAATGGACGGGGTTAAAAATTAAATAAATTCGGTTCACTTGAACCATAGAGAACTTTGACATCGTTGATATTCTTTTTGTCGAACAAGTCCCGTATATGGGTTTTGTCAGTAAGCGAGATTCCAAGAATCTGAAGAACTTCGTAAACGCTTCGCTCCAGCTGCATATCATGTTGCATTATCGCCACGAGGCAATAAGTAATTATGGCACAATAT
>SCEJ01000007.1 GCA_004102785.1 Muribaculaceae bacterium Isolate-013 (NCI)
ACTACCGCCTCGCACGCAAGTGTTAAAGTAAAGTTAAAAAATCAGACGGTTGCCGTATAGCTACATTGCTATCGCGGCAACCGCCTGTGTATCTATGCGTTACAAATCAAACTGTCAAACTCAGGAAGTTACAACCTTTTGCTGATTCTCCAAAATTTTTCGCCTATTTTTTTCAACAAACATCGGTCAAAATCACCCGGAAGCTACATATCTCCATACATAATCAACTCATAATGTGTAACCTACCGAAAGCAGCAGATTTCCTCCTCCGAGATTTTTATGCAGTTTCACGATATCGGCGCCATACTCTATCTGGAACGACACACGCCGGTACTGCACCCGCGCGCCTGTCTGCCACCCCAACTGGAAACGCCGCAGATGCGCCGAGCCATAATCTTTTTCTGAGAACAGATTGCCGTCGGCAGGACCCAGCTCCATCTCATCGAGCACAGCGTCAAGGTCCACATCACGCGAGTCGCACGAACTTATACGGTTGCGGTTATGGCCATAGAGCTGCACACGGAATGTAAGGCCCGCATACGGCATGACACTCACTCCGCCGCCCAACGGGAAGATATAACCTACGTTTACCGGCACATTCATATGGATGAACGATGTGCGCTGTTTTATATTAACGAGATTGTATTGTTCGGTCTGCGAATAGGTTTTCGTGCGAAACACAAAGCGGAAATCAATGCCGGCGCCCACATATACCGGCCGGTTGTCGGAAACCGGAAAATCCATTGCATATCCCACTCCGAATCCGCTGAAGTTCACACCATCAAGATCTTTGGGATAAAGCGTGTTAAGGTCATACGAAAGCGACAGGCGCCTCATAATCTCCGGCGGAATCCCCATAGGTGTCTGCGCCAGGCCGCATATCGGCCACAGCCACGCGCATACCACAATAAATATAACACTAAGGTTTCTCATAATAACCGGCTAAAAGACTGCATGTCACACATCCGGATGAAACTTTCTCTACATAATGTAGCACCATGCGCCACAGACATATGCCGCGCCGCGCCATTTTCATCCCACAATCTTTATAACGCCGTAACGCTCAACAATGTTGACCACATACCCCGCAGACACCAAAAGAGAATCCCGACAGCCTCACAGGCAGTCGGGATTCCTTAGAAATCTGCAAAATCAGCAAAAGCGATTTCATATGCCGCACCACGCCATATGGCACACACGCGGCGACACCTCTGTCACGCATCCTTGCGGCGGGCCTTGGCAAAGCCGCATGCCGACTGAAAGTCGGCGAAGAAGTCATGGTTCAAAGCGATAGATATACGGCAAAGGAGCTCTGTGTCAATGCTTCCCTTACGTAGAATCTTGTAGACATTCGTGCGGTCACAGCATATTTCCTGGGCAAGCCAGGCTGCCGGCCGACGCTGCCGACGGAGTTCATTGCCAATCAGAGACCCGATGTGAACCTTAACGCCACATTCTTCAGTCGTAGTTAAAGCAGGCTGAGCAATCATACTATTTGACATTGTCTAAAGTGTGTGGAATAAAAGTAACGTTGGGAGAGCTTGGCGCATCTCCGTTGCAAATTTACGAAATTTCCACTATTATCTCAAACTCACGGGCTGGAGTGTAACCGTAACGTAGTGTGAAAAAACTTTAAAACAATGCAAATTGTATATTATGTGCGAATTATTCAGCGCGCATGGTTCGTGACACTGGCGCCATGGCTCTTTTCAACCGACTTCAGATTCCTGATATTGACTTCGACCTGTGCGCCGGTACCGGCGTCAACCTTTCCGCTGCCGGCCTCAAGCCTGGAAGCGTCGACCACTGCCCCGGTAGAGCAATCGGCAGAGAAATAATTGGAGCGGCCGCTGAGATTGGCCACAGCGCCGGTCGAACAGTCAAGTTCCACCTTGTCAGCTTTTATCCCCGATATATTGGCCACAGCGCCCGTTGAGCAGTCAATTTCCAGTTTGCCTGCCGAAACAGACGTGGCATTGACCACAGCGCCGGTGCCTATATCAAACGAAGCACTGCCACGCGACACATAAGCACCCTCGATACTGAGCGAAGCGCCCACCGAAAGGTCAAAATCGCGCACATCCGGAGCCTGCACAATGACCTTTACGTTACCACTGTTGAAATTATTATGACGGTTACGCGACTTATATCTGATTTCCAGCGTTGAGCCATGGCAACTTACCTCAACAAGAGCAGCTTTCTCCTTGTCACCCTTGATCTGAACGGGCTGGTAAGGACCCTGCACATAGGTTACCGCAATGCCGGTATGCAGCTCAAGTTCTGTAAAATTACCCGACACGCCTACTTTTGAATCGCCCTGGGCCCGGCACGACCAGAAAGCTCCGGCAGCCAGTAGCATCCCCAGCAGCGCGAACGCCGACACAAGTACTCGCGAATTCTTTCTCATACTTAAATGGATTTAAATTTTTATACTTACATTTAATTGACGCAACGACCGTGCAGATTGTTGCAGCACTTGCCGAAAAATTTTGTACCTTTGAGGGCAGAAAAACATTATCGATGAAAAAATATCTCGTTACAGGAGGAGCAGGCTTTATCGGAGCCAACTTCGTGAAATATATCGCCGGGAGATACGGCCGCGAGTGTGAGATTGTGATTCTTGACAAACTCACATATGCCGGGCATGTGGAGAACATTGCCGAAGAACTGAAACTCCCCAACGTGCGCCTGGTAGTAGGCGACATCTGCGACCGGAATCTTGTGGAGACTCTGCTTGACAGCTTTGACCCCAATTATATCGTCAACTTCGCCGCCGAAAGCCACGTGGACCGCTCCATTTCCGACCCACGCCCCTTCCTGGAGACAAATATCATGGGCACACAGAACCTCCTCGAGTGCGCCCGCAACGCCTGGGCCACACCCGAAGAGAGATTCACCAACGGCAAATTCTTTCTGCAGATTTCAACCGACGAGGTATACGGCTCACTGGAGCGCACCCTCGAGACCCCGGTGCCCCTGATACTCGACGGTGCCGCCGGACTCGTGGCAAACGGACGCAGCGACATGAAGACCTTCGGCGAAGGCCTCTTCACCGAGGACACACCGCTGGCACCGCGCTCGCCCTACTCAGCATCAAAGGCTTCGGCCGACATGATGACACTGGCTTACAGCCACACATACGGCTTTCCCGCCGCCGTGACACGCTGCTCCAACAATTACGGCCCGCTGCAGTTCCCCGAAAAACTGATACCACGCACAATAAGCCGCATTCTGGCAGGAGAGAAAATCCCGGTGTTCGCCCAAGGCAAAAACGTGCGCGACTGGCTCTATGTCGAGGACCACTGCCGCGCCATCGACGACGTGCTGACCTACGGCCACGCCGGTGAGATTTTCAACATCGGCGGCTTCAACGAGGAGCAGAACATCGATGTGGTGCGACGCATCATCGACTCCGTGCGCTCGCTGTTGAAATCGGACAAACGCTACCGTGAACTCTCGGCGCTCCCTCCCGAAAAGATTGATTACTCTCTGATTGAATTCGTGAAGGACCGCCCCGGCCACGACATGCGCTATGCCATCGACCCCTCGAAAATAGCAGCCACACTATCGTGGACCCCCTCCACTCCATTCGAGACTGGCATACTGAAAACCGTGAAGTGGTGCATGGACAACACCTCCTGGGCCAAAGCCGTGACCGAAGGCACCGAAGACTTCCTGTAACAACTCACTCCCGGACACGATTATGAAAGGTATAGTACTCGCCGGCGGAGCCGGCACTCGTCTGCATCCTATGACCCTCGGAGTGTCGAAGCAGATGCTCCCTGTCTATGACAAGCCTATGATATATTATCCGGTGTCGGTGCTGATGCTCGCCGGAATACGCGATATACTGATTATATCCACCCCCGATGACCTCCCGGCATTCCGCCGCCTCCTCGGCTCCGGACGCGAACTCGGCGTGCGTTTCAGCTACGCCGAGCAGCCGCGCCCCGAAGGGCTGGCGCAGGCGTTCACAATCGGGAAGGATTTCCTCGCCGGTGAGCCTGCCGCCCTGGTGCTCGGCGACAATATTTTTTACGGCCAGGGACTCACTCCGATGCTGCACCAGGCCATACATGCAGCCCGTTGCCACAACGAAGCCACAATCTTCGCCTACTCCGTGCAGAATCCGCGACGCTACGGCGTGGTGACTCTCGGTCCCGACGGCAAGGCTGTCGAAATCGTGGAAAAACCGCAGCACCCGGCAAGCGACAAAGCCGTGACCGGCCTGTATTTCTATCCCTCCGACATAACGGAAGTAGCTGCCTCAGTAAAACCGTCGGCACGCGGAGAACTGGAAATAACATCCGTCAACGAGCACTACATGCGCGCCGGACGCCTCAATGTGGAGACTTTCGGACGTGGCTTCGCATGGCTCGACACCGGCACTGTCGATTCTCTGATGGAGGCTTCCGGATTCATCCAGGCCATACAGAAACGCCAGGGGCTATACGTTGCAGCGCTCGAAGAGGTTGCCTTCCGCCGCGGCTTCATCGACCGCGCGCAGCTACGTATCCTCGCCGCATCGCTTGCCAACACCGACTACGGCGCCTATCTGATGAAACTCGCCAACTCATGAAAAATCAGCAGAAACCCTACATAATAGACCTCACGAAAATCAACGACCCTCGCGGAAACCTATCGTTTCTGCAGGATTTCGACCAGCTCCCCTTCGCCATGGAGCGCTGTTACTGGCTTTACGATGTGCCGGGCAACGCCAGCCGTGACGGACACGCCTACCACACCTCGCAGGAAGTGATAATTGCACTCTCGGGAAGTTTTGACGTTGTGCTCGACGACGGCCGCGGCAACACCGTGCGCCACCATATGAACCGCTCCTACCGCGCCGTCTACGTGCCACCGATGTGGTGGCGCGAGCTCGACAATTTCTCCACAAACTCCGTGGTGATGGTAATCTCATCAACACTATACTCTCCCGACGATTATATCCGTGACTACAACCTCTTCAGCGCTATCGCCGAAGCCAACCCGCCCATATCCGATGACAATGAGAAACGACATTGAACAATGCCGGCTGATTACACTTCCGCGCCATGAATCAGACCGCGGAGTGCTTACTGAGGTGCAGAATGACGGCTCGCTCCCTTTTACGGTAAAACGAGTGTTCTACGTCTACGATGTGCCGGCCGACGCCGAACGCGGAGCCCATGCACACCGTCACGACATGGAGCTTATAATGGCCGCGTCGGGCAGTTTCGATGTGGAGATAACCGACGGCGAGCACACCCGCACATTCACACTGCGGCGTCCGTTCCAGGGACTGTTCGTTCCTCCGGGGCTATGGCTCCACATGAAAAATTTTTCATCCGGCTCCATAGCGCTGGTGCTCGTATCAGCCCCCTACACCGAAGAAGACTACATACGCAACTACGCGGATTTCCAGACCTATATACGCCACATCAAACGCTGACATGATGAAATATCCATTTCTTGACCTCACTCCGGTAAACGCGCCGTTCATCGACGAGATTATTGAAGCCCAGCGCCGTGTGGCTCTGTCGGGCCGATTTGTAGGCGGAGAGGAGGTAGACCGTCTCGAAGCCGGTCTGTGCGCGCTCACCGGCGCCACACACGCGGTTGCCGTGAGCAACGGACTCGATGCCCTTAGGCTCATTCTGCGCTCTTACATCATCATGGGCGCGATGGCTCCCGGCGACGAGGTGATTGTGGCCGCCAACACCTACATCGCATCCGTGCTGGCGATAACCGACGCCGGACTGACACCCGTAATCGCCGAACCGTCCGATACCACACACAACCTCAACTTCGACCTCATAGAGCAGCTAATCACCCCACGCACACGCGCCATAATGCCCGTGCATCTCTACGGCAGGGTATGCTTCTCAACCAAGCTGGCCGACATAGCCCGCCGCCACAACCTCCTGATCATCGAAGACAACGCACAGGCAATCGGAGCCTCCACCGGAGGCATCGTCACCGGCGCCATCGGCAATGCCGCGGCATTCTCGTTCTACCCCACAAAAAATATCGGCGCCCTCGGCGACGCCGGAGCGGTCACAACCTCCGACCCCCGCCTGGCCGACACCGTGCGCGCACTCGCCAACTATGGTTCGGCCGAGCGCTACCACAATCTGTACTGCGGTTTCAACTGCCGCATGGATCCCCTGCAGGCTGCCGCACTCAACGTGAAACTCCCCCACACCCAGAGAGAAAACGATTACCGCCGCAAACTGGCCGCAATCTACAACTCTGAAATTCACTCGTCGCGCATCACCCTGCCTGAAATGCCGGCCGACCCCGCCGAGCACGTCTTCCACCAGTACGTAGTCACCACCTCCGACCGCTCCGCGCTCATCCACTACCTCCGCGAAAACTCCATCGGCTTCGACATCCATTACCCCACCCCGGTGCACCGCCAGCCATGCTACGCCGACACCCTCGGACTCATCCCCCACCCCGTGGCCGAACGACTTGCCGACTCCATCCTTTCCCTTCCGATCACCCGCACCACCTCTCTCGACGACGCCCACGCCATCGCCGCCATCCTCTCACGCTTCTGACCCCATCCCCCAATGAACCCGACATTTCTCCCCCAACAAGGACTTTATCGGAATCTAAGAGTCTACAAAATCGCTGAAATCATCTACGACATAACATATATTTTCACCGGTAGATTTCTTTCCAGGGGCGACCGCACCATCGACCAAATGGTTCAGGCAGCCCGTAGCGGCAAACAAAACATTGCCGAAGGGAGTGTGGCAGGCTCCACGTCTAAGGAAACCGAAATCAAACTCACCAACGTTGCCAAAGCAAGTCTTCAGGAACTGCTTATTGACTACGAAGACTATCTGAGGGTACGCAACCTGCACCAATGGTCAAAAAACGAGGAAAAAGCACTGATTACCCGCCGAATATGCATGAACAACAATGATTCGGCATATTTCCGCGAGGCAGTGCGCGTCCGCACGGACGAAACGGTTGCCAATATAGCCATAATCCTCATACATCAGGCCGATGTACTGCTTCACCGCCTGATTGAACGCCAAAAATCCGACTTCCTGAAAAATGGCGGAATCCGAGAGCAAATGACAAAAGCCCGCCTGTACTCCCGCCGCCAGTCACCGCCGCCGCCAAGCTCTCAGAATTATCGGAGTACTCAGAGTTCTCAGAGTCCTCAGAGTCCTCAGCCTACTCAGCCCTGCCAAGGCTTCCCTCCGAAAGAAAAATAACTAATAATCACCAAATTCAGATTGCGACCTGAGCTCTATTACGCAAGGGCTTTTTCAATGAAAGATGTCACTTTTTGCTGATAAAGTGGTTCGTTGAAAAGATTGTCGACATAATATGGCGGAATATTGTAGATTCCGAATTTCGCGCCTAATACGGCGCATGCTACCGCTGCGTTTGTGTCGGCATCTCCACCTTCGTTAACAACCGCCAATAATCCGGATGTAAAATCTGCAGAGTGGCTGTAACACCACAAAGCCGCAGCCAAAGTCCGGAGAGTATATCCCATGGTATATGGTTCATCCAATTCAAGGGCCGAAATATCCCCACTTTTAAATGCCAGTTCAACCCATTCAATTATTCTCGCGTCATATCTCTCAGATAAGGCGATAATATCACCGATTGCCTGCCCGTAGAGACAACCGAGCATTTTTTCAGTAACTATTGGTCTTTGGTTCATTGTCGATGCGGTTATTTATGCTCTTTGCCGATACGGTCGATGAGTATCATAACATTATAAATTGAAGAGGCGGCAGGCGTTTTCGGTGGTGAGGCGGCCGATGGCCTCAGGCGTCAACGATAATGCTTCGGCCACTCGGGCGGCGGTATACGGCAGATATGATGACTCGTTGCGGCGGCCGCGGCGGGGCACCGGGGCGAGATAGGGGGAGTCCGTCTCGAGCAGCAGGCGGTCGGCAGGGATGTGTGGTAGTGTGTCGGGCAGTGTGGCCTTTTTGAAAGTGACGATGCCGTTGATGCCGAAATAAAAATCGCCTATGGCACGAATGCGTGCCACATCGTCGGGAGTGCCTGAGAAACTGTGAAAAACGCCTTGCGGCAATTGTGGCAGAGCTGAAAGCACAGCGAGAGTATCGTCGAGGGCTTCGCGACAATGGATTATCACCGGGAGGCCGAGCTCTGCGGCCACGCGGCATTGTGCGGCAAACACACGGCGCTGCTCCTCCAGGCGCGACTTATCCCAATAAAGGTCCATACCGATTTCGCCAACAGCGACATACTTCCCGGCGCCGGCACGCAGTTCCGCCTCGATTTCAGCGAGTTGCGCATCAACCAGTTCCGGTTCGGGGAGCTCCGTAGGGTGCAACCCGGCGGCGAGGAAGACATTCGTGGGGAAGAGGCTGCGCAACTCATTCATGGCAGAAAGGTCAGCCGGAGTGCATCCCGGCAGTACCATGCGCTCCACTCCGGCAGCGATGGCGCGGCGCACGGCATCGGCCGGTGTATCGCCGTCGGCCGAGAATGCCGCATCGTAGAGATGTGTGTGGGTGTCGACCATCAGCTTTCGCGCGATGAGAGTTTCAGCGCCAGTGTTCTGAAAAAATGCAGCGCCTCGGCCGGGAGCGTCGAGGGGAGCGAGGCCACAGCCTCCTCCACATAGCGGTCAATGAGCGCCGCCGACTCGGCCGGGAGCCCCAGGCGGTCGTAGAGAGCTTTCACCTCCTCGACCAGCACGTGGTCGGAGAGGCGCCTGTCAAGAATCTCCTTCAGCCCCTGCGGGTCGCGCTGCGAGGCCATGATCCAGAGCCATGTTTTCTTGCGGTTGATGATGTCGCCGCCGATTTCCTTTCCGAAAAGCGCCGGGTCGCCGTAAGTGTCGAGATAATCGTCGCGCAACTGGAAAGCCAGCCCGAGCTTCTCGCCGTAGCGGTACATCGCTTTCTGGTCGTCGGCCTCGGCTCCGGCCAGCAGCGCGCCGAGATAACATGCGCAGGCCAGCAGCACCGATGTTTTCAGGCGTATCATCTCGAGGTATTCCTCCTCGGTCACATCGCGGCGCTCCTCGAAGTCCATATCATACTGCTGCCCCTGGTAAATCTCCATGGCAGTGCGGTTGAACATGTACATCACCCCCGGGAGCAGACGCACCGACGAGCGTGTCATCATCTGCGTGGCCATGGTAAGCATGGCGTCGCCAGAGAGTATCGCCGTTGAATTGTTCCAGCGGCGGTGCACGGCCGGGCGTCCGCGCCGCACATCGGCGTTATCCATCACATCATCGTGCAGAAGCGTGAAGTTATGGAAAAGCTCTATGCCCACAGCCTGCGAAAGCACCTTCTCCGGCTGGAGTCCGTAAGCCGCCGCGGTAGCCATCAGAAGCACCGGGCGCAACCGCTTTCCGCCCCCCTCGAGGGTATATCTTATCGGGTCGTAAAGACCGCGCGGCTCAGCGGGGTAGTCGATTGCGGCAATCCCTTTTTCTATTATATCCGAAAAATAATCTGCGGTAAATTCCATGTCTAACAATTTTTACGCAAAGGTAACTCAAAAAGCCCGTATAATTTCGTAAATTTGCCTAAAAATAACAGCATGGACAATTTACCTAAGGACCCCAATATACTTCTGAGCTACATAAACACCAAGCTGCGCGATGATTACACATCGCTCGACGCGCTCTGCGACGACCTCGGCGTAAACCGCGCCGACCTCGAGGCCGCACTCGCCCGCGGCGGTTTCACTTATCAGCCCGAAACCAACAGATTCGCCTGATGGAGGACTACCTTTCCAGACTCAACGCTCAGCAGAGGGAGGCCGTGGTATACTGCGACGGCCCGCAGCTTGTAATAGCCGGCGCCGGCTCGGGAAAGACCCGCGTGCTCACTTACAAGATTGTGCACCTACTCTGCCACGGATACGAGCCGTGGCGCATTATGGCGCTCACATTCACCAACAAGGCCGCCCGCGAGATGCGCGAACGCATCGAGCAACTGGTAGGTCACCAGGTAGCCTCGCGGCTGTGGATGGGCACCTTCCACTCCATATTCTCACGCCTGCTGCGCGCCCATGCCGACCGCCTGGGATTCAAATCATCGTTCACCATCTACGATTCCGCCGACTCCAAGGCTCTGATAAAGACCATCATCAAAGAGATGCGTCTTGACGAGAAAATCTACAAGCCTGCCGTGGTACAGAGCGCCATATCACACGCCAAGAACGCTCTGATATCGCCCGCGGCATATGCCGCCAGCCCCGACCTGATGCGCGCCGACAAGGACGCGCGCCGGCCGCTGACAGTCGACATCTACCGAGCCTACCGACAGCGGTGCCGACTCGCCGGAGCCATGGACTTCGACGACCTCCTATATTACACCAACGTGCTGCTCAAGGATAACCCCGACGTGCTCAACCATTACCGCGAGTTTTTCCGCTATGTGCTCGTCGACGAGTATCAGGATACAAACTTCGCCCAGCACTGCATCGTCACAGAGCTGTGCGAGCGCACCAACGCCCTGACGATGGTAGGCGACGACGCCCAGAGCATCTACTCCTTCCGCGGCGCCAACATCCAGAATATCCTTAATCTCGAGAAAGCATACCCCGACCTGCGCATCTTCAAGCTCGAACAGAACTACCGCTCCACACAGAACATCGTGGATGCCGCCAACTCGCTGATAAACAAAAACCGGCGACAGTTGCCCAAACACGTATTCTCGCGCAACGACGTAGGTGAGAAAATCGAGGTGGTAAACTGTTTCACCGAATACGAGGAAGCCGGCACTGTGGCCGAACGCATCTCGCGCCTGCGCATGCGCTCGGGCGACAGCCTTGACGAATTCGCAATACTCTACCGCACCAACGCACAGAGCCGCCGCCTCGAGGAAGCCCTGCGCAAACGCAACATCCCCTACCGCATATACGGCGGCCTTTCATTCTACCAGCGTAAGGAAATCAAGGACGCGATAGCATACTTCCGACTGAGCGTGAACCCCGACGACGACGAGGCACTGCGCCGCATCATCAACACTCCGGTCCGCGGCATCGGCGATACAACCGTGGGGCGGGTGCTCAGTGCCGCAATGGCCGCCGACGTAAGCATGTGGCAGGTAATATCGCATCCCGACCTCTATCCCACCGGCGTAAATTCAGCGGCCGCCAGGAAGCTCGCCGCATTCCATGACCTCATAAGCGGTTTCACCGAGATGAACGACCGGGGCGATGATGCCGCGAAGATAGCCACCGCAGTCATCGCACGCACGAAAATGCTCACCTCGCTTATCTCCGACAATACACCGGAGAACATGTCGAAACAGGAAAACCTCCAGGAAATCCTCAACAACGTGCAGGAGTTCGTGGCCGAAAAGGCTGAGGAGGACGAGAATCCCGATGTGTCGATGACTGCTTTCCTCGCCGAGGTGTCGCTGGCAACCGACCAGGACCAGAAAGAGGGGGAAATCGAGCAGCCGAAAGTGACCATGATGACCGTGCACGCCGCCAAAGGTCTTGAATTCAATAACGTGATTATCGTAGGCGTTGAGGACGATCTCTTCCCCTCGGCCATGGCCCAGACCTCGGCCGCCGAAATCGAGGAGGAACGGCGCCTGCTCTACGTAGCCATAACCCGTGCACGGAAAATGTGTATGATGTCGTACGCATCATCGCGCTTCCGCAACGGCTCCAACACCATGTGCCGCCCCTCCCCGTTCCTGCGCGACATCGACCCGAAGTACCTCCGGATGATGCAGGGCACAACCCTTGGAGAGGAGCGGCATGCCGGCATGATCAACCGTTACCGACAGTCGTACCACTCACCCGAGGCCACCCACTCCGTAATCAACCCCGTGCCTCGCCGCGACCTGCCCCGCACGGCACCGGCCGTGCCACTCCGCAGCCCGGCTCCGGCTTCGCCGGCTCCGGCAGGCGCCGACACGGGTGAATTCACCCGCCACACACTGGCCGACATTGACCGCGGAATGGAGATTCTGCACGAACGCTTCGGCCGCGGCGTTATCGAGGAAATCGATGAAGAGCCTTCGGGCGAGCGCATCACGGTGCTCTTCTCCGGTGCCGACCGCAAGAAACTCATGCTTAAATTCGCACGATTCAAAATTCTGCAATGAACACTCCTTATTATATAGTCTACGAGCAAAAGCTCCGCCACAACATCGAGCTGATAACCTCCGTGGCGCAACGCGCCGGTGTGGAAATCATCATGGCTTTCAAGGCCAACGCCCTGTGGAAGACCTTCGGCTCCTTCCGTGCCTTCGGTGTGAAATCAACCGCGTCGTCGCTCAACGAGCTGCAGCTCGGCAACGAAGAGCTCCGCTCGCTGGTGCACTCCTACTGCCCGGCCTATACCCCCGAAACCATCGGCCGCTACCTTGAGGGGAGCTCGCACATCACATTCAACTCAATAAGCCAGTGGGAGCGGTTCCGCGCCGATGTGGAGCGGTTCAACTACAACGGGCCGCACTCCGTGTCGCCCGGCCTGAGGGTCAATCCGCAGTGTTCCGTAATCGACACCGACATTTACAACCCGGCGCTCCCCGGGAGCCGCTTCGGTGTGACAGCCGATATAATCGGCCGACAACTCCCCGACGGCATCGAAGGCCTCCATTTCCACGCCCTCTGCGAATCATCGAGCCACGACCTTGAAAAGGTGCTCGCGGCCTTTGAGGAGCAGTTCGGCCATCTGCTGCCGCAGGTGAAGTGGGTCAACATGGGGGGAGGCCACCTGATGACACGCGAAGGCTACGACACAGACCATCTCGTGGAACTGCTCCGCGGGTTCCGCTCGCGCTATCCCTGGCTCACAGTGATACTCGAGCCCGGCAGCGCATGGACGTGGCGCACCGGCGACCTGGTATGCTCCGTGGTCGACATCGTTGACAACCAGGGAGTGAAGACTGCCATCATCGACGGATCATTCGCCTGCCACATGCCCGACTGTCTGGAGATGCCCTACCGTCCGGCAATAACCGAGAGCACTCCCGAAGGCACCCCCTACCGCATCGGTGGCAACTCCTGCCTCAGCGGCGACTTCGTGGGCGACTGGCACTTCGCCACAACGCTGAAAATCGGCGACCGCCTCACATTCGAGGATATGAACCACTACACCACGGTGAAAACCAACATGTTCAACGGCATACAGCACCCCTCGGTTATATTCGAGAGGCTCGACGGCACACAACAGGTGCTGCGCCGATACACATATGACGACTACAAGGAACGCATGGACTGACACCACTCCGACACACCCACCTATTCCCCACACAGCCATGGCACATTTCTATTCCGTAATCATACCCGTGTACAACCGCCCCGACGAGGTGGAGGAACTGCTCCGCTCGCTGGCGGAGCAGACTCGCCGCGACAACTTCGAGGTAATCCTTGTGGAGGACGGCTCTACCGTCACCTGCCGGCTCCAGGCTGAAAAATATGCCGCCGGGGGACTGGATGTGAAATACTTTTTCAAGGAAAACGAAGGACGCTCGATAGCCCGCAACTACGGCCTGGAGCAGGCCCGTGGCGACTACTTCATCTTCTTCGACTCAGACTGCGTGATTCCCCGCGACTATTTCGAGAGGCTTGAAGAGATGCAGGCACGCAAGCCCTACGACTGTTTCGGCGGTCCGGATGCAGCCGACGCCTCCTTCTCCACCACGCAGAAAGCCATCAACCACGCAATGACATCCTTTCTGACAACAGGAGGGATACGCGGCGGCAAAATCTCGCTTGAGAAATTCACCCCGCGCACATTCAACATGGGATACTCGCGTGAAGTCTACGACCGCACAGGCGGCTTCCGCGAGATGTTCTCGGAGGATATCGACATGTCGACCCGCATACGCCACAACGGCTTCACCATCGGCCTCTATCCCGACCTGCCAGTCTACCACAAACGCCGCGTGGACTTTCGTAAATTCGCACGCCAGGTCTACGTGTTCGGCATGTCGCGCATCACCCTGAAACTCCTCTATCCCGACACAATGAAACTCGTACACTGGCTCCCGGCTGTGTTCCTCATGGGTTCGGCGGCACTTCTGATTCTCGGATGCCTGTGCTCCCCCTGGTGGCTGCTACCGCTCGGGGTATATCTGCTGGCCATATTCGTGGCCGCCCTGTGCGCCACACGCTCGGCCGTGATAGCTCTGAAGGCCGTCCCCGCCTCTCTGATACAGCTTTACGGCTACGGCTGGGGATTCCTCAAGGCTTACTTCCTGAAGATAATACTACGCCGCGGCCGCGACATAAATGAGGAAATCTCCATCAGAAAAGGGAAGTGACAAGTGACTGGTTAATATAAAACATTTTTAAACAGTTACTTATATGACTGATAAATTCAGGATACCGGAATACGAGAACGACCTTCCACAGAAGGCCGGCCCCAGGATTCGTGACCTCTCCGAAGACGAGAAGCCGCGTGAGAAAGCGCTTAAACAGGGGTTCGACACCCTTACCGACACAGAACTGCTGGCCCTGCTGCTCGGCACCGGAGTGCCGGGCAAGTCGGTTATCGACCTGGCGCGCGAGATACTACGCGACAACGACAACAAGCTGCGCGTGCTCTCGCGCCGCTCCGTGCAGGACCTCATGCGCACCTACAAAGGGATGGGGCCGGCCAAGGCCACCCTCCTGGTGGCGGCGATGACCTTCGGCGCACGCTGCCAGACAGACCTCGGCGTGAAGGACCCTCAGATGGCATCAAGCCGAGATGTCTACACCTACATGCGCTCCCACCTGGAACGCCTAAACTACGAAGAATTCTGGATTCTGCACCTCAACCGCGCCAACCGCGTGCAGCACGCCGAACGGATGGGGAAAGGAGGGCTGGCAGCCACCTACGTCGACGCCCGCCTGATAGCCAAAAGCGCCATCGACCACCTGTCGTCGGCACTGATTCTGGTGCACAACCACCCTTCGGGCAACCTGCAGCCCTCCGCCTCCGACGACTCAGTCACCCGTAAGATAAAGGAAGTGTGCCAGATATGCGAAATCTCAGTGCAGGACCACATCATCATCGGCCCATCCGGCTATTACTCCTATCGCGACGAAGGGCGTGTGCTCTGACAGCACACGCCCCACGGAAACGCGATTCATCAGCCGGAACCCCGGCCATACTTAAAAATTATAACCGATAGTGATTGAGAAGATGTTGCGGCGCATATTCTTCTTTATCGGCTCCACGGCATCGCGCAGGCGCGTCATGCCCAAAGAGCCCTGCACGGCCACCATATAGTTACCGTAGTCAAGCCCCAGGCCGAAATTCCACTGCGCGTCGAAATGCTTGAAGCCGCCTGTGCCGAAAGCCGAAGCCGACGAGCCGCCCACCTTTTTCCCCGTGGGTGTTATATGGTCATACTGATACGACCGCGCCCACATCGAGGCGTTAAGCTGCGGTCCGGTGAACACATGCACCCGCAGGTCAGGGGCGAAATCGAAATGATAGCCGAAATTCAACGGCACACGGAAACCGAGATTGCGCACCGAGCCGTCAATCTGATACACCACCGGCTGCACCGTAGGCTCGCCTCCCGGCTCAGTGGGGGGAAAGGTGACATCCTCGGTGTTGAAATGCATCGTGCCGAACACATCATAAAACACCGACAGTCCAGGCTCAAAATAGAAATTGGCCACTACCGGAATATTATAGACCGCGCCGACAGAGAAGCCCGGCTTGTTGGAATAGAAGACCCCTCCGTTGGCGGCGGATGATATGTCAAGAGCCACGCGCGCTCCAAAATAAGCCTCGTTCTCCGGGTTGTTGAACATCATGGAGTCGGCTTTTGCCGTGCCTGCGCCGGCGAGCAGAAGCACTCCGGCAGCAATAGAATATATCTTTTTCATAAGCCCTGATTTTTCAGGAGTTAATAATCATACAACAGTTCATAGTCATCGATATAGAGCTCCGAGCCATCACCTCCGGTGAAGTAATCGCCATACTTGCTCGACGACGACACAATAATTATATATTTCGGAACACGCGATGTGGAACGATAGTTGAGTTCAAACTCGAAAGGAATGAAGTCGGGTATAGTCTCGCCATATTGGATTCTGCCATAGGCCACCACATATGATGCGTTCTCGTCAAAAAGCTGACGGTTTGATGCTTTTGTCCGGATCTCTATCGGATCATTACAGTCGATCAGCGCGCACCACACCACGCAGGTATCCGGCTGACCGATCATATATCGCATTGACGCCTCCGAACTATGTGAAATCGGCGCGGACTTGTATTTAAGATAACCGCGCAGACGTGTGGGACGCTGTGTGAACGGACGGCCGAATGAAAGGACGCCGTTGGTGCCGTCAGTCGCCACATAGCGCCCCGTAAAGAGACTGCCGGCGGCGAGTTTCAACACCTTGTTTTCCGTCTTAAGCAGAGCGCCTCGTCCGGTGCCGGTCGATGTCACAGTGGTGGGCTGCACATTGCTGTCACCAACAGTCACCGCCCCCTTGTTGCCGGAATCCCAGTAAGGTTCCTGCCCTTCGCCCCATGGCTGCCATACCTTTCCGTCCTGGCTCCACTCGCTGAACGACATGTTGGGCACCACAGGGATGTCGCCGGTTGTGAATTCCACGGTCGCTCCCACCTCATCGTCGGAATAGGCACGCGCCTCGTAGGAGGTCGACGGGCTGAGATGAATCAGACGGGCATAGAAAGTAGAGCCGGTGTGGGTCACCCAGTCGGCGGGAGCCTTGGTCCAGGTGTCAGTGCCGGCGGGACGGTACTCCACCCCGTTGTCGCGCCCCTCGATGGCGGCGCCATACACCCATGCCACCTGCGTCCAGGCATCAACCGATGTGGTGCTCACATTCACCATCGACTCTCGGCAATAAATCTCCCAGGTCTCGGTCTGCCCGAAAGCCTCGACGGTCACGCTCACAGGCTCGGTCATGTCGACAGTCGTACCGGCAAGGGAAGGGGTCTCCGATGCACCTTCGGCACCGAGCTTCTGTGTGAGCACCTTCACGGCGCGCGCGCCTGGATTCTCCGGCACGGTCACCACCACACGGCAGGCCACCGGGTCGATAACCGTGGCGCCGATCTGTCCGTCGACGGTAAAGTACCGCTCTATGGGCTGGCTGGCGCGTATCACCCAGTCGTAATCCTGATACATACGCAGTGTGGCGATGTAGGGGGAGGTCAGGTCAAGGGGAGAGTCAAGGTCACCACCTACTATCGACGCCCCGGGTGTGAGCCGGTATGAGGTAACGTTCACCGCACGCATGTCGGTGGTTTCGGCCAGCGTCAGTGTGATTATGCGTGAAGCCGAATCTATCTCGGCCGGCACCGTGAGCCCTTCGGCCTCGAACTCAGTGAAATTGGCCTTTATCCTCGGATAAGGTATATTGTTCTCGATGCAGCCAGTCATAAGCCACAGCCCCAGGGCGGCTATGGCCGCAGCCACAATCAGCATCAGCGGCGAGTTTGCCGCACCGCGTCCACGGTTTTTATTTCGTTGACTTGATACTTTCATTGTCAGATATATACGGCCATGCCGAAATTAATATTGAAAATATTGAACCGGAAATTGGCGCCCGACGAGAAACGTGACCCCTCCTCAACCCCGTCGGTAATCTGCTTTTCCTGGTGAAGCTTGATGCCGAACACGCCGAACGACACATTGAAGCTCACATAGTCCATTATGAACACGCACACACCCGGCGAGAAGTTGATTGAAGCCGTGGTTGAATTGGTGCGGGTGTCGCGCAGTTTGCCGCCGTAGTATCGCTTGAAACGCGAAGTGCCGGTGCCGAAGCTGAGGTCTACATCGTTGAACACGCCGAAACGGCGCTCGCGTCCCAGACCCACATAGTTGCGGTAGACCACCGATGTGGTGAAACTTGTGGAATAATATGAAACATCGGAGAGGCTGAAATTTATATCGTCGTCAAAGTCAACCATCAGCGAGGGCAGGTCAAGGTTCATCCTCGTGTAGTTGAACTTGAGTCCGACAGCCTGGTTGTTGTCGAAGAAATATGATATGGACGGCTGGAGCGAGTAGGCCTTCACCTTAAGGTCAAGATTCTTCAGCATCGACAATATCTGGTAATCGTCGGTGCCGAACTCTCCGTAGGAAGCCATCAGACCGAACGACCACTGCCCTTTGGGCACGAAAAGATAATTGTATAGCCCGCGGTCATAGCGGCCATAATTTTTCTGAGGCAATATCACAGGCACGGTATCGCCGCCCACGAGCACCGTCTCCAGCAGAGCCGGATTATTCACAATCGCCGAGTCGAGTGGTATCTTCTCCGACCTGGCCATCGATTTCAGCACCGGAATGTGCGAGGCTATATCCCCGGCGCCATATGCATCAAAGCCGGCCATGGCCGCCAGTATGCCTATTATGAAAGCTATCGCTGTTTTTTTCATAATTCTGTGGTTGAATGGGGAATTTTACAGGTAGAACGCCACTCCGAACGTGATGGAGAACAGATTAATCTTGAAATTGGCCTGTTTGCTCTCGCGCGAGGCCACATATATCTGGTCGGTGGTGGCCTTGGTGTGGTTGTAGCTGAAACCGAGCACCCCCACGTTGACCTCTATCGCCGAGTAGTTGTTGAGAAACATTATCATTCCCGGTGCCAGACCCACGTTGAGATTCCAGTTGCGCTCGAACGTGCCGGTAAGGTCATCGCCCGAGCCGTTGATTATTTTCGACTCGCCGCCGCCTACCTGGAGCTGCACCTCGTTGAAGAATCCGAACCGACGCGAGCGCCCCAGGCTGAAATAGTTGCGGTAGGCTGCCATCGCCGAATAATTCTGCGATATGGAGTAAAGATTGTCGACGTTGAAATTGCTGTCGCCGCCGAGCACTATGTCGGCAGAGTTCAGCCTGGTGCGGGTGCGGGTGTAGGCGAATTTGCCGCCTGCGGCCATATCTTTCTGAAAAGCGTACATGAGCATCGGGCTCACCTTGAACGTAAAGGCGTCGCCGTGCAAGTTCTCAACAATCAGGAACTGATAGTTCTTTTGGTCCGACTGGGAGAAACTCACACTCACCCCGGTGATCCACTGCCCTTTGGGTATGAAACTCACCTGCTCGAGACCCCGTTTGAATTCCACCTGCGCGGAGGCCCGTGGCACCGCCAAAGCCAACGCGACAACAAGAATCGCGAATAATTTCCTTATCATCTGCATAATTGCCCGGGAGCGGCTTCTCCCTTCGCGGGCGCATTGGTTTATAAAATTTTGGTAAAGTTAGCGCTTTTTAACGAGCCGTGAAAACATATGAGTGTTAAAGTTTTTAACATCGAGCTTTCGCCTTTATTTTCTTCTATTGTGTTATCTTTGCAAGATAATATACGGCCGGCGACGGCCATTAACCAATTTCAAACAACAAAATTTATGAGAGCTTTTTTCATCTCGATAGCTACGTTGCTCTGCCTTTCGTGGGCATCCGCCGCTACGGCACCCGACCTCAAAGACCTCCTTCAGCAGGCAGCAAACGCCGCAAAAGAGCGCCAGTCGCAGCAGGATTCCGACCAGGCTGACGGCTCTACCGGAGCCACACAGCAGACCGGCCAGCAGCAACAGAGTTCACAGCAGCAGCAAAGCACACAGTCATCAGGCCAGTCAGGTCTCGGCGGGATGCTCGGCGGACTCCTCGGTGGCCTTTCAGGCAACTCGTCGTCGTCATCCGGCTCAGGCACGACCTCCGGGGGCGGCCTTTCCGGCCTCGGTCAGGTAGGCAACATAATCTCCGGACTGATTTCATCAAGCAACGTCACCGCCGCCGACCTCGTAGGCAACTGGCGCTACTCGCAGCCGGCCATCGCATTTGAAAGCTCCAACTTCCTGCAGAAAGCCGGAGGAGCCGCGGCTTCGTCGGTGATAATCGAGAAACTAACCCCCTACTACAACAAAGCCGGCATCGACCGTCTCAAGGCTACCTTCAACAACGACGGAACATTTGAGTTCCGCCTGCCTAAAGCAACTCTCAAAGGCACATATGCCCTCACCGACGCATCGCAGCCCGGCGAATTCACCTTCAGCTTCACGGCGCTCGGCAAAATCCCCCTGGGCAAGATGAACGCCCATGTGGAGAAAGCCGCCGGAAACGCTACTATAACTTTCGACATATCCAAACTCATAACAATAGTCGACACCGTGGCCAAGGTCTCAGGCCAGAAGTCCCTTCAGGCCGCATCATCACTTCTGAACCAGTACGAAGGCCTGAACGCCGGCTTCGAGCTCACACCTCTGCGATAAAACGCCCGCTGACGCTCCAGACGAAACAAAAACACCGGTGAATGAGCGATTTACACAATAAACTACACCGCAGGTGGCTCGTGGCAAAGCACAGCTACCTGCGGTTTACCACCCACTTCACTTTCATGATAAAGCGGGGGGCCGACTTTCTCGGTGTAATCACTTTCATCGCGGCTCTGCTTTGTGTGGCCGGAATAATAGTTTATTTCGGATTCGACCACACCTCGGGCGAGTGGAAAGGACTGCTACGCACGGTGCGCGCCGCACGCATCATTTTCCTTGCCAACGTAATCTACTCTCTCACTCTCAACCTGCGCAGCACTCTCCGCCATAACAGGATAATAAAGTGGGTGGTGGATATAGCCGTGCTCGTCACGCTGCTCCCGCTGGTGTATCCGCGCCCCGAGCATCCGTGGATTCCGCTGCTGGAGCAGATTCTGTATTCGCGCAAATTCATCTTCGCCATCCTGGCGGCATACTCGGTGATGGTAATCTCGTCGGGCATAATGAAACTGCTCTCGCGCCACACCAACCCGTCGCTGATAATGGCATCAAGCTTCATGATACTCATTTTCATCGGCTCACTGCTGCTGATGATGCCACGGTGCACCATAGTGCATCTGAACTATATCGACTCCCTATTCATCGCCACATCGGCCGTTAGCATCACGGGGCTGTGCCCGGTGGAGCTTTCGCAGACCTTCACGCCGCAGGGGCTGCTGATTCTGGCGCTGCTGATTCAGACCGGCGGCCTGGGCATCATGACCTTCACTTGCTTTTTCGCGCTTTATTTCAGTGGCAACACTTCGGTCTACTCGCAGTTGATGGTCAAGGATATGATCTACTCAAAAAGCCTTTCGTCGCTGCTCCCCACCCTGATGAGCATCCTGCTGTTCACGCTGGTGATAGAGCTTGCCGGAGCTGTGGCGTTCTTCCTGGCCGTACACGGCACACTCGGCATGAGCCTCGAGGACGAACTGATATTCTCCGGTTTCCACGCCATGTCGGCATTCTGCAACGCCGGATTCTCCAATCTCGATGGCGGACTATCCAACCCGCTGCTGCTCCACTCCGACCAGAGCGTCTACATAATAGCTTCGCTGCTTATTCTCGCCGGAGGCATCGGATTCCCGATACTGATGAATTTCAGCCAGGCCGCCAGGCAGCAGGCCATCCGCGCATGGAGGCGGCTGCGTGGCCTGCCTCGGGCCCGACGCAAAGCACACACTCTCGACTTCAACACAAAAATCGTACTTGTCACATCGGCATGGATTATCGTGGCAAGCTCGGCGCTGTTTTTTGTATTCGAGTACAACAACACCCTGGCCGGGATGAGCCTTTACGACAAAATCGTGCAGTCGGTTTTCAATTCATTCGTGCCCCGGTCGTCGGGCTTCGCCTCGGTCAACCCGGCATCGATGATGAATGTAACCTTGATAATGTTCGTATTCCTTATGTGGGTCGGGGGCGGATCGCAGTCAACGGCCGGCGGTATAAAGGTGAACACATTCGCCACTATGCTCCTCAACCTCAAGGCCTCGGTATGCGGCAGCCGCAGGGTCACGGCCTTCCAACGCACAATCGACATCGCCTCGCTGCGCACGGCGCACGCCGTGGTAGGGCTGTCGGTGCTCGCCTACCTCCTTACAGGCTCCCTGCTGGTGATTCTTGACCCGGGGCTCGGACTGAAAGCGCTCCTTTACGAGGCGGCCTCCGGGCTCTTCACCGTGGGCACGTCGCTGGGCATAACACCGCAGCTTTCCACCGGCTCCAAAATAGTGCTCTGCCTGGCCATGTTTTTCGGACGCGTCGGGTTGCTTTCGGTACTCGCAGGCATTGCCGGCTCCCGCTCCGAACCGCCGGTGAAATACCCCTCCGACAATATTATAATCAACTGAATCCTACCACCTTTTATTAACACCTGCTTATGCGCTACCTTATAATCGGCCTCGGAATATACGGCACCAACCTGGCACGCGACCTCACCGACCTCGGCAACGAGGTAATCGGCGCCGACGTGCGCTCAACCAATGTGGAAGCCATAAAGGACTATATCTCCACAGCCTACACCATTGACTCCACCGACCCGGCCGCCCTGGCTGTGCTTCCGCTGAAAAACGTCGACCTTGTGATAGTTGCAATCGGAGAGAATTTCGGTGCGAGCGTGAAGACAGTGGCCCAGCTCCGGCGCATGGGTGTGCGACGAATATTCGCACGCGCCATTGACGATCTGCACAAATCGATACTCGAGGGGATGGAGGTGGAGCGGATTCTCAACCCGGAGCAACGTGCCGCACACGACCTTGTCAACGAACTGGAATGGGGGGCGCGTGTGGAGACGATGCGCCTCGACACCTCGTCCTACATCGTGAAATGCCGCGCGCCGGAATATTTCTTCCAGATGAAATATGCCGATGTGCCCGACTCGCTCCACGGCCTTACACTCATCGCGGCCATCCGCCCCATGGACAAAGTGAACATTCTCGGCATAAGGCGCCCCGACGAGGAGATGCTCGACTATAAAAACAGCCCCGACGAGCGCGTGGCCGCCGGGGATATATTTGTGCTTGCAGGAAGCGAGCGCGACTATAAGGCGCTCTTCCGCACATTTTCGTGACTGCTGACTGGCGCCGTCGCCTGTCAGGAAGCGAACAGACGGCTCTGGAGGGCCCGGAGCGCGGCCACCTTGTCGTCGGCCGACACCAGGAAAGATATATTGCGGTCAGAGCCGCCATAGCTCACCATGCGCACCGGAATGTCGGCCAGGGCGTCAAGGGCGGCGGCCTCGAATCCGCGGTTACGCCAGTGAAGGTCGCCCACAACGCAGATGATGCACATGTTCTCGTCGACTTTCACTGTGCCGAGCGCCTTGAGGTCCTCGAGTATATGCTCCAGTTTCAGAGGCGAGTCGACTGTGACTGTCACACTTACCTCGGAGGTCGAAATCATATCGATCGGCTTGCGGTAGTTGTCGAAAATCTCGAACACCCGGTGCATGAATACCGAGGCCAGCAGCATACGCGACGATTTGATTTTTATTGCCGTAATGCCGTCTTTGGCGGCCACCGCCTTTATCGAGCATGAGCGGTCGGTGTTGTGTATGAGAGTGCCGCGTGCCTGTGGCTCCATGGTGTTGAGCAGACGCACAGGAATATTGTTGACCTTGGCCGGGAGCACACATGCCGGATGCAGGATTTTGGCTCCGAAATAGGCCAGTTCGGCGGCCTCGTCGAAATGCAGCTCGGCCACAGGGCTTGTGCCTTCCACATAGCGGGGGTCGTTGTTGTGCATCCCGTCGATATCGGTCCATATCTCGATTTCGGAGGCGTCGACGGCCGCCCCTATGAGCGAGGCCGTAAGGTCCGAGCCGCCGCGCTGAAGGTTATCCACCTTCCCTTCATGGTTGCGGCAGATGTACCCCTGGGTGATATAGAGGTCGGCTCCGGGATTCTCGGCAAGGAGCTCTTCGAGGCGGTCGCGGATATACTCGCTGTCGGCCTCGCAGTCCTCGTTGGTGCGCATGAAATCGAGCGCCGGGAGAAATCCGGCGTTCACCCCCTGCTGCTGAAGGTAAAGATACATCAGAGTGGTCGACATCATCTCCCCCTGGGCCAGGATTTCCTTCTCATCCTCCTCGCCGAAGCCGTCGCGGCATAGCGAGCGCAGATGCGAGAAGATGCCGCGGATCTCCTCATCGGCCTCCATGCGGTAGTCCACTCCGGTGAAAAGCAGCGCAATGGTGCGCATGTATTTCTTTTCGAGCGAGTTGATAATCTCTTTCGCTCCGTTTACATTATGGTGGTAGAGGTATCCGGCGATCTCCACGAGGGTATTTGTGGTGCCCGACATCGCCGAAAGCACCACTATGTTCTGGCCTCGGCCGGTGATAAGTCCGGCCACATCCTTTATCCTGTCGGCGGAACCTACCGAGGTGCCGCCAAATTTCATCACTTTCATCTATTGTGGTGGGAGGGTTACATTATGAGGTATGGAGAGCTTTGGCCTCGCAGCGCAAAGTGCGGGCAGGGTATTGCTCCACCAGCGCCAGGTTGTGGGTGGCCATGATTACGGCAGTGCCTTCCTCGGCGCAACGCCGCAACAGCGCGAAAATCTGCTGGCCTGTCTCGGGGTCGAGATTGCCGGTAGGTTCGTCGGCGAGTATCAGGCGCGGCTTGTTGAGGAGTGCGCGGGCTATCACCACACGCTGCTGCTCGCCGCCTGAAAGCTCGTGGGGGAGCTTATACGATTTGTTCTCCATCCCCACCTGCCGCAGGCACTGCTCTATGCGGTTCTCCTTGTCGGTGCGGTCGCGCCATCCGGTGGCATTGAGCACAAACTCAAGATTCTGCTGCACGGTGCGGTCCGTCAGTAGCTGGAAGTCCTGGAAAACTATGCCGATTTCGCGGCGGAGCATCGGTATCTCCTTGCGGCGGATTCCGATGAGTTCGCGCCCCAGCACATTGGCGTGGCCGCCGGACAGCGGAATCTCGGCATACATGGACTTCATCAGGCTCGACTTGCCCGAGCCTACTCGCCCTATAAGGTAAGCGAACTCCCCTTCCTCAAGAGAGAACGACACGTGCTTGAGCACCACAAGTTCCTTGCGGAGCACTTCCACATCGTTGTATTCTATGATTTTTGCCAACGTCAGCTATTTTTTTATTTGAAATGCAAATTTACACAGTAGAACTATATCAACTATCCGGACTCTATGCAATTTAAGCTAATTTAACACAACTTTTCCTATATGCCGTGTAACTACCCCAAACTTTTTTCCGTTAATATTACATACACTGACAACACTATGGCTAACGACAATTTGAAAGAGGAGGCCCTGAGATATCACCGCCTGCCTCAACCTGGTAAAATAGAGATTGTTCCTACCAAACCTTACGACACCCCGCAGGATTTAGCCCTGGCATACTCCCCGGGGGTAGCCTACCCGTGCCTCGAAATCAAGGATGACCCTATAAAGAGCTACGACTACACCAACCGAGGCAACCTTGTGGCTGTGATTTCAAACGGCACCGCCGTGCTCGGGCTGGGCGACATCGGAGCCCGGGCCGCCAAGCCCGTTATGGAGGGTAAGGCCCTACTTTTCAAGATTTTCGCCGGACTCGATGCCTTCGACATCGAGATTGACCAAAAGGAACCGCGACGCTTCATCGACATTGTGAAATCGCTCTCCCCCACTTTCGGCGGGATAAACCTGGAGGATATAAAGGCCCCGGAATGCTTTGAAATCGAAAGCGCGCTCCGGCGTGAATGCAACATCCCCATCATGCACGACGACCAGCACGGCACGGCCATAATATCGGCTGCCGGGCTTCTCAATGCCCTCGAGCTCCAGGGCAAAGACATAAAGGAGGTGAAAATGGTGGTCAACGGAGCCGGAGCAGCGGCAATGGCCTGCACCAACCTTTACCGCGCCCTGGGAATGCGCCGGAGCAATATAATAATGTGCGACTCCAAAGGGGTGATATCGTCGTCGAGAAAAGACCTCAACCCATACAAAGAGAAATTCGTGACCGAGCGCACCGACATCGTCTCCCTTGCCGATGCAATGAAGGGGGCCGACATCTTCCTGGGCCTCTCCGTGGCCGATGTGCTCACCACCGAAATGGTCCGCTCGATGGCTCCGCGCCCGATTGTGTTCGCCCTGGCCAACCCCAACCCTGAAATCTCCTACGAGAAAGCCATGGCCTCGCGCCCCGACATCATATTCGCCACCGGGCGCTCCGACTATCCCAACCAGATCAACAATGTGCTGGGCTTCCCCTACATATTCCGCGCCGCCCTCGACTGCCGCGCCTCCACAATTAACGAGGAGATGAAAGTGGCAGCCGCAACCGCCATCGCCGCACTGGCCCACGAGCCTGTGCCCGACGAAATGGCCATGGCCTACGGCGACCGCGAACTGAAATTCGGACGCGAGTACATCCTGCCCAAGCCGTTCGACAAGCGCCTCCTCACTTCGGTGACTCCGGCAATCGTGCGCGCCGCCATGGAATCGGGAGTGGCCCGTCACCCGATTGACGATTTCGACCATTACGGCCGCTACCTCGAGGAAATCATGTGTGCCAACGACAGCCTCATCAAATACCTCGCGCAGGCCCATGACTCCTGCGCCTGCAACCCCTATAAATAATAGCCTTGTATAAATAATAGCCTTGACGAACTGCGGATTCCACCTTCCGCCATATAACAACGGCTGCAGAACACCTTTCACCGGGTTCTGCAGCCGTTGTAGTCGGTTATCGCTTATGGTCAACCCTCTTTCATCTCGATGTTGCCGTCGGGAGAAATCATGAATTCAAGCTGGTAGTAGACATCGGACTTGGCGCCGTTGACCTCGACGCTCTCCTTGCCTTCCTCCTGAATGTTGATTACGATTCTTGTGGCGTAACCTTTAAGATTGGCATCGTATTCCTTGATGTAAGAATAAAGGTTCAGGAATTTGTAGCCCTCCGGAATCATAGCCTTGCAGTCGTTAACATTCTTCAGCGCTTTCTCGGCGGTGAAGTCGATGGCTGGAAGCTCGTCGAACGTCACACCCTTGGGGGCGAATTTGTCGATATCGGGAGTGGTTTTCACCGGATAGAGATTCTGAACATATGCATCTCCGTCGGCGTTCATCATACGCACCTGGATGACACCCAGTGTGTTTCGGCACTGGTCAGCCATACCTTCGGCGTCGAGACTCAGGTAGTAGACCTTCCAGGCGGGGTCTACCTCTGCGGCAAGTTCGGCAGCTTTCTTGTAGGCCGACTCGCCGTCCATATCGATCGAGCCTACGGCATCGGCTATCTGTGAGGCGTATTTGCACGAAGTCAGCATTCCGAGCAGAAATGTGATTGAAAGAAAAAAGTACTTCTTCATAATAATATAAATATGTGATAATGATTACCATGCAAATTTACAAAAAAGAGGTTTTACCCCCCCCATTTTTAGTTAAACTTTACTAAAACACATTAATTAAATCCAAACAATCACAAATCCGTTTATTATGCCGCCCTTATAACGGATTCCAAAAAAATAACTAACTTTGTGGTCATCTAAAAAACCACTCCACCAATCAGGCCGGCGATGAAAGTGGCTGCTGCAACCGCCATAGCCGCACTGGCCCACGAGCCTGTGCCCGACGAAATGGCCATGGCCTACGGCGACCGCGAACTGAAATTCGGACGCGAGTACATCCTGCCCAAGCCGTTCGACAAGCGCCTCCTCACTTCGGTGACTCCGGCAATCGTGCGCGCCGCCATGGAATCGGGAGTGGCCCGTCACCCGATTGACGATTTCGACCATTACGGCCGCTACCTCGAGGAAATCATGTGTGCCAACGACAGCCTCATCAAATACCTCGCGCAGACCCATGACTCCTGCGCCTGCAACCCATACAGATAACCTCCCGACCAATAGCGCACATCGGTTATTGTCAATTCTGATTTCAGTATGCCCTGATTTACTTTTATTTGCCCGGTGGGACTTGTAGGACCGGTGGGACTTGTAGGACTTGTAGGAGGCCATCCGGCATAGCTGGCTCCACAAGTCCTACATGTCCTACATGTCCTACATGTCCCACTGGTCCTACAAGCCCCACCGCCCCCCCAAGAGGAGGCCGATGAAAAAAAGCGTCGTTATAATTGCGAACACCGATTAATTATGTTAATTTTGCATCGTGAATCGGCATGTTTCGCTCTCAGATGTGGGAGCGGACGCCTTTCCCTTGTGCCGTCCACCATGTAGGACAGGTGTTGGCCGCAGGCCGCATCCCTCCGCAACAGCCTGAATTTATAAACTTACACATAACGCATCAATTATCATGCAAGTAACTCTCGAAAAGACCTCCGCCCTCGAAGGACTTATCAAAGTTGAGGTGGCCGAAAACGACTACCTGCCCAAAGTCAACAAAGAACTCAAAGAGATAGGCCGCACCCGCCAGATTCCCGGTTTCCGTCCGGGTCACGTTTCGCTCGAGCAGCTCCGCCGCCGTTTCGGCAAAGAGGTGAAGAGCCACGTGCTCAACGAAGAGGTGTTCAACGCCGTGATCAACTACCTCCGCGAGAACAAAGTTGACATCCTTGGCGAGCCCCTCCCCGTGAAGGTTGAGGAAATCAATCTCGACGACAAGGAC
Organism: Muribaculaceae bacterium Isolate-013 (NCI); assembly: GCA_004102785.1. Classification (GTDB taxonomy): domain Bacteria; phylum Bacteroidota; class Bacteroidia; order Bacteroidales; family Muribaculaceae; genus UBA7173. The sequence goes on from SCEJ01000007.1 coordinate 28,299, forward strand.
TACACCTTCTCCTACGAAGTGGCTCTCGCACCCGAATTCGATGTTGACCTCAACAAGGACATGCACGTGCCCTTCTACAACATCGAGGTAAGCCAGGAGATGGTTGACCAGCAGGATACCGCCCTGCGCGAACGCTTCGGCGCACAGGTACCCGGCGAGACCGTCGAAGGCAAAGCCCTGGTGAAAGGCGCCATCATGCAGCTCGACGCCGAAGGCAACGTACGCTCCGACGAAGAGGCCATCCAGGTTGTTGACGGCATCGTGGCCCCGATGTTCTTCAAGAACGAGGCCGAGGTTGAGAAGTTCAACGGCAAGAAAGTAGGCGACAAGGTTGTTTTCAACCCCTGGGATACCTGCAACGGCAACGCCGCCGAGCTCGCCTCCATGCTCCACACCGACAAAGAGAAGGTGGCCGACCTCCACGACAACTTCGAGATGGCCATCTCCGAAATCATCGTGGTCAAACCCGCCGAGCACAACGAGGAATTCTACAAAGAGGTGTTCGCCGGCTCTGAAGTAACCGACGAGGAAACCTACTTCGCCGAGCTCCGCAAAATGATCGCCACCCAGCTCCAGCCCAATTCCGACATGATGTTCAACCGCGACGTGCAGGATGAGATCGTGAAGAAATTCGGCAACTTCGACCTCCCCGCCGGCGTGCTCAAAAAATGGCTCGTTGCCCGCAACGAAGGCCTCAACGCCGAAAACGTAGAGGCAGAATACGAGAAGATGGTTCCCGGCATAAAATGGGAGCTCATCCAGGGCAAGATCGCACGCAACCAGGACATCAAGGTTACCGAGGACGATGTGCTCAGCTTCGCCAAGGGCCTGGCATTCCAGCAGTTCGCCCAGTACGGCATGACCAATATGGACGACGAGACCCTCACCACCTACGCAAAACGCATCCTTGAGAACAAAGAGTACGGCCGCCGCATCCGCGAGGACGTTGCCAACCGCAAGCTCTTCAACGTAATCAAGGCCATGGTGTCGCTCGACGAGAAAACCGTAAGCCTCGACGAATTCAAGAAGCTCGCCAATCCCGACGAAGCCTGATAAAATAGCGTGCGCAAGCGCGCCACACCACTAAAAATCATCGTCTCACCCCCGCCAGGCCATTCCTGAGGGGCGAGACGATATTTTTTTACACAAAAATTACGCGCGAACGGCAAAAAAGTTGTATCTTTGAATGTGTTTTGTGTGTTATAAAACATACATATCCCGCAGCAGCGGAGCAAAAGCCTGTGGCCGCTCCGCCCCAACCTCTCAAAAAACTACAAAAAATGAATAACGATTTCCGCAATTATGCTGTAAAGCACCTGGGCATGAACGGGCTTGCACTCGATCAGTTTACATCGCAGGCCAACAGCAAAATCACATCAAGCTATATATCACCCACCATCATCGAGGAGCGCCAGCTCAACGTGGCACAGATGGACGTGTTCTCACGCCTTATGATGGACCGCATCATCTTCCTGGGCACCGACGTAAACGACTACTCGGCCAACGTGGTGCAGGCCCAGTTGCTCTATCTCGACTCGGCCGACCCCGGGAAAGACATCTCCATCTACATCAACTCGCCCGGCGGCTCCGTTTACGCCGGCCTGGGGATATATGACACCATGCAGTACATCCAGAGCGACGTCTCCACAATCTGCACCGGCATGGCGGCTTCGATGGCGGCAGTGCTCCTGGTAAGCGGCACCGCAGGCAAGCGTTTTGCCCTCCCCCACTCCAGAGTGATGATCCACCAGCCCATGGGCGGAGCGCAGGGACAGGCCTCCGACATCGAAATCACCGCTCGCGAAATACTCAAACTCAAACACGAGCTCTACCAGATTATCGCCAACCACTCCGGCCAGCCCATCGAAAAAGTGGAGGCCGACTCCGACCGCGACTACTGGATGACCGCCGAGGAAGCAAAGGCCTACGGCATGATTGACAATGTGCTCGTAAAACAAAAATAAATGACCAAGAAAAAAATAGAATCGTGCGCCTTCTGCGGGCGCAAAGCCACTGAAACAGAAGTACTCATCCCCTCGGCCATCACACCGGGGGTGTACCTCTGCTCTGACTGCGCCGACTCTATCCACGACATCCTCCAGGAATACCGCGGAGAAAGCTCCTCACGCAAAGGCGCGCGCCACGACAACGCCATGCCCGCGCTCGAGTCCATCCCCAAGCCACGCGAGATAAAAGAATACCTCGACCAGTATGTAATCGGCCAGGACTCAGCCAAGCGCTACCTTTCTGTGGCCGTCTACAACCACTACAAACGCCTCCAGCAGCCTCAAGGCGACGATGTTGACATCGAAAAGTCAAACATCGTGCTCGTAGGCCCCACCGGCACCGGCAAGACACTCCTCGCCAAAACGATAGCAAGGCTGCTCAAAGTGCCGTTCACAATCGTCGACGCCACGGTGCTCACACAGGCCGGCTACGTGGGAGAGGATATAGAAAGCCTCCTCACGCGCCTCCTCCAGGTCGCCGACTACGATGTGGAGAAAGCCCAGAAAGGCATCGTGTTCATCGATGAAATCGACAAGATAGCTCGGAAAGGCGACAACCCGTCGATAACTCGCGACGTCTCGGGCGAAGGTGTGCAGCAGGGGCTGCTCAAACTCCTGGAAGGCTCGGTGGTGAACGTACCGCCGCAAGGGGGCCGTAAACACCCGGAGCAGCGCATGATTGCCGTCGACACCAAAAACATCCTCTTCATATGCGGAGGAGCTTTCGACGGCATCGAGCGCAAGATTGCCCAGCGTCTCAACACCCACACAGTAGGCTACGGCACCGATGCAGCCCGCAGGCGCATAAACGCCGACTCATACCTCAACTATGTGGCGCCGCAGGACCTCAAATCATTCGGCCTCATACCGGAAATTATCGGACGTCTGCCCATACTCACCCACCTCGAGCCGCTTGACCGCGACGCCCTGCGCAGAGTGCTCACTGAGCCGAAAAACGCCATCACCCGGCAGTACGAAAAACTCTTCGCCATGGACGGAGTGAAACTCAACTTCACCCCCGAAGCGCTCGACACCATCGTCGACAAGGCGATAGAGTACAAGCTCGGCGCCCGCGGTCTGCGCGCCATTGTGGAGACGGTGATGATCGACGCCATGTTCGACATCCCCTCGACAGCCGACAAGGAGTTCGACGTCACCGCCGACTACGTGCGCGCCAAGCTCCAGCAGTCGCACTACGAGCTCAACTCTCAATCCTGAACCTCTCATCCACACGTAAAACCTTATTTGACTCCATGACTACCAAGCAGCAATTGACCGAAGCGTTAAAGCAAAATTTCGGCTTCGACAATTTTAAAGGCACCCAGGAAGAGATAATGCTCTCTCTGCTTGAGGGGAACGACGTGTTCGTTCTGATGCCTACCGGCGGGGGGAAATCGCTGTGCTACCAGCTCCCGGCCCTGATAAGCGAAGGCACCGCAGTGGTGATATCGCCCCTGATAGCCCTGATGAAAAACCAGGTGGACGCCATGCGAAGCTTCTCGGCCGACGACGGAGTGGCACACTTTCTCAACTCCTCGCTCAACCGCGCCGCAATCGACCAGGTGAAGGCCGATGTAACGGCCGGAAAGACCAAACTGCTGTATGTAGCCCCGGAGTCACTGACTAAAGAAGAGAATATTGAATTTCTAAAGACAGTTTCCATATCGTTCTACGCCGTCGACGAAGCCCACTGCATCTCGGAATGGGGCCACGATTTCCGCCCTGAATACCGCCGCATAAGGCCTATAATCAACGAGATACAGGAGCGGCCGGTGATTGCCCTCACCGCCACGGCCACCCCGAAAGTGCAGCACGACATACAGAAGAACCTCGGCATGAGCGACGCCAAGGTATTCAAATCGTCGTTCAACCGGGCGAACCTCTTCTACGAAATCCGCCCCAAGACGGCCAACGTTGACCGCGACATAATCCGGTTCATCAAAGGCCAGGAGGGGAAATCGGGTATCATATACTGCCTCAGCCGCAAGAAAGTGGAGGAGCTCACCGAGCTGTTGAAAGTCAACAACATAAAGGTGCTCCCCTACCACGCCGGAATGGACTCGGCCACACGCTCGGCCAACCAGGACGCCTTCCTGCTGGAGCAGGTGGATGTGATTGTGGCCACTATCGCTTTCGGCATGGGCATCGACAAACCCGATGTGCGGTATGTGATACACTACGACATGCCCAAATCGCTCGAAGGATACTACCAGGAGACCGGACGCGCCGGACGCGACGGCGGCGAAGGGCAGTGCATCACCTTCTACTCGGCCAAAGACCTGCGCAAACTCGAGAAGTTCATGCAGGGCAAGCCGGTCATAGAGCAGGAAATCGGCAAACAGCTACTGGCAGAGACAGCAGCCTATGCCGAATCATCGCTATGCCGCCGCAAAAGCCTCCTGCACTACTTCGGGGAGGAATTCGAGGGCGACTACTGTGGAAACTGTGATAACTGTTTAAACCCAAAGAAACAAGTGGACGCTAAAGAAGATTTGCTCGCGGTGCTGGAAACGGTGACCGCCCTCAAAGAAAAATTCAAAGCCGACCATATTATTGACGTGATGCTCGGTCGCGAGACCAACGAAGTACGCTCCTACCGCCACAACGAACTGGAGGTATTCGGAAGCGCACAGGGCGCCGACCGCAAATTCCTCAACGCGGTGATCAGGCAGGCCACCATTGCCGGATACCTCGACCGCGATGTCGAGAACTTCGGCCTCATTCGCATCACACCCGAAGGGAAAAAATACCTCTCACGCCCCAAAGCCTTCAAAGTGGTGGAAGACAACGACTTCACCGAGCAGGAGGAGGAAGTTGTGCTCAAAAGCGGCGCCGCATGTGCGGTAGACCCCGAGCTATACTCCATACTCAAGGACCTCCGCAAGAAGGTGGCGAAAAAACATAACCTCCCGCCATATGTGATATTCCAGGACCCCTCGCTCGAAGCAATGGCAACCACCTATCCCATCACCATCGACGAGCTCCAGAACATCACCGGCGTAGGCGCCGGAAAGGCCAAACGCTACGGCGACGAATTCATCGCCGTGATACGCCGACACGTGGAAGACAACGAAATCGAACGCCCCGAGGACCTGCGCGTGCGCTCGGTGGCCAACAAGAGCCGCATCAAGATTTCCATCATCCAGGCCATCGACCGCAAAATCGACCTCGACGAGCTGGCCAACTCAAAATGCATGGAATTCGGCGAGCTCCTCGACGAAATCGAAGCCATCGTGTACTCCGGCACAAAAATCAACATCGACTACTTCATCAACGAGGTAATCGACGAAGACCATCAGGAAGATATCTTTGAATACTTTAAGGAAGCCGATTCCGACTCCCTCTCCGAGGCGATAAAAGAACTCGGCAGCGAATACTCCGAAGAAGAGATTCGGATGATGCGCATAAAATTCCTCTCGGAGCTTGGCAACTGACGCTGACATACTCACAGCCGCACGCACGCAGCTAACGCAGTACCTGCGGAGAAAAGGGATGCGCCGCACCCCCGAAAGGATAGCCATCCTCGACAGGCTCTTTGCCGGCGACAGACATCTGCAGGCCGACGAGCTGCGGGCCCTGCTCGACAGCGACGGCTACCACTTGAGTCTGTCCACGGTGTATTCCACACTGAAAGTGCTTGTAGAAGCAGGCCTGGCAAGGATGCACCGGTTCGGAGGGGAACAGCCCGCCCAATACGAGCGGGTGGTGCCCGACTCACCGGCCGGACACTATCATCTGGTGTGCACCGCCTGCGGGCGCATCAGCGAAGTGACCGACAGCAGCCTCTCACTCCGGCAGATTACAAGGCGACACTACTCCTCGTTCGAGCCGGCCTACTGCATGGTCTACGTATACGGCACATGCTACCGCTGCCTCAAACGTATGCGTCGCGAACAGCGCCGACGGCTCGACTCCTCAGGCAAAACCCGCACGCCCCACTCTCCATCAAAACCGAAATAACTAACCAATCATACATAATTCACTTTCCCACAATCATGAAAGTTGACGTATTGCTCGGGCTCCAGTGGGGCGACGAGGGTAAAGGAAAAGTAGTTGACGTGCTCACACCGCGTTACGACGCCGTAGCCCGCTTCCAGGGAGGCCCCAATGCCGGCCACACCCTGGAGTTCGACGGCAAGAAGTATGTGCTCCGCTCAATCCCCTCGGGAATTTTCCAGCAGGGACAGACCAACATCATCGGCAACGGCGTGGTGCTCGACCCGGTGCTCTTCACCGAAGAAGCACGCGCCCTCGAGGCTTCAGGCACTGACCTGAAGAACCGCCTTAAAATATCGCGCAAGGCCCATCTCATCCTCCCCACACACCGCCTGCTCGACGCTGCCAACGAGCGCGCCAAGGGGGGAGCAAAAATAGGCACCACCGGAAAAGGCATCGGTCCGACCTACACCGACAAGACCGCCCGCAACGGCCTCCGCATCGGCGACCTGGAGCACAACTTCAATGAAAAATACGCCGCAGCGCGCAACCTCCACCTGGCACGTCTCAAAGCACTCGGCGCCGAACCCGACACCGCCCAGCTCGTTCAGCTCGAAAAAGCATGGTTCGAGGCCCTCGACTATATCAGGGAATTTGAAATCATCGACTCGGAATATCTCATCAACGACCTCCTCGCCTCAGGCAAATCAGTGCTCTGCGAGGGCGCCCAGGGCACTATGCTCGATGTGGATTTCGGCTCATATCCGTTCGTAACATCATCCAATACCGTATGCGCCGGAGCCTGCACAGGCCTCGGAGTGGCACCCAACCGCATTGGCCGGGTCTACGGCATATTCAAAGCCTACTGCACCCGCGTAGGCGCCGGTCCGTTCCCCACCGAACTCTTCGACGAGACCGGCAAGGAAATCCGCGACCGCGGCCACGAATATGGAGCCGTGACCGGACGCGAACGCCGCTGCGGATGGATTGACCTCGTGGCTCTCCGCTACGCCATAATGCTCAACGGCGTGACCCACCTCATCATGATGAAATCCGACGTGCTCGACACCTTCGACGAGATAAAGGCCTGCACCTCCTATATCGTCGACGGCAAGCCCACCGGCCATTTCCCCTTCAACGCCGCCGAAGTAAAGGTAGAGCCCCAGTATGTCACCCTCCCGGGGTGGAAGACCGACCTCACCTCCATCACCTCCGAAGAGCAGTTCCCCGCCAGGTTCGCCGACTACATCGCTTTCCTGGAGAAAGAACTGGGCACCCCCATCACCATCGTATCCGTAGGCCCGGACCGCACCCAGACCATCGAGCGCAAATAACCCCGCATCCCCCCATCACATACGTGCGTGGAGCCCGTCAATGACTCCACGCACATTTTATTGCCATAAGCAACAAGCTGCTCGGCATAGTGAAATGAGGCCGGCAACATTGGCGCGCTATGGAAACAGGCCTACAAGCAAAACAACGGCATGATATTGCGACGCAATATCATGCCGTTGTTTTTGTATCCCCGTGGGGAGTCGAACCCCAATCGTCGGAACCGGAATCCGATATTCTATCCATTGAACTACGGAGACATGTATGGGGCGCGCACATAGGCGCGCCTCCATTTTCATTGCAAAGTTAGCTCTTTTGCCTCAATTATCCAAATAATAATTGTGATGAAAAAGAGTTTCAGCGGGAATTACTACGGGATTATCCCCGTTGACCGCTCAATGACGGAATTTTATTGTTTTACCGCCGGCAGTTACGAGATATACCGAGCCGCGCGACAGTGCCACAGCTCCTGTACGGCCGCAATAGAGCACGCGTCCGCTGACATCAGTAACGGTAACATCCGTATCGGCAACGATTCCGAGCATATCGCCTTCAACCGAGAGTTGCACACCGTCAGCCACTGCGGCAACGTCAATTGACGACACTGTGTGGATGTTTTTGAATTCCTTCCATCCTGGAGCGTTGCGATAGGCTTCAGCGGCACCTTCAGGCACGGTAAGAGTAGCGTTGTCGTAGACCGCCTGCGGAAATTCGGCACCCGTTGCCGGCTCTGCGCCAAGACATATAACCTCGGCTATGGCATCATCCCCTTTGAAGAGTTCTGTGCCGAGAGTGGCTACTTTCTCGCCGAAAACGATTTTTTTCAGCTTGAAGCACCAGTAGAAGGCCTGGGTCTCTATCTCGGTTACATTGGGTCCTACAACAAATTCCTCCAGGTCCGTACAGCACTGGAAAGTGCCGTCGGGAATCACTGTGATGTTCTCCGGCAGCGATGCCTCGGTAAGACCGGTTTCGTAGAACACGCCATGCCCCATCTCGGTAACAGTCTCAGGCACATCAAGCCGAGTCAGAAGCGGACACTTCGCAAAGGCAAAACGGCCGAGTTTTGTAGTGCCTTCCGGTATATTGGTAGTAGTCAGGGTACTGCACTCCGACAGCGAGAACTCGCCGAACTCCCTGACCGTAGAGGGTATGGTCACCTCCTTCAGAATCACACATCCGGCAAGGAAATTGTCGGGTATGGCGGCAAGCCCTTCAGGCAAGGTTACCGATTCAAGTGAAGCGCACCCGTAGAACATGTCGGAGCCTACTGATGTCACGGTAGCCGGGAGCGTGAATTCCTTCAGCGACTTACACTCCTCAAAAGCGCTTTCACCGATGGCGGTGACGCTCGGCGGTATCTCGATAGACTCCAGCGAGCTCGACCAGAAGGCAGCATCGCCGATGGCTGTTATCCCTTCGGGCACCTTAAAGCTGCTTATTCCGCGCACCTCCGAGAATGCCAGACTTCCGATTTCAGTCACCGCGAAAGTCTCGCCGTCAAGAGTAACCGAGGTTGGCACTGTGGTCAGCGACGCATAATCGTCTTCATTGTCTGGCCAGGTCACAGCGGCGGTCATAAGCTCGCGCGAGAGCACGATATAACGGATATTGTCAACGACGAACTTCTCGCCGACAGCAGGGGGCGCCTTCACCGTGTAGTTGAGTTTCACTTCCGGGGAGGCAAATGCCTCGCCGCCACCGTCGGCAGTGAGGTCAAAGAGACCTTCGGGCAGCGTCAATGTGTATTCGCCCGATGAAGCAACCGCGGGTGAGAAAGTGACCGTCACCGCATCAGGGTCGGCGGCGGCCGAGAACGACACTGCCACATCAACCGGCGCGCCGAGCGATGTGACCGAAGCCGACACGGAAGCGTCGGCGGCAACAGTGGCCGAGGCCGCTCCGCCGAACTTCACCGTAACAGATTCGAGCAACTTGACCGTTGAGCCGCTTTCAGGGTCGGCCGTCACTTCGATGTCAGGGATTACCGGCCCTATCGGCTGGTCGGGATTATCCACTGTAACGGTCCACGACATTTCGGGATTATCCTCCTCGTCGCCCCACATCGAGTAGCCGTAGGTAAACATCCGCGACGGCACCACAATCTCATATGTGCCCGATTTCTCCACCGGAGAGGCGAGAGTCATCACCACGGTTCCTCCGTTGTTCGTAACCTTCTGTGTCACAGAGATTGCCTCTCCGTTGATTTTCACCGAACGGTTGATATAGGGGTCCATGTAGTGTTCGTTGGTCTTGCTCACGGTTATTTCCGTGATTTTGTCGACCGTCGAGCCGTTTTTAGGGGTGACAGACCAACCGCCATCGGGGATAGCGGCATAAGCCGGCAGCAGCGTGCAAGTAGAAAGAGTCAGGTAAAGTAGCGTTTTCTTCATACTGTTCGTATATAAAAATGTGGAGTTGAATGCAATGTCGGATACAGACAAATAACATCAGTTAATTTTACAGCGGGGCGCAGAAAACTCGCCGCAACAAAATTACTAAAATTCCACAAAGCTACAACCGTTATGCTTAAAATACACCAATTTATCCAACAAAAATCCACCAAAGCCAATTCATACACGCCCACAGACCTGCCAGCAGCAATGTCACCCCGGCCATACACCTCAGTCAAACATCCTGCGCCTGCTGACGCCCCACTCCGACACAAGAGCACGAAAACGTCTGCACGCCCACAGACCTGCCAGCGGCAATGTCACCCCGGCCACGGAATAAATCACCCAAAAAAAATCGGTGTGATTGTAGTGTATCACCATATGGCACCCTATCTGCCCCGGGTCAAGACCGTACCACCATATTTTCAACAGGCTCACCGGCTTGAAAGCTATGATATGGAAAATAAATATATATAATGTGGTGTCACCGATATAGGCAAGTCCGCGGCTCAATGCCGAATCCCGCCGGGAAATCACCGACGATATATGGTACACAAGAAGAAACCCGGCTATGCCGGTGAGCGGAAGCGTGACAAGGTCCTGATAGCGGCAGCCATTGTTCATCCCCGAAAAGTGGCGTGTGGCGGCATAACAGAGAAACAGCATGTAAACGGCCGACAGCCACTTGTTGTGGCGAACAGCCCCCTTGTAGCGTCGGAAAAGCACCCCCGCGCCGAAAAAGAATATCCCCCAGCATTCCCGCCAGCCCCCATTGGGTATGGTGGTGAGTTTTATGCCGAAATGTATCCTCAATGCCAGGAAAGCCACCATCGATACACATATCAGCCCCACCGCTGCGGCAGGCGGCAGATTTGTGCGCGAGTCAACAAGCTTGTACATAAGCAGGAACATCACGCTTGCCACCAGCAGGCCGCGGAAAAACCAGAAAGCCCCGGCCATAAATTCATCGTAACCCGACATGGAGGTGACCATCAGCACCAGGCGCGTCACTCCGCTGCGGAGCGTGTAGGGATGAGTCACACCTCCGGTCCAGTTGCCGTACTGCTCGTTGAGTATGCCGAAATGGAACCACACATTGTGCAGCAGCAGAAAAAATATACTCCACTTCAGGAACGGATAATAGAGACCTTTCACCCTTTTGCTGATAAAACTCCACGGGTCATCAAGATACCGGCGGCTGAGAAAATAGCCGGCGGCCATAAAGAAGAGCGGCATGTGGAATGTATAGATGAAATTCGTCACCAGCTCCGGCGCCTCGGCATGGCCTGCCACCATAAGGATTATTGCTATCCCCTTGCTGACAGAGAGCACTGTATCACGTTTACGGGCCATAATCAACTGTTCAAAAAAAATCTATGCGGCCAGATGCGTTTCATATTTTCACCGACCGCGATGTGAGGGCGTCGAGCATAAGCTGGAGCTGCGCCCGCACATTTTTAAGCCGCTTTACGGCGTCACTGCGCCGCGACACTCCGTCGGAGTTGATTCGCATCTGCTCGCGGGCGGCCTCGATTTTAAGCCCCTTTTCCTTCACGAGATACTTCACCATGCGCAGTTTCTCGATGTTGCGCGGAGTATAGAAGCGGGTGCCGCGGTCGTTGCGCGTAGGCACCACCTCCGGAAAATGCCCCTCCCAGAAGCGCAGTGTAGAGGCCGGAACCCCGACGAGCTCCGCCACCTCCCGTATCTTATAGTATTTCTTACTGAGAGAATCCATCGGTTTTGCAAAAATAGTAAACTTTTCGTAATTTTGCAAGTTGAAACCGCACATATATGTTATATATGTAGCCGCCGTCAGGTGACGCCGGCGCGTTATATGGCGATGTGCCTGCGATGAAATAAAAAACAAAATCACTATATGAGCAACAAACCGCTTACCGCCAAAGAGATTCGCGAATCATTCAAGCAGTTTTTCGCCGGAAAGGGGCACCAGATTGTGCCCTCCGCCCCGATGGTAATAAAAGATGACCCCACGCTGATGTTCACCAACGCGGGCATGAACCAGTTCAAGGATATCATCCTGGGCAACAAGGCGCCGAAATGGACCCGTGTCACCGATTCGCAGAAATGCCTGCGTGTCAGCGGCAAGCACAACGACCTAGAGGAGGTGGGTCTCGACACCTACCACCACACAATGTTCGAGATGCTCGGCAACTGGTCGTTCGGCGACTACTTCAAGAAGGAAGCCATAGACTGGGCATGGGAGTTCCTCGTTGACGTGCTCGGGCTTGACCCCGCGCACCTTTACGCCACAGTGTTCGAGGGAGCGCCCGAAGAGGGGCTCTCGCGCGACGACGAAGCCGCCTCCTACTGGGAGAAACACCTCCCGGCAAGCCATATCATAAACGGCAACAAGCACGACAACTTCTGGGAGATGGGCGATACAGGCCCCTGCGGCCCCTGCTCCGAGATACACATCGACCTCCGCTCCGAGGAGGAGCGCAAAGCCATACCCGGAGCCGACCTGGTCAACAAGGACCACCCCCAGGTTATCGAGATCTGGAACCTCGTGTTCATGCAGTTCAACCGCAAGTCCGACCACACCCTCGAGCCGCTACCGGCAAAGGTTATCGACACCGGTATGGGCTTCGAGCGTCTCTGCATGGCGCTCCAGGGGAAGACCTCGAACTACGACACCGACGTGTTCACCCCCATGATAGCGCGCATCGCGGCACTCTCAGGCAAGGAATACGGCAAAGACCACATGACCGACGTGGCCATGCGCGTTATCGCCGACCACATACGCACCATAGCATTCTCCATCGCCGACTCGCAGCTCCCCTCCAACGCCAAAGCAGGCTATGTGATACGCCGCATCCTGCGCCGCGCCGTGCGCTATGCCTACACCTTCCTTGACCGCAAGGAAGCCTTCCTCTACAAACTCATCGACACCCTCATCGAGTCAATGGGCGACGCCTACCCCGAAATCGTGAGCCAGCGCGACCTCATCATGAAGGTGACCAAGGAGGAGGAAGACTCCTTCCTGCGCACACTCGACAACGGCATACGCCTCCTCGACGGCGCCATTGCAGCGGCCCGCAAGGAGGAGAAGACCGAGATTTCAGGCAAGGAAGCCTTCACTCTTTACGACACCTACGGTTTCCCGCTCGACCTCACCCAGCTCATTCTCAAAGAGAAAGGAATGACACTCGACCAGGCCGGATTCGATGCAGAGATGGCTGCACAGAAAGCCCGCGCGCGTAATGCCGCCGCAGTTGAGGCCACCGACTGGGTCATACTGCGCGACGGCGAGCAGCAGTTCGTGGGCTACGACCGCACCTCTTGCCAGGCCGAAATCCTCCGCTACCGCCGTGTAAAGCAGAAAAACAAGGAATACTACCAGATAATCCTCTCCGAAACCCCCTTCTACGCCGAGATGGGCGGCCAGACCGGCGACCGCGGCACACTCACAGCCGGCGATGACGTTGTGGAGATTTTCGACACCAAACGCGAGAACGGCGTCGGCGTGCATCTCACCCACAGACTCCCCGCCGACCTGGAAGCCACCTTCACCGCCGCCATCGATGAAAAGGCGCGCCGCGCCACATCGGCCAACCACACCGCCACCCACCTGCTGCACCACGCCCTGCGCCAGGTGCTGGGCGAACATGTAGAGCAGAAAGGTTCGTTCGTATCGCCCGAAGTGCTCCGCTTCGACTTCTCGCACTTCCAGAAAGTTACGCCCGAGGAGCTGCGCAAGGTGGAGCATCTGGCCAATGCCGCCGTACGCTCGGCCATCAGCCGCGACGAGCACCGCAACGTGCCCATCGAGGAGGCCCGCGCCATGGGAGCAATGGCTCTCTTCGGCGAGAAATACGGCGACGAAGTACGCGTAATCCGCTACGGCGACTCCGTGGAGCTCTGCGGCGGCACACACGTTGACAACACAGGCAACATCGGCATGATCCGCATCGTGTCGGAAAGCTCCATCGCCGCAGGCATACGCCGCATCGAGGCCATAACCGGCGAGAACGTGGAGAAAGCAATCGACCAGATGACCGACACTCTCGCCGAAATCGGCAACATGTTCCACAATGCGCCCGATGTGCTCGGTGCCCTCAAAAAAGCTATCGAGGATAACGCCGACCTGCGCCGCCAGGCCGAGGAATACATGAAGGAGCGCACACGTAACCTCGCCCAGCAGCTTATTGAAAACGCCCGCACCTTAAACGGAGTGAAAGTGACCACCCTCGAAGGCCCGCGCATACCCGAAGTGGTGAAAAACGTGGCATTCGCCATACGCGAGCTTTCGCCGGAGAACACCGCTTTCGTCGGCGCCACCCACGACATCGCCGGAAAGCCCCTGCTCACCGTGATGCTCACCAACGACCTGGCGGCCAACGGCATGAACGCATCCAATATAGTGCGCACCGCAGCCAAAGCCATCAAGGGCGGAGGCGGCGGACAGCCCGGATTCGCCCAGGCTGGCGGCAAGGACAAGGACGGTCTTTCCGCTGCCATGGACTCCATACTCTCCAACTTCTGAAAATCTCTTCTCCCGATGAAAAAAGCATTGATTACCGGTGTTACCGGGCAGGACGGCTCTTATCTGGCCGAGTTCCTCATTGAGAAAGGTTACGACGTGCATGGCGTGATACGCCGCTCGTCGGTCGACTTCCGCGAGCGCATAGCCCACCTGGAGGGGAACGAGCAGTTCCACCTCCATTACGGCGACCTTGCCGACTCAATGTCGATGGTAAAGATTATTTCGCAGGTACGGCCCGACGAAATCTACAACCTCGCCGCGCAGAGCCACGTGCAGGTTTCGTTCGACTCGCCGGAATACACCGCCAACGTCGATGCCACCGGCGTGCTCCGCATACTCGAAGCTGTGCGTGTGGCCGGGCTGGCCGACACCTGCCGCATCTACCAGGCATCCACATCCGAGCTGTTCGGGAAAGTGGAGGAGGTGCCCCAGAACGAGAACACCCCCTTCCACCCCTATTCCCCCTACGCCGTGGCCAAACTCTACGGCTACTGGATTGTGCGCGAATACCGCGAGGCCTACAACATGTTCTGCTGCTCGGGCATACTCTTCAATCATGAGAGCGAGCGCCGCGGCGAGACCTTCGTCACCCGAAAGATTACCCTCGCCGCAGCCCGTATAGCCCAGGGCAAACAGGATAAACTCTATCTCGGCAACCTTTCGTCGCTGCGCGACTGGGGCTATGCCCCCGATTATGTGGAGTGCATGTGGCTCATTCTGCAGAACGACAGACCCGAGGACTTCGTAATAGCCACCGGCGAGCAGCACTCCGTGCGCGAGTTCGCCACCCTTGCTTTCCGCAACGTGGGCATCGACCTGCGCTGGGAAGGGGAAGGTATGGACGAAAAAGGGATTGACCGCGCCACAGGCCGCACACTGGTGGAGGTGTCGCCCGACTTCTACCGACCTACCGACGTGGTAAACCTTTGGGGCGACCCAACCAAGGCCCGCGAGCACCTGGGCTGGAACCCCACCAAGACCTCGTTCGAGGAGCTGGTGAAAATCATGACCGACGCCGACATGGCAAAAGTGGCCGCCGAACGTGCCGGCGAGAGCGCCCGCACCAACCTCGCCGAATTCCTTGAAAAAGGAATCGTAAAATAAAACGCTCTGTTTCTCCGTTCTCTCATCATGGTGAAAACAGACAACACACGCACACGAAGGTGGCGGAAAGCTCTCAGAGGCTTTCTGCTGCCTTCGTCGCTGTGGCACGGCCGCTTCACAGCGGCATTCCTCGGCTCCTGGGCCACCCTGCTGTGCTTCGACCTGCTATGGTGCGCCTCCACAAACTACCGTCCGCTGGGATTCACCGCCACCTACACCTCCTCGGCCACCCTGGCGCTGCTGATGGCACTCCCGGCATTCCTGCGCCGTGGCGGAGCGTCAATCCAGCTCGCGCTCCTGCTGCTGGCCGACATACTGCTGGAAGCCAATCTGATGTACGGCCGCACATACTTCGAGGAGATTCCACCGTCAAGCTACCTTCTTGCCGGAAATGTGGCCGAATTCGGCGACTCAATAACCCACTCGCTGCGGCTCTACGACCTGCTGCTTCCACTCCTGGCCGTCGTCACATGGCTGACTGTGCGCCGCCGCAGGCCGGCCGGCTTCCACCTCAAACCATACTTTTGCACATTGCTCGCCGCGGCCGCGGCCACCGCTCTGTTCTCCCTCCCCCACGGAGGCATCACAGCCCACATCCGCTCACTGAAAAACCAGTGCTACTACCATTCTGCGCCCCCGGTAATCTACACCCTGCCGGCGGCGCTGGCTGCCGATCTCCTCGAGACCGGAGCCTCCGAATCGCCTGAGAACATAGCCTTTGCCGAAGACTATATAAACCGCCGCCTGGCTATGGAACCGGAATGCGCCACACCGGCAGCCACGCCACGCCGGCGCAATCTGGTGTTCATCCTCGTGGAGTCGCTTGAGGCATGGCCTGTCGGCAAGGAAATCCAGGGGCAGACAATAACCCCCAACCTCAACCGGCTGGTGGCCGACTCAGCCACATGGTACTGTCCGCGCGTCTACTCCCAGGCCGGAAGCGGCCGGAGCATCGACGGCCAGCTACTGATGACCACCGGCCTCTACCCCACCCGCAACCCGGTCTACTCCATGAGCTACTTCGGCTCCACATACCCCTCGCTGGCCAAAGAGCTCCGCTCAGCCAACGGAGCTCACAGCTATCTCCTGACCGGCGACCGCGCCAACACCTGGAACCAGGCTCCGATGGCCGAGGCTTTCGGCATCGACACTGCCGTGTACCGCGACGACTGGGACTGCTCTGAGCATTTCGGCCACACCCACAACCCCACCGACAAATCGCTTTACAGGCAGATTACAGCCCGTATGCGTTCGGGCGAGATATGGCCCGAGGGGACCCCTGCCCTGGTGGAGATACTCACCTTCTCCACCCATCACCCGTGGGTGATAGACCCAGACGCACGGCTCATTACCCTTGAAGGCGACGCCCCGCGGCATCTTTTTGAATACTGCACAGCCGTGAACTATGCCGACGCCGCCATAGGTGAATTCATCGACTACCTGAAATCACGCTCCGACTGGCCTGAGACGATGGTGGTGATAGTAGGCGACCACGAGGGTCTCAACAACCCCAGGCGCGAGATACGCGAATACGATGGAGGCATATACTCCTCACTTGTAGATGAATATGCGTTTATCCCATTTATGGTGATAAACGCACCGGTGCCCGGGCACCGCGACGCAGTGATGGGGCAGATCGATGTCTACTCCACCGTGCTGCACCAGATGGGCATCACCCCCGTGTGGCCCGGCATGGGGTTCCCTGCTACCGGTCAGAGACTGCCGTCGTATGCCGCAGGCTATCCCGAAACTCCCGCAGGCTGCGACTCCATAACGCGACTGATCGACGCACAGCCGCAGGCCGGCGCCACGATCATCGCCGCCGACCTGCTGCGCCACCGCCTTGCCTACCACTTCAACAGCCACAAATGATTATCCTCTCCGCATGAAAACAATACATCATTATATCCTCCCCCTGCTTCTGGCGATTCTCGCCGGATGTTCCGGCGACGAACCCGCGCCCGGACCGGAACCGGCGCCCGGCTCACCGCGCACATTGCTCGTCTACATGATTGCCAACAACAACCTCGGCTATCCCTACGAATGGGCGCAGTACGATCTGAGGGATATCGCCGAAATGGAGCAGGCCGCAGCCGCCGGAGCCCTGGGCGACTCGCGCCTGATTGTGTTCCGCCACGCCTACATCGCCCCCGGCAAATCGGAGATGAAGCTGCTTGAAGTGACCCGAAGCGGCACCCGCGAACTGCTCGCCTACTCCGGTCTCCCATCCTCGGCATCCGAGGAGACAATGAGACGCGTGATAGCCGACACCAAGGCCATTGCTCCGGCCGACAGCTACGGCCTGGTGCTCTGGAGCCATGCGTCAGGATGGCTCAACACCGGCATCGACACCCCAGCGGCGGCGCCGCTCTCGTTCGGCTACGACGGCTCGGCCTCAAATGCCATGAGCGTCACCTCGCTCGCATCGGTGCTCGGCGGCGAAGGGTTTGACTACATCTATTTCGACTGCTGCTTCATGGCCTGCGCCGAAGTGGCCTACGAACTGCGCCATGCCGCCACATGGATGGTGGCCTCGGCGGCCGAACTCCCCGTGAACGGCACCCCCTACCACATAGCCCTACCCTACCTTATGCCACGACAGGCCGACCCGGCAGCCGCCGCAAAAGCCACATACACATATTACAGCGACCGTTATGACCCCACGGCCGACTTCAACGACAATCCCGACGCCTTCGGATGCACCTTCTCGGCAATATACCTCCCGGCCATGGACCGCCTCGCACAGAGCGTCAGGGAGATATATTCCGCCGGCACCGCCACAGGCCTCACCTCGGCGATACAGCAGTTTGCCCCGCAGACAGGCGCCCGCCTCTACTGCGACCTTGAAGCCACAGCAGCAGCCATTGGCGGAGCAGCAGGTCAGGAACCGGCCGTCTGCACAGAGTTTGCCGACGCGCTCCATGAAGCCGTGGCCGGGCAATGGGCCACTCCGGGCATCCACCTGCAGAACACCTTCACCGTAAACACCCACTGCGGACTCACCACCTACCTGCCGACGTCGGCATCCGGATTCAGCCGCGAGAACTACCGCCTGCTGGCATGGTACAACGACGTGGCATGCAACCTCAAACTATAATCAAGTAATTTCCAACAGCATATGATATTGCTCCAGACCATACTGCCCGGTCTCACACCCGAGCCGGCCGACACCGCCGGGGTGGCTAAAGCCGCCACCGGCATAAAGGAACTCAAATCACTGTCGTTCGACGACCTGCTCGAACGCCTGGCCCAGGACCTTGTGACCTTTGCCATAAACCTGGCAATAGCCATACTCGTGTTCTACGCCGGGCGCTTCATAATCCGCAAAATCTACAAAATAGTAAGCACCATATTCATCCGCCGGCAGATTGACCGCTCACTCTCCACCTTCGTGCTGTCGCTCATCAACATTGTGCTCTATTTCATCCTCATAGTCACGGTGATAGGCATTCTCGGCATAGAAACCACCTCGTTCCTGGCACTCTTTGCCTCGGCCGGCGTCGCCATCGGTATGGCACTGAGCGGCACCTTGCAGAACTTTGCCGGCGGTGTGCTCATACTCCTCCTGAAGCCCTACAAAATAGGCGACTATATCGAAGCGCAGGGATATGCCGGCACAGTGCGTGAAATCCAGATTTTCTCGACCATAATCACCACATACGACAACAAATCGATATCCATTCCCAACGGCGGCCTGTCGACAGGCTCGGTCAACAACTGGTCGCGCGAGGCATACCGCCGTGTGACATGGACAATATCGATTTCATACGGCGACAGTGTCGACGCCGCCCGTGAGGCCATCCTCGCGATGTTCGCCGCCGACTCGCGTATCGAACAAGGCACCCCTGCCGCCGACAACGGCATCGAAGTAGTGGGCGACGACACCGGCGCCCGTACAGCCGACACCGACGAGGAAGATCTCTCCGACATCAATCCCGACCAGTCCTCCGACCCCAGGCCGCACCGCTCGCTCCTCGACCGGATTCTTCACCGCCACCGCGAAACCAAGAAAGCCATCGACAACTGGGAGCGCCGCCGCCAGGCCCGCATCCAGGCGCTGATACCCAAGCCCGACTATTCCCCGAAAGTATTCGTGGCCGAGATGGGAGCCTCGTCGGTTGACCTCCAGGTGCGCGCATGGACCCGCACCGGCAGCTACTGGGACGTATTCTACTACTACAACGAGAAATTCTACAACGAACTCCCCTCGCACGGCATCAACTTCCCCTTCCCCCAGCTCGACGTGCATCTGTCGCACACACAGGCCGACTGACCCCTCCGGATATAATCCGTATCTGCACACACAATACCGCTACTCGCCTTCAGCCTTATTCAAGGAATGACAGGCGAGTTTTTTCACACATTATTTCTGTCAAACAGCAAAAAACACTTAGACCAAATTTCATAACTGTCAAGAGTTCTGGTCAACGAACAAAAAAACAGGGCGTACGCCACGGAATAAACAAATTTTAAGCACTTTTTACCATCCGCACTTCATCTTAATCGCACAATGGTTGTTATAATAGTAAATAACGCAAAGGCCGTGCGGCATGAGTGCCGACACGCCGACACGGCGAAACGGTCTGCGCGCAGCGCTCTCAACTTGAAGAGCACTTTTATCTGACATCCCTCGTCCTTTTTATCGGGTAGTGATACCAGATACTGAGGCTCTCATAAATAAATAGTTGAAACGTGAAGGAGGAAAGCGACGTATCGCCTTCCTCCTTTTTTATGGGGAGCTCTATAAGTTATCTGCCATATTGAACGCTATCATCCCCAGTGGATTACCATATAATTTTGCAAATATAATCATGCTGACTATAAACACATTATCTTCTCCTCAAAAATTCGCATTTTGCAAATTGATTTACAATCACTAACTTTGTGCAGCTTTTGGCCGCCTAAACGAGGCTCTTGCGGTCTGAAATCCTCTAAAAACCAATTATATAACCACCCTTAAAGCCGCTGTATCGAATTATTGGGCAATGAAACAACGACAAATATCAATTGAGCTGCTCCGTATAATAGCAATGCTGATGGTGTTGATCCAACATGCTAATTTTCTTGCACTTGGCTCGCCGACTCCAGAGTGCCTTGCAGAACAACCTGTTATGGAATGTTTGAGAATACTGATTCAATCGGCCACTATTGCTGCGGTTGATATATTCGTTATGATTTCAGGATGGTTTGGCATCAAGGCTTCTGCCAAAGGTTTTGCAAAATTTATGTGGCAGGTGGTCTACATTGTAGGGCTGTCTCTTGTTGTAGAATACTCCTTTGGGAGCACGACTCCTTCTCTAAAGGATTTCTTCCGCTGTTTTGGCCTGTTTAGCGGCGGCGGTTGGTTTGTGGCTTCCTATATCGGATTATACATATTATCCCCGGTATTAAATGCCTTTATTAATAGTTCCTCAATCAGACAACATGGAGTGATAACCTTGGTATTCTTGGCTTTTGAAGTGATTTTCGGGGATACATTATCTGTAAGTTTCATCGTAATGGGATATTCCACGTTTTCATTTATCGGCTTATATCTGTTGGCTGCGTTTTTACGCCGGATAAAGGATAAATTTACTATACGCGGTTGCCTGACTATATCATTAATTTGTATTGTAACCAATACAATAATATATGCTGTCGCAGATTTATTCAGATTTATCGCGGTCAGGGATTTGGTTTTCAATTACATCAATCCATTGGTGATAATTGAAGCCGCTTCAATTCTATTATTATTCGACAGAATTACCCCCCCCCAAAACGCATATCACAGTATATCAGCTTCTTATCAGCTTCATGCTTCGCGGTTTACTTGCTTCATATCGGCACGTCAGAAGCTATCGGCCTATACCTTGGTACAATCAGACAACTTGCTTCCGGTTATGAGAATTGGGGTGTTTCAGTTTTAATGATAGTTGGATTCAACATATTGGTATTCATTACAGCCATAATTGTTGACCAGCCTCGGAAACTTATATGGAATAAATATATCGGGCCTAAATTCAAATGAAAAATCCGTAACTTACTTATGGTGTTGGATGTGGCCTATGCCCCGATGCAAGGACACTTTGGGCTTACCGTGAGCGCCTTGTCAGGAAACAGGTGTTCGACAACCTTTTCAAAACCTTCTATGCCCGACTCAGGACACCCGGTCCTGAGATTGTCAACGAGGGAAGGATGACAGACGCGAGCTTCGTGGCCTGTCTGCGTCAGCGTAACAAGCGGGAAGAGAGCAGGGCCATCAAGGATGGTGAAGGTGGAGAGCTGCGGCAGGATAATACACACTGAATCAATCTGCTGCAATCACTCCGGCAACAATCTCAGCCGTGCGCCGGAGAGGATTTCCACTTTCAGGGCATCGGCCAGAAGCCGGGCACGGGCGGCCACCTCTTTGGCTGAGGCTCCCGTCTGGGCGCTGATGTAATCGATTGCAACCCCCTCGGCCGGGGCCTTGCGCAGGATGTAGAGGATTGACTCATCAAGGTTCTGCTCCCTCTCCCTTACCTGACGGCGCGGAGGCGCAACCCTGCGGGCGGCGCGGCACACATCGCATTTGCCGCATTCACAGCCGTTTTCCTCGTTGAAATAGCGGAGCATCGTGAGCACGCGGCACCCCGAGGTGGAGAACACGAACTCCTTCATCGCCTCTATGCGCAGGCGCATCTGCTCGCGGCGTTGCTCATATACCTCGCGCGGAAGCACCACATCGCCCGAGGGCTGGCGGCCGATGGGAAAGAAAATGTAAGGGGTTACCGACCGCGGCACATAATGGATCACATGCAGCCGGCCGAGCTGTATCAGCCCCTCGTAGACAGATTGCTCCGTCACCCCGAGCCGATAGGCCAGCAACGACTCCGATATAAACTCATAATCGGCGAAAATGCCGGGATAGGTGCGCAATATGAGCTGAAGAAGCTCGTCTGTCGCCGGTTCGAGGCGCAGCCCGTAGAGTTCATGGCGCTCCATCACCATCATCAGGCGCGAGCGCGTGGCGGTCTCCTCTATATAATTAATGTATCCCGAGCGCCCGAGCAGCCGCAGGGCGGCCAGGGCCTGCCCCTCCTTTAGGTGGAAGCGGCGTGCAAACTCCTCGGAGTTGAACTCGAAAAGGCGCTCCTGCCCCTCCCCCATCCCCACAGAGAGGTATACGCAGGCCATGTCGTAGACCTGGCGTATATAATCCTTCGGAGGGAACGCCTCGGAAAGGCGGCGCGAGAGCACCCCCTTGTCGGCCGGCGAAGCGAGCACCACGGCATACGATTCAAGACCGTCGCGTCCGGCGCGCCCCGATTCCTGATAGTATTCCTCGAGCGACGAAGGGAGGTCATAATGTATCACCAGGCGCACGTCGGGCTTGTCGATACCCATGCCGAAAGCATTTGTGGCGACAATCACACGGGTCTGGCCCGACTTCCAGCGGTTCTGCTTCCCGGCCTTATCCTCCGATGATAGTCCGGCGTGATAGAAATCGGCCGGCACCCCCTCCTTGCGCAGAAAATCGGAGAGTTCGCGGGTGCGTTTGCGTGAGCGGGTATACACTATGGCTGTGCCGGGCACGCGCGACAGAATGTGCACCAGTTGCTCCTGCTTGAAGTCGCAGTAGCGCGCCACATATGATATGTTGCTGCGCGAGAAACTGCGGCGGAACACCTTGTCGCGCCTGTGAAAGCCGAGACGCGTCATTATGTCATCGATAACCTCGGCGGTGGCCGAGGCTGTCAGCGCCAGCACGGGAGCCTGCGGAAACATGCGGCGCACCTCAGCTATCCGCATATATGACGGCCGGAAATCATAGCCCCATTGCGAGATGCAGTGGGCTTCGTCGACCACGATGAGTTTCACCGGCAGGCGCCGCAGCTCGTTGTGAAACGATTTCACCTGAAGCTTCTCCGGCGAAAGGTATAGGATTTTTGCCCGCCCGGCGGCACAACTGTCGAGAGCGCGGCGCGTCTCGCGGCGTGTCAGGGCGCTGTGCAGGTCGTAGGCTTTCACACCGATGTCGCGCAGGTTGTCGACCTGGTCTTTCATCAGTGAAATCAGAGGTGTGACCACCAGTGTCACTCCGTCAAGGGCCAGAGCCGGCACCTGGAAGGTTATCGACTTGCCGCCGCCGGTGGGCAGGAGCCCCAGCGTGTCATTCCCTTCCAGCACCGACGAGATAATCTCGCGCTGCATTGGCCGGAAGGCTGTGTAGCCCCAGTAATTTTTGAGAATCTCCTCGGGTGTCATCGTGAAGGGAGAGGTTAGGCTGTGGCGTCACACCAGTTCGATTTCCTTGACCTGAAGCTGTATGGAGCCTGCCGCCCCGTGATGCTTGTTATCCTCGATGGTATAGCAGATGTTGAAGCGGCGGCCGGCGTGTATCGCGCCGAAGAGGTGGGCCTTGTTGAAGGCTATGCCGTTGAACACCTTGCCCGAAGTGTCGTCGACAAGCTCGAGCTTTATATGCTCCAGGGCGCGCCCCACGAGCTTCGAGGTGCCGAAATCCATCACATTGCGGGTGCAGAACACCGGCTTCTGGTTTCCCGGGCCGAAGGGATTGAAGCGACGCAGGGTGCTGACAAACTCGGGGGTGATTTCAGAGAATGTGAGATAGGTGTCGATGTCGTACTGCGGCGAGAGCTGTGCCTGGGTTATGTTGGCGGCCACGAACTCCTCGAAGCGTCGGGTGAATTCAGGTATGTTCTCCTCCTTCATCGAGAGCCCCACGGCATAGGGATGGCCGCCGAAATTCTCCAGCAGGTCGCGGATGGAGTCGACGGCCTTGTAGATGTCAAAACCCTGCACCGAGCGCGACGAGCCTGTGGCGAGGCCGTTGGTGAGGGTCAGCACCACGGCGGGCTTGTAGTAAAGCTCGGTGATTCGCGATGCCACAATGCCGATGATACCCTGATGCCAGTCCTTGTTGAAGATTACGATTGACTTCTTGTCGGCCAGCTCCGATTTGTGGGCTGCCAGGATGGCATTTGCCTCGTCGGTGATGCGCTTGTCAAGCTCCTTGCGGTCGCGGTTGTACTGGTCGATGGCGCGGGCGCGCTGGTATGCCTCGGTGACGTCGCGCGTCACCAGCAGGTCCACAGCCTCGCGGCCGCTCTGCATACGCCCGGAGGCGTTTATGCGCGGCCCGATTTTGAATATCACGTCGGAGATGGTGATTTCACGCCCGGCAAGATTGCAGATGCGGATTATGGCGCGCAGCCCCATGTTGGGATTGGAGTTGAGCCTCCGCAGGCCATGGTAGGCCATTATGCGGTTCTCGTCAACCATAGGCACGATGTCGGCTGCAATCGACACCGCCACCAGGTCAAGCATCCCCTCGAGCTCGGTCTGCGGTATGCCGTTCGACATGGCGAAAGCCTGCATCAGCTTGTAGCCCACTCCGCAGCCCGAAAGATGGGGACAGGGGTAGGTGCTCCCAGGCATCTTGGGGTTGAGTATGGCCACAGCCTGCGGCAGCACGCTGTCGGGCACATGATGGTCGCATATTATAAAGTCGATGCCATGCTCTTTGGCATGTGCGATCTCCTCGTTGGCTTTTATGCCGCAGTCAAGGATAATCACGAGTTTCACCCCCCGGTCGGCGAATTCGTCGATTGTCTCCGACGATATTCCATATCCGTCCTCATAGCGGGTGGGAATGTAATAGTCTATGTTTGAGTAGAAGTTGAGCAGGTATTTGTAGACGAGCGCCACGGCCGTAGTGCCGTCGACGTCATAGTCGCCATATACCATGATCTTCTCCTTTGACCCCATGGCTTGGTTAAGCCTCCGGACAGCTTTATCCATGTCGGGCATCAGGTACGGGTCGTGGAGTCTCTTCAGCGAAGGATGGAAAAAGCGGTCAGCCTCTTCCGCTGAAGAAATCCCACGCTGGACCAGCAGCTCGCTTATGGGCGGACAGCCGGCGTATTTCTTTGCCAGAGCCGTCTCTATTTTTTGCTCTTCGGGTGTCAGGGGTAAATAATTCCATTTACCTGTCATTTATGTCGTTTTTTTATTTTCATGGACGATGGCCGCACGCGGCGCTCCCTGCATATGCATACGGGGATTGTTATGCCGCGCTCTGCCCGGAGATGAGAGGAAAGCAGGAGAGCAGGAGAGAGCAAATAGAGATATAGTAATTAAATTCAGAGAGATAGGCTGCAGGCGTCCGGGTCAAGTGCGGAGAGAGCCGGATGCGCCCGGGCTGTCACATTACTACTGACTGCAAATTTACCAAAATTTTTCCATTATTCACCACTGTTTCCAATATAAAAAAACGGGGGAGTTTTCAGTTGGCGCAATGCGCGGGCTTTTTGCCGAACACGCGGTTCACGATCAGGGCCAGCGCGCCGTCGCCACTCACGTTGCAGGCGGTGCCGAAACTATCCATGGCTATGTAGAGCGCTATCATCAGGGCATTGTCGGCGTCGGAGAACCCGAGAATAGAAGTCATCACCCCCAGAGCCGACATCACGGCGCCACCCGGCACACCAGGCGCGGCTATCATGGTGATGCCGAGCATGGCGATGAAGCCCATGAACATCGGAAAATCGTAGCTGTGTCCCTGTAATATCATCAGGGCCAGGGCGCAGGCCACAATCTTGAGCGTGCTCCCCGAGAGATGGATTGTGGCGCACAGAGGCACAGTGAAGTCAGCCACAGCCGGGTCAACCCCCATCGCTTTTGTCTGGCGGAGCGTCACCGGGATGGTGGCGGCCGACGATGATGTGCCCAGCGCCGTGAAGTAGGCCGGAAGTATCAGTTTCATACAACGCAGCGGATTGCGGCGCCCTATCCATCCCCCTGCAAGATACTGGAATATCAGAAGCAGCACATGCATCACGAATATCACGCCGATAACCTTGATGAATGTGCCCATGATGCCTGCCACCTGCCCGGTGAAAGTCATGTCGGAGAAAATACCGAATATATACAGCGGCAACAACGGCACAATCACCGACTTGATTACCATCACGATAACCTCGCGGAAATCAACCAGCACATCGCGCAGCGCCGTGGATATGGCGAATCGCGCCACGCACAGACCGAGCACGAACGCCAGCACGAGAGCCGTGGTGACGGTCATCACCGGCGCAATCTCCACGGTGAAATACGGCACGAGCCGCACGCTCTCGCCCATGGCCTCTACATAACGGTCGGGCTGAATCATCGACGGGAAAAAGGTAACACCTGTGAAATATGAGAACAGCCCCGCCAGGATGGTGGCTGTATATGCCAGCCCCACTGTGAACAGAAGCATCTTCCCGGCCCCTTTGCCTATCTCCACAATGGCCGGAGCCACCAGCCCCACAATCAGCAGCGGTATCACAAAACCGAGAAACTGGCTGAAAAGCCCGTTGAATGTCACAAATACACGCACAAGCCACTCCGGAGCCGCCCAGCCCGTGGCGATACCCGACAATATGGCGAGAAAAATATATCCGAGCAGCCCTATGCGCCGGTAAAATGGTTTCTGTTTCATGGCATCTGATCTGACGTTATTCATAGAGAAGTAAGTAACTGTTCAAAATTATTCGTTCGCAAAATTAGCATTTTCCGCAGTATATAACGGCTAAAAATCGATTATACAACGGCGTAAGGCGCATTTTAACGGTAGCGCGGGTAGAATTTTTGATTTTTTTATGTACTTTTGCAACTGTCTTTAACAAGAAAACACAAACAAAATCACATAATTGCTATGCAAGGAATGACAAAAGTAGCGCTTAACGACAAGGCGTGGGCCCGCTGGACGGCCCTGGGGCTGCTGGCGTTCGCCATGTTCTGCTCCTACATCTTCATGGATATCCTCTCCCCTATCAAGGATCTCCTCCAGTCCACCCGCGGATGGGACTCCACCGCTTTCGGCACGATGCAGGGTTCGGAAACGTTTCTCAATGTTTTCATCTTCTTCCTGATATTCGCCGGAATCATCCTCGACAAGATGGGGGTGCGCTTCACTGCGCTGCTTTCGGGCGCGGTGATGCTTGTAGGCGCCACAATCAACTGGTACGCGCTCACCGACGGATTCCTCGGCAGCTCGCTTGATACCTGGTTCACCGAGCACCTCAACTACATACCCGTATTCGACGAGCTGGGCATCTCCCCATTCTACGAAGGGATGCCCGCCTCGGCCAAGTTCTCGGCCGTGGGCTTCATGATTTTCGGCTGTGGCGTCGAAATGGCCGGCATCACCGTGAGCCGCGGTATAGTAAAATGGTTCAAGGGCAGAGAAATGGCACTTGCCATGGGCTCGGAGATGGCGCTTGCCCGCCTGGGTGTGGCAACCTGTATGATTTTCTCGCCGATGTTCGCCAACCTCGGCGGCGAGGTGAGCGTGTCGCGCTCGGTGGCCTTCGGCGTGGTGCTTCTGATGATTGCTCTGATAATGTTCGTTGTCTACTTCTTCATGGATAAGAAGCTCGACGCATCGGGCGATGTGGAGGAGGAGAAAGACGAGCCGTTCCAACTCCGCGACCTTGGCAAAATCCTCTCCAGCGGCGGTTTCTGGCTTGTGGCTCTGCTGTGCGTGCTCTACTACTCGGCTATCTTCCCCTTCCAGAAATATGCCGTGAACATGCTCCAGTGCAACCTCACACTCGTGCCCCCGGCCAGCGATTCTTTCTGGGCCTCCGACACTATCACCGTCATACAGTACGTAATCATGATTGTTGTGGCAGCAGGCTCGTTCGCCGGCAACTTCGCCAAGAGCAGAGGAATGAAGTTCAGTATGTTCGCCCTCGCTATCGCGGCTCTCATAGCCTATTGCTTCTTCGGCTACATGCGCCAGAGCGCCGCCGCCATCTTCGCGGTGTTCCCCCTGCTGGCCGTAGGCATCACCCCGATTCTCGGCAAATATGTGGATTATAAAGGGAAGGCGGCCTCGATGCTCATCATCGGCGCTCTGCTTCTCATCGCCTGCCACCTCACATTCGCCTTCCTGCTGCCGATGCTCAAAGGCAACGACCTTGGGGGCGTGTGCCTGGCCTACCTTACCATCCTGGTGCTCGGCGCCTCCTTCTCGCTGGTGCCCGCCTCGCTGTGGCCGAGCGTGCCAAAGCTGGTCGACTCAAAAATCATCGGCTCGGCCTACGCTCTGATTTTCTGGATTCAGAACATCGGCCTTTGGCTCTTCCCGCTGCTCATTGGCAAAGTGCTCGACAACACCAACCCCGATGTGGTGCAGGCTATCGCCGACAATACAATGAGCGCCGAAGAGGCCGCCGTGAGCTACAACTACACCGCGCCGCTGGTGATGCTCGCATCACTCGGCCTGGCAGCACTCGTTATCGGATTCATTCTCAAGGCTCTCGACAAGAAAAAGCATCTCGGCCTCGAAGAGCCCAACATCAAGGAACCCCAGGCTGAAATCCTCGAATCGGAGGTTGCCGCAGCCGAAGAATAATCTCCCCGGATGCCCGCTTCCCGTCCATATACGTTCGACCGCGTTGTGCGGCTGGTGATATCGCTCTGCATATTCGCGTTCGCCATCTGGCTCATCAACCTGCTCAAGGATGTGCTGCTGCCATTCTGCGTGGCATGCCTGATAGCATACCTGTTCGAGCCGTTCGTGCAGTACAACCGCCGTCTGCTCCATCTCAAGGGGCGCATCATAGCCATCTTCGTCACACTGTTCGAGGCCATGATGTTCTTCGGCCTGCTGTGCTACTTCTGCATCCCCTCCGTAATAGAGGAGATGCACCAGATGGCCCGGCTGCTGCGCGATTACGCCAACTCCGACGTTTCGATAACCTACCTCCCCCCGCAGCTTCACGATGTGCTCAAGCGCAACATCGACTTCGAGCAGATGGCGCAGGCTCTCACCCGCCAGGATATAGAAGGACTGTTCCATAAAGGGATGTCGGTGCTCTCGGGCGGAGTGCATGTGGTGCTCAGCATCGTGGCATGGCTTATCGTGTTTCTCTACGTGATTTTCATCATGCTCGACTACGACAAGCTCATGAACGGTTTCCGCCTGATGGTGCCGCCGCGCGCGCGCCCGGTGGCGTATAAGATAGGACGCGACATAAAGGACTCCATGAACCATTACTTCCGCGGCCAGGCTCTGATAGCCTGCGTGGTGGCGGTAATCTACTGCGTGGGGTTCCTGCTTTGCGGCCTCCCGCTGGCCGTAATCCTCGGGCTTGGCACGGCAGTGCTTTTCATGATTCCCTATTGCCAGTATCTTTCCATAATTCCGGTCACTCTGCTCTGCCTTGTGGAGTCGGCCGGCGAGGGGGGGGATTTCTGGACGAAATGGTGGGAATGCATGGCGGTGTTCGCCGTTGTGCAGATTGTGGCCGACCTTATCCTCACCCCCAAGGTCATGGGCAAGGCCATGGGACTGAACCCGGCCATCATCCTGCTGTCGCTGTCGATATGGGGCACCCTCTTCGGCCTTATCGGCATGATTATCGCCCTGCCCCTGACCACCCTGCTGCTATCCTACTACGAACAGTATATTATAATGCGCAACCCCGACGAGCCCCCTTCGCAACGGCGCAGGGAGGTCGAGGAGCTGAAAGAGATGTCGGAAACACCTTTTGCTCCCGACGATAAATAGACTCAAGACCGGATTGTTATAACAGTAGCTGCGGCTGTGGAGAAAAGCGGAGTGCAGAAAAGCACCGCGAGAGTCTCCAGGGCCGCAGCGGCGTTTTTATCCGAGGCCGCCACACAGTCGAGGGTAACAAGCCTCACGATACCGGTGGCAGCCGACAGCAGTTCGATGCCGCCGTCTGAACGCCTCGCCACATAATCTACCGCATTGTCGCCAAGCATGGCGAGCGCCTCAGCCTCACTGAAAGGGAGATAGCGGGCACCGGTACGCTCGGCCAGACGGCGGCCGGCCGACAAGGGTGCAGCGTCGTCGCCGGCAGCGTTGCAGAAACGCACCGCAGCCCCGGCGTTGGCAAAGGCTGTGACAAGAGGCTCGTCGGCGCCGGCCACCAGCACTGTCACATCGCCGAGCGGCACCGTGACCTGCGGGCGCACCGCCCCCGAAGGTATGATACGGCGGCGTGGCGCGGCAGTCTTGCCGCGGCGGTATTCCTCCATTTTCCGTTCAAGGTAATTGTCGGCCATAAGTAAGCGGCTATCCTATCAAAAGGTTACTTAATAATGTAATCAGTCGTTGGGTGAATATCTGCGCCAGCGTTCAATCATGGCGCTCATGTCGGCGGGGATGTCGCATGTGAAGAACATCTCCCGGCGGGTAGCCGGATGCACGAACCCGAGGGTGCGGGCATGGAGAGCCTGGCGCGGACACACCTCGAAACAGTTACGCACAAACTGGCGGTACTTCGCCGCAGTGGTGCCGCGCAGAATCTCGTCGCCCCCGTAACGGACGTCATTGAGCAGCGGATGCCCCATGTGCTTCATGTGAACACGAATCTGATGTGTGCGCCCCGTCTCGAGCACGCACTTCACCACCGACACATAGGTCAGGGGCTCGATTACGGAGTAATGGGTCACTGCATGTTTACCGTTGGGGTCGTCGGGGGGGAGCACGGTCATCTGCAGGCGATCCTTCGGATTACGCCCTATATTCCCCTCTATTCTCCCCTCGGAAGGCTCCGGAATACCCCACACCACGGCCACATACTCGCGTTTGGTGGTTTTGTTGAAGAACTGACGGCCGAGATCGGTCTTGGCATCAGGGGTCTTGGCCACCACAAGCAGACCGGAGGTATCCTTGTCGATGCGATGCACCAGCCCCAGACGCGGGTCCGTCACATCGTAATCGGGATTGTCGCGGAAGTGCCATGCCAGGGCGTTTACCAGCGTGCCTGAGTAATTGCCGTGGCCGGGATGCACCACCAGGCCGGCAGGCTTGTTGACCACCAGCACCGTATCGTCCTCATACACGATTTCAAGAGGGATATCCTCTGCCACTATCTCAAACTCGTAGCGCGGACGGTCCATCACTATCTGCACCACATCGCCCGGCTTCACGCGGTAGTTTGACTTCACCGCCTTGCCATTGACTATTATGCAGCCAGCCTCGGCAGCCTGCTGTATGCGGTTGCGCGACGATGCCTTTGGCATATGCGCCACCAAGAACTTGTCGACACGCAGAAGCTGCTGCCCCTTGTCGGCCTCGAATCGGAAATGCTCGTATAACTCCGTGCCCTCGGCCGTCACAATCACAGGCTCCCGGGTCTCGCCATCAGACTCATATCCGGGGCATTCTTCGTCAATCTCCGTAAGATTATCTGACATATCACTCTATATCAAGTGTTTCAATCTGCTCTACGGCCTCTTCTATGGCGGCGGTGTCAATCGGAGCGCCCTCGGCGGCAAGCTCCTCAAGGCCGGTGCCTACCTCAAGAGTGACAACCGCCGACACCGGGATACGTGCGCCCGGACGCAATGCCACGCCGTTGAACCTGGCTCCGAGAACGAGACCGGCATATTCCGACGGTATCTCAACCTCGCGCACCTCTTTTATGCCAAGCCCTTCGAGCAGCGACCTGGCCTGACGCACCGACACATTATAGAAATCGGGCACAGTAATCATTTTAGGAGTAAAAGCCACGATAGTGAGATACACCGAGCCATCTTTCTTCACCTTTGACCCGGCAATCGGGGTCTGCTCCACCACCGAGCCCGGCTTGGCATACGAATCATAGATAGAGTCGGTGACAACAGGATGCAACCCGGCCTGCGTCACGGCATTATAGGCCGCATACACCGGCACATTCCTCACGTCAGGCACTACGCGCTCTTCACCGTGAAAGGTCCACAAGTCAAGGAAAAACATGGCCACCCACCCCAACAACACGGCAGTGAAGCCTATGTAGAGGGCGTTCATAAGAATGGGGTGGCGTTTCACAAAGCCTTCAGGCTTTTCCGGCTCCTCCGGTTCGGAAGCGGCCGGCGTAGTATCGGGCGGTTGCATCTGAGTGTGATATGATGGCTGAGACTGGGGCTGCGCCGGCTGTTGATAACCCTGCCGCGGTGGCTGCGCCGCATGCTGAGGTTCGGGACGGTAATGTCGCTGTTCAAACGACTCACGCCCTGCGGCCTGGCGTCCCGTACGCGGGTTTGTAAACTCATCGTTCTCCCAGTCTTCGTCGCGCAAACCGGTAGCCCGGGGCCTTTCGCGAGTAATCCCGGGGTCGGATGAGAAATCAATCTGCCTGCGCTGGCGGTTATTCTGTCTGTTGTAATCCATGCGTGTGTGGGTGGAGGGGTCTCCTCCTAATCAACCACAAAATTACTAATTTTTCCTTTCACGCCAAAATTATGATGCGTAACAGCATCGCCCGGCACTGAAACAACAGTCAACCGTCGCAGAAGTCTGGAATTTTGCACCTATATTTCACTTTTTTGCCAAAATCTGCATGTAATCTTCTGCATTATTATTAAATTTGCAACGCTTCTTACCGTAGAATTACGATTTTTGCTTGACTACATTCATCTAAATATCTTATCATCACAGACATGAAGAAAAATTTCATCAGTGCGTTGATGCTTGCCGCCCTCTCTGTGCCGTTAGGTTATGCCGCGGACTACGGACTGCCCGAAGGGATACAGGAAGGCAATATCCTGCACTGCTTCAACTGGACAGC
This sequence comes from Muribaculaceae bacterium Isolate-013 (NCI), assembly GCA_004102785.1. GTDB lineage: Bacteria > Bacteroidota > Bacteroidia > Bacteroidales > Muribaculaceae > UBA7173. The sequence goes on from SCEJ01000007.1 coordinate 61,126, forward strand.
CAAAGAAATCAAGGCAGAACTGCCCAACATCGCAGCCGCCGGCTTCGGCTCCGTGCAGATGTCGCCCCTCCAGCGCCCCGACATAAAGACCGGTTCGTCGTGGCACGACCTTTACCGCCCCTACGACCTCGCATTCAAGGCTTCAGCCTACTGCTCCGAGCAGGATCTCAAGGACCTCTGCGCCGAAGCAGAGACCTACGGCATAAAGATAATCGTTGACGTGGTGGCAAACCACGTCGACAAGACCGCCGGCTACCACGACACATGGTGGGATTCCAACGGCCGTGTGCGCTGGAACGGCGGAATCAACTATGGAAACCGCTACTCCATCACTCACGGGCAGCTCGGCGACTACGGCGACGTGAATTCGGAAGATGCCGAGGTGGCCGCCCGCGGAAAAGCCTACGTGGAGAAACTCAAGAGCATGGGTGTGAAAGGCATACGTTGGGATGCCGCCAAACACATCGGCCTCCCCTCCGAGGGATGCAACTTCTGGAAAGAGGTTACTTCGGTGGCCGGGATGTACCACTACGGCGAAATCCTCGACGCTCCCGGTCCCAATGCCTCCATCATCAAGGAGTACACTCAGTATATGTCGGTGACCGACAACAAATACTGCAACTACGCCGCCCGCGAGAACGGCGGTCTCCCCGGCGGATACGGCGGTGACTGGGCCGTGAACCAGAGTGTGGCCGCCAATAAACTTGTTTACTGGGGCGAAAGCCACGACACATACTCCAACGACGAGTGGTCGCAGAACGTAGACCAGTCGGTTATCGACCGCGCATGGGCTGCATACGCCTGCCGTGAAGGCGCCACCGCCCTCTACCTGGCACGTCCCAACGTGAAAGGTTTCAACAACATCAAGGTAGGCAAAGGCTCCACCGCATTCAAAAACAAACATATCGCCGAGGTCAACAAGTTCCGCAACCTTATGACCGGCAAAGCCGACTGGTTCGAGAACTCCGGCAACGTTGTGAGCGTGACACGCAAGGACGGCGGTGCCGTAATCATTGCCAAAGGCTCCGGACAGGTAAGCGCCAAGAACGGCGGCGGCTACTGCCCCGCAGGCACCTACACCGACCGCATCTCAGGCAATAAATTCACCGTGACCGCCACCACTATCACCGGCAATGTAGGCTCGAGCGGCATCGCCGTAATCTACGGCGAGGGCATCGAACCCGGCCCGACCCCTACCCCTACTCCGGCCGGCGACCTCTGGATTCTCGGCAACCTTGAAGGCACAGCCGGATGGGGCAAGACTCCCGGCACCGGCGTGGCAATGACCGCCGACGGCTCCACCTTCACCGCAAAAGGTGTTAAGTTCGTGGCCGCCGCCTCCGAGACCACCTGCTACTTCAACCTTACCGACTATGTGGGCGACACATGGGATGATCTCAACATGAACGCCAACCGATATGGCGCAGCAACCGAGGGAGCATCCATCATCCTTGCCACCCCGGCCACCATCGTGAAATATGCCAACAACGTAGATGCCTCCGGCTGCCTTTCATGGACCATTGCACCTGGCACATACGACATCACAGCGGACCTCACGGCAATGACTATAACAGTGGTTAACGCCGGTGAAGACCCCGGTCCCACACCCGGCCCCACACCTACTCCCGGTGAATTCACCATCTACTACGACAACTCGACTACCAACTGGGCCACACCCCACATACACTACTGGAGCAAACCCACTACCACCTGGCCCGGCGCAGCAATGACAAAAGTCGACGGTGACATCTGGCAATACACCTTTGCCGAAGACCCCTCCGGCCTTGACGGCTTCCTCTTCTGCGACGGAAAAGCTTCCGGCGGCGACCAGACCGCCAACTGCTCCTCGGCACCCGTCAACGGTCATCTCTATACCGGCTCGGGTAACAAGGGTGCAATCGCCGACCTCGGAGTATATGACACCACCCCGGTTGACCCCAACGCCGATGTATTCGTTTACCTCGTAGGTGTTGACTGGCCCCAGCCTTACGTCTACATCTACAACGGTGACAAATATCTGGAAAAATGGCCCGGCGTGGCCATGGAAATGGTCGACGGCCGCTGGATCTACCAGCTTCCCGACGAATACAAAAACTGCATGGTGATTTTCAGCGACAACGGAAACAGCCAGTATCCTGCCGCCAACGAATCAGGACTGCCCGTACGCGGCCGCTCAATGGAATTCGACTATGAGACCCGCGGCTGGCTCACTGGCCTGGAGAACGTATCCTCCACCGCCGCATCCTATACTGTTACCGCCGCCAACGGCGTTATCACAGTGGCCGGTGCCGAGGGTCTGAGCGTAATCGTTGCAGGAATCGACGGCAAAGTCTACCGCCTGGCATCACCCGCCGCCGACGTCACCGATACTGCCGTAGCTCCCGGCCTATATATAGTGAACGTCAACGGCCACTCACAGAAAGTACTTGTGAAATAATCGCTATATTCGCTTCCGACACCGAAGGTGCACCCTTGTGGGGTGCACCTTCCTTTTTTTCAGCCACGCATCTGTCATTACACGAACCGCTTTCAGAATATGAATGCCAAATGTGCCGCATGGGATTTTGCAGTTACGAAGTTTTGTTGTAATTTAGCGGCGCAAACCAGAAACCACGGCATGTGGCGCCCGAAAGGGCTTAATAGGGAACCGGGTGAGAATCCCGGACAGTCCCGCTGCTGTAAGCCGGCGTTTCCGTCCAGCCCTTTTTCATACGCTCTGCGGGCAGTAAAGAGGGCAAAAGCCACTGGAGCCGATAACGCTCCGGGAAGGCGGATCGGGAACAATGCCGGCAAGTCAGAAGACCTGCCTCATGAAAAGCCGTCAGAGCCGAAACTACGCCTTCGAGGAATGAGGCAGCCAGGCAACGGAAAAGGAGCACCGCCACACCGCGCCAGCAGACGCGCAGTGACAGATGCGCCCTGCAATGTTAGCCCGCAACGCTGAGTAATTCACTTTGATTTGAACTTTCGGTTTTTCCGACAAGCTTTCCCGCCGGGGAGAAAAGTTTGCCGGAATCGTTTTTGTATCATCACTACAAACTTACACTTATAACCTTAAGTTTAAATCGCTTATGACACAACGCATCTACACACTACTGTTGTACATGCTGCTGGCAGCTTCGTTGCCGGCATGGAGCCGCGATGTGTTTCTGGGCAATGACTCGGAAAGCAACGTGGGCAAAATCGTGGAGATTGAAGTCGGAGCAGAACCTCTGACTCTCTACGACGGCAGCACCGCCACATCAAAGCCAGACACCTACAACGACTTTGCCACCGGAGTGTGCTTCCGCACCGATCCGGGCACAAAGCTCACAATCACATTCGACGAATATGATCTGAAGAATGTGAACGTGTACCTCTACGACACCAAAGTCGACAAAATTTCGTATTATTACGATGACTGGGACGAGGAATACACCTACACCACCCCGTCGGGATGGAAAACCTACTTTTACAGCACAAAGCCCCCCACAGAGCCGTTCAGCACTGAAACCGGCTACCTTACGGTGGTATGGAAACCTTCCGGAAGCACAATCTCCGGCACCGGCATAAAAGCTACCGTTGAAATGGAAGTGGCCGGCGACATGGAGCTCAAGCAGGCCACAATGTTCCAGGCCACGCCAAAGGTATTCTCCGGCCAGACCGACGCACCGCTTTTCGGTGTGGATATTGTGACAGCCCGCTCGCTCAATCCGCTGACAATCGACGCATTCGCCTACAATTGCCCGTGGGGCGATGAGGTGGGCGACATCCGCATATGCCGCGAAGATGCATCCGGCAATCTCGAAGAAGTAACCCCGCAGGGCAGCGTCCTCGCCACGGGAAGCAACAAATTCTACTTCGTGGGCAACGTTGCCCGTGATGCCGCCGGGCCGTTTGCGGCACCTGAAATCACATCGCTCTCTGTCGGAGGCAATGAGGTGACGCTCCAGGGCGACACCCCGGCCGACATAGCCGTGACCCGGGAGCTTCTCATGCCTGGCGACGGCTCATGGCCGACAGTCACCATCGACTCTCCCCGCTCATTCTATGACACCGGAGGAGCCTCCGGCAAAGTGCCCCTCAAATCAGAGGGTACCATCACATTCCTCCCGGCCGATCCGTCAAAGAAGATACAGATGGATGTTACCGGTTTCGGAATCTTCATAGCGTCAATCGCCTCCAACTCCGACCAGTTCAAAGTATATTCAGGCCGCACCACCGACGCCGGCAACCTGCTTTTTCAGGCAACATCCTCCGGGCTGCCCGGCAAAATCAAATCAACAGCCGCCGACGGCGCTCTCACCGTATATTACAAATGTACGGCAGTATCCGATTTCTATGCCGGAAGCGGATGGGAAGCCACAGTGTCGCAGTTCGCCGAAGCCCCGATGACAATCGAAGGGGTGACTGCCGAAAGCGCCTTTGACGCCGACGCCACCGTTTCGGAAAATGCGGCCGGTGTGACTGCCATATATTTCAATGTGGTCACCGACAACGCACTCCAGCCGCTGAGCTTCAGCGGCGCCACCCTCTCAGCAAGCACCAATGTAAACGGAGCCTCACTCTACTATCTGGGCAAAAACCGCGACGCATCGGCCGTGAAAGAGGCCAACCTCATAACGACATCTGCATTCAACGCCGGCCAGGCCACCCTGAACGCCGACAAGGTGCTGACCGAAGGGAACAACTGGTTTGCAGTAACCGCCGACATAGCCCCCGGTGTAGCCGACGGAGAAGAAATCGCCATAACCCTCGCCTCGGTCAATGCCGGTTCCGGCTCCTTTGCCACCGCCACTGAGGCCAAGGCCACGGTCAGCAATAGCTGCGTGCTCACATCCGGCTCGCATTCCCACACGATATCATCGCGGTGGAGCATCGCCAACGAGCCCTACGCCTACAATGCCGACCGCTACAACCCATCGACCACAAACCATACCGTAACCTTCTATCCGTCTGACCCCGACGGCAAAATCGAGCTCAACATTTCGGACTTCGAGATATACTACGCCTCACAGTCATACGGCACACGTGCCAAGTTCGAGGTACGCTCAGGCGGCACCTCCGGTGCTGTTCTGTGGAGCTGCTCCTCCACAACCGACGCTGCCACAGGCCCCGGCAAATCTCTTGTCTCAACTGCCGACGACGGCTCTCTGACCGTGATATTCAACCCCAACACATCCACCACCAGCTACTGCAAGAAGGGCTTCAGGGGTGAAGTGCGTCAGGTTATCACCAAGCCCATGGCAATCGCAGGAGTCGAGGTGCTCCAGAACGCCCCCGGGGTGACCGGCGTAATGACCGGATCCACCAACAACCGGCTGCTCGACATTAACGTAGCCGCCGAAGGCAACACCTCACCCATAACCGTCAAAGGTCTGGAAGTAGCTCTTACCGGCGCCGATGCCATGAAAGCTCTCCATGTGCGCACATCAGGCAACTCGCGCGACTTCTCCACCTCAGTCCCGGCCGGAAGCGTGACAGCTCCGGTGGCCAATGAGGTTACCGTGGAATTCACAACACCTGTCGAACTGGCCGACGGCGACAACCGCCTCTGGCTCACTTTCGATGTGGCCGATGACATTGACTCCGACATCATCATCGATGCCGAAGCCCGCGCACTCGTTCTCTCCGACGGCACCCGCCTGGCGATAGAAGAGGGGAACCCTGAAGGGCACTCCGTGACACAGAACATATATCTGATGCCTTCGGGCGAAGACAACACCGTGACCGTGACCCGCACCCTCCAGTTCTACGACGACGGCGGAGCCGACGGCAACATCTCCATGAGTTTCAACGGTAAAGTGACATTCCTCCCCGGCAAACCGGGTACCGCCGTCTACATCGACACCCCTGAGAATGGATTCGCGCTCGGGTGGCACTCCATGAAGGTCTACAACGGCACCGAAGTCAGCGAAGAGACCCTCATCGACAGCTACATGGGGCTCAACGGCCCTGCCTACATCGTATCCGAGGCCGAAAATGGGGCGCTCACCGTAACGGTAAAAACGAAATCGAGTCCGTCGGTGGCCGGTTTCCACTGCCAGGTAGGACTCCGCACCCTTGAAGAGCTTTCGGTAGCTTCGGCACCCGTGGCAGAAGGCGCGGCCTCCGGTTATGTGGTACGCGGCTCGACAAACACCCCGCTCCTCAAAACCAGGCTCGATATTGACGGTGACCTCGGCACACTCGACCTCACCTCGGCCAAAGCCACTATGGCAATCAACGGAGGAGCGATAACAAAAGCATCGCTGTTCGTAACCCCCTCCGATGTGTTCAACACCTCCATGCCCCTGGGCGAAGGGGTAGCCGACCCGTCGGGCGAAATCACAATCACGGCCACCGATGCCGCCACCCCCGCTATCGACCGCAAAGGCACATGGTATCTATGGCTTGCAGCCGACATCGACGCCGCCACCCCCGCAGGCTCCGTAATCTCCGCCACTCTTACCGAAGTGACTCTTGGAGATACCGATTTCGCAGTAACCGGCGACAACACCGTTGAGCTCCCGGTAAAAGCAGGCCTTTCAGGCACCTATACCGTAGGCAAATCCGGCGACTATACCAGTTTCAACGCCGTGCGTCAGGCTTTGGCCGACGGTGTGGAAGGTGCGGTGACCTTCGAGATTCTTGACGGTTCATACAACGAGAACATATTTATATCCGATGTCAAAGGCACATCGGAGAGCAGCCCTGTCACCTTCCGCTCGCAGTCGGGCAACCGCGCGGCTGTGGTGATAACCGGCTCCATGCCCACCTCGTCGGTCGATATTTACGCCGAACCCAATCCGGAATACATATCCTACCACCACGAAGGGATGGTTCAGGTGCAGCGCACCCCCTACGTCACTTTCCGCGACATGACCTTCCAGCCTACACAAGGCGTGGAATACCATTCGGTGATGAATGTATATGATATGTCGCACCACGTTACGGTTGACAACTGCGCGTTCTCCTGCCAGCAGTATTACGGCTCCGGCTCCCTTACCGACCCGCATCCCAATCCCTATCTGCTCCGCGTGGAGTCACCCTCGGTAGAGAACCATACCTGCGACAATTTCACCGTAACCAACAGTTTCTTCTCGGGAGGCCACGGCGCAATCAACATCCAGGGCTCCGGATATGTGGCTCATCCGCGCATGAAGAATGTCACCGTGAAAGGCAACGAAATCCGCGACTCCTACTGGCACAGCATCTTCTGCAACACCGTTGACCGACTTGTAATCGAAGGCAACACCATCGAGAACCGCAACAACTGCAAGGATGACTTCCGTGGAATCGACATCTTCGTGGCCGACTTCCATATCGAAGGCAACCGCATGGTGCTCTCCAACACCGAGACATCGCTGCGCGGCATCAATATCCGCAAGAACGGCGGCGGCAGCGCTGTTAACGGCGGCATGGTTGTCAACAACGTGATAGCCCTGCCCGACGCGGCCGATGACTTCCACCACGGCATCGACATCCAGGCTCCGGCCCACAACGTGACCTTCCTGCACAACACCGTTGTTGTCAGTGGCCGCGCAGGCCATCCGCTCGGCATCACCGGCAATCCCGCCGAAATCTCCGGCATCGAATTCTCCGCCAACATGCTGCAGAATCTCTCCGGCAATGCCGCCATACATATATCCTACCCGGAATATATTGACAATACCCTTGAGAAAATCGACTGGAACAACAACTGCTACTACGGTTCGTCGCTCCTTTACGACAGCGGCTGCACTCTTGACGAATATGCCGTAAAGGCTTCCGACGCCACATCGACATTCCACAGCGTAGAATTCCCCAGCGCCACCAACCTGCGACCGATGGATGACTGCGAGGAAATCCGGGTTGCCCGCAACGACAACGCCCTGACCGATATCGAAGGCCGCGAACGCCCGGAAACAACCACCCGCGGCGCATACCAGTACCGTCCGATGTCGACCGAGGCTCCCGTAATGGCCGAAGGCTATCCGAAAGTGATGGGCGCCACGGTAAGTTCTGTGACCGTAGCCGTGAAATGGAATGTGCCCGGCGACCTCTACTCCACCGTGCGCCTCGCCACCGATCCGGCACCCGACGCCGAAACCCTCCTCAACCAGGAATACCGTGAGGTGGCGGCCGACACCGAGACCCTCGTCACCTTCCAGAACCTCAACGAAAACACAGCTTTCCGCACATACTTCCTGATGAACACCGTGCGCGGCGGCAACTCGGAGGTTGTGGCATCAGACGAGGTATCGACCCACCGCGACTACACAAAACTCACCGTGACCGCCCCGGCCGGATACACCGATATGGCATACGGCGACCATGCCACACTGACGGTAGATGTAAACGGCGGCGATGACTCCGTGCCCTACACCTATGAATGGTTCGACCAGATGATGCAGCCCGCCGGCAGCGACGCCGCCATCTCGGTTTCGCCCGAGGTTTCCACCGTATATACAGTAAAGGTGACCTCCGGCGACAACCAGACGGCACGCGCCAAAGTGAAAGTGCGCGTTACCGGCGCTCCCCTTGCCGTGGCAACATTCGACGACAACTATCTCACCCGTGAATCATCATGGAGCTGGGACCGCGAGATTATCCCTGCCGACGGCTCTGACAGCTTCTTCTCCGGCTCGTTCGAGTTCGGCAACACCGACGACCGCGCTCACAGCGCATGGGGCGGATTCGGATACGCCAATGAAAGCTCGTCGGTCTATTCCGGAATGACCCACATGATGCGCAACGCCGTCGGCGGAGGCGCCCTGGAAACCGAGGCATACGGCGTGGCCAACATCTACGGCTATGGCAACCGTAGCGCCGTCACCCTCACTAACTCCGCCGAAGGGGAGAAAGTGGCCGGACTCTATCTCACAAACTCGGCCATGACCCTTTCGTCAATCGTCAACGGCGACGCCACCAACGAGCCGTTTGCCGACGGCGACTTCCTTGAAGTGGAAATCACCGGTATCGACGCCGACGGCAATCCTACCGGCAAAGTAGTGGCAGTGCTGGCCGACTTCCGCGACGGGAAACAGGAGACCGTGACCGACTGGCGCTATTTCAGCCTCGAACCACTCGGCGCCGTGAAGGCCCTTGACTTCGGATGCTACACCTCGCGCGACCCGCAGATGCAGCGCCTCTTCTGCCTCGACCAGCTCGGCGCGCCAAACCCTGCCGGCGCGCTCGGCCTCACCACCGGCGATGCACTCACGCTGACAATGCCCGTGGCCGATGTGCTGGCCGTCAACGGAGCACCGGAAGAGGCCCTGCTCGAGGTGTTCACCCCCGCAGGCTCATGCGTGATGAGCGAGCACATCGGAGAAGGCTCTTCGGCCATATCCGTGGCGTCGCTTGACGCAGGCGTCTATGTGGCCCGCGTAAGCGCGGCAGGCTCCTCGGCCGTGCTCCGCTTCGTAAAGCGTTAAATTTTCTTTGATAATCAGTTATATCTACGGCCAGGCCTGCAGTGATGCAGGCCTGGTGTCTTTTTTTACACTCCTCTGTCTACAAACAATCCACACTCCGTGAGCGTTTAATTATCGTGAAAGACTTACAGATGGACATACGGCTTACAAAGGTTCAGGAGGTGACATCGCTTACCCGCCTCTACCGGTGGGAGATGCTCAGAATGGCATCGGCCTCATCGCAGGTTAAAGTCGGGCTCAAAGCCAAAATCGACCTCCTGCCCAAAGAGGGAGTGATAAAGCTGATTCTCACCGCCTATTATACCCGGGCGCGGGGGATGGTGAGGCGACCGTTGCTCGACTTTGCCGTGGCCACAGAATTCGAGGTCGACAACTTCGACCGGCATTTCGCCCATGCCCTTGACCGCGACCGCATGGTCGACCTTCCGCCGTCGGTGCTCACACTGATGCTCGGAGTGAGCATAGGCGCTCTCCGCGGCATGATAGCGCAACGCACAAAAGGCACCCCGCTGGAAAGCAGTCCGCTGCCACTGATCAACATAACCTCGCTTGTGAGCCGACTGATATACGCCGATACCGCCGACGACTACACGCATCCGCTTTCGGCCCAGATTTGCGGATAACCCTATAATCACCTAATTATGAAACGTTTGCTATTTATACTGGCTTGCATGGCCATATCGGCCACAGCAGCCGTCAGAGCCTGGACAGTGCCTGACGAGACTCTGCACTACGAGGTGCGGTTCAAATGGGGTTTCATCAATGCCAATGCCGGCATAGCGGAGCTGAAGACCTTGACCGACCCCGCCTCACGTACATTCACGGCGACACTCACCGGCAAATCGGTAGACCTGATGGGGCATTACTACGAGGCCGGCGACACTATCAGGGGCACCCTCATGGCCGACAAAGTGCAGTCGGTATATACCGAGCATCTCTCGCAGGCCGACGGTATGTTCGCCATACAGTCCCTCACCTATCCTGGTGCGGCAACAGCCTCCGACGGTGAGATTGTGACACGCTACCCCGACGGGAAAGTGCTCCGCGAGCGCATCAGCCATTATGGCGGCGGGGTCACGGTGGACCTTCTCGGTGTTTTCTACTACATCAGACAGCTTGACTACGCTGCCATGTCGCCCGGCGAAACCGTGACCGTCAACATACTCTACGGCACCGATGCCGAAACCCTTAAAATAGACTACCGCGGCAAATCCACAGCCGATTCATGCGGCGTGCAGGTGCCGGCTTATAATGTGGGGCTCACCTTCTCCTCCCCTTCGTCGGGGCACACATCGCAGATGGATGTCAGCATTTCGGCCGGAACCGAACACATCCCCCTGGTGGTCAGCGGCTCACTGAAAGTCGGCCATATCTTCGCACGCTTCATGGATGCCACCGCAAATTAAACCAACACGCGCCTGCATGGTCTAATCACATAAATGAACATTATGAAGAAAATATACGCCATGCTGCTGGCGGTGCTCCTGCTCGGAGCGCTGCCGGCCACGGCCGCATCAGCCTGGACTGTGCCCGCCGAAAACCTCCGATACGATATAATGTATAAATGGGGACTTGTTAATAAAAAAGCCGGCGAGGTGAGCATACGCACCGCCACCAACGCAGGCAACGGCGAGTTCCGTGCATTCCTCACCGGCCGCACAGCCAAGTGGGCCGACAAGTTCTTCCTGGTACGCGACACCCTCAAAGGCAATATCGCCCATGGCACCTTTCTGCCTTCATATTACGAGAAAATAGCGCACGAGGGTGGTGACTATGAGCATAATATCCTGAAATACACGCGCTCCGGCAACACCACTACCGCGAACGTGACCGTAACAAAAAAACGCAAGAAAGACAAAGAAACCAGCCACGAAACCAAAACCCACTCCGCCACCGGTTTCACCATCGACATGCTCTCGTCGTTCTACTTCATGCGCAAGCTCGATTATGCCAGGATGAAAAAAGGCGACACCACAACAGCCAACGTATTCTCCGGCAAACAGAAAGAGCGCCTGACCATACACTACGAAGGCATCGAGGAAATTGAAGTACACGATAAAAAATACCGCTGCTACCACATCACGTTCACCTTCACCTCCAAAAACGGGAAAAAGACCTCCGACAACATGGATGCCTGGATTTCAACCACTCCGGGGAAAATCCCCCTCATGCTTGAAGGCAAACTCCCTGTGGGAAAAGTGCGGGCCATATATTCCGGGACTGTTCATTGACCGTCTTTTTTTGGGTAACTATTCAGCGGACGCGCCGATGTAGTCGCCGTTTAGAAAATGGCGAGGATTGCGTTGTAGGGCGAGTTGCCGTGCTTCTTGGTTGTCTCGACGATTGAGTGCAGATTCATGAAGGCATCGGCA
>SCEJ01000080.1 GCA_004102785.1 Muribaculaceae bacterium Isolate-013 (NCI)
AGGCGAAAAGCAATGAGATAAAGGCAGTTCCGCGGCTTATCGACAAACTCGACATAGCCGGAAAGATAGTGACAGCCGACGCCATGTCCATGCAGAAGGATATAATCGATAAAATCAGAAAGAAAGGGGGTGACTTTCTGATAGAACTCAAAGCCAACCAGCCGTCATTGCGATACGGCATTGAGGACAGGCTTGTGGCGCACACACCGGTATATTCCTACACCGAAGGCCCCGAACTGGCACACGGCAGAATAGAGACGAGAACCTACCGCATATATGACGGACTGGACATCATCGCCGACAAAGAGAAATGGGGCGGAAACATGACCATCATTGAGTATGAGTCATCCACAGTCAAAAAGTCAACAGGGATACACACCTCGGAAAAACGTTTGTACGTCAGCAGCATGCCGGCAGACACTCCGAAGCCCGGCACCATTGTGCGCAACCACTGGTCGATAGAAAGCATGCACTGGGGCCTGGACTACAATCTTCAGCAGGACAATATAAAACGCAAGTCGATAAGAGCCGCCCGAAACCTCGACACCATACAAAGAATAGTCTACTCGGTGTTCTCAATATGGAAAGGACTCCGCAAAAAACGATCGGACAAAAATAAAGGCATAGCCGAACTGATGAGACATGTCTCTATGAGCTTTACCAGGCTGATGCGATTTTTAAGCCAAAACTGAAAAAAACAAGATTTTGATAACAGGATAACCTTTTGACATACAGACATAGAAAAATTACCCGCTCCGGACTGAAGCGGGTAAGGGAGGATGTGCTCTTTATTTTAGTTTAAATGAAAGAGCCGTGGGACAGATCTGACAATAAACCGGGATATATTTTCGTTAATATTTCATAACGAGCTATATCACTATGAAATATTTAAGCATTTTGTTTTTGGCTTTGAGCCTGGCAATCACATCATGCAGCAAGAATGATGAACCGATTATTCGATCGACAAAATACCGGATAGTATTCATCTATTCCGAAGAAACCACCCAGACTTTTGAGTACAACCCAACAGGCAATATAACCGAATGGCATTTTCTGGAGACTACTTCCTCCCAAACAATAGCAGATGCCTCCTATGACTATGATGCAGACGGATGCTCTGTGAAAATAAACGCCGAAGAATCACATGGCGACCACCAGAAGTGGATCTTTGAGGAAGTTTTATACCTGAATCAAAATGGCGCTGCAAAATCAGCAGAAGGTGTTGTCGGCCTTTATCGCATCGAAGACAATAGCCTGTTGATGAAAAAAAGATACTCAGTTGCTTTCAGTTACAATGAATTGAAGCAACTGGAGTCAATACAAATCGTAGAAAAACGCATGATTGACAACGGCGAGGATCCTTACCCGCTCAAATGGAATATAGATTTTGCGTGGAGTGATAACAATCTCATTGAATACAGAGAGTACCTGACCCCAGCCTCACCATTAATAGTTTATGAATACACCTATTATGATGGCGCCGGAGCTGATTATGCGCCGATTGTTCAGCGGCCTATCCTTCGTGCCTACTACACTCCGTTACAGTATCAAGGATATTTCGGAGTAAAGCCAAAAGGGTTGGTAAAGACGGTCACCGTCGACAATAATTACTCAACAGACTATTCTTATAATATTTCCACAAATTCCATGGTGGAAGACTATTATGAGAAATCGCCGGGCGGCAAGGATACAAAATATACCATCGGCTGGGAAGAATCTGGCACAAAAAGTAGCATTTACCATTGAGGTTGTAACACCTGCGTGCAATGCGCCGGGCAAAGCCGGCCGAGCTTTAAAATTCTCTCCATGAAGAAAAGTTTCAGCGGCCGCGCCTGTTTGTTTTGACAAGTTTCATGGCCGCGTCGAGCGCGTCAGCGGCGGGCACGGCCACATCAGGCAATGTGCCATGTATATCATTCTCATCCGCCCGCAACTGCCAGAAGCGCTTGAAGGAGATATAGGCGGTAAGCCTTGATACCGGAAGCGTGTACTGGAGTATATCGCCGTAGCACACGTTCATCCCTCCCGTCTCCTCGCCGACGACCATCCCCATGCCGCACTCCTTGAACGCCCAGGCAAATGAGCCGGCCGACGAAAAAGTCTTGTTCGATGTAAGCAGATATACATTTCCCGTATAATGCCCCTCACGAACGCTCAGCGGCTTTATATACTGGGATGTATCGACTTCCTGAAAAACGAACATGGGCTCGACCCCGGCGTCCCCCATAAGCTTGGACGTGAGCGGACTGATGCGGATAAGTGCCTTATCCATCTGTATAAACGGCTCGGGAGAGATGTATCTAAGCAAAATGTCGCCCACACGGCTATGGCCACCGCCATTATCGCGTATGTCGATAATCAGGTTCGATATATTCTTCTCCCTGAGGTCAGTGAACATCGAATCTGCGAACCGCTCCATACGCTCCGCATCATAGAACGACCTGAAATCCATCACCGCCACATCATTAAGACTGTCGGCGGAATAAGAATACACGTCCTTTTTCTTACCGGATTTTGTGGTGGGACAACGCTGTTTAATTTCACCGAATGTCACCGCCGGAAAAGTGTGCGACAGAATCTTCTTCGCCCCCCTTGGCTGATACTTAACTTCATAGCTGTCGGCGGCATAAAGCATATGGAACAGCGCGGAAAACATCGCATCAATCCGCGATATCCTGAAGTGCGGGCGCTCGCCGCTGACATACGGCATCATCGCTTCAACGATACTGTCGGCACTCACTCCATTTACCGACACAATCCGGTCGCCACGGGAAATAACGAAATCGAGACTCGAAGTGCAGATCAGCGAACGGTCGGTAAGTACATCAACAAACACCGGGAAGCGCTTCAGATCCCCTGTAAAAACACTTTTGTAGGGGAAATCAAGATTAGTGTGCCCGTCACCAATCATGGCCACAACCGGCGCCGACGCCCGATAGAACTGCATCGGGGTGACGGAATCAGACAACGATGCCTTCGCCCGGTTCACCGCCCGGAACAAATCTTCCTGCCTGCACACAGAGAATATATCCGGATGCACCTGGCTAATCGCGAAAATCAGCGCGTCAATGTCGAAAAGAGCCTGCTCACGCGACAGCATCCCTAAAGCAGAGGTTTCAAGTAGTTTCGGGTCCGGATTCTCAAACGGATTGACCGCCTTACGGTCAACCCTGACAAAAGCCGAATCACCGGAATCTGTGACCATCACAAAATCAAGAGAGTCCCATTCTTTCAGATCAGCAATCTCAAGAGTATCTTTATCGGAAACAAACACGATTTCCGAAGCTGTGGTTTCAAGAACATCAGGATTCAGCTCAGGCGATACACGCCAGCCACCTTCAACGGGGCGCCCGTCGATAATCAGCGCCACCGGATTCACCCCTGTGCGGAACGTACGAGCCTCCCCCGCGGCCATAAGGCATAACACCACCACTGACGCAACCGAAACAAGTAATTTTCTCACTGTGTCCAATGCTTTAATTATACACCGCAAAGTTAGTAAAATTCCATGAAATATGCGCCAATAAAAAAAAGGAGTCAAACCGTTGGTTTAACTCCTAAAAAGTTGTCTTGGAGGGATTCGAACCCCCACAGGCGGAACCAGAATCCGACGTGCTACCATTACACCACAAGACAATTTTTCATATCCGAAGACCTCTTTTAGCAACCGCTGTCGCTGTGTCGTTCGTTTTACGTGTGCAAAGTTACGGACTTTTTTTGAACTGGCAAATTTTTCAGCAACTTTTTTTGAATTATTTTTACACCCCTCCCTGCACTTTTGCCAAATCACGCTGATTATAAGCGATATAACAAGCAGACTAAAACAGGCTGCATAGCAACAAAAAAACGGGCGCGCCCCGGAGTGGGAGCGCGCCCGCGTCAGTATCATCGCGGAGCATCCTCAGGAAAGAGGATAGGCCGGTTCGTTTTCCGGCGGGAATTTATCGGGATAGTGTATCCTGAACGGCTTGCTTCTGAGAGAATAAATTATCAGCCCTACCCCCATGATTATAAACGGAAGCGAAAGCCACTGCCCCATGTTAAGAGCCATATCGACCTCAAAAGCCTCCTGCGGATTCTTTATGAATTCAATCAGGAAACGGCTCGTGAAAAGCCACACGAAGAACACCCCGAAAATCAGCCCGGGACGCTCGCCGGCATTCTTTTTCCAGTACATCCACATCAGCAGTCCGAAAAGCGCCAGATAGCACAATGCCTCATATATCTGTGTGGGATGCGACGGCATGGTATATATCGGCTCGGCACCGGCCATCCATGAATTCACATTGGCCACGAACCGGAAGCCCCACGGCAGACCGGTAGGATGCCCGTAGATTTCATGGTTCATGAGATTACCCATACGTATCATCGCACCGACAAGCGCAATCGGAATCACAAGGCGGTCAAAAGTCCAAAGTGGATTCCGCCGGGTGGTGAACACCGAGAAGAGTATCACCGCAATCATCAGGCCGATTGTGCCGCCGTGCGAGGCAAGGCCGCCATTCCAGGTGTAGAGAATCTCCACGGGATGCTGCGAGAAGTAATCCCACTCATAGAAGAAACAATGCCCAAGGCGAGCGCCGACAATAGTGGCGACAACTACATATATAAGGAGCACACCGAGCCATTTCTCGGGCACGCCTTCGTGGCGGAACATGCGCTCCATTATCTTGTAGCCGACAAAGAACCCGACCACAAACATCATGCCGTACCAGCGTACGGAGACCGGCCCCAATGAAAACAGGACCGGGTCAACCGTCCACGTCACCGCTGTTGTCAAAAAACTGCTGATCATCAGGCAAGAGTTGTTATTTTACGAGCGCCGCCGTGTCGCGGGCAATCATGAGCTCCTCGTCGGTAGGCACAACGACTACTTTCACGCGGGAGTCATCGGTTGAAATCACAGTCTCGGTGCCGCGTGTCACATCATTGAGGGACTCGTTGATTTTCACTCCCATGAACGCAAGCGGACGGCACACATTCGAGCGCACCCCGGTCTGGTTCTCGCCCACACCGCCGGTGAACACAATGATGTCGACACCACCCATCTCGGCGGCATAAGCCCCGATATACTTGATGATGCGCTGCTCGTACATCTCCAGCGCAAGGTGTGCGCGCTCGTTCCCGGCCTTGTCGGCAGCCTCAATCTCACGCATGTCGGAGGATATTTCAGTAACACCGGCCACACCGCTCTCTTTGTTGATTACTTTCTGAAGCTCATCGACCGACATGCCATGTTTCTTCATGATGAATGTGAGCGCCCCGGGGTCGACATCACCCACACGCGTGCCCATCATAAGCCCCTCGGTCGGGGTAAGCCCCATGGAGGTATCCACACTCTTGCCGTTGAGCACGGCTGTTATCGAGCCGCCGTTGCCTATATGGCAGGTAATGATCCGGCTGTTGTTGATATCCGCGCCAAGAATCTCGCACACGCGCTGCGACACATAGCGGTGACTTGTGCCGTGGAAGCCGTAGCGGCGCACACCGTCCTCCGTATAGAAGCGGTAAGGCAGAGCGTACATGAACGACTTGGCGGGCATGGTCTGATGGAACGCCGTGTCGAACACCCCGACCTGCGGGATGCCGGGCAGAATCTCCTCCACAGCCTCGATGCCGGTCACATTGGCCGGATTATGAAGCGGCGCCAGATCGTAGCAGTCTTTCACCTGCCTGATAACCTCATCGGTAAGGAGCACGCTCTTGGAGAACTTCTCGGCACCGTGAACCACACGATGTCCTACCGCTCCGATTTCGGAATACGAGCTGATACACCCCAGCTCAGGATCGGTGAGGATGTCAAGCACAGCCTTCACAGCGCCGCGGTGGTCAACGAGGCCAAGCTCCTTGACCGCCTTGGAGCCGTCTGCCAGCTTGTATTTCAGAAAACCGTCGGGCAGACCGATTTTCTCCACTCCACCTTCGGCGAGCACCGACTCGTTGGCGGTATCGATAAGTTTGTATTTAACGGAACTGCTGCCGCAGTTGAGCACAAGAATATTCATAGGTAATGTGTTAAGTCGCTGTTCAAAATTATTTATACCGGCCGGCGGGGATATCCCGGGCCGCCGGATTATGGTCTGCTAATCCTTGATAGCCTGGTTGGCTGTCATGATAATCGTCTTGTAGATGTCATCGGCCACGCATCCGCGCGAAAGGTCGCTCACCGGAGCGGCAAGCCCCTGGAGGAGCGGCCCCACGGCCTCAACGCCGGCAAGCCTCTGGACGAGCTTGTAAGCTATATTGCCCACCTCCAGCGAGGGGAACACCAGCACATCGGCCTTCCCTGCGATATCACTGTGGGGCGCTTTCAGCGACGCTACTACGGGCACGATGGCGGCATCAGTCTGGAGCTCTCCGTCAAGATGCAGGTCAGGAGCCATCTCATGGGCGATACGGGTGGCTTCAATCACCTTGTCGACACGCTCATGCTTAGCACTCCCTTTTGTGGAGAATGACAGAATCGCCACACGCGGCTCGATTCCGGCCACATTACGTGCTGTCTCGGCCGAGCTCACGGCTATCTGGGCCAACTGACGGGCATCCGGGTCAGGCACCACGGCGCAGTCGGCAAAAACCATTATGCCGTTCTCGCCATAAGGAGAACCCTCGGGAAGGAGCATCAGGAACGCGCCTGAAACAGTGTCGATTCCCGGACTTGTCTTTATCACCTGGAATGCAGCGCGGAGCACATCGCCTGTGGTGTGTATGGCACCCGATACGAGCCCGTCGGCATCTCCGGCCTTCACCATCAGACATCCGAAATAAAGCTCGTCGGCCGTAATCCGGCGGGCATCCTCCATAGTTATCCCTTTCTTCTTGCGGAGTTCGTAGAACAGAGGAGCGTATTTTTCAACAGCCTCGGGCGCCTTGTTGTCTATCACCGTAGCGGCTGAAATATTTTCAAGTCCGAGTTCGCGGGCTTTGGCTTCCACTTCAGATGGATTGCCGAGGAGGATGATGTCGGCTAGGTCTTCGGCGAGAATACGGTCGGCAGCCTGCAGGTTGCGCGGCTCAAGCCCTTCGGGCAGCACTATGCGCCGTCTGTTGGCGGCAGCTCTTGCAATGAGGCGTTCAAAAAGTTTCATAATCAATGATTGACTTTAGGGGTAGTTTTGATTAGTGCAAAATTACAAAATAGATTTCGCTTTAAGACTCATTCCGGCGAAAAATATCAGGGCGCGACCACGGCTCTTTCATTTAAAATCGGCCGAAGTTTACAAAAATAGTGGTATTTTATAGCGAAAATGTCTACCTTTGCACATAGCGATGCCGAAGCACCGCCTTCGGTGTTTCTTTATCATAAGATTTAA
>SCEJ01000081.1 GCA_004102785.1 Muribaculaceae bacterium Isolate-013 (NCI)
GCCCCCCTCAAGATAAGATCTCCATATAAGGGTCGTCGAAGACTACGACGTCGATAGGTTGCAGGTGCACGGGCGGCAACGTCCTCAGCCGAGCAATACTAATCACCCAAACCCTTTCCGGTGACCCGGTCACCATCAATAAAGCTTTACAGAGCACCGCACTTGGCAGACACACACAGACACAAGTCAAGGCAACGTGACAGTTCAGAGCGACCTGTGAGAAGAACTTCCGGTCAAACTCCTTTTTTACCTCATAACGCAGAGGAGCGGGAGGCGCAGGCGAGCGCCGCAAAGCCCGATACCTCTGACGTCAACCGAAAAATAAGGCGGCCATAGCACGGGGGCTCCACCTCTTCCCATTCCGAACAGAGAAGTTAAACCCCGCCGCGCCGATGGTACTGCGAAAGTGGGAGAGTAGGTAACCGCCCCAAACCCCCAAGCCCTTGACTCATCCGAGCCAGGGGCTTGACTTTTTCTCCCCATCTTGCTTCTCTCCTTTATATATGAAGCTCTCGTTTATATATGAAGTTCTCGATTATATATGAAGCTCTCGCAGATTCAACGGATTAACGGATGGCTGAAGCGCTGGTAGCTGACTTCGGAGGCCAGGTGGCCTGCGGATTAAACGGATGCTGGTTACCCTTGCCTGCCGCATTCCTGTTTCCCGCCAAGTCCGCCAATTCGCCCTTCCGCCAATTTGCTATTCCGCCAATTTGCTCTTCCGCTACGAGCCATCGCGACCCTACAACTGGTTGACTGAGAGTCAGGAGCTGTGCAACGGTAGATGCTTGTGATATGTATATTCTGTTTTGTCGTTATGCCTCGGATGCATGGCGACTGATGTGATATTACATATAGCGTGGGCTTCTGCGCGTTGCCGTTCAACTCTAAAGGGCAATGCGAGAAGCCTCTGTATGAAGAACGGCAACCGGTACAGGCTTCCACGCTTTTTTTGTACACTTGCTTGAGGTGCCTCAGGGAGCCGGCCCTTTTGATTAATTCTATGAAAAAACTTCTTTGGCCCTTTTTATGGAGCTTTGCCCTGATTGCTTCGGGGTGCAGCGGCGACAGTCCGGATCCTGATGGCGGCGATGTTGTCAAGCCTGACCAGGAGGTGCCTGATCCTACGGGTACGGTGTTGCTTTCTATGCGTAATGATGACGGTACTTCGCTCGACGGTCTGTATATCGGAAATGATGACAATTTCCACGGAAACGGATGGAAGATTGCCTCCATGGGGAAGGTTCGCGGACTCGGCAATGTGGCCTCGATACCCACATCGGGGTGGGCCGATAGGGTGGCTGTGGTTCCCGGCAACGGATATGTGGCCCATAATTATTGGAGTGACGAGTTTGTGCGCATATGGGTGTCGGATTATATATCCGGAGCCACAACCGGCGGTGTGATCGGTGCGGAGGTGAAGTATCAGAAGCCGTTCCGCGGGCTTGACGAGGCTATCTCGCTCAAGCAGGATAAGGTTGTTTTCCCGGTCGAGGGCGCGACGCAGGAGCTGGTGTTCGACAACAGTTCGATTGTTCCTTTCAAGGTCACCTCGTCGGCCGGCTGGTGCCGGGTTGAGAAGGGATCGACACGCAATGAGAGTTTCCTTTACGATGCGGTAGTTGTCGTGCGATGAAACTTTTTCAGCCGAGGAGGCTACGGCTACGGTAACCGTGGAGACTCTTTTGGGCAAGACCAAGGAGATTACTGTTACCCGGGCAGCCCGCGGGGAATTCATCATTCTTTCGCAGGAAGAGTGCAATCTGGGTTTTGTGCCCTCGCAGCAGCAGTTTTCGGTAAACGTATTCACCAACGTAGAGCCTTCCGATATAAAGGTGACCAGCAGCAACGAGTGGCTGCGCGGTGAGTTCAGCGGCCGTAATTATATGTCGGAGCGCTGTGTGCGCTGTGTGCGCTGGGTAGGTGACCAGCCGCTTTCGCGCGCTACGCTGGAGAATCCGGTATCGCAGGATTTCATTGTTATAGCCGATGGGTATGCAGGCGCTGATATGCGTGAGGGCACTATCACCCTCTCTTACGGTAATGAGAAGGGCGTGCTCAAAGTGACACAGCAGGGCTCGGAATTCAGGCTGTCGGAGAGCGACTTCTCATTCAAGGCCGAGGAGGAGCTGACGCAGACTGCGACATGGTCGGGAAATCTTGACGCCTATAAACTGTATGCCGACATCCCTGATGAAGCCGGCTGGGTTTCAGTGAAATTCAGCTATGGAAAGATGACCGTGAATGTAACGCCTAATCCTTTCGAGGAGAGCCGCAGTGCGGTAATCAAGTTATGCTATGACTACAATGGTGATGATCGCATGATGGTGTCGGAAATCGGTGTCAAGCAGGAGGGCGCCGTGCCTTACGACCGCTATGTGTGTTTTGAGAGCAAGGCGTCGAACTACACCGTATCGTTTCCGATAACCGATGGCGCCAAAGTCACATCTTCGGCCGACTGGTGTACTGCCACTCCGAACGGCTCCACACTCGTTGTCCGCGCCACAGCCGCAACGGAGAACCGTTGGGCCGAGATTTCAGTGGAGGGCGTTTCATCGAAGATCTACGTGTCGCAGAGCAAATACAAAGTCGGCGACACCTACACCGAGGGTGCCGTGACCGGTCAGGTTTACAGTATGGAACAGGGTGAAGGCCGAATCACGCAAGAACTGGTTGGAAAATATGCCTGGTCGACCGAAAATGTAGATATTAAGGGAGCGACTGACTATAATGACGGGACCAAAAATATGGAAGCCATAAAGGCAATTCCCAGATGGAAAGATCTTTATCCGGCATTCGCGGCAGTGGAAGCCCTGAATGTCAATGGCGCTACCGGCTGGTATCTTCCTGCGGTATTGGAAATGACATATAATGGCTCTTGGTCATCGACTCAATGTTCGGCTACTGAGGCGCTACTCCTCGGGTACGACAGATATGGATATAGTAAAATAGGCCAGAATAGAATTGTCGCCATGAACCGTTTCTCCTACAACTTCGTGCAGAAATAAACCTTTAACAATCAATATATGCGAGTCAGCCGCGCCATTTGTGCGCGGCTGATTTATTTTAGGGGATGGGTGGGTTTACTGGCGGGAGCGGAGGTATTTGGCGCGGAGGCGGTAGAGGGTTTCGGGGCGGATGTTGAGATACTGGGCTATGTATTTGGCCGGGATAATCTCCATGATTTCAGGGCGTGCGGCCACGAAACTGACGAACCTGCCGTATGCGTCGGGCTGACTGAAGTAGACGTAACGGCGTTCAAGGGCATACAACTGCTCGGTGAGCACGTTCTTCATCCACATCAGCAGGTCGTTGTGCTGCCGGAGGAGCTCGTCGAAATCGGCAAAAGATATGCGGTAGACCTTCGATACCGTCATCGCTATGCACGAGAAGAGCGACGGCTCCTGGGCATAGTACGACTGCACCGACATGAAAGGGTCACCGTCATGGCCGAAACAGATCGTATCCTCTGTGCCGTTGTGGTTGAAGGCCACGCGGAAAATCCCGTCGGCCACAAAGAAAAGGGCTTTGCTCCGTTTTCCCTGCTCCACGATAAACTCCCCTTTCTGAATCTCGAGGAGCCGGCACTTCTCCCTGAGGGCTGCGGCGGCGCGAGGGGAAACATCATGGTTAAGTTTAAGAATATCAGTCAACTCCATTGCCGGGGTTAAAATAAGGTTCAATCAGGACTTATAGTCTGTAAAGATACGACTAAATTATGTGATGCGCCAAAAAGGGCAGTTAAAATGTGCTAACATTTCAACTGAAATTCAGGCTTCATGCATCGGTATATTAATAAATTGACGTTGCAAAATGTTCGTCTGTAATCGGTGTTTATGGAAATAAGTAAAGCCATACTGTGCTTTTATGACCTGCGTCATGTTTTCGGATAGGTTTTGTACGTATTTTTGCAATGTGTTTAAAAAGTATAAATATGAATGAAATAAAAAGGAACATCCGCAGGGCCGTCCTGACACTGGCCATCGCATTGCCTATGACAGCCACGGCTTCTCCGGCCTACCGGGGAGTTGTGACGGTGGAGGAGCCTGACGGCACTGTTCTTGAACTCCGCGTGCATGGCGACGAACATTTCAATTACGTGAGTACCACCGATGGCTATGCCGTGCGCGCCGGAGCCGACGGCCTGTACTATTACCTTGACAGCGATTTCCGCCCCACGTCGCTGAGGGCAGCATCGGCTGACGCCACGCAGGTGCGCCGGATGAAGAGCCGGTTCGACCCCGGTGAGGCCGCGGCTCGCGAAAAGGCACGCCTCGATGCCCTCCGCACGCCGCGAGGCTCCTTGCGTCACGCCGCCACGAAGGCAGGCCGCTTCCCATCGCAGGGGGAGCCTCACACCCTGGTGATACTCGCCCGGTTCGCCGACGAGGGTTTCCGTTCCTTTGACCCCGCGGCAGACTACCGCGAGATGCTTAACGGCGACTCATACACCGCCGGTGGAGCCACGGGGAGCTGCCGCCGCTATTATTCCGACAATTCCATGGGGAAATTCAACCCCACCTTCGATGTCTATGGGCCTGTGACCCTGGAGCACGGCTATCATTATTACGGCGAGAACAACTCCCTCACCGGGCAGGACCTCCATGCCACCGATATGGTCATAGAGGCATGCCGCGCGCTCGACGACGAGATAGACTACACGCAATACGACCTCGACGGCGACGGCGTGATCGACAACGTCTACGTGGTATATGCCGGCTACGGAGCCTCCGACAGCGGTATGGCCGACCGTATCTGGCCCCATTCCTACAACTTCGCAAACGACGAGCGGCGAGTATGGCTCGACGGCAAGATGCTCGGCAACTATGCCTGCTCCAACGAAATCAATTTCAACACCGGGAGGATGACCGGCATCGGCACTTTCGTGCATGAGTTCGGCCATTGCCTGGGGTTGCCCGACATGTACAACACAGTGGACCAAAGCGCCACCTTCACCCCCGGAGAATGGGATTTCATGGATTACGGGATGTACAACAACGGCACCCATACACCTCCCTGCGTGACGGCCTACGAGCGTATGTTCCTCGGCTGGCTCGAGCCAGTGGAGCTTGTGCAGCCCGACAACCTCTCGCTGGGGCATATCGCCGGCAACACCGCATACATGATAAGCACAAATCTCCCCGACGAATATTTTATCCTTGAAAACCGTCAGCCCGAAGGCTGGGATGCCTTTATCCCGGGCCACGGCATGCTCGTATGGCATATCGACTATGTGAAATCGGTGTGGGACGAGAACAGGGTGAACACAAATCCGTCGCACCAGTATGTCGACATTCTCGAGGCCGACAACCACCGGAGCCTCGACGACATCGCGGGAGACCCATTCCCCGGCACTTCGGGTAAAACCGCCATCACCGACGAGACACAGCCGAGCCTGCGCACATGGCTCGGCCTCGGCTTCGACAAGACGGTCACCGACATCTCCGAATCGGCCGACGGCATCATCACCTTCCGTTACCGTGGGGGCGCCACCCTTTCCGGCGCGCCGGAGTCAGTGGAGGTCACCGACATCACCCCGACCTCCTTCAAGGCCGTCTGGAGCAGGGTAGAGGGCGCCGACCGATATATAGTGAACCTCACAACGAAATCAGACGGCATGCCTGCCGGCAATTACGGCGATGCCGATGCCGGCGATGTGACGGAATACACCTTCGCCGGGCTCGACCCGTCGACCGCCTACGAACTTACCGTAAAAGCCGCCGACACCTACACCGAGACCGCCCCTTCCGGACCCGTGGAGATTCTTACCCTCCCCCCGACATTCGACCTTATGGTGCCTCAGGCACCTGAGCTGAAGGAGGTTACCGACAACTCGGCGACAATTTCAGTAGGTGGCCTGGCTGAAGCCGGGAGCTACCTCCTGAGCATCTACACCAAGACACGCGGCGAGTCAGCCGCCACCGAGACCCTTGGCTTCGACAACGCCGCCACGCTCCCCGAGGGGTGGACCTCTACCTCCTCACAGGCCATCTCCATGAGCGGGTATCATGGCGAGGCTGCCCCCGCCCTGGTGCTTTCGGCCGACGGGATGTACATCCAGACTCCGTCTTACCCCGGGGGCGTGACATCGCTTTCGTTCTGGCTCCGCGGCCGTTCCAATGTTACCGGCAATACCCTCGCGGTTTTCGGCTACGATGGCCGCAGATGGCTGGAGCTCACCGAGATGGATATTCCCCGCGAAGGAAGCACCGTGGAGCTTGACCCCGACCTCCTCGAAGGGACCTATTTGGTCCGGATGACATACATGAAGAAAGTTTCGGGCGGCAATGCCGTGATCGACGACATAAAGATCGGGGCAGGCGCCTCCCTGGAACGCGTATGCCATGAAGGCTATGACCGCCGCGACGTAGGTCCCGGAGGCGAAGTGAAGGTAGAGGGCCTGAAGCCCCACACTGTCTACTATGCCTCATGTACGGCCATAAACGGCGCCCTTACCTCCCTCGCATCGCCCGAGACACGTTTCACCACCTCAGGAGGGTCCTCCGTCGGCACCGTTGAGGGAGACCTCGCCCCGACCTGGGGCCTCGCCGGTGACCTGATAGAGATAAAATGCTCCCCGGCAACCGTTGTGACCCTCTATAACGTTGCCGGAATGGCGCTCCGCAGCGTCAGATCCGACAGCGACGGCACCGCCTCGCTGCCGCTCCCGTCGGCCGGAGTGTATATCGTGAGTCTCCCGGGAGCCACATTCAGGGTCATGAGATGAGGCTTTGAAAAACCGGCCTCAATCTTTCCCGTTGTAGGGACGCCCCGGCCTGTTCTGGTACAGCTCCTATCCATTGTTCAATCATCAATCACATAACAAATCCAAACAGTAAGTATATCGTAAAAATAAATTAATGTATTGATATGTTAAGCCGCAGGTCTACAGAAATTAATCATGTATCGTTTACCAACGTTGGAGAGGATGTCTTCTACGGTGGCGAACAAGACGTGTTTATCTCCGTAGA
>SCEJ01000082.1 GCA_004102785.1 Muribaculaceae bacterium Isolate-013 (NCI)
GCGACATCGGCTTCGGGACCGTTGATGAGGTCATCGCCCGGCTTGCCGGGCAGTTGCCCGACACAATCCCGACCGGGTGTGCCGTGCAGTTTCGCATAAAGGACGTGGACGCTGACCGCGAGGCGGTATATGAGCGCACGAAAGGAAAAGGGTTTTAATCGCATCTACGCCAATCCAGTCGGATAAAGCCTTTTCCCTCTCGCACCATCTCGTCGATGGTCTCAGGCAGGGTCTTGACTCCGGGATTCACGGTCAACTCGGTTTCAGACGCTCTTGCCAATCTTGCAAGACGCACGAGTTCAAAATATTCGTATTCTTCTGCATCAATGGCTGATGGTATTCCTTTAGCCAGATATTTGGCTACATTATCGGCGTTGTGCTGCATGATGGAAAGTGATTTAATTATCCAACTTGAGGTCTGCGAACGTGATATGCCCTCGTCCTTCTTCGCAAATCATCTTGATTTCGCTGAGAGAAAAGATGTAGGCGTTTCTGATAGTCAGACTGCCGCCGGAGTTTCTTGTTTGACGGGCCATTGTGCGGACTTCCGAGTATGCGAACCTGTTGGCATCTATTGTCAGGCCGCAGCCGTATTCGGTCAACGAGATTATTTCTGATTTTTTCATGGCTGTGCGAATTTGATGTTGAATCGGTCTCCGCTTGTCAAGACGAGCGAGTTGACCATATCTGCGGTCAAATTGCCACCAACAACGAGGGTGGCTACTCTGTCAAGTCTTCGCATCTCGTTTGCAAGATTGGTAAGACCATTGTAATCCAAGTCTACCGACTGGATTTCGATTTCCCGTTTGCTGTTCTGAAGCAGTCCGAGAATGGTTTGATAGTTTCGGAGCATTGCGATATGATTTTGAAATCTCGTCTGCAAAGATAAGGCGCGTCCAACTCCCCTGTTTTTTAACTTTTGTTTCTCGTCCGACTTGCTCAACGGTAGGCCGGACGTTCCCGTTCGCACGCGCACGCGCGACAACGACATCAACGTCATCTATAAACTATAAAAAATTTATCTTTCTATTTGATATAGATGTTGACGTTGTTGCGCGCGCGAGGGAAAACCCCTAAAAAAAACCTAACGTAACCCCAAATGGCACGAAGCACTGATTTTCCTGTGCGAAATTAGAATATGCGTCGGCAGGTCAAGGGCAGGTGTGCGCTCCGCGTTCCTCCGTTTTTCGCTTCGCTGCAAAACGGCAATCACCCTTGACTCTAACAGCCTCCTATGCACATTCTTTGATTTGCAAGTAAAATCAAAAGTGCTTCGGCACATAACTCTAAATCAATACGATATGATACTTCCCGACAAACGCCCCGTACAGAGCGACTTCGCCAACCTCACCTACTACTCGCTCGAATGCCCCGACGGCGCGAGAAAGTTCTTCGCTTTCGTCCACTTCACCGATGACTCGGTCTGCATGTACGCAAACATCTTCACGTTCAACCGCTCATTCGTAACGATGCTCGTTATCGAAAAATTCGGCGACTGCCTCGAATACATCAGCGGTATCAATATCCACGAACAGGAGTATTGAACGACCCGACCCAAAGCCTCACCGAGCAATCGATGGGGCTTTTGCCTGTATATCAATCATTTCAAAAATGATTTGTAAATTTGTTGAAATTTTTTTGTTGTTATTGTCACCTTTGTTCCCCGAGATGTGTCTTACATACGAGACGCCTCAAAAGAACAACGTTAAACATCTAAAATCTCAAAGATATGCAGCAAATTTTAGTTCCCATCTTCGTCTGCGTGGTACTCCCCGTAGCTATCGTGGCAATCGTATTCGCAGCAGCGATTAATAATGATAACAAGCGCTCTAAAGTGCTCATTAAGGCAATCGAATCCAACTGCGGTATCAATGCCGACAAACTGGCCGAGGCCCTTCAAAAACCTAAGAAATCCGCTCGCGAAATTCTCAACCTTCGCCTGCTCCGTGGTTGCATCTTCTCCTTCATCGGCCTTGCGCTCTGCATCGTAGGCATCGTGTCGCTCTGTATGGGCACAGAGTTCTCTGCCGACCCTGTCACAGTTCCTTTGGTATTCGGCGGCGCATCGCTCGCAATAGGTCTGAGCTATCTCGTAGTTTACTTCGTGACCCGCAAACAAATCAAAGACTAAACGCATCAGGATATGACTCGCGAGCAATTCATATCCCATGTAGAGACCACACAGAAAGCGTTCCGACGCTTTCTTGTGGCTCTATGCTGCGGTGATACCGCGCTCGCGGATGATGTTGCGCAGGAGTCTTACATCAAGGCTTACCTTTCCTGTGATTCGTTTTCAAATCTTGAAAAGTTCAACGCCTGGATTTTCAAAATCGGCTACAACACGTTTATCAATCATAAGCGAAGTGAAAGACTAACTGTCGGAATTGAGGACGCAAAAGAAATCACCGCGCATGATAGTGCCGATTCATATTTTGCCTATCAAGACCTCTACGAGGCTTTGAACAGAATCCCTGCAAAAGAACGAACATCTGTTCTTCTTTTCTATATGCAGGGCTATTCAATCAAAGAGATTGCCGAAATTCAGGAAACATCACAAGACGCAGTGAAACAACATCTTTCGCGAGGCCGCAACCATTTGCGCGGTTTGTTATCCACCAATTAATCCAAGACGATATGGAAGATGATAAATTAAAATCCTTATTCTCAAACTTTGAGCCGGAACTTTCTTCTGACTTCCTGTTTATGAATAAACTCCAACGGAATCTGAATTCCGTTGAATTAATAAAACAACATACCGCCGAAGTCCGCTCGCGAAGCCGTAAAGCCGTCGCCATTGCCGCCATTGTCGGCTTCATTGTTGGCTTCTTATTCTCGCTGTCATTGCCATATTTGACCGATGCCGTTTCAAATTGGCAACTGACTCTACCAAGTGAATCTGTAATGAACGTTTTTGCTAATAATTTCACAATTATTGCATGGCTCGTTATTGGCGGCACATCGGTATTTGCAGCTCTCAATTCCTATGAAGTATCACTATCTCTACTGAGACCAAAAGAGGCGAATGCCATTTAAGGCTATTAGTATTGTCTTTTCCGCATAGGGTGCTTTACCGTACTTTCGCAGTACGTTAAAGCACTTTTCCTATGCAGACAATCTCCATTAACTTCATCGTGGCGCAGGGCTGGCACGAGCTTTCCGATAAACAGCTTCGCTATGTTTATCAATTCATTGCATCCGAGTATGCCACGGATGAAATCAAAACCTTATGCTTGCTCCAGTGAAGCGGCCTGCGACGATAACGGTAGTGCTCGCGCCAATAAGCTGTGTAAGGCATTGTGGCTTGTTAAAGTAGACTTTCTTCTCGCTCATCTGTAATTTTTTGCGTATATTCGCGTTTAATAGGAAAACTTCAAAATCAAAAGGCTATGCTTAAACATTGGTATGTTTACATAATAATTGCAGTTGTAGCGGTGCTTCTGCTGTTGGTTTGCGACAAATACAAAATCATAAAGTCGAAGCCTCTACGATATTTTATCGTAATATTCGTTTCCGCTTTTATCTGCTTTGGGGCTTTCGACCTCATTGTCGGGGAATAGCGCATCGAACTCCAAATCAACTTCCTCAAACTCGACATCTTCAATGTCGATAGTTTCCTTTCGGTATTTCTCAATCATAGCAGAGATTTGCTCGGCTATGTTGTGAATAGGCTCGATGCCGAGGACACAAGGATCATCGGTAGCCATGAAAGGCTGAACGAGAATTTGGTCGAGCGGAATAGCCTGCTCGTCTTCGAGGTCAACGCGGTTGAGCTTGCCGTAGGCAGTAGCGGCGCGTTCCATCGTCTTGCTGTCCTTACGCTTCTCCGCCATCTTGTATGTGGCGATAAGCATTTCGTTGGTGCACCAACGGTGGAAGTCGCGACTCGCACTTCCGAGCATGGGGAGCAATGACTTGACAACGGCAAGGTCGGAATATGCCGTTGTGCGGTGTATTCCGTGACGTTGGCAGACCTCGGCGACAAACTCGCGGTCGGTGCCGTCGGGGTTGCCGATGAACCAGTTATACATTTCGCGCACACGAAGCACCTTATCCACAAGTGCTTGTGGATAGCGTTCGCGCAGTTCGACCTCTTTTGTAAAGAGTTCGGCGCGGCATACTTCGATAGCGTTGGGATATGACATAGGAAACGGCTTATGTACCGCGAAGATACATAAGCCGTCCTATGCTGTAAAAGACAAGCGTTTATTTCAAATCGTCAGCAGTAAATATAAACTCATACAGAATATTGCCCTTATCGTTGAGATATGAATAATGCAATGTGATTCCTTTGTCTTCTATTTCGCTTAAATAATCCGGGTTAAGATTAGCTCTCAAATTATTTAGCACATTTATAC
This sequence comes from Muribaculaceae bacterium Isolate-013 (NCI), assembly GCA_004102785.1. Lineage (GTDB taxonomy): Bacteria > Bacteroidota > Bacteroidia > Bacteroidales > Muribaculaceae > UBA7173. The sequence continues at coordinate 4,356 of SCEJ01000082.1, forward strand.
GATTATGTTGGATTATATCATCGGTGATATTCGATGAGTCAATATTACCTTCGATTCTATATACCCAATTGGCTTCGTTATCTTTAATAAATCCATTTATCAAGTAGACGCCATTGACTACTTTCAAAGGGAACTGCATATTGGAAAATGTGTTTTCCAACATCTCCAAATATGGTTTCATGGAAGAATAGTCTCCATTTTTGAGTTTGGAGTAGACTATGGGTATCGCAGATGCAGGAACCGTAATAAATTGTGTCCTATTTATCCCGTCAGCAGTAGGAAATGTAACGATTGTCCTAAATCCGGCTTCTGCTTCAATCATTGAAATAGAAAATATTTCATCGTAACCGGTCAGGAGTTGAGCTATTCCATTTTCAGTAGAAGCATTTCTTAAAACACTCTCAACAAATTCAGGATTAAGCGTATAATTAATAACAAGCAACCTATCTTCTTTATCTACACCAATATTGGTAAGAATTATCCCCGGAGCTACATTATAAGGGAATACCATAGAGCTGTGTAAAGAATCTACTACTTGTGCAAAGCGGTCGATTTTGCTAATTTTCGCAGACGCAGTATATGTAATGAAAATCGCACAGATGAATAGGATGATAAATTTAAGAAATATGCGCATAGCAAAAACGTATTTATGGTATATAGAAGTGCGAATTTAGCAAAATTTCTGCTATTCATCATCCTCCATATCCAATAAATTACGGTGGGCGTTCTCGATAGCGAGCGGCGAGCCTACCTATGCAAGCATCTTTGGTTCCTTCAAAATTTCATCTTCAATCACAGCCGATAAACGGCATAAAATGTGTAACTTTGCCGCATCTACAATCGTGAAGCTGAAATGAAGAATTTGCTGCTTATATTCATTTTAATTGGTACTTCGATATTTTGCTATGCAAAAATCGAAAAGTACTATATCCGAAATATTGAAATATCCAAGGAAGAATACCTGGCTCTTGACAGCGTGTTATTAAGAGCCAAAGAAATATGGACTGACTGGGATACTGTAAAATATATTGTAGAACCTAATATCTATTCCCGAATAGATTCTGTTTCAATACCAGGTAGAGTTTCCGTTGTACGAAAGTCCGAACGAGAAATTGCAGAAATTGATTCAATATTAAACTCGAATAGAACAGAATCAGCAAAATTAAAAGTTGGAGATAGAATCCCTGACTTTACATTTTATGATTATATGTTTCAGGAACGCATGCCGTGGAGTTACAGCGATTTACTTGAAGGAAATGTTATATTATTAAATTTTTGGGCTACATGGTGCGGGCCATGTGTTGAAGAACTAAAACCCGAACATCTACCCTCGTTAGCAGACGAGTTCAAAGATTTCGACAATTTTGTATTCTTACCAGTGAGTGTTAATTGCTCTAACCAAGAACTGATTGATTTTTTTCAATCTTCAAGAGGGAAAGAGTTAGGCTGGATAGAGTATATTACGGCATGGGATAAGAATGGTGAGTTTGCATCAGCCCTTTCTAAAGGAGGTATCCCACTTACTATTCTAATCGATAAGGGCGGAATAATACGCTTGAATGAAGCCGGAACTTTTTTAAGTGAAGAACAAAAGGCAAGGTTAAGAAATAAGATTAAAGAATTGCTTCGTTAAAGTTTATTCTTTATCCCTATGAAGAATACGAGGTTCTTACTGAAAGACATAAGTAGTTCGCACATCGGGATGTGAGCCTAAACGAGCCGAGATAAGCGAGGTGAAGTTGCCCGGCATCAATCCCGACTGACATGATTCACAAATTGTTGTCTAAAATCTGAATAGCTGATATTGTTCTTTCCAGAGATTTAGGCTATCTTTCCTCTAAAACGTATTTGGCCTCTTTCCGTCAAAATAGATTAAAACGAGAGCATAATGGCCATGTTTCAGAACATATAGGCGTGATTATGCATCCCATGTCAGTGTTGCCACGGGTTAAGATATAAGATTATTACTTTCCTCTACAAGCTTGGTTAGCTTATGCCGGTGTCCAACTCCTTCCCGATGCGTTTGCAAATTTGCGAACCGGGCTGCCATGCACCACAAAGATAATTACATTGCATCG
>SCEJ01000083.1 GCA_004102785.1 Muribaculaceae bacterium Isolate-013 (NCI)
AGATGGTGCGGAATCCGGCCGTCGAGCAGTGGGCTGGAATGTGAGGATGCCGCGTTTCGTCGACGGCGCCTAAGCTGTAGGCGGTATAGCTTAGAGGTTAGAGGTTAGGGGTTAGGGGTTAGAGGTTAGAGGTTAGAGGTTAGAGGTTAGAGGTTAGAGGTTAGAGGTTAGAGGTTAGAGGTTAGAGGTTAGAGGTTAGAGGTTAGAGGTTAGAGGTTAGAGGTTAGAGGTTAGAGGTTAGAGGTTAGAGTAGCCATCCGGTCGTGATGCAGTCGTGATGCAGTATAGATGCAGTATAGATGCAGTATAGATGCAGTATAGATGCAGTATAGATGCAGTATAGATGCAGTATAGATGCGGCCGGATGGCTACTCTAACCTCTAACCCCTAACCCCTAACCCCTAACCTCTCCTCCTGACCTATGATTATCAGCGCAAAGGCTCATAGACCCTTTCGCCCAGATGCGACGCCAGCTCCGAACAGAACTGCTGCCACTTGCGCTGCATGGCCATCAGCCTGAACACCTCCTCCAGGTCGTAATCAGGCTGTCGCTGCATCTGCGCTATCTGCTGCCGCAATTCATCGAAAGCACAACGCGCCGCATCATATTTCAGCGCTATGAGCGCCCGGGGCACAAGTTCGTCAAGACGCTTGTCGTCGGCATCGCCCACCTGATTGTATTTAGTGAAGATGCGGCTGAGCTGGTGCCGCTCCACAACCATATCGGTCACGGCGGCGCGTATCTCGTCATCGGCATCATAAGTGAGCAGACGCTCGAAATAGCTCATGGCAAACGAACGCAAATCTTCCTCGAAACTCTTGGCCACACGCTCGTTAAGCAGCGTTTCGCCGGCTTTGATGTCGGAAAGGTCGGAGGCCGTCTCCTTCAGCGCCGCGATCCCCTGTTCAAGAGCCTCCCGGCGTCGGCGGCACGCTCCCTGGTAATGCTGTTCGTAATCGCTCTCCCAACTGGAGTCGCGCAGAGCCAGCGCCCGGTCGAAAATCTTATGATACAGCGGATTGGTGAAGTTCATGTTATCCATCGCCAGGTCATCGGCAACGAAGTCGATAACCTTCACAGGCTCGGCTTTCTCCTCCCCCTCCACAAAGTCCTGCCCCAGGTCAAGCATACCGTATTTCAGAACGATGCGCAGCAGCGCCCTTTCCTGAGGCTCGAGCACCGAGGCCCGTGTGCGCTTCATAAGCCCCGGCTGAGCCGGCCGGGGCGACACGGACTCAGCGGCTGCCGCGGGAGTATGCGGCTGAGCGGCCTGCTGCGCCTCACGGTCGGCCTGCTCGTCGGCCATCTGCCGGGCGATTTCATCATTTTCAGCCACTCCGGGCCCATCGGCAACTGAAGCCCGCGCCTTTTCGCGCTCAGCCTCGCGGGCTTTTTTCTCGCGCCCTGCGGCCATATCCCTGGCCACCTGGCGCAGAATCATCGTCTCGTCTATTCCGAAACTCAGCGAGCACTCCTTGATATATACCTGCCGCTTTATCTCCACCGGTATCATGGCTATCGAGCGCACTATATCGGCTATGGCATTGGCCCGCTTCACAGGATCGTCGGCGCAGTCCTTGAGCAGGATTCCGGTCTTGAAGCGGATGAAATCAACCTCATTGCGTTGCAGGTATTCCTCGACCTCGGCCGATGAATGGCTCTGGGCGAACGAGTCGGGGTCGTCACCGTCGGGGAGCAGCAGCACCTTTATATCAAGCCCCTCGGCAAGGAGCATGTCGATGCCGCGCAGCGATGCCTTTATACCCGCAGGGTCGGAGTCGTAAATCACCGTCACATTCTGCGTGAAGCGGTGTATCAGGCGTATCTGCCCCGGAGTGAGCGACGTGCCCGACGAGGCCACCACATTCTCCACTCCGCTCTGATGCATGGAAATCACATCCATGTACCCCTCCACAAGGATACACTTGTCATTCTTTACAATGGCACTCTTTGCCTGATACAGGCCGTAAAGCTCATTTTTCTTGGAGTAGATTATCGACTCGGGCGAGTTGACATATTTCGCCACAGTCTTGTCGGTCTTGAGAGTGCGGCCGCCGAAGCCCACAACCTTGCCCGAAATGGTGAAGATGGGATACATCACCCTCCCTTTGAAACGGTCGTAGACCGTGCCGCGGTCGGAACGCACACACAGCCCCGTATCGACAAGGTATTTCTCGGAATAACCCTTTTCAGAGGCCGCCTTATAGAGGGTGTCGCGCCCCTCGAGCGAGTATCCGAGCTTGAAACGCTCCATGGCCCAGTCGTTGATTCCACGCTCGCGGAAATAGGCCAGGCCGATTTCACGGCCGTCGGGGGTGTCGGTGAGATTGGAGCGGAAATGCTCCATGGCAAACTCATTGACCCCCATCATGCCCTGACGGGCATCCTGCTCGGCACGCTCGGCGTCGGTGAGCTCACGCTCCTGCACCTCGATATGGTATTTGCGGGCGAGATACTTCAGCGCCTCCCAGTAGCCGAGCTGCTCATGCTCCATTATGAAATTGACCGGGCTTCCGCCCTTGCCGCAACTGAAGCATTTGCATATACCTTTGGCGCGGGATACGGAGAAAGATGGGGTACGCTCGTTGTGAAACGGACACAATCCGATATAATTCGCTCCACGTCGCTGGAGATGCACGAAGTCCGACACCACCTCCACAATATCGGCGGTATCGATGATTTTCTGCACTGTCTCGCGGTCTATCACGGCTCTTTTCATATCACAAAATTACGCAAAAAAGAGCTTACCCGCAAAGGCGGCGGCAGCTAATTCACGTTTTTTAGCGACGCGGCCAACGATGCCGCGCAGCGGTCGCCGTCGAGTGCCGCCGACACAATCCCCCCGGCGTAGCCCGCACCCTCGCCCGCCGGGTAAAGCCCCTTTGTGGCGATATGCTGCAATGAATCCCTGTCGCGTGGTATCCGCACCGGCGACGACGTGCGCGTCTCTGCCCCGATAAGAGTGGCCTCGGAGGTGAGGAAACCCGGCTGCTTGCGGTTGAAATCGCGGAATCCCTGTTGCAGACGACCCGCTATGGACCGCGGCAGGAGCATATCGATGCGAGCCGCATGTATGCCCGGGGCATAAGTAGTATCAGGCAGCGATGTGGAGGGGCGCCCGCTGACGAAATCGGTCATGCGCTGAGCCGGAGCATTCTGCAATCCGCCCGCGTCGCGGAAAAAAGCCGCCTCGATATCCTTCTGGAAATGCATCACCTTCAGCGGGCCGAACCGTTCATAGGCATCAAGGTCGTCGGGCAGCACCTCCACCACCATCCCCGAGTTGGCTTTACGGCCACCGCGCGACGACGGCGACATGCCGTTGACCACCAGCTCGCCGGGCGCCGTGGCAGCCGGCACTATCACACCGCCGGGACACATGCAGAACGAATACACCGCCCGGCCGTCGACACGCGTCAGCATCGAATACTCGGCCGGCGGAAGATACTTGCCGCGCCCCTCGGCTGAATGATATTGCAGGCGGTCAATCAGCTCCTGCGGGTGCTCAAGCCTCACCCCTACGGCAATCCCTTTAGGCTGCAGCTCGATGCCGGCCTCCATCAGCGAGGTATAGACATCACGCGCCGAATGCCCTGTGGCGAGAATCACCGGGCCATCCCATTGACGGCCGTCGGAAGTGACCGCACCTGTCACCATACGCCCGCCCTCACCGTCATCAGCCGTGACAAGCCTCTCCACTCGCGTTGAGAAACGCACCTCGCCGCCACACCGTAGAATTGTCTGGCGTATCGCCTTTACCACCCTCGGCAGACGATCGGTGCCGATATGCGGATGGGCATCAATCAGAATCTCCTCCTTGGCGCCATGCTGCGCGAGTATGTGGAGGATTTTCTCCACCGGCCCGCGCTTTTTGCTGCGGGTAAACAGCTTCCCGTCGGAATAGGCCCCTGCGCCACCCTCGCCGAAACAATAGTTGGAGTCGGGGTCAACGGTATTTTCACGCGCTATGCGCGCCATGTCGGCAGCCCGCTCCTCAACGTTTTTCCCGCGCTCAAGCACAATGGGCCGAATCCCCTCCTGTATCAGTCTAAGCGCGGCGAAAAGCCCGGCCGGACCGGCCCCCACCACCACGGCCTGCGGAGCCCCCTCGGGAAGCACATCATACTTCTCGGGACGCACAACCGATGTGGAGTCAGGCGACTCGTCAATCCATACCCTCACCGTAAGGTTGACCATCACGCGGCGCTGACGGGCATCAATGGAGCGCCTCACAACTCTATGCGCCTTCACACGCTCCGGAGCAACACCGGCAGCCTCCACACACCTAAGCCGCAGCGCGCCGTCGGTAGCGGCCGTGCGCGGGTCAACTCTAAGCTGAAACTCTTGCACCATTGTCTTTAAGGGATTTATTATGTTTTCTGACAAATATCACCAACGTAACCACCGCTATCACCGAAGCCAGCAGGTCGCTCGCCGACATCGACAGCCACACCCCCTTTATGCCCCATATGCGCGGGAAAACAAACAGGAACGGGAGCAGGAATATAAGCTGCCGCGTGAGCGACAGGAATATCGACAGCTTCGGCTTGCCGATACTCTGAAAATAATTCTGTATGATAATCTGCGCGCCGACCACCGGATATACCAGGAAGTAGAGATAAAAACCCTGACGGGCGATTTCCACAAGCCCGCAGTCGGTGGTGAACAGCCCTGAAATCCAGTCAGGGAAAAGACGGGTCACCACCCAGCCTACCGTAGTTATCGCCGCCCCTATCCAGATACCGCGGCGAAGTGTGCCCTTCACACGCTGCCACTTGCCGGCACCCCAGTTGAAACCGAGAATCGGCTGCATACCCTGCGACACACCGAACACAATCATCACGAAAAGCATCGTGGTGCGGTTGAGTATCCCATAGGCACCCACAGCGAGGTTACCGTCGGCGCCGCCGTAATCAAGCAGGGCCTTGTTGAGGAATACCACCACAACACAGGCCGTAACGTTCATGAAAAACGGCGACAGACCTATCGAATATATCCTCTTTACCAGCGACCAGTCTAACCACGAATCCCTGCGGTTGAAATGCACAAAACTCTTCCTTGACAGGAAATGGCTCAACACCCACACGAACGCCACACCCTGGGCGCACACCGTGGCGAAAGCCGCTCCGGCAATCCCCCATTTGAACTTATAGATGTAAATAGGCGCCAGAACAACATTCACACCCACCGACAGCAATGCAGAAATCATGGCCTTGCGGGGGTAGCCGGTGGCACGCATCAGGTTGTTTAAGCCTATGAAAATAAACGACACCGGCGTGCTCATGAGAATCACCCGCATGAACTCGCGTGCGTAAGGTATCGTATAGTCATCCGCGCCGAAGAGCCTCAGCACCGGGTCAAGAAACAAAAGTGCCAGTCCTCCGAAGAAAATCGAATTCACCACGCACAGCAGCATCACGTTATTGACCGTGGCGGTGGCCCGAGCGCGGTTGTTCTGGCCAAGAAATATCGAACTGATCGTGGCGCCGCCGGCTGAGATAAGCATACAAAACGCCATGACAAGGTTCATCAGCGGAAATGTTATAGCCAGACCGGCGATAGCCATCGGGCCAACTCCCCTGCCGATGAAAATAGAGTCGATGATGTTATACAGCGACACCGCCACGCTGGCGATAATCGCAGGCACGGAATATTTGACAAGCAGCCTTGATATAGGCTGTGTGCCCAGCGACATGGGGCTATCCGCATTTGCAGGCGACTTCAGCGTCGCCCCGGTTGAAACGTCAGTGGTAGATTTTATATCCTTCATATAATATATATGCAAATTTAACAGGTTTTGGCCAAGTAGAAATGTTATAATTGCTTAATTTTGCACTTTAATTCAGAACATGACTTTATGAAGCAGATAAAAGGAGCCCTTTTTGACCTTGACGGTGTGCTCATCGACACGGGTGTTTGACAGTTTGAGGTGAAATTTTTATTAAAATAGTTGGCTCACAATTTGGTAGAGTCAATTTTTATTTATATATTTGTTGCTATATTTTACTATATAGGATGAACTACAAACTTACTGTC
>SCEJ01000084.1 GCA_004102785.1 Muribaculaceae bacterium Isolate-013 (NCI)
ATGAAATAAATCTGATTTTCAGAAAAAGATAACTACTTGAAATCCAATCATGAAAATTTACCCGATTCTCAACAATCTGGGTAAGGGTAAATATGTCTTTATTTTTATCTTAAATGAAAGAGCCGTGCCCCATATAAAATTGAAAAGTGTGTTTCTTCACAGAAACACACCTCCCTCATAACCAAAATTCAAGTATATATGCTTTTCTTATTCTAAGCAATGTTTCGCTTTGGGGCAAAATTACTATTTAGTTCCAAGTCGAAAAGAATTATTTTAGTTAAAATAAGTTAATACGCTTCATCTTTAGCCATTTCGGCTACAATTAGCTTTTATTAACTAACCTAAGAATACACCAGTCGGCATGGTCAGCCATCACCATAGGCGGAGGTTGCAGCAGACCGACATGCCGCCGCATATGTGTAGGGTCGCGACCGGAAAACACCGGAAAACACATTTAAAATCTGAGACTTGTGCGATCGCGACCCTACGGGGTGGATGAAACCGGGCAGCTCTGACACCTCGGCCATTCCATCCCTTTCCGGTTTAGCGCAGCCACAGGGCGGGGTCCTGCTTCTCGCGGCCGTGGCGCAGCTCGAAGTGGAGCACCGAGCGGTTGCTGTCGTTGGGATCGACATATACCGTGCCGATCGTCTGGCCGGCGCTCACACTCTGGCCCGGCGACACCGATATTGAGCCGAGGTTGGCGTAGACGGTGAGGTAATCGCCGTGGCGAAGCACCACCACATGGTTGTAGCCGTCGGGACGGAATACCGCCGACACCTCGCCGCCATACACGGCTTTTACCTGGGCTCCGGAGGCTGTCTGTATGTCGATGCCCGAGTTGTTGATTTCAACGTGGGGGAGAGTGGGATGCTTTTGTCGTCCGAACTTCTTGACTATTATGTATTTGCCTGAGACCGGCATAGGCAGGCGCCCCTTCATGGAGGCGAAATCAGCCGCCGGGGTTTCCCGGGGTGCGGGAGCAGGCTCCGGAGCGACAGGTGCTGTTGCTGCCGAGGTTGCGGCATCTTCCGCAGCTTTCTTACCCTTGTGGCGCACCCCCTTGCGGGCGGCAGCCCTTTGCTGAGCCTCCTTCTTCTCCTTGATATCCTGCTCTTTGGCAGCTTTCTCCTGGCGCTCGCGCTCCTCGGCGGCAGCTTTCGAGCGGCGTGCTTTCTCCTCGGCGGCAAGCTGCTCGCGGCGTGCGCGCTGCGCTTCGGCACGGCTCTGTTCGCTGCTTCGGCGTTCGGCCTCGGCGGCTTTGGCTTTGGCCTCCGACTCAGCCTTTATGCGGGCCTTTTCATCAGCTTCGGCCTGACGGCGTGCGGCCTCGGCTTCGGCGCGGGCTTTCTCAAGAGCCTGCGCGCGGGCCAACTGCTGCTGACGCTCACGCTCTTCAGCCTCTCTCTCTGCTTTTTCGGCAGCTTCGGCCTCGGCGCGTTCGCGGGCGAGACGCGCCTCACGCTCGGCGCGCTCCTTCTTCTCGCGTGCTTCGCGTGCCTCCCTCTCGCGGCGTGCGGCCTCGGCGGCCTCGCGCGCCACGATGCGGTCGAGCTCGGCGTCGAGCGCCGCAGCCTGGCGGGTGCGCTCGGCCATTATCTGATTGAGTTCGGCTCCGCGCTCCTTGAGCGAGTCGACGAGCGATGCTGTGCGTGTCTGTTTTTTCCGGAGGGTGGCATGTTCGGCCGAAAGCTCGCGGGCTGTCCGGGCCGATGCCGCGTGCAGCCGGTCAAGTTCATTGCGGCGCCCCTGGAGCACGGAGCGGAGCGACACAATCTCAGCCTGTTTGCGCTCGCGCCATTTGCCGAACTGCTTCACGGCGCTGAGACGGCGGAAAGCCTGGGCGAATGATTTGGCCGAGAGCAGGAAAGCCATCTGCGAAGTCTGGTTGCGGCTCCCCTGCGTGCGCCTCAGAGCCGCGGCATACGACCGGGTTATTCTGTCGAGCCGCGCGTTGAGCGCCGTAATGGAGTCGGCCACGGCGCCTGTGCGGCGGTTGATGGAATCGAGCGAGCTGTTGATGGAGCCTATGCGCCGGTTGCACTCGCCGATTTCCCCCTCCACCTGGGCCAGGGCGTTGAGCTGCCGCTCGGTCTGGCGTGTGTTGAGGGTTATCTCTTTCTGTGTCTGGCGTATCTCGGATCTGGCCTGCTGCTGCTGACGGCGCACATCGGCCGACGAGGCCGGCGAAGCCTGCTTTTTCTGTGAGCCGCCCCCGGTTTTGGCCGCTTTCTTTTTCGTGGATGAGCCGCCGGAGGTTTTCTTCCCGGAAGAGGAGACGGCTTTCTTTTTCGATGTCCGGGCCTGGGCCTGGGCCGCAGGCGCAAGGCAAGGCACGGCCTCTCCGGCCGGAAGAAGCGATAAAGTAATGACTGACAGTAATATTACCAGGATTTTTCTCATAGTCCGACAAGTGATTTCAGGAGGTCGGATGAAACTTTAATACGACGTGCGCCCGAAGGCACTTTCCACACTCGCGGAGTGACGGTGTGGTTCCACCGTGCCCCGGTGAGATCATATTCGAGCGTGGCGTCAAGGGAGCCTCCGAGTGTGGCGTTGAGTTGTGTCTGCCGGGCCACCGGGCCTGCGGGGGTATCGGCCGTGGCAGGGGTATATATCAGCGCCCCCTGGTGCGCTCCGGCCTGACAAGTGGTGGTTATCAGACGGTTGGAGGCCAGCGATGCCGCAAAACCTATCTCGCCCGCGACAGTGGTGTCGGCAGGGAAGAGGAGCATCAGGTCGTCGGCCTTCTCGATGGTGAACCGCGCCGCATCTGAAGCTGTGGCGGTGGAGCCTCCGGGCACGAACAGGCGCCCCAGCAGCATATCCTGCACGTTGGAGAGGTTGTAGCCCGACGAGGCGAAGAGGCCGGCGATGCTCTCCGACACATAACGCTTCTGCACCTTCACATATGCATGCACCGAATCATTGTCGGCCGTGAGATATGCCACCTCGAAGCCGAGCATCCTCACCGATATTCCGAGCCATTTGCCACGGATCATCTGCATCCGGGCTGAGCACGAGAAACTCATCGGCGAGGCGATGTTAACCTTTACCGGCACTTCAAGCGACTGCCAGTCTCTGTAAGGCCCTGTCAGGGCGGCATAGCTTTCGCTCAGGCGCTGGGTGGCGGCGTATGCGCGGGCTGTCTCAGCCTCTTTCTTCTTCTGGGTGGAACGTGAGGCGCCGCAGGCTGTCACCAGCAGCGCGAGCGATATGATAGCGAGAATGTTACGTAGAGTTTTCATTGCCGTAGTAGGTAAGCGTGATGAATTCAGGAGAGAGCCGGGTGGTTTATAGGTTGTGTTTTTTAACAACCGCTTATTCGTAATAATGGGTGCGGTTGCGCACTTTCTTCTGCAGCAGGGCGTTGCCGGGGTCGAGCCGGAGGGCGTCCTCCCATAGCCCGAGGGCCTCTTCAGGCTCGCCGCTCATATAATATATGTCGCCGGCATGATGCAGCACGTCGGCCTGCGGGTCGTCGGCCTCGAGGTCAATGGCCTGGTCGATATACTCCTTGGCGCGCTGATAGTCGTGCTTCCTGAAGAAAATCCAGGCGTAGGTGTCAAGGAATGTATCGTTGTCGGGCTGTGCGGCCACACATATCTCAGCAAGCTGCTCGGCACGGTCAAGGTCGCGGTTCTCTTCGGCGAGATAGTATGCGAAATTGTTGAGGGCAAGCACGTTGTCGGGGTTCGTGCGGATAGCCTGTTCATACCATATGAATGCCGAATCGGAATTCTCCTTATGGTGATACACATCGCCGATGGCCGCCATGGCCTGCGAGCGCTGCTCATAGGCGGCCGAGTCGCAGTTCTCCAGCGAACGGCGGAAGTAGACCATGGCGTCGTCCCATTTGTCGAGCATCTCGTAGTTGCCGCCGATCATCAGTGAAATGCCCGCGTCATCCGGGAAATAATGGAGGGCGCGCTGCCCCACCTCGTTGGCGCGGTCATAGTTTTTTGCGGAGTACCACAGGCTCATCGTCCCCTGCCAGCGGTGCAGGTCGGAGGGGTCGGCGTCGAGGGCAGTCTCCTGCTGCTCGGCGGCGCTGCCGAAATCCTCCACAGCCACCAGATAGGAGGAATAAAGGTCGCGTATGCGCGGCTCGTGAGGGTTCTGGTTTATGATTACCTCGAAGAGGTGCTGTATGCGCGGGCGCTGGAGCGAGTCGGTGTAGAGCTGGCGCACATAGCTTCCGAGCATCTCGAGTTTCACCTCAGTGTCGAGGCTTTCCATGCCGAGGGCCTTGAACACCTCGCGGTCAAAGGACACTGAGTCGCCGCGGTTCTTGAAATATTCGGCGCGCTTGAAGTAGGCCAGTCCGTTGGTCGAGTCGACCGCGCAGGCATAGTCGTAGCAGGCTATGGCCGAATCGGGGCGCTGGAGCACCATGTTGACATCGCCGGCGTAGATATAGAAATTGGAGTTGCGCGGCGAAACCCGGCGGAAGCGCTCGAGCTCGGCGAACACCGCGGCGGTGTCGCCCAGTTCCAGCAGCGAACGCACGGTGTGCGATGTCAGCCCTAATTCGGGTCCCTCGGCGCGCTCTATGCGCCGGGCCACCTCTACGGCCTTGCGCAGCGACAGCGAGTCGCGGCGGTTGGTGAGCGCCTCGGCATATTTCAGGGCCACATCGGGGTTGTCGGGGTGGAGCGAGTCGAGCGTCTGCCACACCCTCACCGACTCGGCCGTATTGCCCAGCCGGTCGTTGATCATCCCGTAGAATATGGCGCCGTAATAGTCGGAGGGGTTCTCCATGAAGTGGCGGCGCATCATGCGGTAGCCGCGCGCGGCATATACTGTGTCGCGCTGCCCCAGGGCCATTATGTAATAGCCCAGGGTCATGCCGGCGTCGGTGTCGGTGCTGTCAAGGGCCCAGGCTCCCTGCATGAGGTCGAAAAACGCGTCGTCGCTGTCCTGCGAGTTCTGGCGCTGCGCCTCCATGAAATAATAGTCGGCCTTGCGTGCGTCGGCGCCATCCTCCCACCGCACGGCGGCGGCCGCTTTTTTCGACGAGCGGGCTACCGACGGCAGCACGGCCGAGGCCACCATAGCGGCCACGGCAACGAGGAATCCGATATTACGGTATGTCACTTTCATTGTTTTCAGCAGGTTATTTCACGCCGGAATGGCCGAAACCTCCGGCTCCGCGCTCTGTGTCGTCAAGTGATTCCACCCGGTTCCAGGCCACGCGGCTGTAAGCGGCGATCACCATCTGGCATATCCTCTCGCCGTCGTTTATCGTAAAGGGCTCGCCGGAGTGGTTTATCACTATCACCCCTATCTCGCCGCGATAGTCGGCGTCGACCGTACCGGGCGAGTTCACCAGCGAGATGCCATGCTTTATGGCCAGCCCGCTGCGCGGCCTGATCTGGCACTCATAGCCCTGCGGCAGAGCGATGTAAAGCCCCGTAGGGATAAGGGCACGCTCCCCCGGAAGGAGGGTTACCGGACTGGAGAGGAACGCGCGCACATCCATCCCGGCAGAGCCCTCGGTGGCGTAGGCCGGCAGCGGATGATGCGATTTGTTTACGATGTCAACATGCAATTGGTTCATAGCGCTATTGTTTCTGCAAAGATAACGCTTTTAGAATAGACAACAAAGTTTTCTCCGGAAAGGTTGCGCCCGCACGGCTGCCTCGCGGCATCCCCGCTGCGGTGCCGCCCCCCGGCAGCAACGAATACGGGCAGGTATAAAAAAAAATTACCCGTCATCGCGACGAATAATCTTCTTACCTTAAATCTAATACCATGAAAAACTGATGCAAAGGTAGGCGTTTTATGTTTTACAGCATAATTTTTGACCAAGAAAATTGCTTGCATTAACATAAATTCACATAGACCCACCCGCACCTCATCATTATTAAACAAATTTTCACAGTAGGGTCGCGACCCAATGCTGTTTACTTAAGGTCAAATAGCGCGAGCGTAGTTTGTTAGAGTCATGTATTTTCCGGAATGCTTAATCTTTCGGAATACTCTAGGATTATGCCTGTTCTCTATGACAGGAATTGAAAAACA
>SCEJ01000085.1 GCA_004102785.1 Muribaculaceae bacterium Isolate-013 (NCI)
GAAGAATGTGGCGCAGCTCGTCCACTCCCGCCATCGTAGTGTACACAACTTCCTCATGAACCTGCTTGCGGCAATGGGGGCGTATTGTTTCTTCGCCACAAAGCCGGAAGTGAACTTCGACTTTGAGATACCCGAGTCAAGCGGGCAGCTTGTCCTCTGGGATTAACAACACCAAAATGTACAAATAAATCAGGCGACCTTGAAAGGCCGCCCAATACTCTATGTCTCTTGCTTGGTTGAAAATCATAAAGTTCTTATCCCGAACTCGCGTTATATGATTGCGGAGGCTCGCAAGCGTAGGATACAGAAAATCTTTGAGCTTGACGGGCATGTCTATGCCTTTGACTCCACCACCATAGACCTGTGTCTATCGGTGTTTGAGTGGGCTAAGTTTCGCAAGCACAAGGGCGGAATCAAGATGCACACGCTTTACGATGTAGAGGCTCAAATCCCTGCACTCGTGCATATTACCGAAGCAAAAGTCCATGATTCAAAGGCTATGCCGGAGATTCCGTATGAGAATGGCGCGCACTATATCTTCGACCGTGGCTACAACGATTTCGGCAATCTTTACACGATAAATCGGATCGGTGCGTTCTTTGTCGTCAGGGCGAAAACCATGTCCGGTTCAAGCCTGAGACATGGAAACGGAGGCTTCCCGAGAACGTTGTCTCAGACGCAATCGGCTACTTCACGGTTTATAAAAGCTCAAAGGATTACCCGGAAAAACTCCGTAAAATAATCTGCATCGATCCTGAGGACGGTACCAGATACATATTCCTGACCAACAATCTGACTGCTTCCGCCGAGACAATCGCCGAGCTATACCGCAACCGATGGAGCGTGGAACTGTTCTTCAAATGGATCAAGCAGCATCTGCGTATCAAAAAGTTCTGGGGAACATCAGAGAATGCAGTACGCATCCAAATCTATTGTGCTATAATTACTTATTGCCTTGTTGCAATCGTACAGTATGATATGAAACTGGAACGGAGCATCTATGAAGTACTTCAGATTCTTGGAATCTCGCTGACTGACAAGACACATCTGAGAGACCTCTTCGACAAATCGAATTTCAAAAATGTCAATGTTCTCTATGGTTCAAGTGAACTGAATTTATTTAATTTTTAACCTCGTCCATTTTTAGTGGACAGTAGTGTATTTTTTCTTAAATTTGCGATATGAAGCAGATGAGAAAAGCAGCAAGGCAGAAAGATGAGGACTGGGCGCTTAATGTGTTTGACCGTGCTCCCTTTGTAACGATGTCGATGATACGACCGGACGGAACGCCATACGGACTCCCGCTGTCGTTGATACGGGGGGTGGGGCACACGTTTTATTTCCATTGCGCCGACGAGGGGGAGAAGATGGATTGCATAAGGGCCAATCCCATTGTCAGTCTGAGTGCCGTCAGCCGATGCTCCCCGAGATTTGAGACCGGGAAAAAGAATTTTACTATGTATTATGACTCTGCCGTCGCTTTAGGGGAGGCGGAGATTGTGACTGATAACGCGGAAAAGATTATGGCTTTGCGTCTGCTATGCCAACGCTTTTTACCTGATTACATGGGGAATTTTGATGAAGCGATCAAGCGTAGCCTCGACCGCACAACCGTTGTCAAAATAACACTCACAGAACCGCCGGTCGGCAAATCCAAACCATAAATGAAGATAGAATACGAAATCAGGATCGTAAGAGAGATGATTCGTCTATATTGCCGCCTGAAAGAGGGAAATAGAGATACTTGTCCCGGGTGTGAGAATTTGGCGAGGTATGCCGAAAGCCGTCTGCGCCATTGTCCTTTCAGCGATTCGAAAGGAAGTTGCCGCAAATGCAGGATACATTGTTACCGTCCGGATATGAAAGAAAAAATAAAGACGGTCATGCGCTTTTCCGGCCCGAGGATGCTCATTTATCACCCGATAATGGCTATCCGGCATCTAATCGGGAAATAATAAAGGCATCCGGGGAGTCCATACCCTCAGGATGCCTGAAGACCGAACGATGCCGTGCTCATGCGTTGAGCTTTGTGACAAGAACCTTGAACCGTTCCGTAGCCTTTAAGGAATGTTTCACCCCCGGTGTCATAGTGAGCGCATCACCCTCTTTCAACTCAAGTACTTTATCCTCAATGTTGAACTCCATGCTCCCATCTATTACCTGGACGAGCACGTCGGCATTAGCCGTATGTGTGGGAATCTCAAGTCCCTTGTCAACTGCCATAAGGAGCGAAAGCCCGCTATGGTTCTGCATGACAATCTCCTTCGCTATGGAGCCGTCAGCGTATGGAATTCTGTCTTTTAATCTGAACATGTCGTAAATTTATTTAGAGGTTTCTTTTTTGCGAATCTTCATAGTGATGACAAAGCCGATGCCGAATATCAGAAAATATAAAGCGGCAAAGACAAGCCCGAGGCAGAGGAACAGTTCGGATGATATTTTCATAGCTTTACAGACTGGAAGGTTTCCTGCAAACGCGGGGGTATTCGCCCATTCATATATTTCTGCCATCCGGCGTTAAATATGATGAGGAGCAATATCCACCATTCGGGGTATTTCAGAAAAAGCAACGACAGGGTTATTGCTACCGCTATGTTCACGACAATCCATCCCCACAATCCGGTCTTCCTGAAATCAATCCTAACATCACCGGCAGCGGCCGCCACGCGCCATGTGCCCAGTCCGGACTCACAGACATATGCACAATATGCCATGAGCGTGGAGCCGAGAAGCGCCTCGGCAGCCGAATATCCGTGGTCAAGATGGAAATATGCGGCAAGAGACAGCGCCGCCAGCCAAAGGATGGCGTGCGCCGCCGCTATCACATATTTATGGATAAACCGATTCACATTCCGACCGTCCATTTCTTTCAACCGATAAGTGTAGCCAAATCTTCGTCAACGGTGGCGATGGTACCTATATTGAACTTCTCCTGAAGCACTTTCAGAATTTCGGGGGTGAAAAACGCCGGCAGCGTCGGGCCGGTGTGGATATTCTTCACTCCGAGGCTCAACAGGGCCAGAAGCACTATCACCGCCTTCTGCTCATACCATGCGATGTTGTAGACAATCGGCAGATCGTTGACACTCTCCAGGCCGAAAGCGTCCTTGAGAGCATTGGCAATCACGACGAGCGAATAGGAGTCGTTACACTGTCCGGCATCGAGCACGCGCGGAACACCCTCGATATCACCGAGCGGAAGCTTGTTGTAGCGGTATTTGGCACAGCCTGCGGTGAGAATCACGCAGTCTTTAGGAAGCCTTTCCGCAAATTTCGTATAGTATTTGCGCGAGGGCATTCTGCCGTCACAGCCTGCCATGACCACAAACTTGCGGATTTTACCGCTTTTGATGAGGTCGATAATCTTAGGCGCCAAAGCAAGCACCTGGTTATGGGCGAATCCGGCGACAATCTCACCGTGCTCTATCTCTGTCGGCGGCTGGCATGTCTGCGCCCGCTCTATGATTTCGGAAAAATCCTTTTTGCCGTCCTTCCCCTCGGGGATAAAATGTGTGCCGGGCATTCCGACGACACCGGTCGTGTAGACGCGGTCCATGTAGGTGGTTTTCGGACGCGGGGGCACGATGCAGTTGGAGGTGAAGAGGAACATGCCGTTGAATGTCTCGAACTCGTCAATCTGCCGCCACCATGCGTTGCCGTAGTTACCTGCAAAGTGGGGGAATTTCTTGAAGAAAGGATAGCTCTGGGCAGGGAGCATCTCCGAGTGGGTGTAGATGTCAACCCCTTTGCCTGCTGACTGTTCGAGCAGTTCCTCAAGATCCTTGAGGTCGTGACCGCTCACGAGTATGCCCGGACGGTTCCTTACTCCGATGTTTACCTTTGTGATTTCGGGATTGCCGTAGGTCGATGTGTTTGCCTTGTCAAGCAGAGCCATAGCCTTGACACCCCCGTCACCCACATTGAGCACGAGCGAAAACAGCTCATCCACGCTTATGTCAGGACGGCTTATCTCGGCAAGGGCGTTCTCTATCACGACATATATGTCTTCGTCCTCATAACCGAGGTTACAGGCGTGGCGGGCATAGGCCGCCATACCCTTGCAGCCGTACATGGCAAGCTGCTTGAGACCTCTTATATTCGGGTTCTTGTCATGGAGCACACTTGTGATTTCTTCTTCAAGAGTGCCGCTGTGTTCGATTACCTCATGTACGCCATATTCCTCCTTTGGGATATGATACGACACCTCAGGCATGAAAGGAGGCTCCATGCCGCGCTTTTTCGACTCTCCTTCGAGTTCGTTTTTCAGGTCGAGGGCTTTTGTGATATAGCCGTCGAGCATATCATTGTCGAAGTTCGCGTTGGTGATGGTGGTGAACAGTGCGTCGACGATGAACCGGGATGCATCCTTGCTTGATGCGCCTTTCTCTCGCAACTGTCGGTTTACGATGGCCATGCCACGGGCGATGTAAAGAAGCTGATCCATTCTTGCAGACGTTTCGGGTTTCTTTCCGCATACACCTTGTATCTCGCAGCCTTTGCCGCGTGCGGTCTCCTGGCACTGGTAACAGAACATTTTCATAAGTAGAGGGTATGTTAAGAGATTATTTTGTCAATAAGTTGTAAACCACAATGGCATTGTTATGTCGTTCATCATGAGACGAATAAAGTAATGTCACTACAGATTTCTGTGCAAGAAGATGTCGCAATGCCCCGAACGAAGGGCTGGTCTCCAGTTCTTTGGAATATCGAGTCTCAAATTCAGACCATCGGTTATCGGGATCCGCATGAAACCATTCGCGGAGTTCTGTGGACGGCGCGATATCCTTATCCCACAAATCATAATGGAAAGTCTCGTGCGAGAGACCTCTCGGCCAAAGTCTGTCTATATATACCCTGAAGCCGTCTTCCGGAGAAGCGGGTTCGTAAGCCCGTTTTAATTGATATTGTGTCATAAACTGTAATATTACATATATTTACTATTCAATTTCAACACCTGTATCCGCTGTATGGTTCATAATTAATAATGCGTCATGAGGATTGAATTTTATTTGAAACAAAGCATACAACAAAGCTTGATATTAGTAGAACCCCATTGAAAAATGACTGCATGAAACAGGGTCGAGAGGAATAGTCTGGCTGACAGACCCGAAGGAACTACCGGGCAAAATTAGCGTCCGCCTCTTTCGGACTGCAAGGCCGGGCCTTGCAGTTTCGGGAAAAATCATCCTCGCTTCGCTCCGGTATTTTTCCCGAAAGCCTTGCATTACCGGAGGCGGCCGCTGTAATGCCCTCGTAGTTCATCGGGCTGCCAAGCCCGGATATTCAATAATAAATTAAAAAAGAAATGACTATGAGACAGGCTATCATGACAGCGGCACAACCGGCGGTTACAATCCCGGTGCCGAAGAAAAGAATCGTTCGGATTGAAAGACCGGAAATCAAGTTCCCGTCACGCAGGACAGGGGGACCGGTGCATATCTCCACCATCCTGGATCCTATAATGGAGATAAGCCGCCATCCTGACCGTAACAGGCTTCTCGCAGAATTCTTCAAGGGATGAGCGCAGGCAATAACCGGAAATATTCACACTAAATACGATAAAAATATGGTGAGTTTATACGATATTACCCTTGTCGTTTAGAAAGTTTAACATTTGATAATGCCAGTTTGTCTTTCAGTTATTTATCTCGCAACAACGCCTAACTTCCACGGATTTTAGGCGTTTTTTGGCTCTGCTACAAAAAGTCACCAAAGTTACTAAACCCAACCCCAAACAGGCTGGACAATGGAAAAAGTAAACTTTGGAGCATTTAACTCTGTCCGTTCCTGAAAATGGTTGACTCGATTTGGTATGTTTACTGATATTGGTTTACCCTATCTCTGGAGAGGGTTGACTGACCGGGTCCTATCCCTGGGCGGAGTTGACTGAGGGCGTAGCCCGAAG
>SCEJ01000086.1 GCA_004102785.1 Muribaculaceae bacterium Isolate-013 (NCI)
TACGAGAAACTGCATCCGCGTTAAGAACCGCCGTATGCCGAACGGCACGTACGGTGGTGTGAGAGGTCGGTAAACACGAAAGTAGGAGATAAACACCCTATGATTAGTGTTTACCTCCTACTCGATTTGTAGTCAAAAGTGCGGAATCAGAGGGCGAGGAGCTCGTTGATTTTCTCAACGAGAGTCTCGCGTTTCTGCGAGCCTGCCAGACGGATGGCTGTTTTCTCCCCGTTCTTGAAGAAGAGGAGGGTGGGGATCGACATGATGCGGTACTTGGTGCTGAGGTCCGACTCCTCGTCGATGTTGTATTTGCCGATGATTACTTTGCCTTCGTATTCCCGGGCAAGTTCGTCGATGAGGGGCGACATGCCTACGCAGGGGCCGCACCATGTGGCCCAGAAATCGATTATTACGGGCTTGCCCGAACCGATGATTTCCTGAGCGTTAGCGTCAGTGATAGTAAGTGCCATTGATAATAGATTTATGTTATAGTAAAATGTTGTTTGATGATGTTTTCAGTATCTGTCGAAGGTGAACTGCACATCCATTGAGTTGAGCGAGTTCACAAGAGTTTTATCCATCGGAATTCGGTAGGCCGATTCCATGCGGATTGTGCGGTTTGACTCCTGGTCGAAGATTTTCACAGCCAGGTGTCCGCCGCCGCGTCCGTCGCCCGACGATATATGCTCCTGGAGCACGGCGCCGAGTGTGGGTTTTATCTCGTCGGCAGCCAGAGTGAGGGTAACTCCTTTTATGAGTTTGCCTTTGAGTTCGTCAAGGAGGTTCATGCGCACTACTTCCCAGTCGAGGTCGCCGTTGAAGCGGCGCGCGCCACGCACTGTGATAGCCACCGGGGTGCCCGGCTTGCCGTAGTTGGCGAATTCGATATATTTCTTGCCGAAAAGCCGCACCTCGCATGAGCCGGAGTAATCCTCCACTGCCATGATGCCGAAGTTGCCTCCGTTGCGGGCTGCCCGGCTCTCGAATCTGGTTACCATCCCTCCGAAAGTAAGCTCGCGCCCTTCCTCGATGGGAGCTTCCAGGCGTTCCTTGATGGTGTTCATGCCGTAGTTCAGCTCCATATAATATGTGTCGAGGGGATGGGCCGAGAGGAACATGCCCACGAGTTCGCGCTCTTTTTCGAGTTTCACCGCGTCGACCCACGGCGATGCCGAGCGCACCGGCGGCCGTCCGGCGGTGTTGAGCTCCTGGTCCATGTCGCCGAAGAGCGATGCGGTGCGATCCTGCTGGGCCTGTTGGAAAAGCTGGCCGTAGCGCAGAAGCAGCTCGGAGAACGATTCGTCGCGGTTGTTTTTCTCGAAATAATCCTCGCGCTTGATTTCAGGGAAGCAATCGAAAGCTCCGGCGAGCACAAGTGATTCGAGAGTGCGGCGGTTGACATACTGCCCCGGCACGCGCTCCGCGAAATCGTAGGGGTCCTTGAACGGGCCGCCCTCTTTGCGCACTGCGAGTATGGCTGCGACCACATTGTCGCCCACGCCCTTAATGGCTGCGAGTCCGAAACGAATGTCGCCGTTTGAGTTCACACCGAAGTCGTTGACCGACTCGTTGATGTCGGGCCCTTTTACCTGAATCTTCATGGCCTTGCATTCGTCCATGAATGTGGATAGCTTGTTGATGTCGGAACGGTTGCGCGACAGCACCGCTGCCATATATTCCGCCGGATAGTTGGCTTTGAGGTATGCCGTCTGGAAGGCCACCCACGAGTAGCATGTGGCGTGACTTTTGTTGAAGGCGTAGGATGCGAATTTCTCCCAGTCGGCCCAGATTTTCTCAAGCACTTTCGGGTCGTGGCCGTTGGCCTGGCCTCCCTCGAGGAATTTGCCCTTGAGGTGGTTCATCTTCTCGATGAGTTTCTTACCCATTGCTTTTCGCAGGGTGTCGCTCTCGCCGCGGGTGAAGTTGGCCAGCAGTCGCGACAGGAGCATGACCTGCTCCTGGTATACGGTTACGCCGTAGGTATCCTTGAGATACTTCTCCATCACCGGGATGTCGTAGACGATAGGTGTCTTGCCGTGTTTTCGGGCGATGAACTCCGGGATGTAGTCCATAGGGCCGGGACGGTAGAGGGCGTTCATGGCTATGAGGTCCTCGAAGGTCGAGGGCTGCAGCTCGCGGAGGTATTTCTGCATACCGGCCGACTCGAACTGGAATGTGCCCACGGTGCGTCCCTCGCAATATAGCTGATAGGTCTTTTTGTCGTCGATATCGATTTTCTCCATATCGATTTTGCGGCCGGTGGTCATTTCGATGTTCTTGACGGCGTCCATGATGATGGAGAGGGTTTTCAGGCCCAGGAAGTCCATCTTGATCAGACCGGTCTCCTCGATAACGCGACCTTCATACTGTGTGACAAGGAGCTTGCCCTCGAGTTTGTCGACGGCGGTAGAAACCGGCACCCAGTCGGAAATCTTGTCGCGGCATATGATTACGCCGCAGGCGTGCACGCCGATGTTGCGCACGTTGCCCTCGAGCTCGCATGCATATTTGAGTGTGCGCTGCACGGTGGGGTCGGGGTTGTTCATCTCCGCCTGGAATTCCGGCACGTACTGGTAGCAGTTCGACAGCGTGGGCTTGAGCTCCTTGCCGTTGACCTCGGGCATACGCCGCGGTATCATTTTTGTGAGCCGGTCGCTTTCGGGAATCGAGAGGCCCTCCACGCGTGCTACGTCCTTCAGCGCCGATTTCGCGGCCATGGTGCCGTAGGTGATGATGTGGGCCACGTTGTCGGCGCCATATTTGTCGGTGACATACTGGAGCACGCGCGCGCGGCCGTCATCGTCGAAGTCAACGTCGATATCGGGGAGTGAGATACGGTCGGGGTTGAGGAAGCGCTCGAACAGCAGGTCGTATTTCACGGGGTCGATCTGCGTGATGCCGAGGCAGTAGGCCACACACGACCCTGCGGCGGAGCCACGGCCGGGGCCTACGGATACGCCAAGAGTCTCGCGCGATACGTTTATGAAGTCCTGCACGATAAGGAAGTATCCCGGGAAACCCATGGTCTTCATTATGTACAGCTCGAAGTTTATGCGTTCTTTAAGCTCGTCGGTAAGTGGAGAGCCGTAGCGTTTTTCCGCCCCTTCGTAAGCGAGCTTGGCCAGATAGTCGGCCTCGAACTTGATGCGGTAGAGTTTGTCGTAACCGCCGAGTTTCTTGATTTTCTCCTCCCCCTCTTCGCGCGACAGCACTACGTTGCCGTTTTCGTCGCGTGTGAATTCATTGTATAGGTCTTCCTCCGTAAGCCTGCGGCGGTATTCCTCCTCGGTGCCGAACTCCTCCGGGATGGCGAAGAATGGCATGATAGGGGCGTGGTCGATGTTGTAGGTCTCTACTTTGTCGAGAATCTCTATGGTGTTGGTCAGGGCCTCGGGGATGTCGGCGAACACTGAGTTCATCTCCGCCGTTGTTTTCATCCACTCCTGCTTGGAGTAGAGCATTCGCCCCTCGTCGGCAAGTTTTTTGCCGGTTGACACGCATATCAGGCGCTCATGGGCTTCGGCATCATCCTCGTTGGTGAAGTGCACGTCATTGGTGCAGATTATCTTGATGTCGAATTTGCGGGCTATGCGTATCAGCTCTTTGTTGACCTCTTCCTGGATAACGTAGGTCTCGTGGTTGGCGCGCGGCACTGTTGCCTTGTGGCGCTGCAGCTCGATGTAGTAGTCGTCGCCGAACACGCTTTTCCACCATTGCACCTGCTTTTCGGCCTCTTCGATTTCACCGCGGTGTATGAGGCGGGGAATCTCACCTCCAAGACATGCCGAGCACACTATCAGTCCCTCTTTGTGGGCTTCGATGTCGGCTTTGTCGGTGCGGGGATGGGAATAGAAACCTTCGGTCCATGCGCGCGACACGATTTTCACCAGGTTGTGATACCCCTTTTCGTTTTTAGCCAGCAATATGAGGTGGCGTCCGCGGTCGTCCTTGTCGGTATGGGTCAGCAGTGACTCGTTGGCCACATACACCTCGCATCCGAAAATCGGCTTGAAGATTTTTTTCCGCAGGGCGGCGATTTCGTTCTCGAGTCTCTCTTTTTCGGCAGAATCAGTGGCGGCGGCAAGTGCTTTGCCGGCATCCTTTATGGCGCCTTTGGTCTTGCCGTTCTTTTTGTTCACATAGTTGAAGAATTCCTTTATGCCGAACATGTTGCCGTGGTCGGTTATGGCAATGCCGGGCATCCCGTCGGCCATGGCTTTGTCAACAAGCGAGTTGATCGAGGCCTGCCCGTCGAGTACGGAGTATTGTGTGTGTACGTGCAGATGTACGAATGGGTGCATTATCGTGTCGGGGTGTTATTTCAGTAGCAAAGTTACGTCTTTTCCGCGCCATCCCCAAACAATAGCATCAAAAAAGCGGGGAAGGCGCCGGCCTTCCCCGTTGTTGCGGATGTACAGGGTGATGTTGTCAATAGTTGTAGTTCTGCGGCAGGTTGCCGTTGTGGCGCTCTATTTCGGTGAGGGGTATGGGCTGTGCGTAGCAGCGTTCGCCGAGGTACTGGAGTTTGCCGTACCGGGTGTCTTTGAAAACTTTCATCTCGTTTTCAAGGATCTGGTAGCGGCGCACGTCGTACCACCACTGTCCTTCGCCGAAGAGCTCGGCCCAGCGCTCATATTACGATGAAGGTCACCGATAATCTCTATCTTTCCATCCATGAGGCTGCCCTCACCGCCTATGCTGCGATGAACTTGCGGCCGGAAAAGGTCTCTACAAGGATTCATTCTTATCTCACCCCGTGGTCAAGCGGAGAAAAGGTGTTCGCACGCACTCCGATGGATTCGCCATGGCGCACTGTGGTGATTGCTGAGAAGCCTGGCGACCTGATGCTGTCGCGCATGATGCTGAACCTCAACGAGCCGTGTGTCCTGGAGGATACGTTGTGGATTGAGCCGGGACGCTACATCGGCATATGGTGGGGGATGCATATGAAAGATTACACCTGGGAGGCAGGCGAAAAACACGGTGCCACCACAGAGAATACCAAGCGCTACATTGATTTTGCTGCGAAACACGGGTTCTCCGGGGTGCTCGTGGAGGGCTGGAATCTCGGATGGGACGGTGACTGGAGCGCTAACGGCGACAAGTTCTCGTTCACAACCCCATACCCTGATTTCGACATCGAGGAAATCACGCGTTATGCAAAGGACAACAGTTCGGTAATTTTTGAGCAGGCATAGCTGTATCGCACTGATACACAATAGTTTGCATTTGTATTGAATTTTTATTGCATATTATTGATATTCAATTGAATATGCAAATTTTACCGAACTATTGTGACAGATTTGTGTAATTGAATTAAGGAAGATTAGATTTAGGTAAATGTGTGTCCCTTGCGAAAGTGATATTCCATAACTCAGGAAAACTGCTTGATAACGCCGCTGTGACAGCGGTGGTTCATGAAAATCAGGTCTCCAATGGAGTATCCGCAGGGTGTGTGTCTGAACTGACGCACACCTTTTTATGAGTATTCTGTATATTCTTGTCTCGAAAGTCATGGGGAGAATAATAAGAAGTTACCTTATATTTAATTGTATGTAGTCCCGATATAATGCTGTCCCTATATATTAAGGTGTAGTGGTTTCTAATTTCCTTCTCCCCCTTGCGTTTGTAATTTCCGCTGGTTTTCCAATTTGTGACCAAATTTTGTTTTTCTGCTGTGCGATTATGTTGTGCGGCATAATTTTAACATTTATTTAAATATTTGTGACAGTGTCTGTTGCGTCGTAAATTAAGTTGATTGAACAAAAATGATTGAAATTTGTTGCAGAAAAATTTGGTTGGTTCGTTCAAAGTGTCTAACTTTGCACTCGCTTTTGGGACGGAGGTC
>SCEJ01000087.1 GCA_004102785.1 Muribaculaceae bacterium Isolate-013 (NCI)
TGAAAAAAATAAGATTTTGATAACATAATAACTCTTTGACATACAGACATGGAAAAATTACCCGATTCGCAATGAACCGGGTAAGGGAAGATATGATATTTATTTTAGTTTAAATGAAAGAGCCGTGATGTCAGTCTGAGGTGTGTTTTTCATGAACTCAGCGATCACCGCCGAATATCCATACCGGGTCGGTGAAAACATACATTCCGTCGCCATAAGCCTGGCGCACATTGACATTGCTTGACACGCCCGAATTGCCGTAGGGCATACGCAGCGGCAGCCGGTTCTGGCCACTCTGGGTGTTGAGCGGATTGGTCATCTCCACGCACACCTTGCCCATGGCCTTGCAGCGGCGCAGGTCATTGAAAGTCTCAGCCTGCTCGTCGCGTCCTTGCGCTATATACTTCTGCACCATAACCTCCTTGAGAGGGTCGGCGGCGATACGGGCCGAAAGCGATGTCACATAGTCGGCTGCGCTCATGCCCACACTGCCGAAGGCGGAAGCGTCGGCGAAAGCCGCCTCAACCGCAGAGGTGAGGGCAGCAGCACAGTCGGCACCCTGGCGGGCCTGTACCTCGGCGATAATGAAATACACTTCCGACAGCGAAAGGATATGGGTAGAAGCGGCAGGATACATCGGATACCAATCCTTCGAGTAGGAGAGCCACTTCGGAGCGTCAAGCTCGCCGCCGGAGGCTGTTGCCTCCGCAAGATTGCCCGGTGTTCCGCAAAGGGGCTCGGGGAGCTTGCCCGACGCATCAGGCACAGCCTCGCCCTGCCAGTAATAGTTGATATATATGCCCTGACGCGGGTCGTTGCGGTCGGCAAGCAGATCGCGCATGGTGGTGGAGTTGGCCAGGTAGTCACGCGAATACTGGAAAGCGGCATAGGGGTTCATCGATATGTCGCTCCCCTCATAGCCGGTGAACACCATACCGTAGAAACCTGCGGCAACGGCGGCCTGGGCCTCGGCAAGCGCCTCGGCGGCGGCATTGGCGTCGCGCAGAGCCATATGCAGCTTGTAGCGGGCCTTCACGGCGTGGGCGGCGGCAAGCCAAGCCTCGCAGTCGCCTCCGTAGAGCACATCCTGCAGCCCCACGTTATCCTGGCCTTCGGCTATGGCCGTCTCGAAATCGGCGATAGCGCTGTCAATCAGGCCGAAGATTTTCTCATAGACTTCTTTCTGGGTGTCGAGTTTCGGCTGCTTGAGGCTCCCGCCTCCGAGAGCCTCGGAGCATGGTATGTCGCCGTGCATATCCGTGAGCAGTCCCCAGTTGAGGGCGCTCATAAGCGAAGCCATACCGCGGAGGTCGTTCATCCCCTCGTTGAGGCCGCCCTCCTCGCACTTTTCAAGTATAACCTTGAGGTTCATCAGGTTGCCGTAGACCGAGTTCCAGGAATTGTTGAAGGTTGTGGAGCCGGCGGTTTCAGAAATCTGGCGCATCTCGGCGTTTTTGAACTGGTTGTTGGCCGTGCCGAAAAGCTGCTCGTTGTAGACCGAGGAATAGAAAGCGTAGTCGCCCGACACGTTGAAAGCCGTCGACACTATCGCGTCGGTAATCTGCAGTTTGCCGTTGACGGTCTCCAGCGGCGGATTGCCGTGATCCTGGTTGATGCGGTCCATCATATCCTCGGTGCACGATGTGAGCGCCGCGGCTGCAAGTGTCAGCAATATATATTTTTTCATAATCTGAAATCTGAGGTTATTGTTTAGAAGCTTACCTTGAAACCGCCGCCGAAACTTGCGGTGTTGGGCAGAGAGAAGCGCTCGAAGTAGCCTCCGGAGTTATTGTTGCCCACCGATGACTCGGGGTCGAAGTTCGGCATCTTGGCCCAGAGGAGCACGTTGCGGGCGAACCCGTAGACAGAGATGTCGAAATTGCCGATTTTGGGGAGCTGGTAGGTGAGTGTGAGGTCGCGGAGCTTCACGAAATCGGTGTCGACGATAGCGGCCTCGGAGATTTCGCCGATAGTCTGGTAATAGGAGTAAGCGTCGACATCGCGCTCCACGGGCTCGCCGGTGGCATAGTCGATACCGCTCAGATGAATGGGCTGCTCGCGGTTCTCGGTGGCTTTTGTGGCGCCGAACATATCAAGCACCAGGTTTGTGCCGTGATACATCTGGCCGCCGCACTGCCACGACCATGTTGTGGCCAGCGACACACGCTTGTAGCGGATGTTGAAAGTCCAGCCGAGGTTGAAGTCGGGCGTACAGTCGCCGATTACCTTGCTTTCGCCGGTAATCATGGGAAGACCGTCGGCGTCGAGATACATCTTTCCGGTGGCCTCGTCGCGCATATAGCCCGTGCCGAAGATTACAGGATAGGCATATCCGGTGTAGGCACGCACCTGTGGCTCTACGAAACCGCCGAGCATGATGTTGTCAACGCCGGGAGCCAGCTCCTTGACCATGCTCTTGTATTTGGTCCAGTGGGCGCCGAGGTCGATGGTGAGGTCGCGCGACTCGTAGGCTGTGACGCCAAGATTGATTTCGTGGGAGTCGGTGGTGATGCGGCCGCCGTTCGACACCATCTCCTGATAGCCTGTGGAGCCGTCGAGGGGGATATTGAAAATCTGGTTTTTCACATCCTGGTGCGAGAAGGTGTAGTCGAGTTTCACGCGGTCGTTGAAGAGACGCAGGTCGATACCGGCCTCATAGTTCTTGGTGGTCTGGGGCTTGAGCTCGGGGTCGTACTCACGCCAGTAAGGCACATAGGAGGTGACGCCCTGCACGGGGTAGTTCATCGGGTCGATGAGGTAGAACCCGCCGCCGTAGACCGGTGTGTAGGCGAAATTCTTCAGGAAGGCTCCTGCCTGCCCTACCTCGGCATAGGAGAATCGCACCTTGCCGAATGTGAGGGTGTGGTTGCCCTTGAGCGCGGGAAGCTCTGTGAACACCCATGCCGCCGAAACCGAGGGATAGAAGAAGGAGCGGTTGCCGCGGGGCATGGTCGACACCCAGTCGTTACGTCCGGTGACGTTCACGAACACCATGTCGCGCCATGCCGCCGAGGCGTTGAAGAACAGACCGACCGTGCGCTCCTGCGAGGGCGCCTCGAAGCCATAGTTGACCGCGGTGCAGTTGCTGATAGTGGGCTGGCCATAGAAACTCAGTCCGGTGCCGATATAGTCGCTCTGGATGAGATGGTCGTTGTTGACTTCGTTACCGAGCATGAGGCCGAGATTCCAGTCGCGGTTCTCGCCCAGTTCGGCCGTGAAGTTGGCGGTCACAAGGTTGTTGAATACCTGACGGGTGAAGCTCTGGTTCTCGATATATCCGGTGGTGTTGCCGGCCGAGCCGACCTCCTGTATGTTGGAGTACCGCGAGGTGTATGCGTCGATACCGGCCTGTTCCTTGATTACAAGGTCGAGATTGTCGCCCCACCCTATCTTCGGACGGAATTCAACGAACGCATTGCCGAAGAAGCGCTGTGTGAGCTGGCCGTACTGGTTGTTTGCGGCCCACCAGTAAGGGTTGTTGAAGTTCGTGGCGCGGAATGAGGTCTGGACCGAGGGGTCGCCCGGCAGATGGTAGGGGGTATCCTCGAGATTGTATTCGGCGGGAGCGGAATAAACAACGTTCATGATACCGGAGTTGGCCTGCGGGGCTGTCTTGATGTCGGTGTGCACATAGTTTACGGTGAAACCGGTTTTCCACTGCTCGTTGATATACCAGTCAACAAGGCCGCGTGCGCTCCAGCGGTTGAGGCCGGTGCCGCGCACTATACCGTTCTGATGAGAGTTGCTGAGACCGAACGAGTAGGTTGTGCGCTCGGTTTTCTGCGATATCGAGAAGTTGGCGTTTTCGGTGAATCCGGCATGCAGGTAATCGCCCACATTGTCGTAGACTGCGGGGGTCTGCCATCCGTCAAGGCCGGCCTGCGCCAGCTTGGGATTGTAATACTGACCGGGATGCATACCCATAGCCGCCGTGTACTGGTTCTGGGTCTCCCCGCCATATCCGGGGTCCTGAGGCAGCTCAGTGATTTTCGGGCCCCATGTCATTGACGACGAGGGGTTGTAGAGGCCGCCGGCACCCTGAGCATAGGTAGTCTGGCGGTTGAATTTGCGCGAAACGCGGTCGGCGGCGAAATCGGCCGAGAAGGTCACCGTAGGGCGGTTGGAGGTAAGGCCGGAGCCGCGCTTGGTGGTGATTACAATCACACCGTTGGTGGCGCGGATACCGTAGAGGGCGGCGGCGGCCTGCCCTTTGAGCACGTTCACCGACTCGATATCCTCGGGGTTTATGTCAATGGAGCGGTCGGCATAACCGGCGTCGGTCACCATACTGTTAGCAGTCTGCACGATGTCGGGAGTCGACTCCACAGGCATACCGTCAATCACATACAGAGGCGCGTTGTTGCCCGAGAAGGAGCGCACGCCGCGGATTGTGATATTCGACGAGGCGCCCGGCGCACCCGACGACGGACGTATCTCCACGCCGGAGAGTTTGCCCTGGAGCGCCGACGATACGGAGTTGGTACCGGCTGTGTTAAGGTCCTCGGCCTTGAGGTCCTGCACGGCATAGCCGAGCCCCTTGCGGTCGCGTTTCACGCCGAACGCGGTCACAACCACCTCATCGAGAGCGTTGTCGGAGTTTGAAAGCTTGATTTCGAGAGGCTTGTCGCCGTCAAGCGCGAGCTGGCGCGTGACCATGCCCACATAGCTTACGTTGATTTTCTTTACATCTGGACCTACCGTTATGGAGAAATGTCCGTCGGCATCGGTGGCCACACCGGTGCCGTGCCCCACCGGCATGACGGTGGCGCCTATCAGCGGCTCATTGTCGCCGGCATAGGTGACCGTACCGGTGATGGTGCGCTCGCCGTTGCTCTGGGCCACCACGCCAAATGATATGGCGGATGCGGCTGAAAGCGTCAGTAACAGTCTTTTCATACTTACATTGCGTTAGAGTTTTGTACCTTATCGGAAACAGGTTGAGCCATGCTGCGTCATGCAGTCGCAGTGTGAACCTGTCCGGATTTGAAAGAAGTATCTGTTGGTCTGTGATTCCCGAATCGGTTTCAGGGCCGGGGTTTTTGAAGCGGTTTTTGAAGCGGAAGCCCTTTGAAGGATTCCGGAACGACAGACTTGCAAATCTGGGATTATGGCATTGCGCCGATTAGAATTAATATTCTTGGTTGAGAGGCAGGCCTACACAGCGTAAAGTATAAAGCCTGTATTTCGGAGATAACAGTATATTTTTAAAGATTGAAAAAAGAATTATGGTTTTGCTTATGAATACATGCAGAAGCAATCATTTAAATCGCCTTGAATTATATCCACGGCAAAATTAATAACGCGAGTTCGGGATAAGGAACACCATAAAAAAGCTGAATCGGCAGCTTGAAAAAGCTGCCGATTCTTTTGGTAATATCACTGATATTTAGTAATTTAGAGGTGCCAAACAATAAATACTATATCA
>SCEJ01000088.1 GCA_004102785.1 Muribaculaceae bacterium Isolate-013 (NCI)
C
Organism: Muribaculaceae bacterium Isolate-013 (NCI); assembly: GCA_004102785.1. Taxonomy (GTDB): domain Bacteria; phylum Bacteroidota; class Bacteroidia; order Bacteroidales; family Muribaculaceae; genus UBA7173. The sequence continues at coordinate 2 of SCEJ01000088.1, forward strand.
TGACAAAACCCATATACGGGACCTGTTCGACAAAAAGAATATCAACGATGTCAAAGTTCTCTATGGTTCGAGTGAACCGAATTTATTTAATTTTTAACCCCGTCCATTTTTAGTGGACAGTAGTGATTCCAATTATGAAGATTATACGTAATAAATAAAGTGTACTCCTTGAAATCGACACTTGTATAAGCTTCAGAAAATCCTAAAGGATCATCGGGAAGTTCAGATAAATCATTTACAACAAATTTTTTATCGTCCCACACCTTAATATTATCTAACCATTCTGTGTCCGTGATGTTGAATTCTGAGGTACATGGCTGATAATATTTGGAAATTGGCAGAACTGTTTCAGTTGGCGGCTCGTCATCGTTGTTGCAGGAACACAACAACAATGACGAGAGAACAAAAACGTTAGACATCTCATTTAATCAGAACTTTTTTGCCGGAGTGGATATAGATATTTCCCGAAATTGGTTTTTCAACCTTTCTTCCAAATAAATCGTAGAAACTGTTATCATGTGCATTCCTATCGATTGTAATGCAATCAACACCAGCGGAGGGGAAGTCATCGGTCTCGATAAAATTGGTCATGTAATCCCAACCGGGAGCCGTCATGTATTGCAGCTTCGTTCCTACAGGAATGTAAACTGGCGTCGCGGGATTAACGCCGGTAAATGGTGTCCTGTCAGACTCATATCCTTGTGCCGGAACGTAAACGGGAGGGACTGTAGCCTTGCACCAGATGCTTGTCAGGCTGCCACATAACGCAAAAGCACGGTCTGCGAGGATTTTGAGCGAAGCCGGCAGAACGATAGTAGTGAGTTTGTTGCAATTTTGAAATGCGTTTTGTTCGATAGATTCCAATGTCCCCGGAAAATCTATAGTCGACATTTTGGTCTCATCGAATGCAAATTCTCCGATGGTGACAGTATGGGACGGGACATTCACCTCTTTCAAAGAAAAGCAGCCTAAGAAAACGTCGGGCGGAACGATAGTCGAATTATCCGGCAAATGCGCCTCGGCGAGGTACCAATTATTGTAGAACTGTCCACCATCGGAACAAAGCATGCAGTTGTCAGGCAAAATCGCCTTTCCAAGTTCAGAATTGGCAAACGCCATGCACCCAAGGAATTCCAGCGATTGAGGAAAGTTGATCTCAGTTATTTTACAGGTATAGAATGCAGCGCAGCCAATCGCTTTCAACGACTTGGGCAGTATAATTTTGCCCTTTAGTCCGCGGCATTGATAAAAAGCCTGGTTGCCGATCACTTCCAGATTTTCGGGGAAAACGAGCTGTTCGGAGGTTAAACTTATGCAGTCGGTGAAAGCCGATTTATCGATTTTTTGTAAAGCCTTTGGCAATTTCAGCTCATTGAGCGAAATCGCATAGGCAATAGCAAACTCGCCTATTTCGGTCACGTCAGCAGGAAAAACAATCTTTTCCAACGGGATTGTAGTGACCGTCCATGTTTCCCAATCCATTTGCGCATCAACATGAAACAATGCGCGGTCAGGAATCTTATCACCCTCAATATCGGCGTGTTCAAGGTCGATGATTTTTAGCTGACCGTTAAACGATGATTCCCAAAGGGTGTTGAAATCAGCATCGTTCATCGGACCTTCCACAGTGATGGATTCTATCTCATAGATATGCTCGCCAAGCACGGCTGAAAGGGTGCCACTTTCTTTCAGAACAGCTTTGAAGGACTCTATTCCATTCGAATTTCTGACAGTAGCATCTTGTTTATAGGAGAACCCAAATCCTTTGAAGGATAATTCTTCTGACTGTGAATGTTCAGAGACGACAGCGGGAAGTGCGACAAGGTCGTGATTGCCCGATGGGTTAATGATGTCTGTATGTGCGGATGCCAAGAACGGCGTCGCTATCATCAGACATAAGATTGATATGAGTATCCTATTTTTCATTTGCCAATTTTTTATTGGCAAAGTTCGGCAGAAAAAATGACTTCGGGATAAAACAAGTTTTATTCGGCGGATTTTTTCGGGAGATTTTTTCGGATTCGGCTTAGATATACCGGGGTAATAAGCAGGTAAGAAGCTATATCCCGCAAAGAAACGATGTCTAAAATTTGAGGATACAGGGTTATCAAATCAATGTATCTCTCTTTCGGTGTCTTTCGGTATAATTCAAGTTGACGGGAATAAATCTCACGGAACAATGCGCCATTTACAGCAGAAAGATTGCCGTCAAGCGATGCGTAAAATATGTTTCGTGCTTCTGGAGTTCTTATTTGAGATACCGAAGAGTCGATTCCGGCTTTTATTGTGACTTCAGAGGAAAGCCCATTGAAAGAGTTGTAATAATCGGCGACAATCTCACCCTCAAAAGCAAATCCTACAACCGCGTCATTGCCCGAAGATGTGAGAGTCGTATATTTGAAATACCCTGATTCCACGACTCCGAGATATTTGCCTACACACCCTTGCTGGACAAAAACATCATTTTTAGAATAATGGACAGCGCGACCATTCTCTCTGCAAAACTTCTTTATCGCCGAGAGGTCACAGTCCTTGTCATATAAATTAAAGGTAGCCATCACAATTACAAAATTAGCTATTTTTTCTCAATGAACCGCCGTTCAGAGCCTCAAATCTACTGCGTCTAAAAGAAAAAGAATCGAATTAAATATAACTAACGCCCCTTAAAAATCCATAAATCGGGCATCTGATTTTCGATTCCTCCAATCAATTAGTACACCACGAGTACACCACTAATTTCACAACAGCTTATATTTCAGCATAATAAGAACGATAAAATTAGATAAGGTATGTTTTCCGTGGATTTGGGGTGCCTGCCACACCATACATATTACTAATTTTGCAATAAACAGTTAAAGTATGCGAACTGTTATTTTGACATTTTTTGCACTTCTTGCCGCGGCGGGTGTGCAGGCTAAGACACTGGTGGTATATTACAGCTATACCAATAATGTTGAGCGGGTAGTCGATGCGCTGCGCTGCGCACGAAAACTGATGCCGATATTCTGGAAATAGAACCGGTGCAAATGGGCCATGACTATGCTGCCGACAACGCTCATGTCTTGACTGGCTCTGATGAATGATATACAGTATTTACTCTCTCCGGCGTCAGGCTTCTTTCTGAGACCCTCTCTACCGCAGGATTATCAACCGGGATATATATCATAAACCGGCAGAAAACAATAATATCGAAATGAAAGGAATAACAATAATATTGCTGATAATATTGGCAATGACATCAAATCCTATTATGGCACAGCAGAAAATAGTTCAACCTTTAGCTCGCGGCACGAAAGTGACGCAGACGGCAGGGCGCGACCAACTCGGCGATTTTGCGCCGGAGTTCGCCCGACTTAACGACGACATCCTCTTCGGCGAGGTGTGGAGCCGCAATGACCTCCTTTCATTGCGCGACCGCAGTCTTGTGACAATCACATCGCTTATATCGCAGGGGATAACCGACAACTCGCTGACATATCATCTTCAGGAAGCGAAAGAGAACGGCATAACACGCACCGAGATCGCCGAGATTCTGACACACGTTTCGTTCTATGCAGGGTGGCCAAAGGCTTGGGCTGCGTTCCGGCTCGTAAAGGAGGTGTGGAACGATGACATTACGGGCGATGATGCAAAGGCGGAGTTCGCACGTTCGATGATATTCCCGATAGGGGAGCCTAATGTGGCATACGCGCAGTATTTCATCGGCAACAGCTACCTTGCGCAGATTTCCGACTCTCAGGTTCCGTTTGCCAATGTGACATTCGAGCCGGGATGCCGCAATAACTGGCATATCCATAAGGCTGACAAGGGAGGAGGTCAGATGCTTATCGGTGTGGCCGGACGCGGATGGTATCAGGAAGAAGGCAAACCTGCCATAGAGATTCTCCCCGGCACAGTAATCCATATCCCTGCAAATGTCAAACACTGGCACGGAGCGGCAAAAGACTCATGGTTCGCTCATCTCGCATTCAGTGTGCCCGGCGAAAACACAGAAAACATCTGGCTTGAACCTGTGACTGATGAAGAATACGACGAACTTTAAGCGACATTTTATTCCGATTAATTAAACTGCAACCGGTATTCCCTCGGGGTATTGCCGGTTTGCTTTTTGAAGAAGCGGATGAAGTGCTGCGAGTGCTGGAAGCCGAGCAGTTCGGCAATCTGTTTGGTACTCAGATCCGGATTCATCAGCGAGTTTTTAGCGACGTTTACCATTTTCAGTTGTATATATTCCTGTGCGGTCTTGCCCGTTTCCTGCTTTACAAGATCGCCGAAATAGTTGGATGAAAGGCATATCTTGTCGGCGAAATACTTTACTGTGGGTATTCCGTCGGTCGCTCCGCGTCCACTGTCAAGATATTCGTCGAGCAGTTGCTCGAATTTGCCGAGGGCGTTGTGGTTCAGTTCTTCACGCGTGACAAACTGACGTTCATAGAAGCGCATACAGTAATTGAGCATCACCTCTATGTTGGAAATGATAAGCGACTTGGAAAACTTGTCGATGGGATGCTGCAGCTCACGGGCTATCTTGTCCATATAGTCCTGCAGAATCAGGCGTTCTTCCGTCGATAGATGCAACGCTTCGTTTGAGGCATAGGAAAAGAAAGTGTATTGCTTGATTTTCTGAGCCAAGGGAGTGCGGAGAAGAAAATCGGGATGAAACAGCAATCCGACAGCCTCCGGTGCCGGGCCGTCCTCCAGGCGGTGTATCCCTACTGTCTGGCCGGGGGCGAAACTGACTACCGTCTCGTCGTCGAAGTCATATGATGTCTTACCATAGTTAATCTTGCACCCGGTGGTCTTTTTGAGAAAAAGTGAATAAAATCCGAAGTGCATGCAATGCGTCGGCTGCTCCACCGTGTCGTCAAAGTGAACTATGCCGACAAGCGGATGCCGCGTCTCAAAACCGAAATAGCGGTTGTATTTTTCAATAGTGTCTGCCTCGTATATTTCCATATAAGATTTCTTTTTGCAAATCTACATAAAAATCGCGAGATTTTTACACCGGCAGAATAAAAAACAAGGCCGACGGCACGGCTCTTTCATTTAAAATCGGCCGAAGTTTACAAAAATAGTGGTATTTTATAGCGAAAATGTCTACCTTTGCACATAGCGATGCCGAAGCACCGCCTTCGGTGTTTCTTTATCATAAGATTTAA
>SCEJ01000089.1 GCA_004102785.1 Muribaculaceae bacterium Isolate-013 (NCI)
GTGCGCCGGTCGCCGGCAGGAGAAAGCAAGCTTCCTCCCCCGCTGCCCCTCGACTTGCATGTGTTAAGCCTGTCGCTAGCGTTCATCCTGAGCCAGGATCAAACTCTTCGTTGTTGTTATCTTGTTTTCTTTCTTTTCAGAAATTATTGGCCTCGCGGCCGATACAACATCCGGTCTTTCTGATTCCCGACCCGGCGATTTCCTGTAGTTATACCGTTTAAAGAATTGACAGAAACTTTTTCCTGCCGCAGCCTGAGCCGCGGCGAGCTCTTAGTTCTTGTACTACTACTTGTCTATTGTAATTCTTTCAATGTTCTCTTCATGAGTGCCGGGCCTGCCGGCGCTTCGGAAGCTCTTTTCCGAAAGGTTTTGCAAAGTTACAACCAATTTTTGAATTACCAAAATTTTTGTGACTTTTTTTTGAACTTTCGCGCCGTAGCCGGCGTTACTCCTTTCATCCCTCTTGCGAGGTAAGACCTCCGTCTCATTTGCGGGTGCAAAGTTAGACACTTTCTGCGAACCTACCAAATATTTTTGTAACTTTTTTATGCCGACAAACATACCGGAACTACACCCAACCCCACAATCTACACAAAAACAACAAGTTATCAACCGCAAAAAATTTCACACCAAAATCACAATCTTTCATCATCACTCAAAACGCCATTCCCCGACAGACCTTCACACCTTTATACAGTAAAAAACATACGCCATGTGCCCAAGCAATAAAAAAGTATATAATAAAAAAGTCAGCCCTATGGACTGACTTTCTATCTGTCTGAGCCGCGAGTGGGACTCGAACCCACGACCTTTTCGTTACGAATGAAATGCTCTACCAACTGAGCTATTGCGGCATCTGCGGCACCCCGTGGGGGATAACGCCTGTTAATTATGATGCAAAGTTAGCGCTTTATAATGAAAATACAAAATTTTTGCAACCAACTTCAGTGTTTATTACAATCACTAATCTTTACTCCTTATTATATAAGAGAGAATCAAGGGGGAAACAAACGCAAAGAGCAACGCGCCCAAAATATCGGCGATAAAATCGGCAAGCTCGGCCGTACGCCCGAGCGCCATAAGCCATTGCAGCAGTTCTATAACCCCGCCGAACGCAATCGCACCAAGAACCACTGCAAGCGAGCGGCTCCACCGCCGGCGTGGCGCAGAGACACTGCCGCGCACATGCGCAAGATGCAAGTCAAATGAAACAGCAAAGCACAAACCGCCGAACATAAAGAAATGCCCTATCTTGTCAAACCACTCGAATGTCGGAATTTCAACCTCAGGCAACGGATGCGGATACAGCGTCAGAAAAAGAATAACCACCACCACTACTCCGGAAAAAAGACCGGACGGCAGGTGCTTTAAGAACTTCAACATCATAAATTCCCTTTAAACATGCATAAAATTTCACCACAAAATTAGTAAAATTCCCTGAAACCACACACCTTATGCAAGTCGGCCAAGCCTCTATAACGAAAAACATAGCCGTAAAACATAAAAAATATACTGCAAGAAATGAATAATTTTCAAAAAAGGTGTATTATATTTGCATTGTTCTAAGGCGTCACATCAAAAGCGCTTAATTAAATGCCATTCCAGCTTATTGAGGCTAAGGATTTGAAGCATGGTGTGGCATACAAAAATTAAACAGCCACGACAAGACGCTAACGAACCCATCGAAACTACCGACAAGTAGTTAAGAAGGCTTCTCAAACTCCACGTTTTACCTTAAAACCTAACACCAGTATGATTATCGGAGTACCCAAAGAGATTAAAAACAACGAGAACCGCGTAGGTCTCACTCCTGCCGGCGCCAAGGAACTCATCGCTCACGGACACCAGGTTTACGTGCAGGCCACAGCCGGCGAAGGCACCGGATTCAGCGATGCCGAATATGAAGCCGCAGGCGCAAAAATCCTCCCCACAATAGAGGATGTCTACGGCATAGCCGAGATGATCATCAAGGTAAAAGAGCCTATCAAGCCCGAATACCATCTCATACGCCGCGACCAGGTACTCTTCACATACTTCCACTTCGCATCCGACCGCGAACTCACAGAAGCCATGCTGCGCTCAGGCGCCGTGTGCATCGCCTACGAGACCGTGACTCTCGCCAACGGTACCCTGCCGCTGCTCATCCCCATGAGCGAGGTAGCCGGCCGCATGTCGATACAGGAAGGCTGCCGCTTCCTTGAGAAGCCGCAGGGCGGCCGCGGCATACTGCTGGGAGGCGTACCTGGGGTAAAACCCGCCAAAGTGCTCATTCTCGGCGCCGGCGTAGTAGGCCGCAACGCCGCCCTCATGGCCGCCGGACTCGGAGCCGATGTAACCATCACCGATATCTCCCTCCCCACCCTGCGCCACGTAGCCGACGTAATGCCCAAGAACGTCAAGACCCTCTACTCCTCGCGCCATAACATCGAGGCCGAACTCCCCACAACCGACCTCGTGGTAGGCTCCGTGCTTATCCCCGGCGCCAAAGCGCCCAAGCTCGTCACCCGCGACATGCTCAAGCTCATGCGCCCGGGCACACTTCTGGTCGACGTTGCCATCGACCAGGGCGGATGCTTCGAGACCTCAGTACCCACCACCCACTCAAACCCCATCTACACCGAGGAAGGAATCGTACACTATGCCGTAGCCAACATCCCCGGCGCCGTACCCTTCACCTCCACCCTGGCACTGACCAACGCCACACTCCCCTATGCCCTTCGTCTCGCCGACAAAGGATGGCGCAAAGCCTGCGCCGAAGACAAGGCACTGGAGCAGGGCGTCAACATCGTGGCAGGCAAAGTGGTGTATCCCGCAGTGGCCGAAGCCTGGGACCTCCCCCTCTATCCCCTTGAAAGCGTCACAGAATAACCTTGCATTCCGGGCCCAAAATCAGCCGTAGCAGCCGGCCGCAGGGTAACACATTATGCCAAATGGCTCCTTGAAAACGCCATGACGCAGCCAGGTGAAGAGTATTTAAGAAAATTTCCGTGAAAAATTACCCTGAAGAAAAATAAATCATTAATTTTGCGTCCGAATAGAGAGGACTGCCCGGCCTATGGCGCCGGGCAGCCCTTCAACCCCTAAACCGATAACCCAACCTAAAGATGAATAACAGCCAGATTGACTGGAGCTCGCTCGGATTCGGGTACGTTCCAACCGACTATAACGTACGTTGCTATTTCCGCGACGGCAAATGGGGCGAAATCGAGATTTCCTCCTCCGAAACCATAGAAATGCACATCGCCGCCACCTGCCTGCATTACGGCCAGGAAGTGTTTGAAGGCCTCAAGGCATTCAGAGGCAAGGACAACAAAGTGCGTGTGTTCCGTCCGATGGAAAACTGCCGACGCATCCAGGAGTCAGCCCAAGGCATCATGATGGAGCCGATCACCGATGAAAAATTCATGGAAATGGTGGAGATGGCCGTAAAGCTCAACGAGCGCTTCATCCCCCCCTATGGCTCAGGAGCATCGCTCTACATCCGTCCGGTTGAAATCGGTATGACCGCCCGCGTAGGCGTCAAACCCGCCGACGAATACTGCTTCATCATCCTCGTCACCCCGGTCGGTCCCTACTTCAAAAGCGGCTTCAAGCCCACAAACATCTGCATCATGCGCGAATTCGACCGCGTAGCGCCCCGCGGCACCGGTCGCTGGAAAGTAGGCGGAAACTACGCCGCATCGCTCCAGGCCGGCGAGAAAGCCCACGACATGGGCTACTCGGCAGTGCTTTACCTCGATCCCAAGGAAAAGAAATATCTCGACGAATGCGGCCCGGCCAACTTCTACGCCATAAAAGACGGCGCATACATCACCCCCGCATCCGACTCCATCCTCCCCTCCATCACCAACGACTCGCTGATGCAGCTTGCCGCCGACATGGGTCTCAAAGTGGAGCGCCGCCACATCGCCGTGGAGGAAATCCCGTCATTCAGCGAAGCCGCCGCATGCGGCACCGCCGCCGTATGCTCGCCCGTAGGTGAAATCGACGACATCGACACCGGCGAGAAACACATCATATCAAAAGACGGCAAACCCGGCCCCGTGACCCAGCGCCTCTACGACACCCTCAACGGCATACGTCTTGGCGAAATCGAGGATACCCACAACTGGAATGTAATCCTTGACATCTGACCCCACTGACCCACACAGCCACTTGACTGACTATCGCCACATCATCGATAAATATTACCCCCGGGGCTCGGCCCTGGGGGTAATATATAACAGCCATTGCCAGGCCGTGGCCGACCTGGCCTGCCGCATAATATCCGCCCGCAGCCTCAACATCCCACCCGACGAGGCACGCGCCGCCGCAATGCTCCACGACATAGGGATATACCTCTGTCACGCCCCCTCCATCGAGTGCCACGGCCAGGCGCCATACATATGCCACGGCACACTCGGCGCCGACCTCCTCCGCAGCGAAGGAGCACCCGAAGAATATGCCCGCGTGGCCGAACGGCACACCGGCTCGGGACTCACACCCGGCGACGCCGCCCGCCTCGGACTCCCCTCTGGCCGGTGCTACATGCCCCAAACCGACCTTGAGCAGCTAATCTGCTACGCCGACAAATTTTACTCAAAATCAGGCTCCCGGCAAGAAAAAACACTCGAACAAGTGCGCCGGAGCATGGAGCGGTTCGGCGCCGAATCGCTGGCGCGGTTCGATGCACTACACGCAAAATTCGCATATTCCTCGCAAAACTGTTAAAATATCGCCCCGGCGCTTGATTTTTGAGAATAAAAAGCTATCTTTCCTCTAAAACGTATTTGGCATCTTTCCGTCAAAATAGATTAAAACGAGAGCATAATGGCCATGTTTCAGAACATATAGGCGTGATTATGCATCCCATGTCAGTGTTGCCACGGGTTTAGATATAAGATTATTACTTTCCTCTACAAGCTTGGTTAGCTTATGCCGGTGTCCAACTCCTTCCCGATGCGTTTGCAAATTTGCGAACCGGGCTGCCATGCACCACAAAGATAATTACATTGCATCG
>SCEJ01000008.1 GCA_004102785.1 Muribaculaceae bacterium Isolate-013 (NCI)
GCTCTGTTAAGGTTGTCGGAAGTTAGGATATACTCTAACATCCTGTCTGACGATAGTTGCACTTCTACGAGTTCGTCTCCAACTATCCCAATCAAAGTAGGCGCTCCCTCATACATTTCGCTTTCCGAGCTATTCTTCCGAGGGTAGCTTTCTGATGTTTTCGGCTTTTCTCCTTTCATCGGGTAAAATAAAGTTTTGCTCGTGTGGTTAAGTTTTGCCCTTCTTCATCGCCCACGAGCTTTAAGGCGATGACTACTATGGCATCTGCTGACTTCTGTGGGTTCGTTGTTACTGCTTGCCGTGCGGCTCGCCCCACAGACCTCCCCGATTAAGAACATAATCTTTCAGTCTTATACTCCCTTGATTTACTCTCGTCAGTCCGGATAGCTATCGGGCTTTGGTTTGTGTAGCAACCTTACCCCTGACTTTGAGCCTTATATCAAGTTTCTGTGCGTGGAGCCAGACTTTTGTCCTTAGCTTCCTTTCGATTCTCCTCACGGTAGACACCGTTGCCTCGGACTATGTGCTTCCCGCTATCGGGGCGCGCTCGGGACTTTCACCCGTTAGATTATGCCCATGTCGGGCGAACGACAACCGGCCGGAACACTCTTTGGCAGAGCGTTCCGGCCGGTAACTTTTCGGGTCTGGCGAAAGGATAAATCCGGTTTGGCGACAAAAACGTCACTTCGCCTCCTCTTCGGCGGCAAACTCCATGAGGTAGGCCTTGATGAAGGCATCGAGGTCGCCGTCCATAACTCCGTTCACATCCGAAGTCTGATAGTTGGTGCGGTGATCTTTCACGCGGCGGTCATCGAACACGTATGAGCGTATCTGCGAGCCCCATTCTATCTTCATCTTGCCGGCCTCAACCTTTGCCTGCTCCTCGAGGCGGTGCTTCATCTCCTTTTCGTAGAGTATGGAGCGGAGGTGACGCAGGGCGTTCTCGCGGTTCTTGGGCTGGTCGCGCGTCTCGGTGTTCTCGATGAGAATCTCCTCCTTCTCGCCGGTGTAGGGGTCAGTGTACTGGTAGCGCAGGCGCACGCCCGACTCCACCTTGTTCACATTCTGGCCGCCGGCACCGCCGGAGCGGAAAGTATCCCACGACATCAGCGCCGGCTCGATTTTCACCTCTATGGAATCATCGACCAGCGGGGTTACGAATACCGAGGCGAACGAGGTCATACGCTTCCCCTGGGCGTTGTAGGGGCTTACGCGCACCAGGCGGTGCACGCCGTTCTCGCTCTTGAGATAGCCGTAGGCGAAATCACCCTCCACGTTGATGGTGCACGACTTGATGCCGGCCTCGTCCCCCTCCAGGAGATTGGCGATGGAGGTCTTGTAGCCATGCTTCTCGCAGTAGCGCAGATACATGCGCATCAGCATCGAAGCCCAGTCCTGGCTCTCGGTGCCGCCGGCGCCGGAGTTGATTTTGAGCACCACGCCCATGTGGTCCTCCTCACGCCGGAGCATGTTGCGCAGCTCCAGGGCCTCGATTTTGCCGATAGCGTCGGCATAGAGGGCGTCGACCTCCTCCTCCGTCACGAGTTCCTCCTTGACGAACTCGAATGCGGTGGCAAGCTCGTCGACGGCACGCTCCACTTCGGCATAACCGTTGACCCACGCCTGGAGGTCCTTTATCTTCTTCATCTGAGCCTGCGCCTCCTTGGGGTGCTCCCAGAAATCAGGCACATGAGTGCGCAGCTCCTCTTCTTCTATCTGGATTATCTTGCTGTCGACGTCAAAGGTACCTCCTCAGCGCCAGCTTGCGCTCCAACGTCTCTTTCAGTTGTTCTTGAGTAATCATTGGTCTATATTAGTGAATAAATCGGGTTGTTTGAAAGTGCAAAATTACTCAAAATCGGCGTAATCGGCCCAACGCGGGATAAAAAATTGCGCCACGCCGATAATTTCAGTATGATATTCACCGTTTTATTACTACTTTTGCATCGTATAAACCTGTCATGAAACACGCAGTAGCTAAATTCATACTTGTCTTTGCGGTATTCACGGCGGTATTCGTGCTTCAGAAGCCGCTGTTCATGGGAGTGCACTCCGATGCCGTCGGGGTGGAATCGGCATACGATTTCCTCACTGTGGCCTGGCACGGCCTGAGCATGGACCTGGCCGTGGCCGGCTATCTCACCGTGATTCCGGGGCTGCTCATCATCTGTATGCTCCTCACGCCACGCACCTGGCCCCGCCGCGTCCTCGACATCTACATCGCCGTCTGCGCCGCGTGCATCAGCGCCATCTTCTGCCTCGACATGGTGCTGTACAGCTACTGGGAGTTCCGCCTCGACACCACACCGTTCTTCTACTTTGCCACATCACCCTCGGCCGCCATGGCATCCGTGAAATGGTGGCAGGCTCTCTGCGGCGCCATTGCGTTCCTGCTCATCGGCGCCCTGATGTGGTGGGGCATGAGCCGAACCATCTCAATCGTTGAGGTCAGGCCGGCCATGGGCTGGAAATCCGTGTCGGTCACCGCGCTGCTCACCGCAGCCCTAATAATCCCCATACGCGGCAGCGTCACGGTGTCGACAATGAATCCCTCACGGGCATATTTCAGCCAGCGCCGAGGCATGAACCACGCCGCCACCAACCCGGCATTCAGCCTGCTCTACTCGGCCACACACACCAACGACTACGCCACACGCTACCGCTTCATGGAGCCGGACCGGGCCCGCGACCTCTTCCTAAGCTTCAACGCCGACCCCTCCGCTCCCGAAACAGAGCATTTCCAGCTCACCACCACCGACCGACCCGACATAGTGCTGGTGATTCTCGAAAGCTTTTCCTCACACCTGATGCCCTCGCTCGGAGGGGCTGACGTTGCCTCCGGCCTCGACTCCATCGCCGGCTCCGGCCTCCTTTTCACCGACATCTACGCCTCTTCATTCCGCACCGACCGCGCACTCCCGGCGATACTCAGCGCCCTCCCGGGACAACCCTCGCAGAGCGTGCTCAAATATATCGACAAAATCGAACGGATGCCGTCGCTCCCGGCAACCCTCGCCTCCGAAGGCTACACCCTCGCCTACTTCTACGGCGGCGACACCAACTTCACCAACATGCAGGCCTACCTCACCTCCATGGGATTCAGCCACATCGTAAGCGACAAAGATTTCTCCCTCAGCGAAAAAGCATCGAAATGGGGAGCGCCCGACCACCATGTGTTCGACCGCGCCGCCGACTATCTCTCCGGCCCGGCGCCGGCGCAGAGCCTCACCGTGATACAGACCTCGTCGAGCCACGAGCCCTTCGAGGTGCCCTACACCAGCGCGCGTTTCGCCTCCGACGAGCGCCTCAACGCCTTCGCTTACACCGATTCATGCCTGACCGCCTTCGTCAACACCCTGCGCGACGCCCCCGGTTGGCACAACACCCTGGTGGTCATCGTGCCCGACCACTTCGGATGCTGGCCCCGCAATCTCACCGACATGCGCCAGCGTCACCGCGTGCCTCTGGTAATCACCGGAGGAGCGCTTGCTGAGAAAGGACGCGTGGCCGTCACCGGTTCGCAGACCGACATCGCCGCCACCCTGCTCGGAGCCATGAACCTGCCCGCCGGTGCTTTCCCTTTCAGCAACGACCTCTGCCGCGACAGCGCCCGCGGAGCCTTCATGACCGACCCCGGCTCGGTGACCGTGGCCACCCCCAGCGGCTCGGTGACGTGGAACTGCGACGCCGACCGCGTGGAGCACACCACCCTCCCCCCACAGCAGACAGCCGACGCCGTCGCCGACGCGAAAGCCTACCTTCAGACCCTCTACTCCTATCTCGACTCCCTTTAGCCCTGAAGCACATGCCCAACTCTAACCCCTATCCTCTAACCTCTAACCCCTATCCTCTAACCTCTAACCTCTAACCCCTAACCTCTAACCTCTAACCCCTAACCTCTACCCCCCTAACCTCTCCATAAAAATGATAGAATACCTCAACAACATCGACACACAGGTGTTTCTCCTCATCAACGGGCACCACTCACCATTCTTCGACATATTCATGAAACTCTTCACCGGGAGATTCATATGGATACCGATGTACGCCGCCATAGCCCTGATGATGTGGCGCGCCGCCGGATGGTCGAAATTCATATTCTACATTCTCGGCGCGGCACTGGCCGTAACCATCACCGACCAGCTATGCGCCACATGGATACGCCCGGCCGTTGAGCGCCTGCGGCCGTCGAACCTGGAGAATACCCTCTCGCAGTTCACCTACATCGTGGGAGGCTACCGCGGAGGCTCCTACGGCTTCCCCTCCTGCCATGCCGCCAACTCCTTCGCCCTCGCCTCATTCACAGCCCTGCTGGTGCGGCGCCACAGTTTCGTGATGTTCATTATCGGCTGGGCGGTGCTGAACTCCTACTCACGCCTCTATCTTGGCGTGCATTACCCCGGCGACCTCCTTGTGGGCGCCGCGATAGGCACCTGCGCAGGAGCCGGATGCCTCACGCTCGTGCGGCGCCTGACCCACGGCGCAACCACGCCGCAGGCCCTGGCCTCCCGCGCCTACACACCCCTCTACACCTACGACATAACAACCACCGAAGGCGAGACCCTCACCCTCACACGCGGATTCGCCATCACCGCCCCGGCACTGGTGATGACCGTGGCCGGCGCCACAATCGGGTATATTATAATGCGCGCGGCCATCGGTTAACGAAATTTTTGTAATTTTGCAACCGGAAACAATCCGCATCAATCACTCAACAACATAATTTCACAGCGAAAATGCATATAGCCATCGTAGGCGCGAGCGGCGCCGTAGGTCAGGAACTGCTGCGCACTCTTCAGCAGCGCGACTTCCCGGTTGACACCCTCTCCCTTTTCGGTTCCTCGCGCTCGGCCGGAAGCCAATACTCTTTCCGCGGCAACACCGTGACTGTAAAAGAACTGCGCGACAACGACGACTTCCGAGGCGTCGACATTGCCTTCACCTCCGCCGGAGCAGGCACCTCGCGCGCATTCGCCGAAACCATCACTCGCCACGGCGCGCTGATGATTGACAACTCCAGCGCCTTCCGCATGGATGCCGACGTGCCCCTGGTGGTGCCCGAAGTCAACGGTGACGACGCCCTCGATGCCCCGCGCCGCATAATCGGCAACCCCAACTGCACCACCATACAGATGGTTGTGGCCCTCAAGCCGATTCACGACATCTCGCCGATACGCCGCGTGCACGTGGCAACCTACCAGGCCGCATCAGGCGCCGGACAGGCAGCCATGGACGAACTGTGGGCCCAGTACGGAGCGCTCTCGCGCGGCGAGCAGCCCAAAGTGGAGAAATTCTCGGCACAGCTCGCCGGCAACGTCATACCCCATATCGACGTATTCACCGACAACGACTACACCAAGGAGGAGATGAAGATGTTTCACGAAACACGCAAAATCATGCACTCCGACAACATCCGCGTAAGCGCCACCTGCGTGCGCGTGCCGGTGATGCGCGCCCACTCCGAAGCCATATGGGTGGAGACCGAAAGCCCCGTAAGCGTGCAGCAGGCCCGCGAGGCCTTCGCCGCTGCCCCCGGCATAGTGCTGATGGACGACCCCGCCGCACGCGTCTACCCCATGCCTCTCGACCTGGCCCACCACGACCCCGTGTATGTGGGACGTCTCCGCGCCGACCTGGCCTGCGACAACGCCCTCACTTTCTGGACCGTCTCCGACCAGATACGCAAAGGCGCCGCCCTCAACGCCGTGCAGATCGCAGAGCACATTCTTCAGGCAAAAGGTTAAAGGTTAAAGGTTAAAGGTTAGAGGTTAGAGGTTAGAGGTTAGAGGTTAGAGTAGCCATCCGGCATTGACTCAGCCTTAATGACCTTAATGACCTTAATGACTTTAAGCTCCTTAGCCTCCTTAAGCTCCTTAAATTCCTAAGATTCCATTATAGCCGAATGGCCAATTTTACCACAGAACTGCTGCCATTGAGCAACCCGGTGGCGATATTCCTGGTGGTGCTTGTGATAATATTGCTGGCGCCGGTGCTGCTCAACCGCCTCAAGATTCCCCACATCGTGGGCATGATTGTGGCGGGGGTGGCTGTGGGGCCTTACGGGCTGCACATCCTCGACCGCGACAGCTCATTCGAGATATTCGGGCAGGTGGGACTTCTCTACCTGATGTTCCTTGCCGGGCTTGAAATCGACATGTACCACCTGAAGCTCAACCTCCGCAAAGGGATGAGTTTCGGCCTGCTCACATTCTTCATCCCCATGATTATGGGTGTAGCCGCCAGCGTGTGGATTCTCCACACCGGATGGATCACAGCCTTCCTGCTGGCATCGATGTACGCCTCGCACACGCTGATAGCCTACCCGGTGGCCGCCCGATTCGGCATCACCAAATCGCCGGCAGTGCTTATTTCGGTAGTAGGCACCATAATCGCTGTAATAGGCGCGCTGCTGGTGCTGGCCGCCTGCGTCAACATCCACGAGACCGGAGCCTTCCAGCCGGCGGCCATGCTCTGGCTCGTGATGAAACTCGCCATCTACGGAGGTGTGGTGCTCTACGCATATCCCCGGCTCACCCGCTGGTTCTTCAAGAGTTACGGCGAGAAGGTCACACAATATGTCTTCATCCTGGCCATGGTGTTCCTCTCGGCCTGGGCCTCCGGCCTGATAGGGCTCGAGCCGGTGCTCGGAGCATTCTACGCCGGGCTGGTAATCAACCGCTACGTTCCGGCGAACTCCCCGCTGATGAACTCCATCGAATTCGTGGGCAACGCCCTCTTCATCCCCTACTTCCTCATCGGCGTGGGGATGATGATAAACCTCAGCGTAATATTGTCGGGCAACACCCTGCTGGTGGCCCTGATAATGCTCGCCGTGGCTCTTGCAAGCAAATGGATAGCCGCATGGGCCGGACAGCGCATCAACCGCATGGAGGGGTGCGACCGGCGCATGATGTTCGGCCTCACCACCGCACACACAGCCGTGGCCCTGGCCGTGGTCACAATCGGCTACAACATGGTGCTCCCCGACGGCTCGCGCATGATGGACGAGACAATCCTCAACGGCACAGTGCTCGTAATCCTCGTGACATGTGCCATAGCTCCGGTGATAACCTCGGCCGCCGCCGCAAAAATACGCGTGCGGCAACTCTCCGAGGCGCCCGAAACCGCCGCCGACACCACCGCTGCAAGCCCCGAGCGCACACTCGTGCCGGTGTCGAATCCCATCACAGCCACGGCCCTGGCCGAACTCGCCCTGCTGCTCAACCCGCGGAGCGGCAAGAGCAGCGCCGGAACTCTTTTCGCCCTGCATGTGCGCAACTCCAATTCCGCCGCATCCAAGGCGATAGGCCAGTCGTCGCTGAAACTCGCCCGCAAGGCTGCCTCCGGCGCCGACACCCCGATGGAGGCAATCGAGCGCTACGACCTCAACACCGCCACCGGCATTACCAACACCATCGAAGAGCGCGACATAACCCGCGTGGTGATGGGTATGCACCGCAAAGCCACCGTTATCGACACCTTCCTCGGAGGCAAGACCGAAGCCCTGCTGCGCTCCACAAACCGCATGGTGATAGTGGCGCGCACGTTCATACCCGTCAACACCGTGACACGCATCCTCGTCTACGTGCCCGAGAAAGCTGAATTCGAGACCGGCTTCCGCCAGTGGACCGCCTCCCTGGGGTGCCTCACCCAGGAAGTGGGCTGCCGCATCATCTTCTACTGCACTCCCGCCCAGGAAACACTGCTGCGCGGAGTAATCCACTCCGACGGCTACGGCATACGGCACACCTATATTAAAGGAACACACTCCGACAACCTCACGGCCATGACACGCGACCTGCGCGACGACGACCTCCTGGCCGTTGTCACCGCCCGCGCCAACTCCGTGAGCTTCTCCTCTGAGCTCGCCGAAATGCCTGCCCTGCTCCAGCGATATTTCGCCCACAACAACCTGATGGTAATCTATCCCTCGCAGTTCGGGCAGGCTGTGCCGCTGGCATCGTTCACCGACCCCCTCCAGAGCGACCTCGCCTCCGCTCCACCCTCCTGGTGGCGCCTCATCACGCAAAGAAAATTATAGAAAAATTTCTTTAATAGTTGTGAACTTCTGTATTATTCACTAATTTTGCCGTAATTATGGGCATATATCCGCTCCCTGCTGCTCTCCGGCTGCGGCGCACATGCGTTGTCACGGCGGTGGACCTGCCGCGAAAATACCTTGCAAACACAATAAAACAATAATTTCACATCACTTCTAAATCAAACACTTATGTGGTTAACATCCTCATCCGTAGGTAGGAAGCTCGTTATGTCGCTGACTGGCGCGTTCCTTATCCTATTCGTGACGTTCCATGCGTTGATGAACGGCGTAGCCATCTTCTGGCCCACAGCCTACAACGTAGTCTGCGAGTTCCTCGGAGCCAACTGGTACGCCCTCGTAGGCTCGCTCGTGCTCGCCGCCGGCTTCATCGTCCACATCCTCTACGCCCTCTGGCTCACCGTGCAGAACCGCCGTGCCCGCGGCCACGAGCGTTACGCCGTGACCTCGCGTCCCCCCCAGGTTGAGTGGTCGTCGAAGAACATGCTCATCCTCGGCTTCGTTGTCGTTGCCTTCCTGGTGCTCCACCTCATCCAGTTCTGGGCAAAGATGCAGCTCGCTGAAATCTGCGGATGCCCCGGCGAAACTGTCACCACCGCTTCCGGCGCCACCATACTGCGCTCACCTGCCGCCGGCACCCTCTTCCTCCAGGAAGCCTTCGCGCAGTGGTGGGTTCTTGTGGCATACATCGTTGCTTTCGTAGCCCTGTGGTTCCACATGACCCACGGCTTCTGGTCGATGTTCCAGAGCTGCGGCTGGAACGGCCGCACATGGCTCCCCCGCCTGAAGAAGTGCGCCAACTGGTTCACCACAATCATCATCGCCCTCTTCATCGCAGAGGCAGTGGTATTCTTCGTGCAGGCCCAGAACAACTACTACCTGGAGAACCCCGAGCTCAACATGCAGTATGTAGAGATGGCCGCCACTCACAACGGTGAGGCCGACGCCCCCTGCACCGCCGCCGACAAGACTCCCTGCGGCAAGACCGTATGCGACGGCCAGGCCCCCTGCAACGACTGCAACGCCGACACCCCCTGCGCCGACGCTCCCTGCATCACATGCACCGGCTGCGAAGGTTGCGCTGAAGGTTGCGACAAATGCGAAGGCTGCGCCAACGGTTGCGCAGAATGTGCAGGATGCACCCCCGCCCCCTGCGCCGCTAACGATTCCATTAACAAATAACACCGCTGATCAGAAATGGCAGATCTCAAGAAAGTAGAGGGTATGATCGACTCTACCCCCATCATGAAGGATTACGCGGACATCGAATCCTCGAAACTCCCCGAGTTCCAGATTGACTCCAAAATCCCCGAAGGTCCCGTAGCTGAGAAGTGGACCAACTATAAAGCCCACCAGAAACTCGTAAACCCCGCCAACAAGCGCCACCTCGACATCATCGTGGTCGGCACCGGCCTGGCAGGCGCCTCCGCCGCCTCCACCCTTGGCGAAATGGGCTTCAACGTATATAACTTCTGCATCCAGGATTCCCCCCGCCGCGCACACTCCATCGCCGCACAGGGTGGTATCAACGCCGCCAAAAATTACCAGAACGACGGCGACTCCGTTTACCGCCTCTTCTACGACACCGTAAAGGGCGGCGACTTCCGCTCGCGCGAAGCCAACGTTTACCGCCTGGCTGAAGTTTCCAACAACATCATCGACCAGTGCGTGGCACAGGGTGTGCCCTTCGCACGCGAATACGGCGGTCTCCTGGCCAACCGCTCCTTCGGCGGCGCACAGGTATCGCGTACATTCTACGCCAAAGGCCAGACCGGACAGCAGCTCCTTCTTGGCGCCTACGCATCGCTCAACCGCCAGATAGAGAAAGGCACCGTCAAGAGCTTCGTACGCCGCGAGATGCTCGATATAGTAATCATCGACGGCCGCGCCCGCGGTGTGATCATGCGCAACCTCGTCACAGGCGAAATCGAGCGCTATGCCGCCCACGCCGTAGTACTCGCCACCGGCGGCTACGGACGCGCATTCTTCCTCTCCACCAACGCCATGGGCTGCAACGGCTCCGCCGCAATCCAGGCCTTCCGAAAAGGCGCCTACCTGGCCAACCTCGCCTTCACCCAGATTCACCCCACATGTATCCCCGTGCACGGCGAAGACCAGTCGAAACTCACCCTCATGTCGGAATCGCTCCGCAACGACGGCCGCATCTGGGTGCCCAAAAAGAAAGAGGACGCCGAAGCAATCCGCGCCGGCAAGAAGAAACCCACCGACATCCCCGACGAGGACCGCGACTTCTACCTGGAGCGCCGCTACCCCGCCTTCGGTAACCTCTGCCCCCGCGACATCGCCTCGCGTGCCGCAAAAGAGCGCTGCGACGCCGGCTTCGGCGTAGGAACCGGCAACGCCGTATACCTCGACTTCAAATACGCTATCGACCGTCTGGGCAAGGACGCTGTGGCCGACCGCTACGGCAACCTCTTCGACATGTACCAGATGATTTCCGACGACAACCCCTACGAGACCCCCATGATGATCTTCCCCGCCTCCCACTACACCATGGGCGGCATCTGGGTTGACTACGAGCTCCAGACCTCCATCAAGGGCCTCTTCGCAATCGGCGAGTGCAACTTCTCCGACCACGGCGCCAACCGCCTGGGTGCCTCCGCGCTCATGCAGGGTCTGGCCGACGGTTACTTCGTGCTCCCCTACACCATGCAGAACTACCTTTCCGACCAGATCAAGGTGCCCCGCTTCAAGACCGACGCACCCGAATTCGACAAGGCCGAGAAAGAGGTGCGCGCACGCATCAAGAAACTCATGGACATCAAGGGTACGAAGTCGCCCGACCAGATTCACAAGAAACTCGGCCACGTGATGTGGAATCTCGTGGGTATGGGCCGCACCCTCCAGTCGCTCGTGAAGGCTGTCGACGAAATCGCCGCCATCAAGAAGGAATTCTACTCCGACCTCCGCATCGTGGGCGACCCCGACTCGCTCAACACCGAGCTTGAAAAAGCCCTCCGCCTGGAAGATTTCCTTGAAATCGCACGCATGATGGCCATCGACGCCCTCCACCGCAACGAATCGTGCGGCGCACACTTCCGCGAGGAATACCAGACCCCCGACGGCGAGGCCGCACGTAACGACAATGACTACATGTATGTAGGCTGCTGGAAATACACCGGCGACAACGAGAAGCCCGTGCTCCTCAAAGAGCCCCTCAAATACGAGGCCATCCAGGTTCAGACACGTAACTACAAATCGTAACACTCCCACACTGATATACAGACATGGAACATACAATTAGCGTAAACCTCAAAATTTGGCGTCAGCGTGGGCCCAAAGAGCCGGGTCAGTTCGTCAAATATCGCGTTGACAACGTATCCACCGGCTCCTCCTTCCTCGAAATGCTCGACATGCTCAACCAGCAGCTCGTGGAGAAAGGCGAGGAACCCGTTGTGTTCGACTCCGACTGCCGCGAAGGCATCTGCGGCATGTGCTCCCTCTACATCAACGGCCATCCCCACGGCCCGGTACAGGGAATCACCACCTGCCAGTTGCACATGCGCAAATTCAACGACGGCGATGAAATCACCATCGAGCCCTGGCGCTCGGCCGCTTTCCCCGTGATACGCGACCTGATGGTTGACCGCCACGCCTTCGACAAAATCCAGCAGGCCGGCGGCTACGTGTCGTTCAACTGCGGCGGCGCACAGGATGCCAACTCGCTCCCCATCTCCAAGGATGTGGCCGACGAGGCTATGGACTCCGCCACCTGCATCGGCTGCGGCGCCTGCGTGGCAGCCTGCAAGAACGGCTCTGCGATGCTCTTCGTATCGGCCAAGGTAAGCCAGTTCGCACTCCTGCCCCAGGGTCAGGTAGAGCGTGCACGCCGTGCCAAAGCCATGGTGCGCAAGATGGACGAACTCGGCTTCGGCAACTGCACCAACACAGGTGCCTGCGCCGCCGAGTGCCCCAAGAACATCTCCCTGAGCAACATCGCCCGCCTCAACCGCGAATTCATCAAAGCAAAAATAGCCGACTGATTTCCGGAAACAAAATAACCCGCACAGCGGTGACAGCCGAAATGGCTGTCACCGCTGTCTTTTCATCCCAACTGAAATCGCATACAATCGACAGAAAAACACTGCCTGCAAGTCAAAATGCCAAAAATACGCACCTATTAACATCTTTTAACTGCCTCACATATCGTTTTAAACTAAAGTTGCATAATTTTGCATATCACAATCATTATGCACACTTTTTTCATAATTTACTATCATCGAGACTACCCTTATTCAATAACCCACATTTAACAGACATGAGAAAGCTATTACTTATTTTAGCTATGGCGGTAGCAGTTGTTGCTTCGGCAGCCGATGCCCCCACAGCAGTCCGTGTGCAGCCCACATCGGGCGATGCCGTAACTTTCCTGTTCGAGACATCACCAGAGCTGCAGATGCACGCCAAACGGTTCACGGTGACATCGACCGCACACCCCGCCGGCGTGACCTTTGAATTCGATGCGGTAGAATCGATTGACTTTGTTGCCACATCCTCAGTGGAGAATACCGAAATGCCCGGTATAATAATGACAATGGACAACGGCACTCTCAACTTCTCGAATGTGCCAGAAAACTCCCCCGTAAGTGTTTACACCACCGACGGACGGATGGTGGTCAACACCTCGGCTTCCGACACTTTCTCACTCAGCCTCAACGACATGGCCCAGGGCATCTACATAGTGCGCGTGGCCGGATTCGTGACCAAGGTATCATTCTGACAACTATTTTCAACAACTGCAAAAAACCAATCTCAGACCTTTATGACAAAACAACTTCTACTCGCTCTTGCCTGCGCCGGCGCATTCACCGCGGCCGATGCGCAGAAAGTGATGCGCATACACCTCGCCGACGGCTCCTCCGAGACACGCAACATAACCGATGTCGTAAAAATCACCTTTGAAGGTGAAGGTGAGGAACCGGGCCCGCAGCCACCCGCCACAAAGATGGTCGACCTGGGCCTTTCCGTACAGTGGGCCACATACAACATCGGAGCCACAGCCATCGATGAGCCCGGCAACTTCTACGCCTACGGCGAAATCGAACCAAAAGAGGAATATACCCTCGAGAACTACATGTGGAGAAACCCCGACTACAACGACTGGGACTGCGAGCTGTGGGAACAGTACTACCGCCTCGGCTCAACCATCACAGGCTCCTGCTACGACGTGGCCCACATGAAATGGGGCGAACAGTGGCGCATGCCCACACGCGAGGAATACAACGAGATGATCAACTCCTGCACATGGCAGAAAACCGGCATCAACGGCGTGACCGGTATGCTCGGCACCTCGAAAATCAACGGCAACTCAATCTTCTTCCCCTGCGCCGGAAACATGGTTGACGCCGAACACACCCACGACGGCCTCAACGCCTTCCTGTGGACCGCCACCGAAGTGGAATTCCAGCCCGGGGCATACACCCAGGAATGCCGCAACTACCGCGCATGCCTCGACGCGAACTATCAGATGGCCGACGGATACGACTATCCGGAGGTAGGCTTCAACGTGCGCGCCGTCTACGGGCCGGTACCCGACCGTGGCAACGTAACGGCTCTGTCGACCGACATGGTCGACCTCGGACTCTCCTCCGGAGTAAAATGGGCCACATGCAATCTCGGAGCATCAAGCCCCGGAAGCAAAGGAGCTTTCCTCTGCTGGGGGGAAATGTACGAGAAACCCTACACCCACGTATACAACTATACCCTCTGGGACCCCTACACTGAAACATACACCGACACCGGTACCAACATATGCGGCACCGAATACGACCCCGCCACCGCTGCTCTTGGCGACGGATGGCGACTCCCCACCAAGGATGAAATCCAGGAGCTGATTGACGAATGCACATGGGACTTCACCTCGTCGGGCGCCACCGTAACCGGCCCCAACGGAAACTCCATAACAATTCCGGCCTACGGCTCGATCGGCTACCACGGATACTCCTACCGCGGCAACGAATCCATCTACCTGCGTTCGGGCGAGTCCCTGGCAGGCGACTACTCCGGCAGCTATGCCCTGAGCTGCTCGCGCGTGGGATACGGCGCCTCCTTCTCGGCGCCCACCATGATACAATGGGCATCTCGCGCCGGCGGCTTCCAGGTGCGCCCCGTACACGACTGACAACTACCGGAAACATATTGTAAGGCAACGACGCGCGTCGTTGCCTTACAATACCTCTCCCGGGAGAGGTATTGTAAGGCACACACACAGAAACCACAACCCATACATAATCAGAATGAAGAAACCAATTGCCCGCACAGCCTCTCTCGTGTGCCTCCTTGCATCGGCCGCTCCGCCGGCAACAATGCATGCGGCTGATCCAGTAACGATATTCGACCTCTCCGCATGGGGTGCGATATCGAGCTTCAACCAATGCACATCCGAAGTGATTTATGCCGACGATGACAACACCGACAACAACCTCTCGGCCGAGGCTTCGATTGCTCCCGGCTTCATCGTCGACGATCAGCGCCCCGGCACCACCGACCTCCGTTATGCCATACAATCCGACAAATCAGTGGAGCTCACCTGGAAATGCCTCAAGGACCCCGAGGCACAGTTCCTCAGCATGAAGGAATCGTTTGAAGACCTCGCCGACGGAACCACCGACAACCTCAACGGCTGGATTATCGTCGACAAGGACAACATGGCCATCAGCGGAGAATATCCCGCCGCCGCAACATCGAAACTGTCAGTGGCCACCGTCGACACCAAACCTGCCGACGCCGACGGCTCCAAGGTGCTCGGCGTGAACTATCACGGCAATCAGTGGGGCGACAGCCAGGACGACTGGATTATCTCGCCGGCCCTCACCATGGATGCCGCCAACAAAGCCGAGCTCTCCTTCCTGCTGGGCGTGAAAGAAACCTCCTCGTCATATTATTACTATGGCTACGAGGTGTACTGGACCGAATCCGACATCGACCCCGCCGACCCCACCGCTCTCTTCACCTCCTCGCAGCGCATCGCCTACAAGAGCAACATCTCCACATCGACTTACAGCGACTTCTACGGCGAGAAGATGGTGCGCGTCACTGTGCCCGGAATCCCCGGCTCCGCACGCCACATAGCCATCCGCCTCACTAACGATAAATACAACCAGGATATGGCAATGTGGCTCGACGACATCACAATCGATGAAATAAACGCCATCAACGTGCTCGGCTACAATGTATATGAAGAAGGTGCAGGGCGCCTTAACGACGAACTCATCCCCGCCACCACCGGCTCATTCACCGCTCCGGCTGCAGTTGCAGCCGAAGCGCGCGCCACCACTTCATCCGATAATCTCTCGGCTCCCGGTGCGCCGCTGATTCCCGTGCGACGCTTCTTCGTGACAGCAGTCTACAACGAAGGGGAGGCAACCCCATCCAACACCGTCGAGACCCCGTCGGCCATCGACCTCACCCTTTCCGGCCTCACCGCTCCCGCCACCGTAGATGCAGGCGAACGCTTCGACATAACCGTAAAAATCACAAACAACGGCAATATCGCAGTCAGAGGCCACAACGTGGACTACTCCGTGCAGCTATACTGCAACGGCCAGGAATCCGTGCAAACCGATTATGATTGCCCCGACCTCGCCCCCGGCGAATCGGCAGAAATAACGTTCCGCAAAGAGCCGCTGACCGTCCTCGACCCCGACAGCCGGAAGTATCATGCGGGAATCCACCTCATCGGCGAGAAAGAAGACTACAACCCCGCCGACAACACCACCCCGCAAGTGACCGTGACGATGAACCCCGTGACCCTCGAGGCTCCCGCCGACCTCACGGCCACCCACAACGACGAGGGGCTGCTCCTGACATGGCGCGCACCCTTCATCACCCTCCCCGGTGATGCCGGGCTGCTCCTTGAAGGCTACAACATCTACCGCAACGAGCAGAAAATCGCCACCGAAGAGACCCCATGGCCCTACAACGCCTGGACTCAGACCGAAACCCTCCCCGACGGCACATACACCTACAAGGTGACCGCCGTCTACAACACCGGCGAATCCGCCCCCTGCGAACCGCTGGAGATAACCGTCTCGGCTCTTGACATCGCCCTCGCCGGCGACATCACCGTAGCGGCCGCCAACAGCCACATCACCGTGACCGGCGCCGACAAAATGGAAGTACGCGTGTTCAACCCCGCAGGCGCCCTCCTCTTCAGCGGCGACGCGGAAACCCTCAGGCGCCACACCTTCACCCCGGGCTCCTACATCGTGGCCGTAGCCGTCCGCTCCTTCAAGGTACAGCTCCGCTAAACGGCAACGCACCGTAAATAAATCACATATCCGATAATCCCCCGGGGCACAGCCCCAACCCCTCCGTCACAGCGCCCCGGCAGCCTCTCCCTGCCGGGGCGACTTGCGTCAGCCGGCCCCACATCTCACTCTTCACCTCCCTCATCATCTCCCAGCCGTCCCACAAGTCCCACCCGTCCCACTCCCGCCCCCTCCCGTCAACAAAATGGAAATTTGTTTGTGAATCACACCAAAACTTCGTATATTTGCAAGCTGAAAATTAGGCGTTTGCGCCGCCGGGCGCGAAGGCCCCGTTTTTACATTTGCCAACTCTTTGGCAACCAATCATTTATACCTACGAATTTAATACAAACAATCTAAATAGTTTATCTAACACATGCAAAGCAAAGGAACCCTCGGAAGCATCATTGCCGGTGTAATCGCGATTTTCCTCGTGCTGGTGTGCCTGTTCTACCTCTCTTTCTCTCTGGTAAGCAGCCAGCAGGAGAAAAAAGCAGAGCAGTACGCCCTGAAAGTCGCCGGAAACGCCAATTCCGACCAGTACAACAAGGCTTACAAGGCCTACATCGACTCCATCAGCAAGACCCCCGTCTGGCTGGGATACAACTACAACGAAGTGCAGAAATGGGGCGTAGGCCTCGGTCTCGACCTCAAGGGCGGCATGAACGTCATCCTTCAGGTATCGATGCCCGACATGCTCCGCTCGATGAAAGAGAACGCTGACGACGCCTCGTTCAACCTGGCTCTCGCCCGCACCGACTCCCTCATCCAGAGCAACAAGTCTTCCGACTACGTGGGCACCTTTGTCGACCAGTACCGCAAAATCAACCCCTCGGCCGACTTCTCCGTAGTGTTCAAGTCAATCGTAAAGCCCGACACCAAGGACGGCCAGGTTAAAACCATCCTCAAGAACGAAGTAAAGGACCGCGTCAACAACTCGGCCACCAACGTGCTCCGCTCGCGTATCGACGCCTACGGCGTGGTTTCGCCCAACATCCAGGTGCTCCAGGATAACGACGGACAGATTCTTCTCGAGCTCCCCGGCGTGAAAGAGCACGACCGCGTGCGCGAACTGCTCCAGCGCTCTGCCAACCTCGAGTTCTACGAAACCTACAAGTCGGCCGAAATAGCCGGCGCAATGGCTCAGCTCGACGCACAGCTCCGCCAGGACGGCAAGGCTGCCGGCATCAACGGCCTCTTCCTGCAGATCCAGCCCTCCGAGTCGCCCGTCTACGGCCTTGCCACATCGCAGAACCGCGAGACCATCGACTCCCTCCTCGCATCACCCGCCGCAAAAGCACTCCTCCCCTCCAACCTCAAGCTCCGCTGGCAGGTGAAGCCCATGGTTGTGAACTACAAGGACACCGTGAGCGGCAAAGAACGCCAGATGGACGTATATCAGCTCGTTGCCCTCAAAAGCAACAACGGCAAGCCCGCCCTTGACGGCTCATGCGTGGTAGGCGCTTCGTCCGACTACGACCAGATGCAGGGCAACGTCGTTTCGATGAACATGAACGCCGAAGGCGCCCGCCAGTGGGCCAACGTCACCGAGGCCAACCTCGGCAAGCCCGTGGCCATCGTGCTCGACGACCTCGTTTACTCCTACCCCAACATCCGCTCCAAAATCGACGGCGGCCGCTCGCAGATCACCGGCGACTTCACCGTGGAAGAAGCACAGGACCTTGCCAACGTGCTCAAGTCGGGTAAGATGACCGCCAAGGTCGACATCATCTCCGACATGGTAATCGGCCCGCAGCTCGGCAAGCAGGCCATCGAGTCGGGTATCTGGTCATTCGTAATGGCCCTGGTGCTCCTGATGATTTTCATGTGCATCGTCTACGGCCTCATCCCCGGCCTGATCGCCAACTTCGGCCTCATCTGCAACCTCTTCTTCACCTTCGGCATCCTGGCGTCGTTCCAGGCCGTGCTCACCCTCTCGGGTATCGCCGGTATAGTGCTCGCGCTGGGTATGGCCGTTGACGCCAACGTGCTCATCTTCGAGCGCGCCAAGGAAGAGCTCCGCGCAGGTAAGACCGTGCGCACCGCCATCGCCGACGGTTACTCCAACGCCTTCTCGGCCATCTTCGACTCCAACCTCACCTCCATCATCACCGGTGTGATCCTCCTCTTCTTCGGCACAGGCCCCATCAAAGGCTTCGCCACAACCCTCATCATCGGTATCATCTGCTCGTTCTTCACCGCGGTATATCTCACCCGCATCATCTTCATAGCCTTCGGCAAGAGCAAAGCCTTCAGCAAGCTCACCTTCGCCACCGGTTTCTCACGCAGCCTCTTCACCAAGAGCAACTTCAACTTCCTCGGCGCCCGCAAGAAATCGTTCCTCGTGGTAGGTCTGTTCTGCGCCGTAGTAGTGGCGTTCCTCTTCGCCCGCGGACTCAACCAGGGCATCGACTTCTCCGGCGGCCGCAACTACGTTGTGAAGTTCGAGAAACCCGTTGACACCGCCGAGCTCACCAAAAAGCTCACCCCGGTGTTCAACTCCAACGGCGAGACCGCCGCAGTGTCGGTAATCACCATCGAGAACTCCGACCAGGTGCGCATCTCCACCAACTACAAGATCAAAGCCACCGGCGACGCCTCCGAAATCGAAAAGGAAATCACCGGAATGCTCTATAACGCCTTCAAGGCCGAGAAACTCCTCCCCGAAGGGATGACCCTCGAACAGTTCTCCACCACCGACGAGACCCAGGGCATCATGTCGTCGCAGACCGTAGGCCCGACCGTTGCCAACGACATGCGCAACAAAGCCTACATAGCCGTAGGCCTGTCGCTGCTGGCAATGTTCCTCTACATTCTGCTCCGCTTCCGCAACGTAGCCTTCTCGCTGGGCGCACTCGCAGCCGTGGCATTCACCGCCTTCTCCATCATCGGCATCTACTCGATATGCTGGGGCTTCTTCCCCTTCGCCATGGAGATCGACCAGAGCTTCATCGCGGCCATCCTCACCATGATCGGCTATCAGATCAACGACACCGTGGTGGTATTCGACCGCGTGCGTGAGAACACCGGTCTCTATCCCAAGCAGGACTTCTTCACCACCATCAACAAGTCGCTCAACCAGACCCTGGGCCGTACGGTGATGACCTCGCTCTCCACCTTCCTGGTGCTGGCCTGCATCTTCATCCTCGGCGGCGACTCCATCCGCTCGTTCGTGTTCGCCATGCTCTTCGGCGTGGTAGTGGGCACACTCTCGACGATGTTCATCGCCGTGCCCGTGGCCTACCTCACCAACAAAAAGAAAATGGCCAACCCCGCAGTGAAGTAATCACCGCGACACACTTACCATAACATCTATAACGCAGCCCGGAGCGCCCGCCGCCCCGGGCTGCATTTGTATGCACCACACCACCCGTACCGCCCGCCGAAGCAAAAAAGCCGAGTGCAGTACCACCACAATCACACAGCAACAAATCCGTTTTCAAGAAATTTCTTTTAAATAAGTTTGCAATCCAGGAAATAAATGTTAATTTTGCGCTGATACCGATAAAAGGCCGCAGCAGGCTTGTTCTCTCTCTGTCGGAGATACTCACCAGTCCCCCCACCATCATCCGTTTTATGAAAAAATTAGCCATCTATAAGAACGACCCCTGGCTCGAACCGTTCGCCCCGGCCATCGAAGGGAGGTTTCATGACGCCCAGCGCAAGGAAGCCGACCTCACACAGCAAACCAAAAACCTCTCCGATTTCGCAAACGCACACCAGTACTTCGGGCTGCACCGGCGCCGCGGAGGATGGGTGTTCCGCGAATGGGCTCCAAACGCCACAGTAATCTACCTGGTAGGCGACTTCACCGGATGGCAGGAAAAACCCGAATACCGCCTCAAGCCCCTCGGCGACGGCACATGGGAGCTCAACCTCCCGGCATCGGCAATACGCCACGGCCAGCTCTACAAGATGCGGGTGAAATGGGACGGCGGTGAAGGCGACCGCATACCCGCCTACGCCACCCGTGTGGTGCAGGACCCCGAGACACACATCTTCTCGGCTCAGGTATGGAATCCGCGCGTCTACAAATGGAAGGTGGAGAAATTCATCCCCGACACACGCCCCCTGCTCATCTACGAATGCCACATCGGCATGGCCCAGGAGCGCGAAGGGGTGGGTACCTACACCGAATTCCGCGACAACGTGCTGCCGCGAATCGCCGCCGACGGCTACAACGCCATACAGATAATGGCCATACAGGAACACCCCTACTACGGCTCGTTCGGCTACCACGTGAGCAACTTCTTCGCCGCCTCATCGCGCTTCGGCACCCCCGAGCAGCTTAAAAGCCTCATAGACCGCGCCCACGAGCTGGGCATCGCCGTGATAATGGACATCGTGCACTCCCACGCCGTGAAAAACGAAAACGAAGGGATAGCACGCATCGACGGCTCACGCGCCACATACTTCTACCCCGACGCACGCGGCGAGCACCCCGCATGGGACTCCCTCTGCTTCGACTACGGCAAAAACGAAGTGCTCCACTTCCTCCTTTCCAACTGCAAATACTGGCTCGAGGAATACCACTTCGACGGTTTCCGCTTCGACGGCGTGACTTCCATGCTCTACTACGACCACGGACTCGGAAAAGCATTCGGCTCATATGCCGACTACTACGACGGCGGCCAGGACACCAATGCCATAACATACCTCACCCTGGCCAACAAACTAATCCACGAGCTCAACCCCCACGCCATCACAATAGCCGAGGAGATGAGCGGAATGCCCGGCCTCGCACTCAAAATAAAAGACGGAGGCATGGGCTTCGACTACCGCATGGCAATGGGCATACCCGACTACTGGATAAAACTCCTCAAAGAGAAAAAAGACGAGGACTGGCACCCCACATCAATATACTGGGAGCTCACAAACCGCCGGTATGAGGAGAAGACAATATCATACGTCGAGAGCCACGACCAGGCTCTGGTGGGCGACAAGACGGTGATATTCCGCCTCATCGACAAAGAGATGTACTGGCACATGACGGTGGGCGACAACAACGCCGCTGTGACCCGCGGCATTGCCCTCCACAAAATGATACGCCTGGTGACACTGGCCACCATCAACGGAGGCTACCTCAACTTCATGGGCAACGAATTCGGACACCCCGAATGGATCGACTTCCCCCGTGAAGGCAACGGATGGAGCTACCGCTACGCACGCCGCCAGTGGGACCTCGTTGACCGAAAGGACCTCCAGTACCAGTACCTCAACAACTTCGACAACGCCATGGTCGAACTCGTGTCGGGCGTCAACAACTTCCAGGCCCTCGCCATAGAGAAGCTCTGGGAGCACGACGGCGACCAGGTGCTCGCCTTCCGCCGCGGCAATCTGGTGTTCGTGTTCAACTTCAACCCCTCCAAATCGTTTGAAGGCTACGGTTTACTCGCCCCGATGGGGAAATACAAAGTGGTGCTGTCGTCAGACAACCCCGAATTCGGCGGATTCGGCAACGTAGACGAGCATGTGGAGCACCTCACCCAGTTCGACCCCCTCTACCAGCCCACCGGAAAAGAATGGCTCAAACTCTACCTCCCGGCACGCTCATGCCAGGTGCTGAGAATGCAGCGCCATTCACCAAAAAAGAAAGCCTGACCCGACTCCCCCCGACACATGACCACACCCCATAACCCTGCCGATGCGGCGCCCCGGGCTGATGCCTGCGGCGCCGCGCCGCTCCTCCCCGAAGAGCTCTCACTATCCGAAATCAAGGAACTGCTCGACTCCGAGGCCAGACGCATCAACTCGCCGCAATTCATCGGCGACGACCCCGTGCAGTTTCCGCGACGCTTCATAGCGCAGTCCGACATCGAAATCGCCGCACTGCTGGCATCGACCATAGCATGGGGCAACCGCCGCATGATATGCCGCGACGCCGACCGTATGCTCGCCCTGATGGAGAACGCACCGCACCGCTTCGTGATGGAACGCGCCTTCGAGGAGCTTCCCGCCGGCAACATACACCGCACATTTTTCACCGACGACCTGCGCGCATACCTCCGCGGCCTCTACCTTATTTATAACGAATATCCCACCCTGGAGCAATTCGCCCGCGCCCGCGGAGTGCATCACGCCCCCGCTCCAGCATGGGCCCTGGCCGAAGCCATCAACGAGCGACTGGCCACAGCCAACCCCGACGGCACACGCCTTAGCCGCTGCCTGCCGCAAAACCTACGCACATCAGCCCTGAAACGCCTCAACATGGCCCTGCGCTGGCTGGTGCGCACCGACGGCATCGTCGACATCGGCATATGGCGGCTGCTCACCCCCGACCGGCTGTTCATCCCCCTGGACGTGCATGTGGGCAACACCTCGCGCCAGCTCGGACTGCTGCGGCGCCGCACCGACGACCGGCGCGCCGTCGACGAGCTCACCGCCGCCCTGCGCCAATTCAACCCCGACGACCCAACCGTCTACGACTTCGCACTATTCGGCATCGGCATGAAACTATGACCCCGTGCCGGACGTTATAAAACAGTACCACCCTAAAAAATCCATATCATGAACTGGTTCGAGATAACAGGCACCGCAGCCGCCGTATGCATGGTTTTCGGCTATCTGCCCCAGGCCATCGCCACCATACGCACCCGCAACACCGACGGAATAGCACTCCCCACCTTCCTGCTGATGGGGCTGGGCTCGCTCTTATTCGTAATACAGGGATTCCTGAGCACACCGATGAACCTGCCGCTGATAATCACCAACTGCATCACGCTGGTATGCTCGGCCACGGTGTTCGGCATAAAAATGCACAACGACCACTTCCACAAACGCTAAAACCGATGATTACAAGCAGTTTATAAAAACAAAATAGAGACGTCATCACGACGTCTCTATTCCTTTAAACCTTTATCTTAATCTAATACTATGAAAAACACACATGCAAATGTGCGAACTTTTGGCGAAACACACAATACCCCACACCCCGCGTTTCACACTTTTTCACAACCATATATACACAATTCCACATGTACCGAATCAGCATAAAATCAACATATACTCCTATATTTTATTAAAAATCAACAATTATCTCCGACCGTATTTTTATTCAGATAAAATAAAAGGATATTTCTACCCCCCCCCCATTTAACATATTTTAACTTAATCATTTTCACTTTTGTCTCTTTCAGAGAATATCTTTCATTCCAAGGGCGGCAGAATACAGCGCGAAGTAGCAGCCGAGCCGACATAAAGCACTACAAAACTGAAACATACGCAATCAAAAAAGCCCAAAGACGCATCTTACACTTTGCTGACATCCGGCTGATTTATGAATTTTTCATATTTTTTTTACGAAAAATTTTGTCAGTTCAAAAAAAGGCAGTACCTTTGCATCGCGTTTGAGAAAACGCCCGCATACAAACTTATCAATATTCTTACGTCTTCGTAGCTCAGTTGGTAGAGCAACTGACTCTTAATCAGTGGGTCCAGGGTTCGAGCCCCTGCGAGGACACTTAAGAGGCGACTTCCTCCGGAAGCCGCCTCTTATTTTTCCCTCACCACACCCCCGACCCAAGCCAAAAACAGTTTCCGGAAGCACACGTTTATGAAAAACAACACACGTTTATAAAAATAATGCGTAACTTTGCAGGCCGGTGCGAACGCGGCAGGATTGCCACAATCCCACATGCGTCCGCAACAAAATATGATGCCGACACAATTTTTAAAATTCCTTAACGTTATACCACTGTAAGGAACCTAAAAAAAAGACACCGCCACCCCGGCGCCACAAGCCACAACCGATTGATGCAGAAAACAGTCAAGAGAATATTCGACATAATCTTCGCCCTGATGGCATTAGTGCTGCTATTGCCGTTATGGGTGGTGCTGGCCATATGGATAGGCGCCACTTCGCCGGGAGGCATTTTCTTCCGGCAGCGCCGCACGGGGCTGCACGGCCGCGAGTTCAATCTGCTGAAATTCCGCTCGATGCGGATAAACGACATCGCCGACGAAGCCCAGGCCGGCACCAACGATCCGCGCGTCACCGCTGTGGGGCGCCTGCTGCGCAAATCCTCGCTCGACGAGCTGCCCCAGCTCATCAACGTGCTGCGTGGCGACATGTCGATAATCGGCCCGCGCCCACACATGCTCAAGCACACCGAATACTACTCCCGCCTGATTCCCGACTACATGCGTCGCCACGAAATGCGCCCGGGACTCACCGGCTATGCCCAGATAAAGGGGTTCCGCGGCCCCACGCCGAGGCTGGAGGATATGGAAAACCGTGTAAGGGCCGACCTGGAGTATATCGACCGCTTCTCGCTCTGGCTCGACTTGAAAATTTTCTTCCTGACAATATGGAAGATGCTCACTCTCAAGCTCTGACCTGCCGCCATGCCGCACGAGTGGGGAATGCGGCGCGTTTGCAATTGTGAATTTCCGGGGAGTGTTGATAACTTTTTCGCAGCAGGGGGTGATTTTTACTGTTTGGGGTTGTAAACAATTGGGGCATTTTTTGTAATTTTACGCTCGATTTCATCCCTGTGGCTCACGCTGCGGGCATCTTTTTACAACTTCAGCGATGGAACAGAGCAATCTCCCACAGCAACAC
Source organism: Muribaculaceae bacterium Isolate-013 (NCI) (assembly GCA_004102785.1). Classification (GTDB taxonomy): domain Bacteria; phylum Bacteroidota; class Bacteroidia; order Bacteroidales; family Muribaculaceae; genus UBA7173. Next base: position 24,890 of record SCEJ01000008.1, read on the forward strand.
TACCACATACCGGCTCTTCTGCCACAGACTCTTGAAGGCTTAGACATCAAGCCCTCAGGAGTTTATGTTGACTGCACCCTTGGCGGAGGGGGGCATACGCGCGCTATTCTGCGCCTGCTCGACCCGGCCGCGGGGGGAAGGCTGCTCAGTTTCGACCAGGACTGCCAGGCGATAGAACGCGCCGAGGCCGACGGGGAGCTTGCCGGGAATGCCGCTTTCACGGCCGTGCACGGCAATTTCCGTTATCTGAGGAATTTCCTGCGGTACTACGGCGTGGAGTCGGTCGACGGCATCCTGGCCGACCTCGGAGTGTCGTTCCACCACTTCGACGACCCCGGCCGTGGATTCTCCTTCCGCTGGGACGGCCCCCTGGACATGCGCATGAACCCGCAGGCCGAGCATTCGGCAGCCACCCTCCTTGCCGAGGCCACCCCCGAGCGGCTCGCGGAGATATTCCGCCTCTACGGCGAGCTGCCGCAGGCGCGCCAGATAGCACGCGCTATCGAGCGCCGGCGCCAGCAGGCTCCGATAGCAACCGTGGAGGAGCTCCTGGCCACAGTGCGCCCGCTGATTTCACCCCGCAAGGAGAAAAAGGAGCTCGCACAGGTGTTCCAGGCCCTGCGCATAGAGGTCAACGATGAAATCGCAGCCCTGCGCTCCCTCCTGGAGCAGGCCCTGCGGGCACTGCGCCCCGGCGGACGCCTCGCCGTAATAACCTACCACTCCCTCGAAGACCGCCTGGTGAAAAACTTCATGCGCACCGGCAACCTCGAGGGCAGACTCGAGAAAGATTTCTACGGACGTCCACTCTCTCCGCTGCGCCCCGTCACCTCCAAGGCCGTCACCCCCGACGACGAAGAGATTGAACGCAACCCGCGCTCACGCTCGGCCAAGCTGCGCGTGGCCACAAGAATCTGACCAACACACAATCCCGCACAACTCCATTATCCCGAATGCCGACAATAGCACGAACATCATCACGCACCACTGACCGCCGGGAGGCCGACGCTCCCCGGCTGTCGCGCCATTCAATATGGCGCGGCGCCCTCCACGGCCGCGTGCTCTCTCTTGACTTCATGCGGCGCAACTGGCTGCTGGTGCTCGCCGTAACCACCATGCTGATGATCTATATCACCTCGCGCTATACCTGCCAGACGCAGATGGAGACCATACAGCGGCTCGAACGCGACCTCGAAGTGGTCAAGACCGAGCGCATACGCGAGAAATCGACCTACATGAGCCGGATACGCGAATCGCAGATGCAGCACCTGGCCGACTCCATGCGCCTGGGGCTCACCATCCAGGAACAGCCGCCGTTCAGGCTCGCCGCCGGCAAGAAATAACCCTCTCCGCAACTTCTTCACTCCTCTTACTCTCACAAAGGGCAAATGCAACCGAAAAAAGACAACAAAATCCACATACTCTTCCGCTACGGCCTCATCTCGGCGCTGATACTCCTCTTCACCACCGCCATCGTGGTGAAGCTTTTCAGCACCACCGTGGTGCATGCCGACGACTGGAACCGCAAGGCGATGAAAGAGATGGAGCGCGTCGACACCATCCTCCCCCAGCGCGGTGACATCCTCTCCGACGACGGCTCCATACTGGCCACGAACCTGCGATACTACACCGTGCGCCTCGACTTCCGCTCGGAGCGCTTCATGGAGCACCGCTACCGCATGGCCCTCGACTCGATAGCCGACTCGCTGGCCACATACTTCCCCGCCAAAAACCGCGACCAGTGGCGCAAATATATGGCCGCCCCCCTCGAAAAGGAACCCGGCAGGCGCCCGCGCGCCTTCCGCGTAATCGCCGGCCTGAGCTACTCCCAGCTCCAGCACCTGAAAACATTCCCGTTCTTCAACATCCCCAACCCCAACAAAAGCGGCATGACGGTGGAATCGGTGATGAAACGCTCCAACCCCTACGGCGCCATGGCGCGCCGCTCCATCGGGGGCGTGGGGCAGACGTCCACCTGCGCCCAGGTGCACGGCATCTCGGGGCTGGAGATGGCCCTCGACACCCTCCTCTACGGCAAACCCGGCATAGCCAAGAAAATCCCCCTCACGAAAAACATCGTAAACTGGACCGACATCCCCCCCACCCCCGGCTACAACCTCCGCACCACAATCGACATACGACTCCAGGATATCGTGGAGAACGAACTCAACCGCGTGCTCGACTCCTGCTCGGCCGACTGGGGCTGCGCCATACTCATGGACGTCAAGACCGGCGACATCAAAGCTATCTCCAACCTTGAGAAATCAAAGACCGGCCCCGGCTATATCGAGGCTCTCAACTACGCCGTGGTGGGCTTCGAGCCCGGCTCCGTAGTAAAGCCCATCTCCATGATGATTGCCCTCGAGGACGGCCTTGTCAACAACCTCGAGGAGGTGATACCCATCGGCGCAAGCTGGGCCTACGCCGGAGGGCGCCCGATTACCGACTCCCATTTCAACGCATCGCTGCGCGTGCGCGAGGTAATCGAGCAATCGTCGAACATCGGCATGGCGCGCATCATCACCCGCGGCTACGACAAAAACCCCAAGGCATTCGTGGAACGCCTGCGTTCCATCGGATTCCTCGAGCCGATGAACACCGGCATCGCCGGCGAGCGGGTACCCTACTTCAACCCCGACCCGGCGCGCGTCGACCTCTCGCGCATGTGCTACGGCTACACCTCGCAGATACCACCCATCTACACCCTCTCCATATACAACGCCATTGCCAACGGCGGCAAATACGTGCGTCCGCGGCTGGTGACACGTCTCCAGGCCGAGAATTTCGACTCGGTAATCCCCGTGACCTACATCCGCGACCGCATCTGCTCCGAGGAGAACGCCCGCAAGATGCAGTACATGCTCAAGCAGGTGGTGTGGGGCAAGCACGGCACAGGCCGCTCCCTGAAAAGCGACAAAGTGGCCCTGGCTGGAAAAACCGGCACATGCTACTCCGTGGACCCGAAGACACGCACCTACAACACCGCGCGCAAGCGCCTGGCATTCTGCGGATTCTTCCCCGCCGACAACCCGCAGTACTCATGCATGGTGCTCACCTTCTACCCGAAGCGCAACATGTTCGGCGCCGCATCCACATCAGGCCAGGTGATGCGCAACATCGCCCTTAAGATGTACTCGCGCGGCCTTCTGGGCGAGACCCCCGACTACGCCCAGGGAAACACCGGCACCCAGCGCCCCATGCTCTACGCCTCAAATAGCGCCGACCGGCATCCGGCCGTGCGCAAGGCCGCCGGAGTAGCCTCCGAGCTCCATCCGGCAGCTCCGCGCAAGATGCCCGAAGGCACCGTGCCCTCCGTAGCCGGCCTGGGGCTGCGCGAGGCCGTCACCACCCTCGAGAGTGCCGGCTACGAAGTGGCCTTTACCGGCTCCGGATTCGTGCGCTCACAGACCCCCGCCGCCGGCGAGCCAGCACGCAAAGGCTCCCTGGTAAACCTCTCGCTCGGAATATGACACAATACGTAAAAAAACTGACAACCATATACTAAAATGAAGCTCCAGCATCTGATAGAAGCCATAGGCCCCTGCACCGTAAAGGGCCCCGCCGACAAAGAAATCACATCGCTCACCGCCGACTCACGCAAAGCCGCCGCAGGAGGGATGTTCGTGGCTGTGCGCGGCGTCACCGTCGACGGCCACACCTTCATCCCCTCGCTCGCCGGCAGCGGCGTGGCGGCATACGTTGTGGAGACTCTCCCCGACACCCTCGAGCCCGAAGCCACCTACATCGTCACCGACGACTCAGCACGCGCCCTGGGGCACCTCGCCTCGCGCTGGTACGGCGACCCCTCCAAGAAACTCCGCCTGGTGGGCGTGACCGGAACAAACGGCAAAACCACCACCGCCACCCTCATCTACGAGATGGCACGCATGACCGGGCACAAGGCCGGACTCCTCTCCACCGTGGTCAACTACATCGACACCGAAGCCGTGCACGCCTCGCAGACAACCCCCGACGCCCTCACCATAAACGCTCTGCTGGCAAGAATGGTAGAAGCCGGATGCACATACGCCGCAATGGAGGTGAGCAGCCACGCCGCCGACCAGCGCCGAATTGCCGGACTCACATTCGCCGGAGGCGTATTCACCAACCTCACACGCGACCACCTCGACTACCACGGCACGGTGCAGAACTATCTCAACGCCAAGAAGAAATTCTTCGACGCCCTCCCCGCCGACGCATTCGCCCTGACCAATGCCGACGACAAGACCGGAGCGGTGATGCTCCAGAACACCGCCGCCCGGCGCGCCACCTATTCGCTCCAGAAAATGGCCGACTTCCGCGGACGCGTGATAGAGGAACGCCTCGACGGCATGGCGCTGAGCCTCAACGACAAGGAAATCAACGTGATGTTCACCGGGCGCTTCAACGCCTACAACCTCACGGCAGTCTATGGCGCCTGCTGCCTGCTGGGATGGAACCCGGAGGAAGTGCTCGTCAACATGAGCCGCCTGGTGCCCGTGGCCGGACGCTTCCAGACCTTCCACTCAGCCGACGGAGTGACCGCCATCGTGGACTACGCCCACACCCCCGACGCCGTGGTCAACGTGCTCAACGCCATCCGCGACGTGCTCGGCAGCAAAGGCAGCATACTCACCGTGGTAGGCGCCGGAGGCAACCGCGACAAAGGCAAACGCCCCATAATGGCGCAGGAAGCCGCACGTCTGAGCCAGCGCGTGCTCCTTACCTCCGACAATCCACGCTTCGAAGAGCCTGAGGCCATTCTGCGCGATATGGAGGCCGGACTGGCCGGGAACCCCGAGTGGCTGGAGAAAACCGTATCCATCACCGACCGCCGCACCGCAATCGACACCGCCGTGCGCCAGGCCATGCCCGGCGACGTTATCCTCATCGCCGGAAAAGGGCACGAGGACTACCAGGAGATACGCGGCGTGAAACATCACTTCGACGACCGCGAGGAGGTGCGCCGCGCCCTGGCCGAACTCCGCTGACCCTCCTCTCCACCACCACGACACCACCCCGACAACCACACTGAAAAATGCTATATTACCTTTTTTCATTATTACAGGACTCCGACATCCCCGGCGCGCGACTGATGGACTACCTCACCTTCCGCTCCGGAGTGGCCCTGCTCATGGCGCTGTTCATCGCCATGGTGTTCGGACGCAAGATTATCGACCGGCTGCAACGGATGCAGGTAGGAGAGATTGTGCGCGACCTCGACCTCGAGGGGCAGATGAAGAAAACCGGCACCCCCACCATGGGTGGCATCATAATAATAGTGGCCACGGTGCTCCCCTGCCTGCTGATGGGCAACCTCGCCAACGTCTACATGATTCTGATGCTGGTGGCCACCGTGTGGCTCGGCGCTCTGGGCTTCGCCGACGACTACCTCAAGATGAAGCGCCACAACAAGGACGGCATGAGCGGCAAATTCAAGATTATCGGCCAGGTAGGTCTCGGCCTGATAGTGGGCCTGACCATGATGTGCTCGCCCGACATTGTCATGCGCCAGAACCACGAGGTTATCAACCACACCTCCAACATGGTCGAGGAGGTAATCTATGAATCGGAGGAGATAAAGGCCACGCAGACCACAATCCCCTTCGTGAAGGAGAACAACTTCGACTATGCCGACCTCACCGCCTGGATGGGCGACCACGCGCAGACCGGCGGCTGGATTCTCTTCATCTTCGTGGTGATATTCATCGTCACCGCCACCTCCAACGGCGCAAACCTCACCGACGGCCTTGACGGCCTCACCACCGGATGCTCGGCCATAATAGCCGTGGCGCTACTGATAATGGCCTACCTGGGCGGCTCGGTGATATATTCGAGCTACCTCAATATAATGTACATACCCGGCAGCGGCGAGCTGGCGGTATTCTCTGCGGCATTCATCGGCGCACTTATCGGCTTCCTGTGGTACAACGCCTTCCCTGCCCAGGTCTTCATGGGCGACACCGGCTCGCTCACCCTCGGCGGCATAATCGCCGTGCTGGCAGTGCTCATCCACAAGGAACTGCTGCTGCCGCTGCTCTGCGCCATATTCTACGTGGAGGACCTCTCGGTGATGATGCAGGTGGCATATTTCAAGTACACCCGCCGGCGCACCGGCACCGGCCGGCGCATCTTCAAGATGACCCCCCTGCACCACCATTTCCAGAAACCGGGCAACGCCGGAATCGACGCCATAGTGCAGAAACCGCTTCAGGCCGTGCCTGAGTCGAAAATCGTGACACGCTTCTGGATTGTATGCATCTTCCTGGCCGCAATCACCTTCGTAACACTGAAAATCCGTTAAGCCATGTCAGCCAACACATATAAAGACAGCAACAACACCCCGCGCCTGGTAGTGCTCGGCGGGGGCGAAAGCGGCGTGGGCGCCGCCATCCTCGCCAAAGCCAAGGGGATGGACGTGTTTCTCTCCGACGCAGGCACCCTGGCCCCGCACTATGCCGACGAGCTGCGCCGCCGCGGCATCCCATTCGAGGAAGGGGGCCACACCCCCGCGCTGATACTCAACGCCACCGAAGTGGTGAAATCGCCCGGCATCCCCCCCACCGCCCCGATGGTGGCGGAGATTGCCGCCAAAGGGATTCCCGTAATCTCCGAGATTGAGTTCGGCGGACGCTACACCACCTCGCGCATGATATGCATCACCGGCTCCAACGGCAAGACAACCACCACCATGCTCATACACCACATACTCCGCTCGGCCGGAATCGACGCCTCGCTCGCCGGCAACGTAGGGCGCTCGCTGGCATGGCAGGTGGCGGAAGAGCCGCATGATGTATATGTGGTGGAACTCAGCTCTTTCCAACTTGAGAATATGTATGATTTCCGCGCCAACATCGCCGTGATGATGAACATCACGCCCGACCACATGGACCGCTACGAATACAAGATGGAGAACTATGTGCGCGCGAAATTCCGCATTCTCCAGAACCAACAGACCTCTGATGCGTTCATATACTGGGAAGACGACCCCGTGATCCGGCGCCAGCTCGAGCAGGTGGTCACCGAAGCCAGGCGGTTCCCCTTCGCCGAATACGAGGAAGCAGGAGCCGCGGCATTCCTCGACGCCGACGGCCGCATGGTGCTCCGCACCCCCGCAGGGGAATTTGACATCCCGCGCGACGACCTCGCTCTCAAAGGGCTACACAACCTCTTCAACTCCATGGCGGCCGGACTCTCGGCCTGCCTGATGGATGTGCGGAAGGATGACATACGGCGCGCGCTGTGCGACTTCGAGGGGGTGCCCCACCGCCTTGAGAACGCCGGAACAGTCAACGGGGTGAGATGGATCAACGACTCCAAGGCCACAAACGTAAACTCCTGCTGGTACGCCCTGGAGAGTATGCCCGACAACCGCTCCACAGTGCTTATCCTCGGCGGAAAGGACAAGGGCAACGACTACTCGGAGATTCTCCCCCTGGTGCGCCGCAAGGTGAAAGCCATTGTGGCAATGGGAAAGGACAACGCCAAGATACTCGACTACTTCGGCAAAGAGGCTCCCGGCATACCCGTGGCCGACACCCATTCGCTCGACAGCGCCGTGGAGGCATGCCGGGCTGCCGCCTCCGGGGGCGACACGGTGCTCCTCTCCCCCTGCTGCGCCAGCTTCGATCTCTTCAAAAGCTATGAGGACCGCGGCGACCGCTTCAAGGCCGCAGTAAAGGCCCTGACAGAAAAGTAACACATTCATTCACATTATACAGACACTCCCCCACAATGCGCTCTCTCGAACTGAGTCAGACCGAACCTATCGCCGACAAGGCACAACCGCCCAAGGCCGACAAATACATCTGGGGCATCTACATCGTGCTCCTGGTGGTGTCGGTAATCGAACTTTACAGCGCCTCCTCGCGCGAGGTGACGGCATCGAACGTGTTCGCCCCCCTGCTGCGCCACGGCAAGATGCTGCTGCTGGGCCTGGGCATCACCGTGGGCCTCTCGCGCGTGAAGTTCCGGTGGCTTGTGCCGTCGACCCCGCTGTTTGTCACCTTCGCCGTGGCAATCGGGGTCTACGTGCTCTTCAAAGGGCAGATTATCAACGGTGCACGCCGCTCGATGTCGCTTCTGGGCATACCGCTCCAGTCGGCCGAGCTGCTGAAGCTGGCCGTGGTGCTCTTCATAGCCTTCGTGATGTCGCGCACTCAGGAGCGCCACGGCGTAAAGAACGGCGGCGTAATCGTCGCGGCGGTGTTCGTGCTCATATGCGGCGCCCTGCTCTTCTCGCAGGGGCTCACCAACACCCTGCTGCTGATGGGCATTTCGTTCGCCATGATGCTTATCGCAGGTGTGCAGTGGAAGAAATTCCTCATTGTGCTGGGGTGCTACGGTGTGGTGGCCCTCGGAGGAATGAAATACAAGGAGAACCACAAAATAGAGTCGGCCGCCGAAACCGAGGCCATCATGACCACCGGCAAGGACCTCTCGGGCAAAAGCGCCACCCACGACCGCGACAAGACCTGGGCGGCACGCATCGACCGCTGGATGGGCGACTCCGTGCCCAAATACGAGCAGCCCATCAACGCACAGAACCGCCAGGAAATGTACTCCTACATGGCCCAGGCCAACGGCGGATGGCACGGCGTGCTCCCCGGCAACTCGCGCGAGACAGCCCGCCTGCCGCTGGCTTTCTCCGACTACATCTTCGCCATAATCGTGGAGGACTGGGGCTTTCTCGGAGCCGTGGGGCTGCTGGTGCTCTACCTCGCCCTGCTGGGGCGCGCCGGAGCCATAGCCTACCGGTGCAAGCGTGTGTTCCCCGCCTTGCTGGTGATGGGGATGGCGGTGATGATAGTGCTTCAGGCGCTCTTCCACATGGCCATTGTGTCGGGGGTCTTCCCCGTATCGGGGCAGCCGCTGCCCATGATTTCAAAAGGTGGCTCCTCGATAATATGCACCTCGATAGCCTTCGGCATCATGCTCTCGGTGAGCCGCTACGCCGTGCAGAAAAATTCGGGCGACAGCCGCCAGGCAAGCGCCGAACTCGAGGACCTGCCCCAGGAGATGACCGCCGCCAATCCCGGCCAGGTGGGCTGACATTTGAATACTGACTGATTACGAACCAACCGATTATAGAGATGAAAGTTCTGATTTCCGGTGGTGGCACCGGCGGACATATCTTCCCGGCGCTCTCGATCGCCAACGCCCTCAGGCGCCTATACCCCGACACGGAGATACTCTTTGTCGGTGCGCAGGGACGCATGGAGATGGAGCGCGTGCCCGAAGCCGGATATGAGATTGTGGGCCTCCCTGTGGCCGGATTCGACCGCAAGCGCCTGTGGCGCAACTTCAAGGTGCTGGCAAAGCTCTTCAGGTCGCTGAGGATGGCGCGCAAGGTGCTGCGCGACTTCCGCCCCGACATATGCGTGGGGGTAGGCGGCTACGCCTCCGGCCCCATGCTGAAAGCCGCCCAGAAACGCGGCATCCCCACCCTGCTTCAGGAACAGAACTCCTATGCCGGAGTCACCAACAAGCTCCTGGCAAAAAAGGCAAAGGCAATCTGCGTGGCCTACGAGGGGATGGAACGCTTCTTCCCCGCCGGCCGGATAATGCTCACCGGCAACCCTGTGCGAAAGAATCTCACCTCGGCGGCATACATCTCGCGCCCCGAGGCCCGCAAAGAACTTGGTTTCGACCCCGACAAACCACTGGTGGCTGTGGTGGGCGGCTCGCTCGGCGCCCGCACCATCAACGAGGCCATGAAGCGCGGACTGGCCGAAATCATCGCTTCCGGAGCCTCCGTGCTTTGGCAGACAGGGCGCTTCTACGCCGAAGAATGCCTCGCATTCGCCGATAAATTCCGAGCCGACAACCCCGCAGCCACCCCCGACAGGCTCCAGGTGCTCCCATTCGTGCAGCGGATGGACCTCGTTTACGCCGCCGCCGACCTCATGGTGTCGCGTGCCGGCGCCTCGACCATCTCCGAGCTGCAGATTCTGGGGATGCCCGCCATACTGGTCCCCTCGCCCAACGTGGCCGAAGACCACCAGCGCAAGAACGCCGAGGCCCTGAGCTCACGCGGCGCCGCGGTGACGGTGCTCGACGCCGACGCCCCTGCCTCCCTGGCCACCGAAGTCACCAAGCTCCTGGCCTCGCCCAAAGAGCGTGCCGCCATCGCCCTTAAAGTACAGGCCATGGCCCTCCCCGGAGCCGATGAGATAATAGCCCGTAAAGTAGCTGAAATTGTTAACTCAAAAAACTGACACCATGGTTTACAGCAACATATACTTCGTAGGCGCCGGAGGAATCGGCATGGCCGCCCTCGAGCGCTATTTCCTCGCCGCCGGAGCGCAGGTGGCCGGCTACGACCGCACCCCCTCGCAGCTCACCGACGAACTCGCCTCCGAAGGCGCCGTCATATCGTTCAGCAATGACCCCGCCGTGATTCCCGCCGCATTCCGCGACCCGGAGCACACCCTGGTGGTCTACACCCCTGCGGTGAAAGATGACAACGCCATCCTCACGTGGTTCCGCGACAACGGCTTCGAGACGGTGAAGCGCGCGCGCCTGCTGGGCGAAATCACACGCCACAGCCGCGCCCTCTGCTTCGCAGGCACACACGGAAAAACCACCACCTCCTCGATGGCCGCACACATACTGCACAGCCAGGGCACAGCCGTCAACGCTTTCCTCGGGGGGGAGCTGCGCAACTGGAACTCCAACTTCCTCCTCACCCCCGGCGCCGACATCGCCGTGGTCGAGGCCGATGAGTTCGACCGCTCGTTCCATCACCTCACACCATATGTGGCCGTAATCACCTCCACCGACCCCGACCACCTCGACATCTACGGCACCGAGGAGGAATACCTCGAGAGCTTCGCGCACTTCACCGAACTCATCCGCTCCGACGGGGCGCTGCTGGTGCACGAAGGGCTGAAACTCAGCCCGCGACCCCACGAAGGGGTCAGGGTCTACACCTATTCGCGCGACAAAGGCGACTTCCACGCCTCCTACATACGCCAGGACCACGGCACACTCTCGTTCGACTTCGTTTACCCCGAAGGCACCATCCGCGGCATCGACCTGGGAGTGCCTGTCGACATCAACATAGAGAACGCCGTGGCGGCACTCGCCGCCGTCTACCTCTCGGGCACCCTCGACGCCGCAAAGGCACGCGCGGCAATGGGCACATTCCTCGGCGCCAAACGCCGTTTCCAGTTCTGGCTCAAAGAGAGCGGACCGCAGGAACGCGCCATAATCGACGACTACGCGCATCACCCCGACGAGCTGCGTGCAGCCATCCGCTCGGTGCGCACCCTCTACCCCGGCCGCCGGCTCACCGTGGCTTTCCAGCCCCACCTTTACAGCCGCACACGCGACTTCGCCCCCGGTTTCGCCGAGGCCCTCTCCGAGGCCGACGAGGTATTTCTCCTGCCGATATACCCGGCGCGCGAGCTCCCCATCGAGGGCGTGACCTCCGAAATCATTTTCCGCGATATAAAAATCGAAAAAAAACATCTCGTAAGCTACGAAAATTTGCCCGAAACGCTAAAAAACAGTAACTTTGAGATACTTTTGACTGCCGGTGCCGGCGATATAGCCAACCTGCTGCCGGAAATCGCCGGGGGTGCCTGATGACACGGCGCCCCGCCACTCTTGCATCTGTATGGAAAAAACCTCTGTAATACGTTGCCTGCTGGCGGTGATACTCACCGTCTACCTCGGCTTTGCCCTCCTTATCTCATCGGATATGGCGGCCTCGGCGCGTTGCACCGGTTATCTAATAAGCATAAACGGCCCCGACGCTCACAAAGGCTTCGTCACAGCCGGCGAAGTGACCCGGCTGATGAAGGAATGGGGGCTCTACACACCGCAGGCTCCAGCATCGAAAGTGGATATACGCCAGATCGAGGAGCGGCTCAACGCCGAGCCCAACATCGAGCATGCCACCGTGGAACGGATGCCCGACAACAAAATCCTGGTGCAGGTCACTCCGATGACCCCCGTGGCAAGAATCTTCCCCTCGCGCGGCTCCTCCTACTACATCAACCGCGACGGCAAGAGGCTTACGGCCAACTCGCGCTACCGCCTCGACGTGCCGGTGATAGCCGGCGACTTCGACTCGCTCCATCCCGCCACCGACATCCTCCCGCTGATAAACCGCCTGGAGGGCGACAAAGACTGGAGCGCCATCATTTCGCACTACCGCGTGGACCCGCGCAACCGCGACATCATACTGGTGCCGATGATACGCGGCCACGTAATCAACCTGGGCGACACCACAGCCCTGGAGTCGAAACTGGCCCGGGTAATGGCGATGTACCACAAGGTGCTCCCCCTCAAAGGGTGGGAATACTACGATACCCTCTCCGTGAAATGGGGCGGCCAGTGCGTGGCCACACGCCGCGACAAGGTGATACCCCAGTCGATGATTCTCTTCGACCAGGAGGGGGAGGCCGAGGCCGACGACATCGACGCCATGCTCGTGGCGACCGACACCGACACCGTGGCCTCATCCACACCTGCTTACGTTAACTAACTTACTTGTCTATATATCACAACAACATATGCCCGAAAGATATATCGTAGCCATAGAAATCGGAAGCTCCAAGCTACGTGGAGCCATCGGCCTGGCCGATGATTCAGGCATGCTTGACGTGCTCGCCGTAGAGGAAGAGAAACTCGTAGGCAGTGTGCGTTACGGATGCATCAACAACGTGGAGGTATCCAACGCCATAAACTGCATATGCGAGCGCCTCGAGCAGTATCCGCGCATAGCCCCGCGCACCATCAAGGGTGTGTATGTGTCGGTCGGCGGACGCTCCACGGCTTCTACCCTTATCGATGTGGAGGCCCGCCTGGGCGGCGAGCAGGAAATCACACGCGAGATGATAGCCGACCTCCGCCGCCGTGCCGCGCAGAATATCCCCCAGGAGCGCGACGTGATCGATGTGGCTCCGGTGAAATTCACCGTCGACAACAAGACCACCGTCAATCCCGTGGGCTCATACGGCACCACCGTGGGAGCGCGCATGTGTGTGCTCTCATGCGCTCCGGTTATCAAACGGATGATACGCCGTGTGATCTTCGAGAAAGTAGGCCTGGAAATCAACGGCTACGTGGCCCGTCCGCTCGCCGAAGGGGCACTTGCCCTCACCGACGAGGAGCGTCGCATGGGCGCCATGCTCGTTGACCTCGGCGCCGAAACAACATCGGTGACAATCTACAAAAACGGTGCGCCGGTCTATGTGGCAACACTCCCCCTCGGCTCGCGCAACATAACCCTCGACATCACCCACGCCCTCAACCACATCGAAGAGCGCGCCGAAGAGATAAAGAAAGTATCGGGCAACGCTCTCGGCGCCGAATCGGGCCGCCGAACCGGTGCCGACGGCATTGACTACTCCGAAGTCAACAACTACGTCCATGCCCGCGCCGCCGAAATTATCACTAACATTCTCAAGCAGATAGAATACGCCGGAATGCGCACCACCGACCTCCCCGGAGGCATTGTGCTCATCGGCGGCGGCTCGCGCCTGCGCGGCTTCAACGAACTTCTCACCCAGATGAGCAAGATGAAGGTGAGGATGGGAACCACACAGTCGGCTGTGCGCATATCCGACTCCGCAGTCAACGCCGCCGACAACATCGACGTGATTTCCACCCTGGTGGCCGCCGCACAGCTCCCCGAGGCCGAATGTATGACAGAGCCGGAACCCGAGGCCGAGGCCGAGACCGGCTCCGATGAATATGACGACAGCCATGATGACGACGATGACAATGTGTCGCGCATCGGTCTCGAAGATGATGACGATGACGATTTCGCTACCGGTAAAAACAAAAAGCCCCGCAAAACCTCCGATTCGGAGGAACCCTCCGGCAAAAGCCGCATCTTCTCATGGCTGCGTTCCCGCATCGCCACAGCGATGGACGAGGGGGACGACATGTAGTAATCACTTTCCAATAGACAATTTATGACTTCTGAAGATATCGACAAGACCTCAAACTTCATCGACTCGCACCACGATGATATAATTATAAAGGCCGTGGGTGTGGGTGGAGGCGGCGACAACGCCGTCAACCACATGTACGAGCAGGGTATCGACAAAGTGTCGTTCGTGGTCTGCAACACTGACAAACAGGCGCTCGACAACTCGCCCGTGCCCAACCGCCTACTCATCGGCCCCACCACAACAAAAGGACGCGGAGCCGGCAACAAACCCGAGCTCGCACGCGAAGCCGCCGAGGAGAGCGCCGAGGATATCGACGCCCTCTTCGACGACGGCACCCAGATGGTGTTCATCACCGCCGGCATGGGTGGAGGCACCGGCACCGGCGCCGCTCCGGTAGTGGCACGCATAGCCCGCGAGCGCGGCCTGCTCACCGTAGGCATCGTCACCATCCCCTTCCTCTTCGAGGGGCAGAAAAAAATCCTCAAGGCTCTTGACGGCGCCGAGGAGCTAAGCAAATATGTCGACTCCCTGCTGGTGGTAAACAACGAGCAGCTCACCGAAATCTACCCCGACCTCGACTGGGTGAACGCCTTTGCAAAGGCCGACGACACCCTCTCCAACGCCGCACGCTCCATCTCGGAGCTAATCACATGCTCGGGTCACATCAACCTCGACTTCATGGATGTGGACCGCACCCTGCGCGACGGCGGCGCCGCAATCATCTCCACCGGCTACGGCGAAGGGGAGAACCGCGTGAGCAAGGCCATTGAGGACGCCCTCAACTCCCCTCTGCTCAAGAACCGCGACATCCTCGGCTCCAAGCACCTCCTCTTCAACCTCTATTTCTCGCGCCAGGCCGACATTCCCTTCAAGATGGGCGAGGCCAACCAGCTCACGAACTTCATATCGCAGATCGACCCCGAGGTGGATGTAATCTACGGTATCGCTTTCGACGACACTCTCGGCAACAAAATAAAAATCACCATTCTCGCCTCCGGATTCGAGCTCGTTATCAAGGGCGACAAGGGAGTTGGGCTCAAACGCCGCGACAACGACAAGGCAGGCCACCGCGGATTCACCGAATATCCGCGCACACAGCCTGACGAGACCGATGAGCAGGTAGCTGCCCGCAAGGCTCTCACAGAGGCTTATGGCGAGGATAAGGTAGACCAGTGGGACAAGGTGCGCGACCAGCAGCGCTACATCGTGCTCACCCCAGAGCAGTTTGATGACGATTCCGTAATCGAAGCACTCGAACAGGTACCAGCCTATAACCGCGACCGCAAGCTCACCGACCGCATCCGTACCGCCGGCCAGGCCTCGACCCACTCCCAGGCCGATACCCCTGACCGCTACACCGCCGCCACACCACGCCCCGAGACTCCGGAGCCACGCCCCGCAATCCCCCCGCAGGACGACTCCAAGCAGATTTACTTCTGAGAACAGGCAGAACCGGTGGGACCGGTAGGACTTGTGGGACTTGTAGGAGATAAACGATTGTCTCCCACAAGTCCCACTGGTCCTACTGGTCCCACAAGTCCCACTGGTCCTACTGGTCCCACAAGTCCCACAAGTCCTACTGGTCCCACTGGTCCTACCGGTCCTGTCACCCCTTGGCGGCCAGCTCGTAGATGGCGCGGGTATCCTCGGGGTAGAGGGGCAGGTAATTGCCGGCCGGAGTGCCTTTGTTCTCGTGGAAACGGGTCACGAGGGTATCGTAGTCGGGCGAGGCTATGCCAAGTTCGCCGAGAGTGACCGGCAGTCCTATGCCGCGGAAGAACCCGCGCAGGCGGCGCACCCCTTCGAGGGCGGCGCGCAGGTCATTATCCTCCGCTACATCGAACACCCGGCGGGCGAACTGCGCGATTTTTGCCGGACGGCGCGACGACACATATTCCATCCAGGCCGGGAATATCACCGCCAGACCGGCGCCGTGGGTCACTCCGTAAAGCGCCGACAGCTCATGTTCCAGACCGTGCGAGGCCCAGTCCTCACGGCGGCCGCAACCGCACACACCGTTATGCGCCAGCGTGCCGGCCCACATTATATTGGCGCGGGATTCATAGTCGGCGGGGGCGGCCACAACCTTCGGAGCCTCGGTGATGATGGCCCTCAGCACCCCTTCGCCTACACGGTCGGTGGTCTCCACCCCCTCGGTAGTGGTGAAATAGCGCTCCATGATGTGAGCCATCATGTCGGCGATGCCCGCCACAGTCTGGTCCTGCGGCAGAGTGAAAGTCAGCTCGGGATTCATTACGGCGAACTTCGGCCGCAGCCAGAAGTCAGTGCGGATTGAAATCTTGCGCCTGTCGCTCTCGCGTGTGATGACAGAGTTGCCGGAGCCTTCACTCCCGGCGGCAGGGATAGTGAGCACCACACCTATCGGGAGCGCCTTCTCCACCACGGCCTTGCCGCAGAAAAAGTCCCATACATCGCCGTCGTAGCAGGCTCCGGCGGCGATAGCCTTGGCGGTATCGATTGCAGAGCCGCCGCCAACAGCCAGGATGCCGTCGCAACCAGTGGCAGCGACCTTGGCGATACCCTCGCGCACAAGTGTGTCGCCCGGATTAGGCTTTACCCCTCCGAGCTCCTCAAACTCCACGCCGGCCTTTGTCAGCGAATCCTTTACACGGTCAAGCAGACCCGACCGCACTACCGAGCCCTGCCCGTAGACAATCAGCACACGCCCGGCGCCCATGGCGGCGGTCAGGCCGCCGGTCTGCGCTTCCACCCCGCGGCCGAACACATAGCGCGTGGGGGTGCAAAAAGTGAAATTCTCCATATATCGGTTTAATTGTCAGTTTCATGGTTTCGATGCCAGGGCTCCGGCTCTTACAGGCAGCTTCACCCACAGTCGGTTGGGTATCAGTCGCCAAAGCCCTGCGAGCAGATTCCAGCGCCAGTCAATCACAGCCACACGCCTGCCCTGCCGCGCGGCGCGCGCTATGCGGTCGGCAACGTAAGGCACCTTCATCAGCATCGGGTAGTGGCCATTCTCCTCAAGGAGCGGTGTCTCCACCCATCCGGGGCGCACATCGGTAATCCTGATGCGCAGCTTCTGCAGCGTGCAGAGCTGCTCCAGAGCCCGAAGATAGCACTGGTCGAAGCATTTAGAGGCCGAATAGCTCGCCAGATTGCCGATGCCGTTTGTTCCGGCCACAGAGGTCACAGCCACGATATGCCCCTTGCCGCCGTTGCGGTCGCGGAAATAGCGGAAAGCATAGCCCACCATGCGGGCGAACCCCGTCACATTCACATCGAGCGTAGCCATCTCCAGCGCCGGGTCAAGCTCCTCGTTCGAGAATCCCACGCCGGCCACATGCACATACGTATCCATGCCGCCAAGGCGCGCTATCAGCGTGCCTGTCAGGCGCGGAGCATCCTCGGCGGTGACATCCACCGTCTCATATTCAACCTGCCCCGGGAACTCCTCTTTCAGCTCCTTCAGCTTCGCCGTGGAACGGGCGGCGACTCCTACCCGCATTCCGGCTCCGGCCAGCTTCCGCGCAAGCTCCAGCCCTATGCCGGAACTCGCGCCCATTATCACTACCCGTTTCATAATCAATGCTTTTAAGTTCTATCGGTGGAAACGCTACCACCGCCGAACTTGTTGCAAAGATAACAATTTTTTGTAAAAAAGGAGAACGCATCACTATTTTTGACACGTCCTCCATATCTCACATGCCGGCGCTCATACGCGCCGATGCAATCCTACCGGCTCAGTGGCGGAAAATCCTTTTCTCCACTGTGCCGTCGGAATAAACCACGATATTCAAACCGCGCTGCGGGGCGGCATAACGTCTCCCCGTAGTGTCGTAGTAGGCCACCGGCACCACCGGCGCCTCCTCTGCAATGCCGTAAAGGCCGCTTATCTCCGGGGTGGCAAACCGCTGCGTCTCGCCGTAATATGTCACTCCATCGGCAACTACAAACGAACGCACCTGATATTCACTGCCGGGAAGGAGATTTTCGAGGCGTGCCGTCATCACCTGGCCGGTTGCGAACACCACCTGGGCATCGGGGCGTGACGCCACATATTCGCGCAGCCGGCGTGTGTCGTCGGCCTCAGGCCAGTACTCGAAGCCCTGCTCCGAAATGTCGTCCGACCCCTGCATCACATAGCCACGCACGTCAGAGTAAGTCGCCGTGATGTTGTCAATCGGATATGTATGCACAATCGGCTCGAAGTAACTGAAGTCGCTCGGGTCGAATGTCACCCACTCGGAATAATGATATTTTCCGGCGGCTGACTTATAGAATGCCCTCAGATTGTAATAATGATCGGGCTGCAGATTGCGGATATACCCCTCCGCGCTGCCGTCGTAGACCGCCGCATACCCTTCTCCAGGAGCTACCGCTGCCGGCGCATCGTATTTCTTCCACTGGAAGCCAACCCCCGTCTCGCGGTCGCTGATATTAGTAGTTGCCGAGGCTATGGCCGAGCCGAGCGACGGCACTCGCGGATTTTCCGTGCGCAGTTCCAATGCCTGTGTCTTGAACGAGTAGGATTTATCGGCTGAAAATGTTTTCTTGCCGTCAGGCGACACAGCCTCGAATCTAATCACCGCTGTGTTATCCGACTTCGGATCAAGCCCCGTCAGTTCCACGCAGTCAAACCGCTCGAGCGGCACACCGTTGCAGGTTATTTTATTGACCGTGTACATATAATCCTTCTCCTTGCCCGAGAATTTGCCGGAATCCGAATATCGCAGGCTCAACACCGCCGACGTAGGCCCTGATTCCTTGCTCGAGACAGAAATACCAAGGCCTTGTGTCTTGAATTCCGGGAAACTGAATTCACCTTCATCTTCCCCTTTTTTCCATATGATATGAAAATATATCTTTGAATCCGGCGTCAATCCAGTCCAGGTATGCGGCAGGTCAGAGTATTTGACATCCTCACCGTTTATGCGCACAATAACCTCGTCAGGATAGAATGTGCCGTCGTCAGGCAAACCGAATCCCCTTACCTCCACGGCGCTATGCCAGGTCTTCAGATTAATCACGCTGGTAGAACCACCTATTTGTGGGGAACGTGCTGTCGAGAAATACTGCTTATTATCACCTGGCAACAAATATTCAACGCCATTAATAGAAACATACGGTTCTACGAAATAACTCTTGTCGGGCACAAGATTGGATACTACGCATATGTTGCGTTCTTTATCAGCGATGAACTTTCCATACGAACCACGCTGCGATGAACTTCCTACATACACGCCATATTCATATATATCCGGTTTAAGCAATGAATTGTTTGTTATTTCTATCTCAATTTTTCCCATATAAGCATCTGCCTCCATTAATCCAAAAAGCGCATACGGAGTCCTGAATTCCAGCGGTAAAATCTTTGTGGAGCCATTCTCGCTATAACATATACTTATCTGATATTCAGTCCACGGCACAAGAGTGTACAACGAATACTTTCCATCGGTATCCGGCATGAGTTCCTTGCCTTCAAACATTACCTTTTCCAGTCGGGCAGATGATGCGGTCTCATCGTGTTTAACCTCAAAGATCACATGCCCGGGGCCGACTTCCACCAATTCGCCCCAGTACGGGAAACTCTTGACTTTGCTGCAATATTCGGCAGCCTTTGACTTTTCACTCCCGATTACAGTGACAGTGGATGAGTTGTCAATCCCCTCAAGGAATTTATAATCCGAGTATGTGCCCTCAAAAAATATATTTCCCTTGAAACCCTTGAATGCAGCATTGCCATAGGTGTTTGAAAATCCTACATTCCGGGAGATAAACAACGAATCTATCGAGCAGTAGCCGAATGTACTTTTTCCATATATCGACGGGGTTGTAGTACAACGGTATTTAGCCCGATGCTTCGGAGGGAACATTACAATCTGTCCACCGGTTGTCATCAGTATGCCATCAACGGCCCTGAAGGTCTTATTGTCATCGGATACCCGGAATTCACCAAGCTCTGTACACCCTTCTCCGGCATAGCCGACACTTGTCACTCTACTTGGAATCATGATGGATGTAACTTTCGAGCACCCTGCAAAAGCACCGCCGGAGAGAACTGTCACCGGGTAGTCACGTTCGTTTCCATACACGCTTTGGGGTAGCTCAATATCTCCTGCAAGAGACTGGGATGCCGACAACACTTTGGCATACAGCGATGTGCCACCAGCTCCAGAGCCACGTCCCACCTCATAGACAATGCCATCAACTGTGACCGTTCCTTCGTTATAATCCGCACTTCTGCCAGGAAAAGCGGTGCACAACATCAGACATAAAAGAAGTAAAAATTTCTTCATGGATAATGATTGTTGCGAGGCCCGCTTCCCCTTTGGCCTCCGGATAAAAAAAGAAAGCTGGGAGTCTGTACCAGTTGCTCATTCTTCAATCCGGGGCCTTCGCATTGCCCTTCTCAGTAGAACGAGCAACGCAGAAGCCCAGCTAATATGATGCGCCACACCCTGCGGCGCAAATCGTCGCAAGGCAAAAAAATGCAATCATATCCATACGGCATCATACGTTGCCTCATCCTTGACTGAGAATTGGGAGTTTGCGAAGTTCCGGATTGTCAAGAACAAAGCGCCGAGTAACGCTTTCCGATGATGTATCGCCCCTGCCCACGAGCCCACGACTGTGGCTTCCGTGCAGTCGGCTGTGCAAAATTAATATTATATTCCGGTTTGCCAAAGGGTTGCGCAGAATTTAATGGCGTTTTTTCGATGTTATTTGCGCATTTCACGAGAATTTGTGTAACTTTGCGCATATACCGGATAAAAAATGAAGAGAATACTATATATACTTCTATTCGCAGCCACATTGGGCGCCTGTGCCGGAAAGGCAGGCACCCAGGATTCGGCCGCGGCTACGGCCGACGCCGAATCCGCGGTGGAGGCTCCCGTGCAGGCCGATGCCGACTCGCTGTTCGCTCTGGTGACGGCGCAGACCTCGCTGGGGCCGCGCACCCCGGGTAGCGACGCCCACCGGCTCTGCCGCGAGCTGATTCAAAGCCGTCTGCGCAGATATGGCGCCGACACGGTGACGGTGCAACAGGCGCCGGTGACTACTTTCGACGGCACGCGCCACACCGCCTACAACATAATGGGGCGCTTCAACCCCTCGGCGCCTCAGCGCATTCTCCTGCTGGCTCACTACGACACCCGCCCCTGGGCCGACCGTGACCCCGAGCCATCAAACCGCAGCAAACCCATTGACGGCGCCAACGACGGCGCTTCGGGGGTGGCGGCTCTCCTTGAGATAGCAAGGGTGGCCGGAAGGGAGATGCCCGACTCGGTGGGCTTCGACCTGCTGTTTGTCGACATGGAGGACTCCGGTTCGCCGGCCGACTCCGCCGACGACTCGGAAGACTCCTGGGCTCTGGGCGCACAGGAGTGGGTCAAGAATATGCCCTACACCCCGGAAACAAAGCCTCGCTTCGCAATACTGCTCGACATGGTGGGAGGAAAGGACGCCCGCTTCCACCGCGAGTATTTCTCCGACCGCGACGCCCGCGCAGTGGTCGACCGCATCTGGAGCATAGCGCGCATGAGCGGCATGGCCGACCGCTTCCCCAACGCCACGGGGGGAGCGATTGTCGACGACCACCTGCACATCAACGCCGCGGGGATACCCTGCGTCGACATCATCGAAAGCGCCAACCACGCCACAGGCTCGTTCAACCCCACATGGCACACCATGGCCGACAACGCCTCCAACATCGACCGCCGCACCCTCCGCGACGTGACCCAGGTGGTGCTCAACACCCTCTTCTCCAACTGACCCCTAAAGGCCCTAAAGCCCTTAACAACCCTAAAGACCCTAAAGCCCCCGGATGGCCACTCTAACCCCTAACCCATTATGACTATCAACGAAAAGCAAGACGAAATAATCGAGGAATTCTCCGGTCTCGACGACTGGATGGACCGCTACGGAATGATCATAGACATGGGCAACTCCCTCCCCCCCATCGATGAAAAATTCAAGACCCCCGAGCACCTCATAGAGGGGTGCCAGAGCCGCGTGTGGGTCAACGCCGAACTCTCACCGGAGGGTAAGGTGGTGTTCACCGCCGACTCCGACGCCATCATCGTGAAAGGGATAATCTCCATGCTCGTAGATGTGCTCTCGGGCCACACTCCTCAGGAAATCCTCGACTCCGACCTCTATTTCATAGACCGCGTGGGGCTCTCGGAGCACCTCTCGCCCACCCGCTCCAACGGCCTGCTGGCAATGGTGAAGCAGATGCGTCTCTATGCCATGGCTTTCAAAGCTCTCAGCGAGAAAAACTGACACAAAACGAACAGATTCTATAACCTTAATTACCAACAGCGATGTTTAAAAACCACCCAAAAGGGCTGATTCCGGCCGCCCTCTCAAACATGGGCGAGCGATTCGGCTACTACATCATGAACGCCGTGCTGGTGCTCTTCCTCTGCTCCAAATTCGGGCTTGCCGAAGAAACCAGTACGCTGATCTATTCATTCTTCTATGCCGGAATCTACGTGCTCAGCCTCGTAGGCGGTATCATCGCCGACAAGACACAAAACTACAAAGGCACCATCATATGGGGTCTGATTGTGATGACTATCGGCTACATAGTGCTGGCCGTGCCCATTCTCGCCACCCCCGGCAACAAGACATGGCTGCTGGCGCTCACCTGCGCGGCCCTCTTCTTCATAGCCTTCGGCAACGGCCTCTTCAAAGGCAACCTCCAGGCTATCGTGGGACAGCTCTACGACAATCCACGCTACTCGGCGCAGCGCGACTCCGGCTTCCAGATTTTCTACGTGTTCATCAACATCGGCGGCCTCATCGCCCCCTTCGTGGCTCCGATGCTGCGTAGCTGGTGGCTCGACGTGCACCAGATGGCCTACAACGCCGACCTCCCCGCCCTCTGCCACCGATACCTCTCCGACATGGACTCCATGACCGCGGAGAACATGAACAACCTCTACGCCCTCATCACCGCCGCCGGAGGCAACGCCGCCGGCGACATCAAGGCTTTCTGCTCGCAGTATCTCGACGTGTTCAACACCGGCGTGCACTACTCGTTTATCGCCTCAGTGGCAGCAATGGCTATCTCGCTGACTATCTTCCTGGTGACCAAGAACGGCCTCCCCACCCCGGGCAAAAAAGACAAGGCCGAGACAGTGAACTACACCGCCGAAGAACGCCGCGCCATGGCACGCGAAATCAAGCAGCGAATGTATGCCCTCTTCGCAGTGCTCGGCATTGTGATTTTCTTCTGGTTCTCATTCCACCAGAACGGCACCTCGCTATCGCTCTTCGCCCGCGACTTCGTGAAGACCGACACCATCGCCCCCGAGATATGGCAGGCCGTCAACCCGTTCTTCGTAATAGTGCTCACCCCCCTGGTGATGCTCCTGTTCTCGTCGCTGAGCAAGCGCGGCATGGAGATTTCCACCCCCAAGAAAATCGCCATCGGCATGGGGCTGGCCGGTATCGCCTACCTCTTCCTCACCATCTTTTCCTACATCGAAGGCTACCCCTCGGGCACTGAGTTCCGCGACATGGCCACCACAGTGCGCGAAGGTATGAAAGCCGGCCCCTGGGTGCTCATAGCCCTCTACTTCTTCCTCACCGTGGCCGAGCTGTTCATCTCGCCGCTGGGGCTCTCATTCGTGTCGAAAGTGGCTCCCAAGCATCTCCAGGGTCTCTGCCAGGGTCTGTGGCTCGGCGCAACCGCCGTGGGCAACCTTCTGCTGTGGATTGGCCCGCTGATGTACAACAAATGGCCCATCTGGGAGGCCTGGGGCGTATTCTTCGCCGTATGCCTGGTGTCGATGGGCGTGATGTTCGGCATGGTGAAATGGCTCGAACGCGTCACCGAATAACAATCTGACACCCCACCTGCATGGCCCGCGACCTTCTCAACCGCTACATATGGCTGGTGGATACTATCCGCCGCCACGGACGCATCACCCGGCGCACCCTCGACGAGTGCTGGGCGCGTTCCCCCTACTCCGCGGGCGAGAAAGGGATTCCGCGGCGCACATTCTATAACTACCGTCAGGCGGTTGAGGAGCTTTTCTCGATAACAATCAACTGCGACACCACCACCTACGAATACTACATCGAAGAGGATAACGGCGGCGCCGGGCGAATCACCGACTGGCTTCTCGACGCCTCCGCTACCTCCAACGTGCTCCAGGGCTCGCGCGACGTGGCCTCGCGCATAATGCTCGAAAACACCCCCTCGGCCCGCGAGAACCTGGCGCCCATCATCGAGGCCATCCGCTTCAACCACCCGCTGCGTTTCGACTACCACCCCTACACGAGGGTCAACCCCTCGCGCGGGGTGGAGGTCGAGCCGTATTTTCTGCGCATCTTCCGCCAGTTGTGGTACGTCACAGGCCGCAACGTGGCCGACGGCAAGATGAAAACATATTCGCTCGACCGCATCTCCGGCCTGCGGGTGCTCACCACCACCTTCTCACCCCCGGCAGGATGCACCGACCCTGAAATCTTTTTCGCCGACTCGTTCGGCATAATGGTCACCAAAGGGGAGCCCCACGAGGTGAGACTGCGGGTGGAGCCGCGCCAGGCCAAATACTTCCGCGCACTACCTCTGCACCCCTCTCAGCGCGAGGAGGTGGGCGACAGCTACTCGATTTTCACCTATCGGCTGCTGCTGACATCCGATTTCGTTTCGGAGATACTCCGCTACGGCTCCTCGGTGAGCGTGCTGGCCCCGCGCGAGCTCCGCACAATGGTAGTCAACGCCCTGCGCGAAGCCCTGGCCAACTACCCGGCCGAACAATAGACAGCCGTCCGGCCGTCAGAAACATAAAGCAGGTGTGTCAGATTGCCGTTTCCGGCTTTGACACACCTGCTTTATTTTTAAAAACCTCTTATATCGTGACGGCGGCGTCAGCCGTGGTGATGCGACTTGTTGGTGATAAACAGCGCCCCTGCGATAAGGATGATACCCACCCCGAGCTTCAGCAGGTCGTTGACATTGCCGTATTCAACCTCGATGGAGTATTTGAAGAAGGTCACTATCAGCACCATCAGAATCACTTTGCCGAGCGATGCCTTGAGATCGTCGACGTTGCTCACCTGCATCCACGTGGGGCGGTTGTCGGCCTTCTTCTCGACAGGATCTATCTTACTGATAAACAACTCATAGATGCCGACGCCGAAGATTATCAGCACCATCGCGAAGAGGAACACATCAACCGACGACACGAACATCTCCAGAAGATGCTCATATTCGGGCGACGTGATATGCGTGACGAACTCTATCATGCCGTCGACTACAATCACCGACCCCTTGATGAAAAGGGCTATCGCGGCGAAGAGCGAGCCGAACACAGCCAGCAGCGTGAGGAAGCGGGTGAAATACAGTGTGTACTCGAAGCGGCGGGTAATCTCGCTCTTGTAGTTGAGGATCTCGGGGAAGTTGATCGAGCGCTTGCGCAGAGCCTTGAGCAGGCGTTTGTCGTAGCGGTCCATATACCCCTTGGCCTGAATCCTGGCGCGCACCCATTTGGCTTCTTTGTTGTCAATCTCGCCGGGACTATCCTCATCCTCGAGCAGCAGCGCGCATATTGCGTCGACGAACAGGTCGGAGAACCTGGCCGAGAGGTTCTTCTTCGACACGGTGTCCTTCAGTTCAAAAAGCAGGTTTCCCTTTTCCATAGTTATCCCCCCGTCGTCGTGGAGGAGCTTCTGGCGGAGGCATTCAACGTCGTTGTCCGACAGTTTGCCATCGCGCACCAGGCTTTTTCGTAGTGCAGTTAAATCTTCCATTGTATGTGTAAGCAACAGTTGAAAATATTCTTAATAGGTCAGGAATCGAGGAGCTTCCAGGCGGCCTCGAAGGGGCTGAGGCGGTTGGAGAGCACCTGGCGCTCGGCTTCGGCGATACGGCCCGAGCGCAGCGGGTCGTCGTAGAAACGGCGGCGCAGTTCGGCGTCGATTGTCTCATACATCCAGTAGCGCGCCTGCTGGCGGCGGCGCTCCTCGAAGTAGCCGTTCCCTTCAACGAATGCAAAATATCGGTCGATCATATCCCAGACTTCGTCAATCCCCAGCTCGAAGTAACCCGAGTAGGTCAGCACTTCGGGATGCCATCCCGAGGGGGGAGTCGGGAACAGGTGCAGCGCCGAGCGATACTGTGCCATTGCCAGGCGCGCCCGCTCCACATTGTCGCCGTCGGCCTTGTTGATGACGATGCCGTCGGCCATCTCCATTATGCCACGCTTTATACCCTGGAGCTCATCGCCGGCGCCGGCAATCTGTATCAGCAGGAAAAAGTCGACCATCGAGTGCACGGCCGTCTCGCTCTGTCCCACACCCACGGTCTCCACAAAGATATTGTCGTAGCCGGCGGCCTCGCAGAGCACGATTGTCTCGCGGGTCTTGCGCGCCACGCCGCCGAGCGACCCGGCCGAGGGGGAAGGGCGAATGAAGGCACCCGGCTGCTGCGAAAGCTTCTCCATGCGCGTCTTGTCGCCGAGAATCGACCCTTTAGAGCGCTCCGACGAGGGGTCGATGGCCAGCACGGCCAGCTTCCCCCCCTGCTTGAGCACATGCATGCCGAACACATCGATAGAGGTTGACTTCCCGGCGCCGGGCACCCCCGTGATGCCTATGCGGCGCGACTTGCCTGAATGTGGCAGGCATTTCTCAATCACCTCGCGGGCAAGCTGCTGATGGGCCGGGGCAAGGCTCTCCACCAGTGTCACGGCCTTTGAGAGTGAAACCATATCGCCCTTGATGATACCCTCCACCAGCTCCGCGGCCGAGGGTAGAGCCTGGCGGCGGCGCGGCCGCATATAGGGGTTTACAACGGGGGGCTGAGCCACCCCGGAGTTCACCGTCAGACCCTTGTATTGTTCGTTGTTTTCAGGATGTTCCATGGCATATTGTCTGTATATTATTTTTCGCAGGCTGAAACCTGTGTTACTGATTCTGTCCGAGCCAACGGCTTATAATGCCGGCATCGTCATCGCCATATGAGGCAGCGCGGTCCCACCACTGCCGCGCCTGTGCTTCGTCGGCAGGGACGCCTCGGCCGTGGGTGTACATCCTGGCCATCATCTTGCACACGGAGGCACGCGCCGCATTGGGAATACGATCCTCACGTTCGGCCACTGTCTGACACAGCGCCATGGCCTCTACCCACTGCTGGCGCTTATAATATTCCTCGGCGAGGGTATATTGGGCGAAAATCAGGCCGGCATCGGATGCCGCCTTAAAAAGCTCCATAGCGCGCTCCGGGTCGGCGGCACACCCTTTGCCGTCTCTCAGAAGCATCCCTGTCTCCCACTGGCAGGGCACCACCGGCGAAAAAACGTTCTGAGCCTCCATCCCGGCGGAGTATGCCTCAAAGGCCTTGTCGAAGTCAATCCCGGTGCCCCAGCCGTTTTTATAGCAGTTGCCGAGATTGTGGGCCACAGAGTTGTAGCCCGCTTCAAACGCCTCTCTGTTTTTATTGAAAAAGGCCACGGTGTCGCCCATCTCCATATAGCATTGAGCCCGATTCTTGTGGGCGGCCGACTTCAGGAAAGGAGCATTGACTTCCGAAAGAATCACTCTATCGAAATAAGAGATGGCCTTGGGAAGATTCCTGATCGTATCGTTATACAGATATATCTCCGCACACTTATATAAGGGATAGAGCTCCGTGTCGGTCTGTGCCGCCCTGGCATCAGCCAGTTTTTCCCAGTATACCAATGATCTGGCCATATCCCTGACAACCGCTATCGAACTGCCGTCAGAAAGCTTGAGCTTACCCGTCTCATAAGCTTTGGCCACCGCTTCAGCAGCCTCCATATGTCCGAAATCGGCAGCCCGGATAAGGTCACCAAATGCAAAATCACTACTATATTTAAGCGATTCTATGGCATCATTAAAATAGGTCTCGGCGGCTTTTGCCTTAAGACTATTTAAAGTATACCTGTTTATACCCGCTAAATGTTTTATAAACGGGGAGTTGTTAAAATTATCGGCATCATAGCGTTGCTCATGAAAGAAAATGACCAGCAAATAATCAAGCTCTTCTTTCTTCTCCAAGGACCAATGCTCAAGATCAGAAGGTGTAAGCGGCACCAACGGGCGCCCAACCCAGTCTTTCTTCTGGTCAATTACTTTAATATGATTATTTATTCCCTTATAAGCCCGCTTGAAGTCCTTTATTGCAAAAGCCGATTCAACGTAGGGCCACCAACTGTAATTATTGAAGATGCGCTCCTTCTTCTCCTGTTTGATTTCTGCGGGAATCTTCTTCTCGAAAAGCTCTATGCAGCGCTCATAGTCGCCTGAATCGAAAGCCTTTAAGGCCAGGTCGTAATACTGGCCTGCCGAGGCCGTGAGGACGCCGGCGAGACCGAGCAGAAGAGCGATGGCTATTTTGCGGATAATGGTTGGCATAATTCGGGTGGTTGTAGGGTCGCTACCTGTCGCGACCGCAAGTCATGCATTTTCCAGATCAACTATTCTCAGTGGGCTTCGAGCCAGTTGTCGCCCACTCCGGAGGAGACTTCCAGAGGCACTGGACCGGCATTGCAGGCATTCTCCATCAGCTCCGTGACAAGGGCCTGGAGGCGCGGCAGCTCTTCGGGCACCACGTTGAAAATCAATTCATCGTGCACCTGCATTATCATCTGCGAGCGGAACCCCTCCCGGTTCATCCGGCGGTAGATGTTGACCATCGCCAGCTTTATGATGTCGGCGGCGGTGCCCTGGAGCGGGGCGTTCACGGCATTGCGCTCGGCAAAGCTGCGCACCGTGGCGTTGCGCGAATTGATGTCGGGCAGGAAACGCTTGCGCCCCATCAGGGTGGATACGAACCCGTCGCGGCGGGCGTCGTCGACCGAGCGGGCGATATGCTCGCGTATGTGCGGATATGTGGCGAAATACCCATCTATCAGCTCCTTGGCCTCATTGCGCGGGATGCCCAGACGCTCCGAGAGTCCGAAAGCCGAAATGCCGTAGATGGTGCCGAAATTGGCCGTCTTGGCATTACGGCGCTGCGTGTCAGTCACCTCGTCGAGGGGCACATGGTAGATTTTCGCGGCGGTGGCGCGGTGTATATCCTCGCCGGAGAGGAAAGCCCCGGTGAGTTCGGGGTCGCCCGACATATTGGCCAGCAGGCGCAATTCAATCTGCGAATAGTCGGCAGAAAGAATCACACACCCCGGGTCGGCTATGAAGGCACGGCGCACCCGGCGCCCCTCTTCGGTACGGACCGGTATATTCTGGAGGTTGGGATTGGCCGACGATATGCGGCCGGTTGCGGTAACAGTCTGGTTGAAAGTGGTGTGAATCTTTCCGGTAGAGGGGTTGACCAGTTGAGGCAAAGCCTCGACGTAGGTGGTGAGCAGCTTCTTCAGGGCGCGTGCGCGCAGAATCAGCCCCACCACCGGGTGCGAGGCCCTGTGCTTCTCAAGCACCTCCTCGGTTGTGGAATAGCCCCCTTTTTTGGTGCGTTTGGCATTCTTGTCAAGGCCGAGTTTGCCGAAAAGAATCTCCCCCACCTGCATCGGCGAAGAGAGGTTGAAGCGCTCGCCGGCCAGTTCGTAGGCCTGCTCCTCGATTTCAGCAAGCTGCGACGAGAGTTCACGCGCCTGCGAGGCAAGCTCCGCCGAGTCGACACGCACCCCGGCCCACTCCATGGCAGCCAGCACACGCGCCAGCGGGAGCTCCATCCCCATAAGCAGATGCATCTGCCCGTTGCGCCTGAGCAGCTCCTCGAGCGGCTGGCGCAGACGCAGGCACATATCGGCCTGCAAAGCCGTGTAGCGCGCCTCGGTGCCGGCGGGGTAAGGCGCGAAAGCCTTGCGCTGCGTGGCGGTTGTCTCGGGCTGCGGCATATCCATGGAGAGCACCGCTCCGACGATGTCGGGCATACGGTGACGCATCTCGGGCTGTAGGATATAATGCGCCAGCGACACATCGAAATATCCGGCCGAAAGCTCGATGCCGAAACGACGCAGGAGCACCATGTCGCGCTTTATGTCGTGGCTCGAAAGTGTGGCGGCGGGGTTGGTGAACAGCGGCTGCAACAGAGCCATAAGCTCCCGGCGCTCCCCGTCGGAGTCAGGGAGTGGGAAATAAACCGCCTTGCCGGCCTCGCCGCTGAAAGCGATGCCGCGCAGGGTTGCGGTCATCGCCTCCTCGCCTGTGGCGTAAAGAGCGATACCCAAAGCGGAGAACTCCGCCAGGCGCTCAACCTCGGCTGCCACGCGGGCCACGGATTCCACCGTCAGCCACTCCGTAACGGCTTCTCCGGCAGCATCCTGTGCAGGAGCCTGCTGCGCCTCACCGTCGATAAAATCGAAAAGCGACGGCTGCAGCGCGGCCTCGGCGGCAGCTTTGGCCGGATTATCCCTTTTCACCGTCGCGGCAGGAGCGGCACCCTGCCCCATGCGCTGGAGGAAGGTCTTGAACTCCATGCGGCGGTACACGGCCGCAAGGGCCTCCTCGTCGACCGTTGTGCGGCGCAGAGCGTCGAAATCAACCTCCACGGGCACATCCGTGCGGATTGTGGCAAGCTCCCTGGAGAACTCTATCTGCGCGGCGTTGTCGCGTATCTTCTGCCCCAGCGCCCCCTTTATCTCCGCGGCATGGGCAAGCAGCCCGGCCACCGAGCCGTACTCGGCGATGAGCTTGGCCGCCGTTTTCGGCCCCACACCCGGACACCCCGGGATATTGTCGATTGTATCACCCTCAAGAGCCAGCAGGTCAATTATCTGCGTGGTTGAGGAAATGCCATAGCGGGCACACACCTCCTGCGGGCCGCGGATCTCGAAATCCTGGCCGCGCAGCGGCGGGCGGTACTGGAGTATGCGGTCGGTCACAAGCTGGCCGTAATCCTTGTCGGGGGTCATCATATACACCGTGTACCCCTCGGCGGCGGCGCGCACGGCCAGAGTGCCGATCACATCGTCGGCCTCATATCCCGGAATCTCGAACACCGGGATGCCGTAGGCCGCTATAATCTCCTTTATCACAGGCACCGAGAGGGATATATCCTCAGGCTGGGCCTCGCGCTGGGCTTTGTACTCCGGATACATCTCATGGCGGAATGTAGGGCCGTGAGGGTCGAAACATACAGCAATATGGGTGGGATTCTCCTTACGGAGAACCTCACCCAGGGTGTTGCAGAAGCCGAAGACCGCCGAGGAGTTAAACCCGGTCGAGGTTATCCTCGGCGATCTTATCAAGGCATAATACGCTCTGTAAATCAGCGCGTAAGCGTCAAGCAAAAAAAGTTTTTTATCCTCCAATAGTCTGTGGAAAAAGGTTAGAGGTTAGAGGTTAGGGGTTAGAGTAGCCATCCGGCAGTTTTAAGGACTTTAAGGGCTTTAATGGCCTTAACGACCTTAATGACTTTAAGGACCTTAATGACCTTAATGACCTTAACGGCTTTAGGGGGCCTTAGGGGTGAGGGGTTAGAGTGATTTCCTACTTAACCAGAGCGGCCGCGGCGGGGGTCATCAGGGGTGCCATCTCCGCGTAAGGGAGCGTGCACTCAGGCGCCCCGGCGGCATACGGGCCGATTTCGTAGGGGGTATAATAGAATGTCACGCCATCCTTGGTGAAAGCCGGCGGGAGTGTGGGCAGAGCGAAATCCTGGTCCCACGATTCACGGTAGGTCTTCCAGTCGGGCACCTCGAAATACTGCTTGCAGAGGGCTGTCTCCACAAGTTTCGAGAGTTTCTCCTTACCTTCGCTGCTGAAAATATTCCAGCCGAGGGTGGCTCCGGTGGCGGCATCGAAGGTCACACCGCGAGATATACCCATGCCATGCGCGCCTCCGGTATATTCGTAGGTGAGCACACTGAAAGTCACATAACGCGGCGTCTGGTATTCGAGTTTGACCGAAAGAATCGATTCACCTCCGGCAGGGCCGAAACCGCCCTCCTCCTTAGCTACGGAAAGAGCCTGCTTTCCGGCTGTCTCCATGAGCCGGGAGCCATCGGAGAGATCGGTGCCGGCAGGGAGGCCGGCGGCATCGGCGATAAACGCCCTGACGGAGTCAACCAGCAGCTCCGGGCCAGAAACAGGATACTGCGCGGAATAATCCACCGAGAACCTGGTGTTCTCGCTCATATCCCGGTCAAGCCATTCCTCCGACGACTTGAAGCCTACCGAATCAACAGCAAGAGCCGTGTCGGAGGCGCCGTCCGTGGCCGAGTCGCCCGACTTTGAGTTTTTTGAACATCCGGCCGCAAGCACAGCGGCGAGGGCCAGCGAAAGATAAAGAAATCCGGTCTTTTTCATAGAGACATTATATACGGATGTGTGTGTGAAAGTCGGGAATCAATGGCAGCCGCCGCAGCATCCGCCTTCGTGGTCATGGTCGCAGCCGCAGTCGTCGCCGCAGCCGCAGTCACCTTCGCCGTGGCCATGGCAGCCGCAGCCCTGGGCCGGATGCAGCTCGGCCTCGGTGGCATCGCGCACCTCGGTGATGCGTCCGTCGAAACGCACGCGCTTGCCGGCAAGAGGATGGTTGAAGTCCATCTTCACCTTAGTGTCAGTGACCTCTTTCACCAGGCCGTTGATACGGAAACCGTCGGCGGTCATCATCGGCACATACGCGCCCTCGCGTATCACCTCGCTGTCAAATTTGTCGTCAACGAAGAAAATCTCCTTGTCGAGCTCCACCACCTGGTCGGGGTCGTAGGGGCCGAAAGCCTCGTCGGCCGAAGCCTCCACGTTGAACGAATCACCTTTGGCCAGCCCCTCGATAGCCTTTTCAAGCGGCTCGATAACGCCGCGGGTCACACCGAAAACGATTTTTTCGGGGTCGCTGGCGTCACTCTGGTGCACAAGTTTTTCGGAGCCGTCGGCTTCCACGGCATAAAGGTCGTAGCCGAGCTCCACATATTTTCCGGGTTCGATTTTAGTCATAATATAATAGTGTTTATTCAATTCATTATCAATCAGCGGCTCACTTCACCGGCGGATAGTCGAGGGTGAAGTGGAGTCCGCGCGACTCACGGCGCTCGCGAGCCTGCCTCATGATGAGGTAGCCCACGTTTATCATGTTGCGCAACTCGCATATCTCGCGCGACGCCTTGGAGCATTTGAAAAGCTTTTCGGTCTCCTCATAAAGTATATCGAGGCGGTTCCATGCGCGGTCGAGGCGCAGATTGGAGCGTACAATTCCAACGTAGGCCCCCATTATTTGGTTCACCTCGCGGATGCTCTGGGTAATCAGCACCATCTCCTCGGGGTGCGATGTGCCCTCGTCGTTCCACTGCGGCACATCCTTACGCAGCTCGATGTGGCTGATGGCCTCGCGGGCATGGCGCGCCGCGGCGTCGGCATAGACCACCGCCTCGATAAGTGAGTTTGATGCCAGGCGGTTGCCGCCGTGCAGCCCCGTGCGCGAGCATTCGCCCACGGCGTAGAGGTGGCGTATCGACGACTCGCCGTTGGTATCCACGGCGATGCCGCCGCACAGGTAGTGGGCTGCCGGCGCCACCGGTATGTAGTCTTTCGTTATGTCGATGCCCAGCGAAAGGCATTTGCGGTAGATGTTGGGGAAGTGGCGGCGGGTCTCCTCGGGGTCCTTGTGGGTGACGTCGAGAAACACATGGTCGTCGCCATAGGCTTTCATCTCCGAGTCGATGGCGCGGGCCACCACATCGCGCGGCGCCAACTCCATGCGCCGGTCATATTTCCCCATGAAGCGCTCGCCGCGGAGGTTGCGTAGCAGGGCGCCGTAGCCGCGCATGGCCTCGGTGATGAGGAAAGAGGGGCGGTCGCCGGGGTGGAATAGCGCCGTGGGGTGGAACTGGATGAATTCCATATCCTTCACCGTGCCCTTGGCGCGGTAGACCATCGCAATGCCGTCTCCGGTGGCCACCAGCGGGTTGGTGGTGGTCTGGTAAACGGCTCCGGCGCCGCCGGTGGCCATAAGGGTCACGCGCGAGAGGAAGGTATCGACCCCTCCCCCTGGGGTGAGGATATATGCCCCGTAGCAGGTGATGTCGGGGGTGCGGCGGGTCACAATCTTGCCGAGATGGTGCTGGGTGATGATTTCGATGGCGAAATGATGCTCGAACACATCTATATCCTTATGGGCGCGCACGGCGCGGATGAGGCTTTCCTGTATCTCGAATCCGGTGTTGTCGGCATGGTGCAGGATGCGGAACTCCGAATGCCCCCCCTCGCGATGGAGGTCAAACGAGCCGTCGGCATTGCGGTCGAAGTTCACACCCCACTCCACAAGCTGGCTGATCTGCCCGGGGGCTTCGGTGACCACTTTCCGCACCGCCTCGGGGTCGGAGAGGAAGTCGCCGGCCACCATGGTGTCATGTATATGTTTGTCGAAGTCGTCGACCTCGAGGTTGGTGACTGAGGCCACGCCACCCTGGGCCAGGGCTGTGTTGGCCTCGTCGAGGGTAGTCTTGCACACCAGGGCCACGCGTGCCCCGCCGCCGGCCACCTTCAGGGCGAAGCTCATGCCGGCGATGCCGCTACCTATCACGAGATAATCATATTCTCTTACCATACGGATAATTTTATGCACTCTCTCATGCGGGAGTAGAATGCAAATTTAACACAAATGGCTGTATCCTCCAAAAAAATATGCCGTCCCGACAAGGGGACGGCATATTTTATATGCGGTAATCGCGTGGATTATCAGCGAACGAATTCCTTGGCAGCCTTGTCGCCGCGAACAACGATGTAAAGACCGTTGGCAGCGTTGTCAACGCGTACACCCTGGAGGTTGTAGTAAACGGGGGCAACGTTGCTGTCAGCCTCAACGCCGGAGATGGCAGAATTGTCGGCAGCGAATACTACGGTACCGGTCTCGCCGTTGTAGGGGAGGTTGATGGTAACGGCATATTTGCCTTCGGGAACAGCATAGGTCTGGCCGCCCTTGCGGAGTTCGAGAGCGTCGTTGGAGGGACCGGCAATGTCAACATTCTCCTGACCTTCCATGGTGCCGCCGTAGTTAACGGCACCGGCTTTGAACACGAGGTAAGCGGTTTCAACGGTTACGTCAAGAACACCGGTGAACTGAGTCTTGTCGGCGTTGGGGGTAAGGGGATAGGCAGTGGTATTGGGATCCCATGCAACACCGTCGATATTGCCTACCATGTAGATGGTCTCGTACTCGTTGGCCTGGGCCTCACCGGTAACCAGAAGATAGCCTTCAACGGTGTTGATGGTGATAACAGCGTTCTCCACAGAGCCGTCCATCATGAAGTTACCGCCACCGGGCACATAGTAGTAGTCTTCATTGGCAACCACATCGTCGCCGTTGGAGCCGATCTTGTTTTCCCAGTCGGGGGTACCTACCTCGCCCTGGAAGATGGTGAATTCACCTTCAAATGTTTCATTAAGAGCAAGTTCAAACACACCATCACCCTTGTCGGTGAACTGATATTCAGCGGCAGCGTGGTTCCAGCCCTGGAAAGCGCCGGAGATAAACCAGTTTTCAGCGTTTGCGCTCATAGCCATCAGAGCAACGCCAACAGCAAGTAAAAATTTCTTCATAACAGAAGTTTAGTTAATTAGGTTTATAATAAAGTTAGTTGTTTTCTGCGAACAGTCAATGTATGCACTCCATCAATGTATGTACACCTTTTCCACCTTCGAGCCTTTCACGCGGATATAGGCTCCGGAGCCGGGATTTGCCACGGGCACACCCTGGAGGTTGTAGTAAACCACCGGAGCGTCTGCATCGGCGTCCATCTCCACCTCGCCGATAGCAGCGGCATCGGTGAGCACCAGTTCCATACGGTCGAGGTCAACGGTCATCTTGTAGATGCCTGCATCGGTTTTCCAGGCGTAAGCCGAGCCGGCGTTGCCCCCGGAGAAGATTTTCACCCATGCGGGAGCTGCGGTCGACACCGCCTCATCCTTGCTCATGGCGCCGAAACGGTCGGCACCGTTCACGGTATCCCAGTCGGAGGCTGTGGAGGCAAGCTTCGACACGAATGAGAAGAAAGCCTTTCCGGTGGATTTGTCGGCCACAAGCTCGACTTCGTCGGCGGTATAAGTGTGGCCCGAACGTTTGAGGCGCACACCTACGTTTGTTTTCCATGAGCCGGCCGCGAGTGTACCCATTGCATACATATATGGAGGATAGGTTGCGATACCCTCGTCCTCATAAAATCCGAGGCAGCCTGCTGCGGAGTAGACATTCTCCGGCTCGGCGAAGAATTCATCGGTCTTGGTGTCATCGCCATTGCCGTCGTTGAAGAGCACGTGGGTGGTTCCGGCGGGGAGTGTATATTCCCAGATTGTGGTCTTTCTGTGGGTCATGGCCACACCGGGATATTCCGACGAGGTGCCGCCCCAGTAGTGGATATGGGGAGTCTCCCAGCGGGAGTCGGAATTGTCGAAGTAAACGGTGAACGCCTCCTTGGGAGCCTCGAGGCCGGAGAGGTCTACGGCGGTCTTTGTCCAGACGGTATAGCCGTTGCCCCGGGTCACGATATCGGATTCGGTGTAGCCTGCCGGGGTCGACGAGGGGGTGCCGATGGCCACCACGAGCTCACCCTTTGAGCCGGTGACGCGGGCCATATAGACATCTTTATTTGTCTCGAGCACCTCTACCGCCGACATATTGTTGACACCTACGGCGTTGCGCACGCGGATAAGGCGCTTAATCTGGAGCGTGTACTGCTTCCAGTGAGGGAGGAACACGCAGGGAGTGCCGGGGGAGCAGAGTATGTAGGCGTTGGCGGCGATTACGTTTCCGTTGAATTTGGAGCCGTCGCGGTAGGTGTCGTGGTTGTCGACAAAAGTCACCGAATACCGGCGGTACTCCGGCTTGCTTAGCAGACCGGCAGGCTGACCCGACTGCACCAGGTACACCATGTTATTGTTGGCGAAGGCCGAGTTGATGCGATATTTCACCGGGAAGTCGAAAGCGGCCGACTGTTTGCCGGTCTTGTCAATCCATGCCGTAACGGCCGAGATGCTTCCGTCCCAGTATTCGCCTACGGAGTAGGTGGGACGGGAGTATTCGTTGTAGATTTTGGTGTATTCGCCACCGTAGCCCTTCACCATGTCGTAGCGGAAGCCTGCATAGCCGAGGTCCTCGAGGAGGAACTTACAGTAGTTCTTGACGTTATCCTGCACGTTGGCATTGGTATGGTCAAGGTCGCGGCAGCCGTCGAAGTTGTCGCCGGTATCCTTTGCTCCGGTGGGCTTGGGCTGCCCTGGCTGGTTTGCCATCTCGTCGTTGGAGCAGATGCCGTCGAGGCCGATGCTCCACTTGCGGCCGTTCCATTCCTCTTCGGGGAAATCATACCAGCCTGTGACACCGTTGCGGTGGTTCACCACCACGTCAGCGATGATGCCTGTGCCTTTTTCTTTATATGTTGCGATCATCGAACGCAGCTCCTCTTCCGAGCCGAAAGCCGATTTATGGTTTGTGAACCAATACTGCGGCATATAGCCCATATTGCGTGTGCTGCCGCACCAGGCAGAATTCGGAATCCATATCAGACGGAAGTATTCGCCGATTTCATCGGCCTGGCTTTCAAGGTTTGTCCACTTCGTATCGTCATAGGAATCCCAGAAGAAACCCTGGAGCATTACGCCCTCGTAGTTTTCGGGCCATGCGTAATTCCGGGCATACGAAGTTCCTGCGCCGAGAGAGGCGGCACACAGAGCGAGAGTAGCCTTGCTAAGGAGGTTCATGGTAAAGTATAAATGTAAAAGTAAGATACGGTAAAAGATATTCAGGCTGCGGACGCCCCGGGCAAACTTGAAAGTGACACTACGGATAGCGGGGATGCCATTAGCCTATTCGGACGCAAAATTATTGCAAAAAAATGGGAACAGACACAAAATTACAGTTAAAAAACATTAACAGCAAGAACTTTATTCCGTTAATCAGTCCGCCCGTACCTTCCGCATCATCATCCGCGCACCGCTCCAATGCACACAGGGGCGCGGAAACCTTCACGGCCTCCACGCCCCTGTGGGGGTATTGAGTTTTGTAATATGTGTGTCGCAGATTAACGGAAGAGCATCTTGGTCACCTCAGTGCCGCGGCGCACCAGGTACACCTGGCCGGGCTGCGGCTGAGCCACGCGGATGCCCTGGAGGTTGAAGAACTCGGCGCCGGAAAGGTCGGTGTCGGCCTCTACTCCGCTGATTGAGGTCATCACCTCGATTTCCTCACCTGAGTCAGGGGTGGCGCGCATGGTGAGAGTCTTGATGTTGTTCTCGGTAGCGTCAGCGCGGGCGCGGACATCGGCCGAGGCGCCGCTCATCACGATAAACGGATAGTGGTATGCCACCGAGCCGTCAAGGCCGGGGATATATTTCCAGTCGGCATCGGAGCTGGAGGCGGTTTTCTCAACAGCCGAGAAGTAGTCGATGTAGACAGGCAGCGTGCTGGTGCGGCAGGCCATGCGCGCCCAGTTGTGGGCGGCATTGTTGTATTCGCCGTCGGTGAACGGAGTGTATCCGTCGAAGAACGAATAGAAGTCGGCGCCACCGATCTTATCGCTGGCATAGGCCACGATACCGCCGTTGGCGGCCTTGTTGGCTGAGTTGCCGAAATCATTCTTGAACTCGGCCTCGCGTGCCACGTCGGCATGGAGGTGGAAACCGGGGCGCACTACCATCGTCTGGGTGGAAAGGTTGGTGAAATTCACTTTGGCCTGCAGCTCATGCACGTAGTAGCGCTTGCCGTCGGTGCCGTTCTGCTCGTTGGTGGTTGCGCGCGCTGTGACACTGAATTTCGGAGCCTGGAGGTCGAGAGCGGCCTCACCCTTGGCGGAGCCCATGGCAGCGGGCTGCATGGAGCGGGTCTCGGCATCGTCCTTGCGCGAATAGGTAACGTCGGCCGAGGCGAATACCGGCACTGCCGCATCTTCGGCCAGAGTGAAGTATTGCTTGCCGTCGGCCTCGATTTCAAGAGCCGTAGCCATAGCGGTCACATCGATACCCTTCTGCGAGGCGATGGCATCGAAACCGTCAACGGCGGGAAGAGCGCCACGCTCCATTTCGGCGGCGGCTCCGGCATATGCCAGATTGAAGTTGGCCTTCACCTTGTCGGTCACGGCGGGTCCGTCAACGGCGAACTCAGCGTCAAGGCGGTTTGCCTGGGTGTAGTGCACCGGAGCCACGAGCGCGCCGCCATTGTGTGCACCCATAGGCATGGCGGCCTCGGGGGTGAACTTGCCGGCAAAGATCTGCTCGGCGGCATCGGGTTCATCGCCTCCGTTGTCGGTCACAACATTCGAGCCTTTGTATTCAACCTCCATTCCGGGGATGTACATCGGAGCCACAACCTCGGCCATACCGAAATTGGCGGCGGCGAAAATCGTCTCGTGCTCGGGGTTGCGCTTGAGGAAGAGTTCGAACTTATAATCAGCTTCCGGGTGGGTCTTGACCATATTCTCCCATACAAGGGTCTTGGCGATATGGCCCTTGGAGAAGGGAATGTGTATCCACGCGCGGTCGCTGGCAACGAGCTGGCCGTTGACCATCTGCTGGAGCGGGTTCGAGGGGTCGTAGGTGAACTGAGGTATTTCGAGAGCCTCCTCAGTATCCTCTGCTTTGGAGTGTCCGCTGCAGGTGTAGAGGCAGGGTGAGGCAGAGCCGTCGGCGCCGACGCGGCGTGCATTGTTGAAGTCATCCATTACCTCGGGGTCTACGGTCACGTAGTAGCCCTCGGCAAGGTCATTGATGCTGTGGCCCTCATAAAGAGCCGACACGAGGTAGCTGTTCAGGTCAAGTGTGAGCTGCATGTCGAAAGAGTAGAGAGTCTTGCCGTCCTTCTCCTCGGTGAGCTGGTGAGCGGAACCCTTCACAGGCACCGATGCGTCGAAGAGGGTCACCCGGTTCGACCATGCGTCGCGTGTAAGCTTAAGCCCGGCGGCATCGACCATATCGACCTCCACCTTGTAGCGGTAGGTGCCGGCATTGAGTCCGGAGTTGGTGGCGGTCTGGTCGGCCATGAAGTCGCCGATAGTCTCGCCGGAGGTGCATGTAACAGTCTTTACAGGGCCGTCGCTGTCAGCAATCCATTTGCCGGTGGCGTTGTCGAGACGGTAGCGGTAAATGCGGTAACCGGTGACGGGGAGTTTCTTCTCGTTTTCATCGAGCGGTATGCCCGGGTCCTGGATATTCCACAGATAATCGATTTCAGAGCCTTTCACTCCGCGGAGAGCCTTGATAGCGGGGCCGCAGCGCTCGATGATGAGCTGCACGGCGGCTTTATCGAATCCCTCGGCGGGATCATACCACACAATCACACGCTTGAAGTATGTGAGGCCGTCGATGAAGAAGTCGGCGGCGCTGATATCGCGGTCGGTGCCGTAGATATTCACCTGGTTATCCTTCTTCATGATGTCGAAGCCCTGCACATTGGCCTCGGCGCAGTGGCCGCCGGCATGATTACAATCTTGGTGTCCGTGGCCGCCGTTGGCATAATACCAGCGGGCTGCCGTCAGGCCGTTTCCGGTGCCCTCGTTTAACATGCGGCCGCCGCCCCATCCGGTCCAGATTTTGAAGAAATCGTCCATCCACATATCCTTCACCACGAAGCACTGCCATTTGTCACTGGTAAGCGACTGTTCCACGAGGCTGTTTTCCGCATTGTGGAAAAGCATCTTTTCGGTAAATTTGAATCCTTCAAGATTCACCTCCTGGCCGCCGCCGAGAGTATTGCGCGAGCTGTTCGCGAAACGGTCATAATAGTCGGCATACTGGTCTTCCAGAAGCTCCTCTTCGGAGAAGCTGTTGGCATTACGCATGATAATCGACGCGGAAGTGTAGTTGAATTCGTAATCCGCGCGATTGCGTTCGGAGCCTACATTGATTTTCTTGTTGAAGAAAGTGGGATGACGGTCAAGCCAGTCGGCCTGGAACACAGTCTGGTAAATAAGCATACCGGAAGCGTCGCGGTAGGGCACGCCGGTTTCGGGATTGTACTGCACCCATGCATCCTGCCACGTCGACGTTTTGGCGGCCTTTATGGCGGCCTGGGTATAGTCGGCCTTGGGGAGGCCGGTGTTTACGATATTCGAGCCTACCAGCGACAGTGTGATATAGTCGGTGACGGGCTTTTCGGTATATACGAACTCGAGGTTCACGGGATTCCCCTCGGCATCGACGGTAAGGATGATTTTATCGCAGACCACGCCGCCGTCCTGCAGTATCGTTGCATCTACATATCCTCCGTCGGACGATTTGGAGAAGAAGCGGTCGGCCTCACCCGGCGTGGGGGCGTTGTCGCGGTAGAAGGCGAAGGGGCCTTTGTTGACCAGCGCGGCGGAGGCATTGCCTGGTCTGAAATCAGCACCGCCTTCCGACGAATAGCGGTAATAGCGGTTGTTGGAATAATTGTCATAGCGTGACACCTTGGCCACGGAAACCAGGCCGGTGTACATCACGCGGGGTGATGAAATTTCATACTGCGTGTCGCTTATCTTTGTCATCTCCCATTCGGGCTGCAGGCGCCAGTCGGCCATACGGGTGCCCACGATGAAGTAGTGGGGCACCGGGGCTGCGTCCGCGCTGCCTGAGATGAAGTCGCGGGGAAGGAGGGGGAGGTTGGTCTTGGTGCGCTCGTCGGTGTTGACACCGTCAATCAACGACATATCGCAGGTGAGGTCAGTCACACAGTTGGCATCCTTGTCGTAACGGAATTTCACGGTGATGTTATGGTTCTTCGAGTCGGGCACATAGCAGACGGTGCGCGTCTGATAGCGTCCGAGGTCCAGGTTGCCGTCCTTGCCGATTTCGGTATCCGCCACCGCGCTATCATCGGCCACATACCTGAAGAGGGGGAAGCCGTTGCTGAGGCGATATATTCCATTCGGGCCGCAGTCGGTGATGTAGAAATACTGGTTCTGGCTCATCGAGTTTTTCATCGTGAACGAATAGTATCCGTCGGCATCCGGAAGGAGCTCTGTACCCTCGTGGGTCCACTTGCCGTAGTCGCCGTGGTAGCCGTAGTAGAGATGTCCGGTAAAATCGGGAATGACGATTTCACCCTTAGTGTAGCTTATCGAAGTGATTTTGCCGCCGGTCATGCGGAATGTGACGGTTATACACTTGTCCTTCGCTCCACTTATCAGAAAAATATTGCCGCAATTGCGGTCAATCAGAGGCAGATTGTTGAATCCTGAAGTCACGTCGATATTATTATGCAGATCCTCCGGGAAGAACCTTTTGTCGGGCCAGCCGTTTTTATCTTCAGAAGTGATATAGAACTGAGCCTGCTCCACAATGGAGTTGAATGAGAAAGAGTATACACCGTCGCTCACATAGACCGGCTGGTTATGCATCCAGTTTGTACTGGTATTAAGAAAACCGAAATAGAATCCGGACTCCTCCGGGTCGGGGCCTGGGCCTGGGCCTGGTCCTGGATTCGGATCGACAACCGTGTTTTCGGTGTAGTTGAAAATCATGTTGCGGAATCCCTCGTTAAGGCCGTCGGTCGGGGTCATGGTGATGGCGAAGCTGCCCCCTTTGCTGATCTGGAGCCAGTGGCCGCATCTGCCGTAGAGTTTCAGCTCCTGA
Source organism: Muribaculaceae bacterium Isolate-013 (NCI) (assembly GCA_004102785.1). GTDB lineage: Bacteria > Bacteroidota > Bacteroidia > Bacteroidales > Muribaculaceae > UBA7173. The sequence continues at coordinate 67,231 of SCEJ01000008.1, forward strand.
CCGGGTGCTGTTTCCTGAGGATTGGCATCGTTGTAAGTGCCGAAAGTGTACTGTATCTTTTTGTCGGAGGAGGTATCCTTGAGCTCGTTCTCGCTCGACACCGTGCCTTTTGTGATGGCAAACTCCACCTTTGAGTCGCATTTGGCCAAATTGTACGACCAGTTTGTGGTATTTTTTGTCATCGGCTGGGAGAACACCCACGCGCCGCCGTCAACACGATAGCTCACATAGAGATTGTCGGGGAGATTAGTCAAGTCGGAGAGAGGTTTGTCGGTGGTCCCGCCGCCGGAAGCCACCTCATACCACGCCTTTATCTGCGTGTCATTTACCTTCTGGATTTTCACTGTGACGCTCTTGCCGGCCATTCCTTCGATGCTGAGGGCATCGTTGGAATTCGCTATCGAAAGCTGCTGAGCAGATGTTGTCAACGTGGCATTGCCGCCATAACGGCTTGCATTCCAGTTATTGTTACTGCCGATTATCTGCGAATCGCCGATAATGATGAAATACTTGGAATCTTTTCCTTTTCCGGCGGGAATGGTGCAATACCACGTATCACCGTTCTTCTCGAGAGGGCCGTCCGCATTCTGCCATCCGGAATCATCACTGGTCACATTGTAGGCAATGTAGTAGGGATCGGCAAGAGCGGTTTGTGGCCATAGAGACAGGACCATGACGAAGCACAGCCAACACAAAACTCTTTTCATGATAGTAATTAAAATAAGTAAAGTTAGATGTTAAAGATAAAATTCTATATAGTAAGCAAGCCGGCCTGAACACAACATAACAGCAGCCGACGGTAAATGAAAGTAAGAAAAGGCCGGATTAACGGATTGGAATCATACGGGTTCGGAAAGCGCGCCCCCGGCAGTTTCAAGGCATAGACTGCTATCCGGCAGCGGCTGACTTTTCAAACAAAAAGCAATTTGACCGCTCCTTAAAACAAAGGTAAACGCCCGATAACGCACAAAAGTACAAAATTATTTAATCCACCCCCCCCGATTTAACTTTCGTTAACATACTCTTAACTCTTTTCAAGAAAGCAAACGCCACCATCATTGTCTGATGGTGGCGTGATGCTGTGAGGGCGGAATGTGACGTGCGGATCAGTCTTCCTGCATGTTGTGGAACACCTGGGTCACATCGTCATCCTCCTCGAGTTTCTCCAGGAGCTTGTCGATAGAGGCGCGCTGCTCCTCGGTCACGGTCTTGAGGTCGTTGGGGATACGCACGAACTCGGTCGACTGGATTTCAAAGCCGTTCTCTTCGAGATACTTCTGTATGTTGGCATACTCCTCGAAAGCGCCGGTGAGAATTACTGCGCCTTCATCGTCGGCTTCCACCTCCTCTACACCGCAGTCAATCAGCTCAAGCTCAAGCTCTTCAAGCTCAACCTCAGGCTTGGCGGCGATTTTAAGCACCACCTTGTGGTCGAACAGGAATGTGAGCGAGCCCTGGGTGCCCAGCGAACCGCCGTGTTTGGTAAAGTATGAGCGCACGTTGGCCACGGTGCGGGTGTTGTTGTCGGTGGCGGCTTCCACGAAGATGGCAATGCCGTAGGGGCCGTATCCCTCGTAGGTCAGCTCCTTATAATCCTTGGCATCCTTGTCGGAAGCTTTCTTGATAGCGCGTTCCACGGTATCCTTAGGCATATTCTCGGCCTTGGCGTTCTGGAGGAGTGCGCGCAGACGGGGGTTAGTGTGGGGATCGGGGCCCGAAGCTTTCACCGCAATGGTAATTTCCTTGCCGATGCGGGTGAAGGTTTTGGACATATTGCCCCAACGTTTAAGTTTTCTTGCTTTGCGATACTCAAAAGCGCGTCCCATAATGGAAGTTTATATTTTTGTTATTTAATTGATTACGAATTTATAATTCTTATAATTCTTATAAAAAACTATTGTGAATCAGGGAGGAGTGAGCGGAGCGGGCGTGGTCAGCGGAGTTCGGCGCCGGTGCGCTTGGCCAAGTTGGCCACTATGCGGGCCACGGCAGCCTCGATCTGCTTGTCGGCCAGGGTCTTCTCGGGGTCCTGGAGGGTGAAGGTCACTGCATACGACTTCTTCCCTGCGGGGAGGTTCTCCCCTTCGTACACGTCGAAGAGCTCAACATCCGAAAGGAGTTTGCCTCCGGCCTGGCGCACGGCGCTCTCGATGTCGGCGAAGGTCACCTGCCTGTCTACAAGCAGGGCAAGGTCGCGGCGCACCGGCAGGGTCTTCGGCAGGGGGGTAAACTCCACTTTCTGCTTTCCGGCCAGACGGCAGAGCGCCTCCCAGTCGAGCTCGGCGAAGGCCACCGGCAGCGATATGTCGAATTTGCGCAGCAGCTTTTTGGCCACCAGTCCGATATGACCGAGCACCTTGCCGTTGCGGCTCTTCACTGCCAGGGCGGCGGCAAAGAGGTCGTTGTCGGCCGACGGCTCTGTCACCACCTGGCGCGGGTCGAGGCCAAGGCGTCCGAGCACAGCCTCGAGTGCAGCCTTGAGGTCGAAGAATGTGGCCTCCTCGGCCTTGCGTGCCCAGTTGCCTTTGCGGCGGTCGCCGCAGAGCCACATGGCCAGGCGTGCGCCCTCCTTATATGGAGCCAGCGGGGCATCGGCCGTTGACTCCGACTCGCTGCGAAAGAAGTAGACATGGCCGAACTCATACATGGCCAGGTCGTCGGCCTTGCGGTTGAGGTTGTGGGCCAGTGACTCCAGGCCGCCGAAAATGAGGCTCTGGCGCATCACCCCGAGGTCGGAGCTGAGGGGATTTAGCAGCGCCACGCAGCGGTCGGCCGGATAAGCCTCCAGGCCGTCGTAGAGTGCGGCCGAGGTGAGCGAGTTGTTCATTATCTCGTTGAAGCCCTGGGCTGTGAGTTGCTCGGAAATGAGCGCCTGGAGGTCAGCGGCCTCGTCGGTAGGGGTCTTGAACTGGAGCGAGGAATGCACCGTGGTGGAATACTCCACGTTGTTGTAGCCGTAGATACGCAGAATCTCCTCCACAACATCGCAGGGGCGGCGCACATCGACGCGGTAGGTGGGCACGCGCAACTGCCAGGTCACAGAGCCGTCGGGGCAGGCTTCCTTCGATGCCACCTCGATTTCGAGCGACGCCATGATGGTCTCGGCCTCGTCGGCGGGTATATGCTTGCCTACCAGAGAATCGAGATATGCCGACGAAAGCTCTACCGGATAGGGCGCCACCGGCTCGGGATAGAAGTCAAACGGCTCGCCGCAGATTTCACCGCCTGCCAGCTCCTTTATCATCAGGGCGGCAAGTTTGAGGTTGTAGATAGTGGCGTTGGGGTCGCATCCGCGCTCATAGCGGAAGGAGGCATCGGTCGAGAGACCGTGGCGGCGCGCCGTCTTGCGCACACGGGTGGGGTTGAAGCAGGCGCTCTCGATGAATACCGAGGTGGTGGCTTCGGTCACACCCGAGTCGAGACCGCCGAACACGCCGGCGATGCACATCGGCCCGACGGCGTCGCAAATCATCAGGTCAGCCTCCGAAAGGGTGCGCTCCACGCCGTCGAGAGTGGTGAAGCGTGTGCCTTCGGGGCAGGTGCGTACCACTATTTTGCCACCCTCCACCTTGTCGAGGTCGAAGCAGTGGAGCGGCTGGCCGAAGCCGTGGAGTATGTAATTGGTGATGTCGACGATGTTGTTGATCGGGCGCAGGCCTATGTCGGTGAGGCGGCGGCGGAGCCATTCGGGGCTCTCGGCCACCTTTACGCCGCGGATGGTGAGGCCGCTGTAATGCGGGGCGCCCTGAGGGTCGAGCACCTCCACGGGGATGGCGCCGTCGGCGCGGTCGGGGGCGAAGCCCTCAACCGAGGGACGGCGGAGGTTGCCGGGGGTGAGGTGACGGCTCAGGTAGGCGTTGAGGTCGCGGGCCACGCCGAAATGCGAGGCGGCGTCGATGCGGTTGGGGGTGAGGTCAACCTCGAGCACATAGTCGCTCTCCAGACCGTAATATTCGGCTGCCGGGGTGCCGGGAGCCACCTCCTTGTCAATGACAATGATGCCGTCGTGCGAGGTGCCGACGCCGATTTCATCCTCAGCGCAGATCATGCCCAGCGACTCCACACCGCGGATTTTCGAGCGCTTGATCTGAAACTCCTTGTCGCCGTCGTAGAGCGTGGTGCCTACGGTGGCCACCACAACGGTCTGCCCTGCGGCCACGTTGGGAGCGCCGCACACTATCTGGGTGGGCTCGCCTGTGCCGAGGTCAACGGTGGTGATATGCAGATGGTCGCTGTCGGGGTGCTCAACGCAGGTGAGCACCTTGCCGATAACCAGGCCGCGGAGGCCTCCGCGGATTGATTCAACCTCCTCCAGGCCATCGGTTTCCAGACCGGTCGACGTCAGTGCGTCGCAGGTCTCGGCTGGGGTAAGGCTGAAATCTACGTAGTCTTTTAGCCAGTTGTAAGAAATGTTCATTTTAAAGGATCCTTTTTTCTAACCGCAAAGTTACGATTTTTTCGTCAAGCGCCAAAACTGCATCCGAAGTTTATGCCACACACCGGCGAAAAGTGTAGCGGGTGTTTGACAGTTTGAGGTGAAATTTTTATTAAAATAGTTGGCTCACAATTTGGTAGAGTCAATTTTTATTTATATATTTGTTGCTATATTTTACTATATAGGATGAACTACAAACTTACTGTC
>SCEJ01000090.1 GCA_004102785.1 Muribaculaceae bacterium Isolate-013 (NCI)
TGAAATCTGTTTCCGCATAAAGCCGTAGGACTTCATCGCGGATTGCTTGTCGTTTTTGTCTCGGCAGACTCTGAAATTTAATCATCTTTTTGACTCGTTAGGAGTCAACTTTTTTCAGGACGAGACACCTGAACGACCTATGTAATTCGATTTAGTGGAGTTTAAGGTACCAAAATCTGCGATTTAGTGGAGTTTGTTGTGACTTTCCTCTGAAAATCTGAAATATATCCAATCGTCATGCGTATGTAGAGGGAATTGTGAACACAATAATTACAATGCGACAATCTGACTCTTGTCGCCATGTCTAAGACACGCACCGAGGAATTGGACGGCGTCAAAATCAATGTAATCTCCGCCCGTGAATGGCTACTTGCCGACTCTTCATACTTATGACTCTCGATCTTATGACATCTTAAACTTGCCGATAACCGTCCTTCGATTGAGACGAAAGACATACCCGGCAATCTTCAACGACAGGTTCAATCCCATTTACACCTGATGGCTCGCTTGCTACATATATCTACCGCTCGCACAATGCTCAACTCCGGCGACCCTGTCGATATTTCTTCGGAAAAGCCGAAGCGTTTTGCTTTTAGCAAAACGATAACCGTGTGGTTATCGGCCTTTGGCTGCTTTCGTAGCGCTTCGGAGAAAGAACTCCGACGGCTCTAAACACTATTCAATATGTCAAAATCAATACATATTTCAACCGCTCGCCACATATTGAATAGTGGCGACCCCATAGACTTACACGTGTGGAAGTCTGATGGGAGCATACTCGAACTCCGAAATTGTATCTCCCTGCGATACAATTTTTACGGAGGCTGGAGGAACGTAAAGATACTTTCCTCCGGCGAGTGCCGCAAAATCCGCGACTGTTGCATCTTCAAGGTCAACGACCTCGAAGTATTCCTTTGATACCTCGCTGAAAATTCGTAACTTTGCAGATAGTTAATTGAATCATCAATTTTTTATTCAAGTTTCTAAATTGCATTGTTATGCCGAGTATCATAGAAGCCCTAAAACAAGGCAAAACGATTAATTCGGGTTCTCGAATCAAGTTACCAGTTGAAGGACTCGCGGAAATCTATGGTTTTGTGCCTTATCATGATGACACCTTCTCCAGTATTGGAGAGGAGAAAACACCTACTTGTCCTCCTTTAGGTCCTGCGAATATTGTAGGGAATAGAATAATCTTTGCAATTGAAGACAAGATTTATCGTGCTCCTCTGTTCAAAACTCTTTCAAATGCAGAAGAAAAATATCCTATCTACCTATTGTATGTTCCGCGATTATTAAATATCTCGGCCGAATCTCGTATTAAAACATATCTATCCTCTTTCAAAAACGAGAAACCAAGCCCTTATATCAATCAAGTAGATGGAATTAGAATAGTAGATAAAGAGCCTTTTTATTTTCCCAAAGAAGATGAGTATTTGTTCACTTCTTCTTCTAAACTTAAAGGAATTGGAAATTCTTTTGCCGTTATAACAAGAAGAAAGTCGAAAGACAATGGACTACTTCTATATGAAGTTTACGACCCACAAGATGTAGAGATAACGCGTTTTAATGAATATGATGAGTAAACCTTGTAGCATTTTTAATTCCATTGAAGACCCCTATAACTTTGGTCAATATCAGGGATTATCTTTGGCTGATGTCTTAGATATAAATCCCTCGTATGTCGAGTGGTGTGTTTATCAATGCGATGGTAGACATTTTATAATTTCTGATGAAGCTATTGAACAAATAAAAAAAGCATATCCCGATTTTAAGATAACATCAAATTTTGAATATGCTTGTGAACAACGCCAAGCAGATTTTGATTTTGAGATATATGATGAAGTCGAAAATGAAGCAAGAGATTACATATATAGAAATCAAGATCCCTTTGGGAGATATGCAGGTTCGTATGCTCAAGATGAGATGGGATATTCTGATGATGATATAGATACAATATTTGATGGAGACCCCAGCGCTTATTGGAATATAGACTAACTCGCGTCTTTTCGTACTCCTTATAAGGTCCATAACTTTGAGCCAACAAACTCAAAGCTATGGACTTACTTAATTTCAACTCCGTTGAGACGCTGCCGAGATATGAAGCCCGCGCCGCGTTTACCGTCAACTCGGCCTCCGTGTTCAAGGAGGACGTGGATATTGTGCCGACCATCGTTGACGATACGCTCTCTTACATACCGTGGGGCAGCGACAATCAAATGCCGTTCGACTTGCTCGCGCTTGTCGAGAAAGACGAAACTTTGGCAACCTGCCAATGTTTCAACGCCGAGGTCTGCTACGGATCCGGCTTGCGATACTGCGTCGCCGAAGCCTCCGCTGCCGTCAAGAGTGCCGTCGAGGACTTCACTCTCGACAACGACCTCGCCGCTTATTTCCTCGGCATTTCGCAGGAATTCGCTCGGTCGAGCCTTGCGTCTGCTTCGCGGTCAAGCACTTTGGCTTCGCCGTGTCAGTGCATATTCTCAACGAGAACGGTTCGCGCATCGTCCGTCTGTTGAGAAAGGAAGCCTGTTATTGTCGCTTCACCCCGGCTGACCGTCACGGTCGTATCTCCAAAATCCTTTACACAAGCCAGTGCGTATAGCATTATGCTGGTATGTATTCGGGTAGCTTTGAGAAGTGCCCCTCTTTTTAACATATTGATATCTGATCAATTCAGTGGGTTAAATTGTCTATAAAAGCGACAATATTTCAAAATCCACTATTTGTTTATGAAAGAAACGCCCCAGCGCACGAGGAGCTATGCTTCCCCTACCCGGGACAAAATTTTTATCTGGAGTGCCGTTGTTGCCGGATGTGGCATAATGGCTTTACTTGGTCGCCACGCTGCCATTCACCGTTTTGGCACTGACCAATTTACCGGCAATGTACTCTTTGCCGTTTTCTTTGTCCTTTCAATCGGTCTTTATTGCGGTTTTCAATCAGTAATCGAAGACTTGTTCAACCGTCTTTCGGCTCTTTTTCGTCGCCGTGAAGTCATTGCTATTGCCGAAACTCCTACCGGTGAAAAGGTCTCGGTATCCACGACAGATGTACAGGAAATACAGGAACAATGCTCAACGCCGATTCCAGAAACAGCTTGTGTAGCAGAGAACAAAGGAGAATCGAAAGTCGTCATTCCCATGAATGAAAACCGGCCGTTTGAGGTATTGGAAATTGTAGACGATATGCGTCATATACGTTTCCCTGATGGAGAAGAGGCTTATGTAGGCATGGAATTATCTGACGATAAGATTATGATTGAGAAGTCATATAATGATTCGAGAGACTATGATGCTGAACTTGAGGAAGCATACAACGTATATCTTGATTCAATGACAGATGAAGAAAGATATGATCATGAGAATCGCATTACCCGCATTCAAAAGAAGCGGGAATATGATGAAGATGTAGGTTTCTTCTCATCGGTATGCATTCAGGATGTTCACAAGAATCCGGATGGGTCCACTTTGATAGAGGAAACAGAGCAAGAGGTTTACGTTACTCCCGATGGTTCGGTGTATTATCTTGAGGACATGGGTCCAATTTGTGATTTCTATGAGAAACACAAAGACAATATCGAATCGCACGAGGAGATAATGACACGAAAGCAGCGATGTGATGAGGCGTTTAACGAACTAAAACGTCACGAAGAACTCTATAATCTTGAACAAGTGTCGTTTATCTGTGCATATATCACACATACGATGGAACAGTTCATGGAGTCTCACGAACTGGACAAACTACACAATAATGCAAAAATTTGGACAGTCAATCCGTTAGCCCGGTTCGACGCTGTTCAGCTACGGAGCAATCACCTGTCAAAAGAAGACCTGAAGCATCTTGGCTATAATGTCGGGAAATTCCTGAAACTGAAAGGCGAAAACATCGCCTTATTCATCAAGAATGTATTTGCTGAAAGTTTCGGCACCGTGCAGGTGGGAACTATTATTGCGAAACTTGCCGATAGGAATCCGGGAAAAGACCGCATTCCTTTACTCTCTGCCAAAGAAATGAATTATCTTTTCGAGCATTATAAACGCTATAAGACCATTAATCTCGACATTATCCCCAAGAGATTGGCAGAGGAAGAGGTTAAAGCCAAATTAGAGGCAGCTAAAAAGAAGAATAGGAAATAATAAGGGAACTTTCCGGTATAGTATTGGCGAATAGCCGTGACTTTTGTCATGGTTATTCGCCATTTTGTTATAAATCAATCTTATAAAGCACATGAACACACAGCGGAGAATCATCCGACAGATTAGGATGCCTGAACTCTCCGGCCTTTACCATTCCAATCTTTTGCATCACACGCTCTGACGGGGCATTTATCATTGCAGTGAAAGAAAACAGCCTTTCAATTCCCGCACTCTTTGCCAGACTCAGCACAGCTTTGGCGGCTTCGGTTGCATATCCCTGATTGTGATAATCAGCGGCAAGACGCCACCCTATTTCAACTCCGGGAGTGAAGTCTGCATCGAAACCAATCTCATGCAGTCCAACATATCCGATAAACTCACCTGTGGATTTTATTTCCACAGCATATAATCCCCATCCTTTAGAGTCAAACTCATTCTGAATACGATTGTAAAAAGCCTCTGTCTCAGCATCACTCAGTGTTGCCGGGAAATAGCGCATAACACGTGAGTCCTTGTTCATCTCGGCGAACAAAGGTAAATCCCCCTGCTTCCACGAGCGAAGAATCAATCGGTCTGTTTCAATAACTAAGTATGTTTTATTAAAGAATTAATGCAATGAAATCCATTTTCAAACGTTATTGTCTTACATATACTTATCTCTCCAATTATGTCAAGACAAGCAACGAAGATAAATATAAGCGAGGAGCAACGAA
>SCEJ01000091.1:0-1158 GCA_004102785.1 Muribaculaceae bacterium Isolate-013 (NCI)
AAACAAGATAACAACAACGAAGAGTTTGATCCTGGCTCAGGATGAACGCTAGCGACAGGCTTAACACATGCAAGTCGAGGGGCAGCGGGGGAGGAAGCTTGCTTTCTCCTGCCGGCGACCGGCGCACGGGTGAGTAACACGTATGCAACCTGGCCGTTACAGGTGGATAACCGGAAGAAATTCCGACTAATACAGCATAACACTCCTGAGGGACATCCCTCGGGGGTCAAAGGAGGCGACTCCGGTGACGGATGGGCATGCGGCGCATTAGGTAGTTGGTAGGGTAACGGCCTACCAAGCCGACGATGCGTAGGGGTTCTGAGAGGAAGGTCCCCCACATTGGAACTGAGACACGGTCCAAACTCCTACGGGAGGCAGCAGTGAGGAATATTGGTCAATGGCCGGAAGGCTGAACCAGCCAAGTCGCGTGAGGGAATAAGGCCCTATGGGTCGTAAACCTCTTTTGTCAGGGAGCAAAGGCGTCCACGTGTGGACGAAAGGAGAGTACCTGAAGAAAAAGCATCGGCTAACTCCGTGCCAGCAGCCGCGGTAATACGGAGGATGCGAGCGTTATCCGGATTTATTGGGTTTAAAGGGTGCGTAGGCGGAGTGTCAAGTCAGCGGTAAAATTTCGGGGCTCAACCCCGTTGTGCCGTTGAAACTGACACCCTTGAGTGAGTGAGAAGTAAGCGGAATGCGTGGTGTAGCGGTGAAATGCATAGATATCACGCAGAACGCCGATTGCGAAGGCAGCTTACCGGCGCTCAACTGACGCTGAGGCACGAAAGTGCGGGTATCGAACAGGATTAGATACCCTGGTAGTCCGCACAGTAAACGATGAATGCTAGATGTCCGGGGCGAATGAGTCCTGGGTGTCACAGCGAAAGCGTTAAGCATTCCACCTGGGGAGTACGCCGGCAACGGTGAAACTCAAAGGAATTGACGGGGGCCCGCACAAGCGGAGGAACATGTGGTTTAATTCGATGATACGCGAGGAACCTTACCCGGGCTCAAACGCCTCAGGAATCATTTGTGAAAGCAGATGAGTCTTCGGACCTGAGGCGAGGTGCTGCATGGTTGTCGTCAGCTCGTGCCGTGAGGTGTCGGCTTAAGTGCCATAACGAGCGCAACCCCCACCGACAGTTGCTAACTGGTCAG
>SCEJ01000091.1:2000-4845 GCA_004102785.1 Muribaculaceae bacterium Isolate-013 (NCI)
GATCAATCCGTGTCAAGCCAAAGTGAAACCAAGTTCGGCAACGTTAAAGGAAAGGAGAGAAGGGCGCATGAAGGATGCCTTGGCTCTCGGAGGCGACGAAGGACGTGACAAGCTGCGATAAGCCGCGCGTAGGGGCAAATACCCGTTGATGCGCGGATTTCCGAATGGGGCAACCCGCCGGAAGCGATTCCGGCATCTGCCGCAAGGCAGAGGCGAACCCGGGGAACTGAAACATCTAAGTACCCGGAGGAAAAGAAAACAAACCAGTGATAGCGCAAGTAGCGGCGAGCGAACGCGCCCCAGCCCAAACCCGGGCCGTAGCAATGCGGCGCCGGGGGTTGTAGGATCGTCAGCAAAGCGATTAGGAAAGGTTAGCAGAACCGGCTGGAAAGCCGGGCCGCAGAGGGTGAAAGCCCCGTAAGCGAAAACCCGCCCTGGAGCGAGGCGGCACCTGAGTAAGCCGGAACACGAGAAATTCTGGCCGAATCCGCGGGGACCATCCCGTAAGGCTAAACACTACCGAGAGACCGATAGCGAACCAGTACCGTGAGGGAAAGGTGAAAAGAACCTCGAACAGAGGAGTGAAACAGACCCTGAAATCATGCGCCTACAAGCGGTCGGAGCCACTGCGTGTGGTGACGGCGTGCCTTTTGCATAATGATCCTACGAGTTGCCATCGCCGGCGAGGCTAAGTGTCATCAGGCACGGAGCCGAAGCGAAAGCGAGTCCGAACAGGGCGCGCAGTCGGCGGGGGCAGACGCGAAACCAAGTGATCTACCCTTGGGCAGGTTGAAGGTGAGGTAACACTCACTGGAGGACCGAACCGGTAAGCGTTGAAAAGCTTTCGGATGACCTGAGGGTAGGAGTGAAAGGCCAATCAAACTTGGAGATAGCTCGTACTCCCCGAAATGCATTTAGGTGCAGCCTCGGGCTCAGTACCGTGGAGGTAGAGCGACTGATAAGATGCGAGGGCTTCACCGCCTATCAAGTCTTGACAAACTCCGAATGCCACGGCACGATACCCGGGAGTGAGGGCGTGGGTGCTAAGGTCCACGTCCGAAAGAGGAACAACTCAGACCATCGGCTAAGGCCCCCAAATCCGGGCCGAGTTGAAGACCATAACGAGGTGGAATTGCCTAGACAGCTGGGATGTTGGCTTGGAAGCAGCCATTCATTTGAAGAGTGCGTAACAGCTCACCAGTCGAGTGATTCCGCATGGATAATAATCGGGCATAAGTCCGGTGCCGAAGCCATGGACTCCGCAATAATTGCGGATTGGTAGGGGAGCATTCCGTTCGCCGCAGAAGGTGTGCCGTAAGGTATGCTGGAGGCCACGGAAAAGCAAATGTAGGAATAAGTAACGACAAGGAGGGCGAGAAACCCTCCCGCCGAAAGACCAAGGGTTCCTGATCAACGCTAATCGGATCAGGGTAAGTCGGGACCTAAGGAGCAGCCGCAAGGCGCATCCGATGGACAAACGGTAAAAATTCCGTTACCCTTTTCAGGAGCGATGTGGAGACGGAGGAGTGACACACCCGCGCACTGACGGAATAGTGCGTTAAATCCCGTAGTTATAGGAGAGGCAGGCAAATCCACCTCTCCTGATGAAAGGAGACAGTACAGAGCGCCCCCGGGCAATCTGACAGCGGTGGTAATCATACTCCCAAGAAAATCCGCTAAGCATATCCTGATGAGGCCCGTACCGTAAACGGACACACGTGGTCGGGTAGAAAATACTGAGGCGCTCGAGAGATTCACGGTTAAGGAACTAGGCAAATTGACCCCGTAACTTCGGGATAAGGGGTCCCGTCCTCCGGGGCGGGCGCAGAGAATAGGTCCAGGCAACTGTTTAACAAAAACACAGGGCTGTGCAAAGTTTAAAGATGAAGCATACAGCCTGACACCTGCCCGGTGCCGGAAGGTTAAGAGGAGATGTCATCGCAAGAGAAGCATTGAATTGAAGCCCCGGTAAACGGCGGCCGTAACTATAACGGTCCTAAGGTAGCGAAATTCCTTGTCGGGTAAGTTCCGACCTGCACGAATGGTGTAATGATCTGGACACTGTCTCAACCGTGAGCTCGGTGAAATTGTAGTATCGGTGAAGATGCCGATTACCCGCAACGGGACGAAAAGACCCCGTGAACCTTTACTGCAGCTTTGCATTGTGACCGGGTGCTCGATGTGTAGGATAGTCAGGAGGCAATGAAGCAGTCACGCCAGTGATTGTGGAGCCGACGTTGAAATACTGACCTTCGCGCATCTGGTCTCTAACGCCTCAGTGGCGGACAGTGCATGGCAGGTAGTTTGACTGGGGTGGTCGCCTCCAAAAGAGTAACGGAGGCTTCTAAAGGTGCGCTCAGGCCGATTGGTAACCGGCCGCAGAGTGTAATGGCACAAGCGCGCTTGACTGAGAGACCCACAAGTCGATCAGGTAGGAAACTAGAGCATAGTGATCCGGTGGTTCCGCATGGAAGGGCCATCGCTCAAAGGATAAAAGGTACTCCGGGGATAACAGGCTGATCCCTCCCAAGAGCTCATATCGACGGAGTGGTTTGGCACCTCGATGTCGGCTCGTCACATCCCGGGGCTGGAGAAGGTCCCAAGGGTTAGGCTGTTCGCCTATTAAAGTGGCACGCGAGCTGGGTTCAGAACGTCGTGAGACAGTTCGGTCTCTATCTGTTGTGGGCGCAGGAGATTTGCGAGGACCCGACACTAGTACGAGAGGACCGTGTTGGACGGAGCTCCGGTGAACCGGTTGTGGCGCCAGCCGCACCGCCGGGTAGCCGCCTCCGGCAAGGATAAGTGCTGAAAGCATCTAAGCACGAAGCCCCCCTCAAGATAAGAT
>SCEJ01000092.1 GCA_004102785.1 Muribaculaceae bacterium Isolate-013 (NCI)
TTAAATCTTATGATAAAGAAACACCGAAGGCGGTGCTTCGGCATCGCTATGTGCAAAGGTAGACATTTTCGCTATAAAATACCACTATTTTTGTAAACTTCGGCCGATTTTAAATGAAAGAGCCGTGAGGAATCAACCCGTCGGCCTTGTTTTTTATTCTGCCGGTGTAAAAATCTCGCGATTTTTATGTAGATTTGCATAACATTTGAGAAAAACGGCGATTGGCAGGAGCTTTTCGCCGCCAACATATAGGATAAGACCGCAAGGCGTTTCAAGCGAAAATCTGGTAAATTGGAACTACGGAGACGATTGCGTGATGCTTATGCTATGCTTACGCATAGCGTGCATTCACGTACTCTCCGTAAAGGCTTTACCAGAGCCATCGCTTGAAGGTAGTGTGAATTGCACGCTACTTTTTTACCCTTGCCTAACGAAAGGAAACGATTATGGGTAAAGTTCAGATTCTCGCCGTACTGACGATGGACGGATGTCTTTCTTCAGAGTTATATGATAAAGCACATCAGGATTTGTGCCTTGACCGTTGCGGTCTTGATGAAATCAGGAAGAAAGCCTTTTACCGTGTGACACCGGACTATTCCATTTCAATGCTGCACGAATGGAGAAAAGACTGCACAAACATCCGTTACCTCGCGGAAGCCACACCGGACACGGCAGACTATATAAACGGACTGCTGCGGATGCACGCTGTGGATGAAATCATACTATACACCGTTCCTTTCATATCCGGAAGCGGACGACATTTTTTTAAGTCGGCTCTGCCAGAGCAACACTGGACGCTTTCCTCTTTGAAAAGCTATCCCAACGGTGTATGTCGCATTATCTATATCCTTGATAAAAAAGCAAGATAGCCAAAATGTGCGGCAAGCATACATTTCTATTTTCAGGAATAGAATAAATGTTCCGATTACAAACAATTTAAGTCGGAGATAATTTGTCCTTGTGAAAAAATACTGAATTTTATACCTCTGAAATCCAGCACTTTGTAAAATTGAGTGTTGGATTTTTTATTTTCTGCCGCGTTTTTTACCAATTATATTCATGTGCGCACGCAGAAAACAAAGTGTAATTTTCAAAATTGACAGAACCATGAATTATTTCTTGCTGGCGGAAACCGACTTTTTCCGCCTGATAAACGAAGCCGGCGACTGCAATATGGAAACGGCATACACGGCTTTCGCCACCCAAGTGATCGAACTGTGCAACGGCGGCATGGACATGAACCTTACCGTCATCGCGCTTGCCTACATCGAAATCGAGTTGCAGCACCATCCCGTACGTAATCTGTCAGAAGAAAAAAGAGAGATTGCCGCCTACGTCAGCAAGGCTCTGTCTTTCGTAAGAAAGATGCAGAAATTCCTTGCCACGCCCCAAGTGCCACCACTAATATCCGCCAACAACGCAACAGAAACCACCGCCAGCCTTCTTCAATGGACGGGCAATGCCATCGACCTCGTGGAACTTATCTACGGCATAGACGTGATGGGCTGCATCAACAACGGCAATATGCCGCTCAAACAGCTCGCCCCACTTCTCTATAAGATATTCGGGGTTGATTCTAAAGACTGCTACCGCTTCTACACTGATATCAAACGCCGGAAGAACGAAAGCCGCACCTATTTCATTGACAGGATGCAGGAAAAACTGAACGAGAGAATGTTGCGTGATGAGGAGTTGGAGCGGATGAGAAAATAAAAAAATATCCATTACATATGAGAAGACAGGAATACTCGTATCCTGTCTTTTTATTTTCATTTAATTATATATTAATTAGCACAATATATGTGAGTTTTTCATTCCTATAAGGACAAATTTCAGAAACGTATGTCTGGTAAATTATTGAGTCATCATAGTATGAACATATATCATTACTAAAAACAATGAAACAACTTCCATAAGATTGTGGTTGTAAAAATCGCCATTTAATAGCCCGTTTTTTTTGTAAAATTCGCCAATTAAAAAAATATGATTATCTTTGCATTATATTTTATAAGGTATGGAAACAGTAAATAGAATACTTCAAGAGAAGATTACAGCACGAATCGCGCCCAATAAAGCAGTACTGATTTTTGGTGCTCGCCGTGTTGGTAAAACGGTAATGATGCGTAAAATTGTGGACAACTATTCAGGTAGGACGATGATGCTCAACGGCGAAGACTACGACACATTAGCACTATTGGAGAATCGCTCAATAGCCAATTATCGGCATTTATTGGATGGTATTGATTTGCTGGCTATTGATGAGGCACAGAACATACCACAAATCGGTAGTATTCTGAAGTTGATAGTTGATGAAATACCGGGAATAAGTGTCTTGGCAAGTGGTTCTTCGTCATTCGATTTGCTGAATAAGACTGGTGAACCGTTGGTCGGCCGCAGTACGCAATTTCTCCTTACACCATTCTCGCAACGGGAAATCGCACAGACGGAAACGGCACTTGAAACCCGCCAGAACCTCGAAGCGCGCTTGATTTACGGTTCCTATCCCGAAGTAGTAATGATGGAGAACTATGAACGTAAAACAGACTACCTACGTGATATTGTCGGTGCATACCTGCTTAAAGATATCTTAGCAATTGACGGCTTAAAAAATTCGAGCAAGATGCGCGATCTACTGCGATTGATAGCTTTTCAGTTGGGCAGCGAAGTTTCTTACGAAGAGTTAGGTAAACAACTCGGCATGAGCAAGACGACCGTTGAAAAATACCTCGACCTATTGGAAAAGGTCTTCGTTATCTATCGTCTGGGGGCTTATTCGCGTAACCTACGCAAGGAGGTTACAAAAGCTGGCAAGTGGTACTTCTACGACAACGGCATTCGCAATGCCATTATCGGGGCTTTCTCACCGCTGGCCATTCGGCAGGATGTCGGTGCGCTGTGGGAGAACTACATCATCGGAGAGCGGCGCAAAGCGAACTTCAATGAGGGACTGCACAGGGAGTTCTATTTCTGGCGCACCTACGACAAACAGGAAATCGACCTGATTGAGGAGAGTGCCGACAGTCTTACCGCCTTGGAGTTCAAGTGGGGAAATAAAATGCCGGCCGCACCGAAAGCCTTCCAAGAAGCCTATCCCTATGCCGAGTTTCATGTGGTAAATCGGGAGAATTATTTGGAGTTCGTATAATCAATAAATTACGTATATGGAAACAAAACTACAATCCAAACAGCAATATCCGCGGTTTATCCAAAATAAACCGTGTGGTATTGACAAATTCGATGGAGGTTCGCAAGAAAGGTTGGCAAAAACTATTGCTCGCCATTTTTGTCAGAATGATTCATTGGATGAGGAATGTACTTTACCTCGAATTATCGGCATCGAAGGTATTTGGGGATCTGGAAAATCCAACGTGGTTAAAATGTTGGAACGTGAATTATCAGACGACTATTACTTTTTTGAGTATGACGCATGGGGACATCAAGAGGACTTGCAACGCCGCTCTATATTGGAATTGCTTACAAGCAAACTTATTGATGATGGTATCCTATCTGGAAATGCAACAATAAAAGTCAAAGGTGGAGGTACGAAAACCGTATCATGGTCTGAAAAGCTGAAATATTTATTAGCCCGTAAAACGGAGACCGTAACCGAAAAATATCCCCTTATCAGTAATGGTATGGTTGCGGCATTTTTGGTTGCAGTTTTAACTCCGATATTTACATTTATTGCGTATGCAGTAAAACCTACACCCACAACATGGTGGTTTTCTTTATTGTCTATTATCATAGCTGCACTGCCAGTTCTTATTGCATTGTGCGTTTGGAAATGGGCATATAGCAAAGATCATAAATATGGATGGAGTTATATGTTAGCTATTTATCAAGATAAAGTCGAAAAGGACGTTTGCTATGAACGCGAGTTCGGGATAAGGAACACCATAAAAAAGCTGAATCGGCAGCTTGAAAAAGCTGCCGATTCTTTTGGTAATATCACTGATATTTAGTAATTTAGAGGTGTCAAACAATAAATACTGTATCATGATTACCGAAAGTAAAGTTACTGAAATTTTTTGTATTGCAGATGATTTCTGCAAAGAATTTGAGGGTGAGATGGCAAAAAATGCACTTCCGTCCACAACTGACACTCCAAAACGGAAAAGAAAGCGCATGATGTCGGATGCCGAAGTCATCACGATTCTGATCTGTTTCCACTTCAATTCGTACCGAAACTTCAAGCACTATTATCTGGGATGTGTGCGCATTCACTGGAAGCATCTGTTTCCGCAGACATTCTCCTACAACCGCTTCGTGG
>SCEJ01000093.1 GCA_004102785.1 Muribaculaceae bacterium Isolate-013 (NCI)
GTGCGAAAAGTGTTATATTTGCCATAGGAAGTAGTTGAGTTGGTCGCTCACTACTAAGGTAGTCATTTTTTGCCTTAGTAACTACTTCCTATTTTTATTTTTGCCCAAAACGTTTAGGACAATATTGCAGTAACATAGAAAAAATTTGGCAGTATAAAAAATATTGCCTAATTTTGCAGAACCAAACAAGACAACAATTAGTTATAAAGATAATAAGCTCCTCAGGCGAGTCGCAAGACAGCATACTTGAGGAGCGTTCTTCATTTTATAAGGCAGGGAGCATACCGGATTGACCGTATGCTCCCTGTCTCTCTTACATCCTTCTTCCGGCATGCCTTGGTATTCCGGAGTCCGGCACGGCACTGAATCTGCGCGGGACAACATAGTCTGTGGCCGGTTCCGCGACCATACTCTTTTTAGCGTCCTCCGATTGAGAGGGCACATCGACTGTCTGCGCGGCGGTCTGGCTGTTCTCAACACCGTCTTTTTCCTCATGGTTTGGCGCAAGTTCAGCCGTAATCTTTCGGTCAAGCGCGGCAAGTTCGGATTTGAGCTGTTTCAGTTCATCCTCCTTGCCCCACGGCTTCGAGATGATGGCTTCGAGCTGAGGAACATCGGCTTTGAGTCTGGCTGTCCGTTCCTCATATTGTGCTATGATGCCCGGTATCTTTTCCAGAGCGTTGACAAAGTTCATGCAGGCGGCGTGTGTGTCGCTCATGGCGATGAAGCCGTTGTTGAACTTGTATTTGTAGTTGCCTTCAACAACAAAACGGTTCTGAACAGTCTCTTTTCCGTCCACGAGGTTACGCTCCGAGATAATGGAAATCGGGAATCCATAGACCTCACCGATACGTTGATACTGTCCGTGGGTGTCGGTACGTTGCGCCAGCCCTTGCAGGTGGATGCCCATATTCTTCTCATCGGAAAGATTGCAGGTGTCGATGGTGAGATTATTGACTGGATTGCCGTCCTTATCACGCTGCACGACCGCCTCATACCGGGCATTGTCGGCTTTCATCCTTTCAATAGCTGCCTCGTTATTGGCAATGTCGTGGGTGACTGTCTGATAACGGAATCTGGAATCGGAGATACCCTTGTTATGCGCCTTGCGACCGCTTTCAAGCGACGCTATACGCTTTTCGAGCTTCGCTTTTTCCAACAGGTCTGTGTTACCGGACAGAATAGCCATATACTCCGAAAAGTTCATGCCGTTCTTCTCATCCATCGCGCCCTCGTCGATGGTTCTCGCTCCCAGCGCGCCGGATTTGAGCTGGGCAATGAAGGTAGCCTTGCAGTGAAGAAGATTGAACTTGTAGGAATCCAGCGACTTCTCGACAGCATAGATTATTACATCCACCTTGTTGTCGGCATAAAGTTTGGCAACCTCGTTACCCGCACGGATAGCACGACCCTCGCGCTGCTCCAGATCGCTTGGGCGCCAGGGGCATTCCAATTCATGAACAGCGACTGCACGGCGTTGGGCGTTTACGCCTGTTCCGAGCATACTTGTCGAGCCGAACAGCACACGGACATCGCCGTCATTCATCGCCTGAATGACAGCCTTTCTTGACCTTTCGGTTTTACACTCTTGAATAAACCGAATTTCATGCGCCGGAATTCCGTAGTCCTCTATCAGTTTTCGCTTGATTTCAGAATAGATATTCCATTCACCGGGTTTATATGTCGATAAATCGCTGAATACGAACTGTGTGCCGCGCTGTGCGTCATATTTGTGATAATATTCCGCTATAATACGTGCGCAGTGGCTGGCCTTGTTGTTCGGGTCATCACCGTATTCAGGGTCAATCATTCGCATATCGAGAGCCATCTTTCGGGCATAGTCCGTGGCGATAAGCATCTTCGCCTTTTCTTCGGTTTCGGACAACGGCGCTCTGCCGAGAATTGTCGCATCGCCTGTTTTTGCAAATTCCATCAGCTTCTGAATGAAATCTTCCTGTGCCGGGGTAGGAGGAATATTGTGGAGTATCTCATGCTTATGCGGACGGTCAACCCCAACATCCTCTGCGGTGCGGTAGTCTGTTATCTCGTTGTAGAACGCAGCCAACTCCGGCACCTTGATAAAGTATCTGAAACGCTCCTTCTGCACAATATTATTCGTGACATTGAACTCGAAGTCGGTTGTCTTTTTGGCAAAGATTGCCGCCCACGCATCGAAGCATCTAATCTCCTGCCTTTCAAGTTCATTCGGACGCAGATACTTGAACAACAGATACAACTCGGTAAGCGAGTTACTGATTGTAGTACCCGACAGAAATGTAGCGCCGAGGTCTTTGCCTGTCCGCTCCTGAATCGTACGGATTGCATACAACAGATTTAGCGCCCTCTGGCTCCCCTCACTGTTGCCCAATCCTGCCACACGGTCATGTCTGGTGTTGAACATGAGGTTCTTAAAATTCTGTGATTCATCGATATAGATGTGGTCTATGCCCATCTGCCTGAAATCCACAACGCTGTCCTTGTTCTGTTCCATCTGGTACTGAATGGTTGCAATCTTGGCGGTAAGGTTCTCTTTCCGCTTTATAAGACCTTTGAGCATACCACGCGACACATCATGCCCTTGCTGCTTAACCACTTCAAGATTTTCCTCCACCGTGTCAAGTTCAGCCTGAAGAATCTGCTGCTGCATTTCCGGCGACTGAGGTATCTTCCCGAACTGGTCATGCGACATTATGATACAGTCATAGTCGTTGTTCTTGATCCGGTTGAAGAAATTGACACGATTGTCAGCCTTGAAACTCTTTTCATCGGCATAGAGAATCCTTGCATTGGGATAAGCGGTCTGATATGTCATGGCGATCTCCGCCACATTCGCCTTCATTCCTATAATCATGGGCTTGTGGGCGAGCCCGAGGCGTTTCATTTCGTGAGCCGCCATGCACATTATCAGCGTCTTGCCGGTTCCCACCTGATGATCACATATTCCGCCGCCGTTTTGCAAAAGCATCCACACGCAATCCTTCTGGCTTTGATATATGGAGCTGATTCCGTAGCGGTCTCCGAGCATCTTCATGTTCAGATCAGGAAATGTCTGATGGCTTCCGTCATACTGCGGACGCACGAAACAGTTGAACTTGTCGTTATACAGTTCTACCAGCCGGTCCTTGAACTCCGGCGACTGAGCCTCCAGCCATTCCGAGAATCCGTTGCGGATTTCATCTATCTTGGTGTTGGCAAGCTGTATAGCCTCACTGTCCGGCACCTTTATGTCGTGGCCGTCATCATCCTTTCCGATTGACTTCTTTATGTCGGGTACGGTATTGTGCAGGGCGTGTCTGAGAAGGCTCATGCCGTCGTAAGTACGGTAATAGCCCCTTACACAAAATTCCTCCCATATCTTCATGTTCTTGCGGGAGGCTTCTGCCGAATATTCATCCATAGAGGAAGAATAGGCTATTCTCACATCCGTCTCATATAAATCGGACATATAAGCCGAGTATATTCCTGCCGGGATCCACCTTTCTCCGAAGTTGAAATCCAGCTCGTCGAACCCGATGCGGCGGGGCCGTGCTTCCTCCAATGCTTTGAGAGAATCCCGCGACATGGCTATAAACGGCTCAACGCCGTCATAGCCGGGGAAGTCCTTTATCCGTTCTTCCTCGCGGTCTATCCATGCTTTGACTTGTTCAGCTTTGGCAACGACATTGCCGGCGATGAATCGGTCTTTTATCTCGTAGTTCTCCACAAGGGGATTATAATATATGTGTCCTTCAAGATTCCGGATAATGGTATCTTCGTCCATATCCACCAAAGATGACATATATTCGAGATTGACACCTCCGTATTTGTTTAACGATGCAGTCAGCGCCTCCATCGGAGTATCGACGGATGCGACTTCGTCAACGGAGAAGGAAACGGGATGGTCAAATATATCAGCCTTGACAATCGTGCCGTTCTCGCTTCTCTCCAGACCCAGCGCGTCGCGCCCGTTGGCATCGCCCATGATGAACCGGACATTACGCTTGTCGTTCAGATTACCGTATCTTTCGACAAACTCATCATAATACTGGTTGAGGTGTTCGCGCAGATGTTTGCTTGGCTCATGGGTCTCCGCCTCATAATTATAAAGCTGTTGGTAAGTATGTTTTATTAAAGAATTAATGCAATGAAATCCATTTTCAAACGTTATTGTCTTACATATACTTATCTCTCCAATTATGTCAAGACAAGCAACGAAGATAAATATAAGCGAGGAGCAACGAA
>SCEJ01000094.1 GCA_004102785.1 Muribaculaceae bacterium Isolate-013 (NCI)
TCTACGGAGATAAACACGTCTTGTTCGCCACCGTAGAAGACATCCTCTCCAACGTTGGTAAACGATACATGATTAATTTCTGTAGACCTGCGGCTTAACATATCAATACATTAATTTATTTTTACGATATACTTAACTTTGTATTTGAGTATATAAAACACCCAGAATGACTTACATGTCAACAAGATGTCTTTCATGATATCGATGCCATTCATTTTATGATAACTTCTACAATGTAATAAATTTCAATGACCCAAAATCCATTTTTATCTTTAATTGATTTCTCTAATTCATGTAATTCACTTAAAGAATTAGCGACGAAACAATTACTTTTGATTGCTACGGATTGTGAGAAACTTAAATCAAAGTCGGAGAATAAGCCGTTGTATCAGTTAAATTTGCTGGATATTCTTCATACAGAGGAGCCTCATACAAGTAAAATTCTTGCGTCAATTCTTAATTATTCTGAAAATGGGAAATTTTTAATCTTAGAATCATTTATTGATAAGTTCCTATCCCTTGCCGGCTTAGACAAATCATCAGTTGTTAACCCAATCATTACCGCAGAGAAATCCCATGTGGATGTTCGTATTCTTGATAATAAGTATGCAATTATTATTGAGAATAAGCTAATGAATGCTCCTTTTCAGCGGAATCAATTGGGGAGATATATTAAACATACCAAAGATAAAGGATATGGCGATGATAAAATTTTTCTTGTTATATTACCTCAATATTTCAATCCTGATTTAATTAATAGTATCAGAGCATCGGCATGGAAATGTCCTTCAGACGGACTGCAATCATCCAATGAAAACAGAACTTGTGCTCATTTGGACAAATATAAATGCCGGTGCGATGATGATAATTATATCTTTGATTCAAGTGAGATAGCCTATTGCAGGAAGGAATGTATTGATTTCAGACCAATATTTTATAATCGTACAGTCGTCATTCATTCCCAACTATCTGATTGGCTTTATGAAATTGAACAAATCATAGACTCCACGCAGATAGTACTTAAATCTGCGATTTCTCAATTTGCAGATTTCATAAAAGGTCTATATAACATTAGAATTAATAACAAGCTACTTATGGATATACAAAAACTTATTAAAGAAACAATGTTTCCTGAAGATGCCACAGCTCTTACTAAATGGGATATCTTATACGAGAAGGCTGAAGATCTAAACACCATACAATCCGCTATGACTGCAATGAGATTGCAACTATCCAAAGATCTCATCGATGAATGGTATCACGAATTAAAACCGGAATTTGAACTTCTACAACGTGAGGTTCAGAAGTCGTTTGGTATAAATATAAAAGGAGTGTGGGTCGGATGCTGGAGCGGCGAGAACAATAATGGTTCACCTTATTGGGGATTTTATTGTAAGAACAAAGGGAGCAAGGAAGAGGAGATGGTCCGAAAAATACTCGAAGAATGCGATATTAAGTCAGATAACTCTTCCCCTAACTTTATTAGTTGGGACAGCACAAGGCACGGTGCGGAAAAATGCCGAATGTTTTATAATGCGGCCAAAAAATTAGGATACCTTTAGGCGGCTGGCTATATGGAGCAGGTAACACCTTGAAAAAGTAGAAGCCACCCTGATATATTGTCTCAGGATCGTTGCAATCTGCGGACAATCATGGAATTACCGATAGTTAACCTTGCCGGGGAGAAAGAGACACTCCCCGGCAAGGTTAACTATCAGCCTCTGTGAACTACAATATTATCGTTAATAGAGAAGTCTCCGTCGGTGACCTGAACGCCGCCAACTCCGTAGATCTCTATCGAGGGGGGCTGGCAGTAACGGTTGCCATATACAAGTTGCGCTGTATCTTCGCTTACTCCGTCTGGCAGAACAGGAAAACACAAGTCGATTTCGCGACCATCGTAGTGTTTTGTGCCTTTATGCTCTCGAACGATTTCTTCAAACCATCTGCGACCGATACCCTTCTTATATATTTTGAAGGCATTCTCATTGTTATCCATTTCGCCGATGTAGCCGGTGTCGCCGGGTCTTACTTCCTCAAACGGTAAACAGATTCTGTCAGAAGTATAGTCCGGATTCCTGAACCAGTTGATTAACGGAAGCAGGGTATTCATAATTACTTCTTCAGTAAGGCGATGACCACCTTTGAAAGATGACCAGTAGAAATAACTATTCCTATACTCATCCAGACAGTTGCATACCTCGTCTTTGTCTCCAAAGAGTCCTATTACCGATTTCGGAGTCACATCATCGACATAGAACAGGTTGGCCTCCATTTCTTCAAACTCTTCGATTAAGGTTTTAGAGATCTCAAAGTATTCACTGCCATCTTCTCTTTCTGAGAAGAATTGCAGCCTCTTTCCCTTGTTTTCTTTCAGAAGGTCTGAGACGTGAAATGCGGGATTGACAAGAATTCGGCGATAACCTTTCATCTGAGAGGCATACATAGCACCCATAGATGTGCCTATTATGAGTGTATCATCAGCCCGATACTCTCCGGCAAGACTCAGTAACAACTGAAGAGCCTTTATGGGACTGACCGATATGTCGGGTGTGACAACATTGTCATCCGGAAGCAACTCCCGAAGTCTTTTTGCGGTGTTGGACTGCCCCGACGAAGCGAGTCCATGTAAATAAATTATATTCATATAGCCTTTTGTATTTGGTCTGTACTTTGTTTTTCTTTCCACAGCAGGTGTTTGAACCTGCTTTTTAACTTACGATATGTTGAGTCCTCTTTGCCTTTAATCATTTCAAGATAGTTTATCTTACCGTCGATTACATTGACAAGATTCTTTTCCATACTTTTGCAGAAATCCCTTGTAAAGATGATTTGTGCCTGTGCATAGCCATATTTCTCCCACAAGTGTAGAAGCGTTCGCAACTGTTTTATATAAGAGCGGGGTACGTTGATTTTATCGCTTACAACGATTCCGGTAACCTCTCGGCGTGTACCCGGTAAAAATGTTTTTGTCTTCTTTTCATTCACTTTGAGTCCATACTTCGCAATGATGTTATAAATTCTTGATTGCCAGAAGGGACTCATTCTGCGAATTGATTTGCTATGACTGAATGTTATATCATCGGCATAGCGCGAATATTTACATTCCATTCGTTCAGCAAGATTTGACATATCTTTGTCAAGGCTCTTCAGCACAATGTTAGACAGAACAGGCGATGTCGGAGCACCCTGTGGCAGCACCTCGATACCCGAACAGTCAGGAGCAGTGCATATTCTGCATATAATGTTGATTACTTCATTGCTTTGCAATTTATCACCAAGCTCCCGATGGAGAGCCCGACGTACCATAAGCTTGGTTATGCTCGGAAAGAAATTTTCGAGGTCTGTATTAAAAATGCAGGTTTGACCCACGTGTATCATGGCGTTATCCTTGACACTTTTATTTAATACAAAGCCGGTGGCGTGTTCGTCGGGAACGAATATGGATTGCAGAAGTATGTTTATTGCTGACTGGATAACCTTCAATGGTTTGACAGGCGCACTGATTTTCCTTTGCCCACCTGATTTCTTAGGTATTGTAAAATCGACATAGGCGGACCTTCTTGCTTTGGCTGACGCAAACCGCATTATCTTTCTGCCGGACTTGGGTTCTGCCAGACTCCAACCGTCGATAAGCGGCGCAATAAAATTCAGCACATCAAATAACTCTTTTCGGTTACTGATGGTCAAGTCTTTGAGATATTCTGCAATTTGGTCTCGCATAGTTTTGTCAGTCAGCGAGAGCAGTGAAAACATCGGTCTTACTTTCGTGTGTGCCGGATGGTCGAGGCTTCGACAATGTGCGCTGTGAGCGAGGGAGTGCATTCCACATCACCGAGAGCGAAGCGAAGGTGATGAAATATGCACGACCGGAGTGAACAGCGTGCAGGGCCGATGCCGAGTAACAAACGTTGGGGTGCGCTCCGATAATTCGGAACGAAGTCTGCCGGATTCAGCAGACAGATGGCAAAGGTCTGACCGATGTTTTCAATGTCCTCTTGTTTCTTTTCATCGGCAAATCTACATAAAAATCGCGAGATTTTTACACCGGCAGAATAAAAAACAAGGCCGACGGGTTGATTCCTGTCCCCTCCAGCGTGCTCTTAGTCACAATTTTATTAATTTGGAGGAAAATTTCTAA
>SCEJ01000095.1 GCA_004102785.1 Muribaculaceae bacterium Isolate-013 (NCI)
TTCGTTGCTCCTCGCTTATATTTATCTTCGTTGCTTGTCTTGACATAATTGGAGAGATAAGTATATGTAAGACAATAACGTTTGAAAATGGATTTCATTGCATTAATTCTTTAATAAAACATACTTATTCTTGACGGAGTATGGCAAATTGTTAACTTTGCAGATATAACGAGGCTGTTTTTTTTACAGTCTTTGGGTCAGAATATCATTTTTTGACCAGCCACTTAACTCTGATATTATATGCGTAGTCTGTTGTATATTGTTATTCTTCTCACGGTTACTGCCTGCAGTTATTCGAGCCCGCATCCAAAGGTGCTTGATGAAGCCGAAAGCATGATGCAGAGCAATCCCTCCCTGGCTCTGAATAAACTCAACAGCGTGGATGTTTCGGAATTTCGTGATTCCGCTACGATGGCACGATGGGCTCTTCTGTACAGCGAGGCGATGGTTGCAAACCGTCTTTCGGCTCCGTCTGATACGATTGTCAACATAGCTGTCGACTATTACAGGCAACAGAATCTCACGGACCAGTATCAGAAAGCGTCTCGACTGAAGGAGCTTGTTCTTTCATCTGCCGATGCCGATGCCCTTGCCACGGCTCTTTATCTTCAGAAAGAAAAGGAGTTTTTTCTATATAGAGAGCGGACAAGGCGTCAGATGTACATGTTTGTCGCGATTTTCATCTTGTTGATTGCGGCCGGAGCTGTTGTCTGGATGCGTCAGAGGCTAAAGCTGCAGTCTTTGCGCAACGAGGCGCTGATGGCGGAGGCTTCCGGGTTCAAAAGTCAGATAGAGGCAAGCCGCAGTGATGTGAGCCGGCTGGAGATGAAACTCCACGGATTGCTTGACAAGCGTTTTTCTCTTATAGATTCGCTTTGTCAGACGTATTATGAATCTCAGGGTACGAAATCAGAGCGAAAAGCGATAGTCGACAAAGTGAAAAGCCAGATAGAGTCAGCGCGCACCGACTCTTTTCCGGAAATGGAGCAGGCTGTGAATGATTGCCGCGATAATATACTTGAAAAAATCAAAGTGAGTTATCCCGGCATCAGGCATGAGGACTATATGCTTCTGGTATTTGTTGCAAGCGGTCTGTCAACGCGAACCATATGCCTGCTTCTTGGTGAATCGGCCGATGTAATATACAAACGTAAGTCAAGGCTGAAATCACGTCTTAAGGAGTCGGCCGAGGCTCTGAATCCTGATGTCATGGCTATTTTCTGATGCTGTTTCCCAACCGGTCAGACTTTTTGGGGTACTGCCGGTTTATATCTGTGCTTATCAGTGTGTTATGAATCGTGCTGTCAGATTTTAATTTTGGATTTTCATAGAACACGTGAGTAATTTTGCAACAAAAATTCCGCTCACATGAATGCAAAATTACTAACCTCGATTTTGGCCGCCTTTCTCATCATTGGAAAGGGGTATGCACAGAACCAGGAAACAACCGACAGCCTTGCACGCGAACTGCAGGAGGTTGTTGTAGCAGCAAAACAGCCGGCAACAAGGTTAGTCGGATCCACGCTTGTGTCAACTATTCCCGGCACGAATCTTGCCGGACTTGGCACCGCTCTTGATGTGCTGGCTCAATTACCGATGGTTAAGGTTCAGGACAACGCTGTCAGCGTCATCGGCAAAAGCAATATTGAAATCTATATTGACGGCAGGCCTATGCGTGACGAGCAGGAGTTACAGCAGATACTTTCTTCCGACTTGAAGAAGGTGGAACTGCTTATGGCTCCCGGAGCGGCTTACGAAAGCACAACAGGCGCTGTTCTTAAAATCACTACCCGACGCAATTTTGTCAAAGGACTGTCTTTGACTGACCAGTTTCAGCTTCAGCGCCGCCGCAGATGGTCTGTGATGGATCATCTCGGATTGAGCTACCGTGCAGGCGATTGGGAAATTTTCCTGAACGGGACGATAAACCATAACAATTCAGTGGATAAAGGCACCACCACCAACTCTCTCGTATATAATGGCAAGGCAGTAGTTGTAGGTAGCAGCCAGAACAATTCTTTTCCGGCCACGGTCGGCGCGATAAAGGGTGGCTTTAACTATTCACGGGGACCACAATCGTTTGGTGCTTACTACCGTTACAATCCGGAGCGAGGCGATTTCGTCAACTCCGGCTCGGAATGGATTGATAATAACCCGGCTATCGCTCGTGATATTGACAAGCGTATCAGAGCCCATAGCCACCTCGCCTCTCTTTATTATGAAAACACCTTTGCTGACAAATATCTCCTCCATTTTGACGGCGATTTCCGCAGTGCATATGCTGCGAATGATGTTGCGACCACTTACCCCGAATCTACTACCCCTGCCGTTAACTCGACCGATAAACGTACTTCTACACTTTGGGCGGGTAAACTATATCTGAATTTTCCTCTATGGAATGGAGAATTTACTGCCGGAACGCAAGACTGCTATACTCATACATCTCTTGATTATCGTATGCTGAATACCGAAGTAAGCGAATATATCCCATCGTCTTTAACTGATGCCCGGCAGACCTCTGCGGCCTTGTTTGCGTCGTGGTCGCGTGTGTTCGGAATGCTCTCCCTCTCGGTAGGCGCGAGATATGAATATGTAGACTATGATTTCAAAACCGACGGTGTACGCGACGATAATGTCAGCCGCCGCGACCACCTGCTTACTCCCGACGTCTCGCTCGGCTATTCGTTTGACGATGAATCACAGATAAGTGTCAGCTATAAGATGGCGACTGTAAAGCCTCCATACTCACAGCTCACGGGTTCACTCAATTATACCGGTCTGCACGAAATCGAGGGCGGCAATCCTGGGCTGCGTGACGAGAGGATGCATGATATTCAGTTGTTCGGCATGTGGAAAGGTTTTATGTTTCAGGCTGATTACACCCGTTCTGTCGACACCTATGCCTTTGTCAAGCAGCTATATCCGGCAGATAATCTTCAGTTGCTCATGCATCCCGTCAATATTGATGTTTCCGCATTGAATGTCTACCTCATCTGGAGCCGGCCTATACGCCGGTGGACTCCTAATGTTACTGTCGGGATGTACAGGCAGTGGCTCGACCTTGACAATAACCGATATGACAGACCGATATTCTCCTACTTTTTCAGCAACACGTTCTCATTGCCCCGCGGATGGTCGGTTACAGCCAATATAAATGGAAATTCACAAGGTGATATGCATACCAATCGTTTCTGTGCAACCTGGTTTACTATGGATGCCTCGGTGGGCAAGACATTCCTGAAAAAATCTCTGACCGTAAAACTGTCGGCAACCGATATATTCAACACGGCTGACAATAACTGGACGATGAATACTTACGGAGTTTTCGTTGACAAGCGTCAAAGCTATGACCGCAGAGGCATTGCCCTTAATATAATCTACAATTTTCAGCCGCGCAAAAGCAGATACAAAGGGGAGTCGGCGGCCGATGCAGAAATGAAACGACTGTAATTCAGACCATTCATAATAGAAGCAGCTTAATCATATATAAAGGAAGCCTCGGCAGTGATGCCGGGGTTTTCTATTGGGGATAGCTGCACCGCCGTAGATAAGCGTGGCAGATATTCGTTGCCTGCCGGATAGAGTTTGAAAGAAACGCGCTAAATATCAAATTTCTCGTCCCTGTTATTTACCATTGAAATAAACAATATTACAACGGAAAGAGCGATTGGTGCGATATACCACCATTGATTTGATGCGTCCATCGCAACAATAATCAAGACATAAAGAGTCAATATGCTTTTTAGGTCAGATAGCTGTTTGTTTATTCTGATGCTTTTGGGCTTTTTTATCCAAAGCCATAGTGAGTATCCGATAAAAAACATGAATGCCAATTAGCCACAAATAACCGGAAGAAGCATCGATTCAGTGTAAGCCATCAACAAGAGGCTTATTATCACAACTATCATGAGTGCGTTAAGCACTTTTCTCTGATAAAAGGCGTACAGTCTGCGATGTCTGAGTTCTTGTTTCATGTCACAAATCTACATAAAAATCGCGAGATTTTTACACCGGCAGAATAAAAAACAAGGCCGACGGGTTGATTCCTGTCCCCTCCAGCGTGCTCTTAGTCACAATTTTATTAATTTGGAGGAAAATTTCTAAA
>SCEJ01000096.1 GCA_004102785.1 Muribaculaceae bacterium Isolate-013 (NCI)
GGTCAAGTGGCTTCATTTTAACGTAACTGTTTGATATTCACCTATAAAGTTACTAAAAATCTACCACTTGGCCAAATTTTTATCACACTTATTTCATTGAAAATCAGAGACTAAAGCTCATCTCCGTCCGCACTGCTCTCGCTATAAAATAACACATTTCTCGACAATGAGACCAAATCTTAAATGAAAGAGCCGTGTCGTTCAATGTTGATTTTACGATGTTTGCACATCTGATGTCAATTATTTTTCTTAACTTTGCGTATGGCTACTCTCTCTAAAATATTGGTTTTGTGTGTTGGCTTTGCTCTTTCCTGTAACCTAATATTGCAAAGTTACTACAAAAAAGTGAAATGCGGAAAGATATAGTGATAGAATTGAGTTACAAGGGTTTTGGTTGAAGTGGCGATAATCCGTGAAGCCATTACAATCCCTGCCGAAGCCAAATCCTGACGCCGCTACGTTACTTGTTCGTAACCATGCCCGAAAATGCGACAAACGGGTACGAATAGCGAAACAAGGCTCTAAGGAATAGTGAGTTATCCATAACTCATGCGAAAAATCAGGTTACGGAAAAAGATTGCGCCGTTCCTCCCCGTTTTGCGTACCAACACCGGACTCTTCACCAACTAATTTTGAAACCCAAAAATTAAGGACAATGAAGAGTACATTTTCAGTAATCTACTACCTCAAGCGTCAGGTAGTGAAAAAGGACGGGACAGTTCCCGTCATGGGACGCATCACGGTGGACGGCAGCCAGACACAGTTCAGCTGCAAACTGACTGTCGATCCGAAACTGTGGGACACCAAAGGTGGACGTGTCACGGGCAGAAGCACGGCGGCACTCGAAACGAACCGTATGCTTGACAAGATGCGGGTACGCATCAACAGGCATTATCAGGAAATCATGGAGCGTGACAACTTCGTCACGGCGGAGAAGGTGAAGAACGCCTTTCTCGGACTGGAACACCGCTACCACACGCTGATGCAGGTGTTCCGCCAGCACAACGAGGACTACGAGAAGCAGGTGGAGGCAGGCATGAAAGCCAAAGGCACGCTGCTGAAGTACCGCACCGTTTACAAGCACATGCAAGAGTTCCTCGACATCCGCTACCATGTGAAGGACATCGCCCTAAAAGAGCTTACCCCGGCTTTCATCTCCGACTTCGAGATGTTCCTGCGCACGGACAAGCACTGCTGCACCAATACCGTGTGGCTGTACGTCTGCCCGTTACGGACGATGGTATTCATCGCCATCAACAACGAGTGGCTGACGCGCGACCCGTTCCGCGAGTATGAAATCAAGAAGGAGGAAACAACACGCAGTTTCCTGACCAAAGATGAGATCCGCCTGCTGATGGAGGGGAAACTGAAAAACGCCAAACAGGAATTGTACCGCGACCTCTACCTGTTCTGCGCCTTCACGGGGCTGTCGTTCGCGGATATGCGCAACCTTACGGAAGAGAATATCCGCACCTACTTCGACGAACACGAGTGGATAAACATCAACCGCCAGAAAACGGGCGTGGTGTCCAACATCCGCCTGCTCGACATCGCCAACCGCATAATCGGCAAATACCGGGGACTGTGCGGGGACGGCAGGATATTTCCCGTTCCGCATTATAACACGTGCCTTGCCGGTATCCGTGCCGTCGCCAAGCGTTGCGGCATCACCAAGCATATCACGTGGCATCAGAGCCGCCACACGGCAGCCACGACGATATTCCTCTCCAACGGTGTTCCCATCGAAACGGTCAGCTCCATGCTCGGACACAAGAGCATAAAGACGACGCAGATTTACGCAAAGATAACCAAAGAGAAGCTCAATCAGGACATGGAGAACCTTGCCGCAAGATTGAACGGCGTCGAGGAATTTGCAGGTTGCACCATCTAAAAAGAAAAGCCATGAAACGTGACACAATCATCATCGAGGACAAGGCAGTCAGCGTAACCGGTAACGACGTGTGGATGACCGCCACCGAAATAGCCGGATTGTTCCATACGACCGTCCCGGCAGTGAACGCCGCCATCAGAGCCGTCCGCAAGTCGGACGTGCTGAACGACTACGAGGTGTGCCGCTACATGCAGCTTGAAAACGGGCTGCACGCGGACGTGTACGCCCTTGAAATCATCATCCCGGTCGCTTTCAGGGTGAATACCTACAACACCCACCTGTTCCGCACATGGCTGGTGGGAAAGGCACTCTCACAAGAGAAACGGCAGACATACGTGATGTTCATACAGAACGGAAAAGCCGGGTATTGCTGATTGCACATACCCCATAAGACAAGTAAACGGGTAGCACCACAAAAGGTGTCACCCGTTTACTTTTTCATGAAACCGCCTCACTCCAGCGGCTTGCGGTAGTTCGCTTCCAGTACCCCGCGCAGCCCCGTTTCCGGGTAAAGCACCTTCCCTCCCAAAAGTATGAAGGGCAACACGCGGTTGTTGCGGTATTCCTGCAAGGTGCGCCGGCTCACACGGAGCAGTTCCGACACCTCGCCGTCCGTCAGGTAACGTTCCCCGTCCAGCGGAGGACGGTAGCTTTCCAGAAATGCGGACAGCCATTTCGAGCCTTTGCGCATATCCTGCACCACAGAGGCTATCGGCTCGTCTTCCATCGTAAAAACATCGTTGTTCTCGTTCATCATAACTTCGGATTCAGTGGGTGAATAAATCAAATCATCTGCCGTGCGGATAGAGCGTGCCGACAAGCGGTATCAGCCGCTTCACCTCCTCTGGCTTGTAATAGAACCTGCGGTTTATCTGCGAGTAGCCGATAAGCCGCCTGTCACGCAGCGTCTGCAACGTGCGCGGGCTTATTCTCAACTGCCCGCAGACCTCCTCGCCCGTGAGCCATCTTTCCATGCGCCCCGTGTCGCTTTTGCGCCTCAGGGCGGCGACCTTCTCCGAGAGTGCGCCGAATGCCGCCACCATCATCTCGAAAGTCTTTTTCTCGATAGATACTATTTCCATATTCATGTCATTTAGAGTTTGCCGCAAAGGTAACGAAACGGCATACAAGACGTATCGTTTTCCGCTGAAAGGCTGCCTGTTGCGCCGTTTGACCGGGTTACGGAGCCATCTTCCGCAAAAATCTTACGTGAGTCACGTAGTGAGTTGTTAAAGCCCCTTTTGTTTATTGCCGAATTTTGTCGCAGAAACAAAAAGAAAGGACTGAACATGAAAGTGATAACAATGGAAAGTTCCGCCTACAAGGAGATGATGGCGCAGATTGCGAACATCGCAGGGTACATCCGCGAGGCAAGGGACGAGAAGAAACGGAAGCGGGAAACCGAAGACAAGCTGCTTGACACGGCACAGGCGGCGAAGATGCTCAACGTGAGCAAGCGCACCATGCAGCGTATGCGCACCGACCACCGTATCGAGTATGTGGTGGTACGCGGAAGCTGCCGCTACCGCCTTTCCGAGATACTGCGGCTATTGGAGGACAACACAGTAAGGAACGAGGAAGGGACAATAGACACCCTGTTCCACAACCACACGCTGCGCACGGGCGGCAAACCAAAAGGAAGGAGGACATAGGTCATGGAACTGCTCACACGAAACAACTTCGAGGGCTGGATGCAGAAGCTGATGGAACGGCTCGACCGTCAGGACGAACTGCTGCTGGCGATGAAGGCTGAGGGGAAACAGCCCACTATCACGGAAAGCATCCGCCTTTTCGACAATCAGGATTTGTGCATGTTGCTCCAGATAAGCAAACGCACCCTCCAACGCTACCGCAGCGTAGGCGCATTGCCCTACAAGACGCTGGGCAAGAAGACCTATTACAGCGAGGAGGACGTGCTGACATTCCTTTCCAACCATATCAAGGACTTCAAAAAGGAAGATATAGCCTTCTACAAGGCTCGTATCCATAATTTCTTTCATAAATAACCCATTAAAACAT
>SCEJ01000097.1 GCA_004102785.1 Muribaculaceae bacterium Isolate-013 (NCI)
GCATGGCAGTGGGCAAACACCCGAAAAGGTTACTGGCGCACCGCTCATGCATTCTTACACAGAGCTATATCTAACGAGAACTTGAAACGCGCCCACTATCCCACACTTACGGAATATTACGAGAAACAGCATCCGCGTTAAGAACCGCCGTATGCCGAACGGCACGTACGGTGGTGTGAGAGGTCGGTAAACACGAAAATAGGAGATAAACACCCTATGATTAGTGTTTACCTCCTACTCAATTGTCAGCTAAGCTGAAAGCCTTGGAATGCCTGATGGCGATTCTTATTTGGCTTTGTTTACTACGCGACGCTCTTTGATACGGGCTTTCTTGCCGGTGAGGCCACGGAGATAGTACAGCTTGGCGCGGCGTACTTTACCGTATTTGTTCACAGTGATTGAATCGATGAACGGCGATTCGATGGGGAAGATACGCTCAACGCCGATATTATCCGACATTTTACGTACAGTGAAACGTTTTTTTGTGCCTTCGCCGTTGATGCGGATTACAACGCCGCGGTACTGCTGGATACGCTCCTTGTTACCCTCTTTGATACGGTAAGCTACGGTGATGGTGTCGCCGGGGCCGAATTCGGGGTGCTGTTTGCCGGTAGCAAACGCCTCTTCGGCTACTTTAATTAAATCCATTTTTTAAAGCTTTAAAAATGTAACAATACTCGCAATATACGCCGGCAGCCTTGTCCGGCCAGAGATTACGAAATTCCGCCGCAAAATTACAAAATTCCATTCATCCGGCCAAATTATCCGCTCCCTATATTGCACTATTTTTGTTCTTGGAATCATGAATAGTGCCTTTGTTGCCATCTCAGTAATTTAAAATTTCGTAATTTTGTATTCCGGATTTCTAATTTAATGATATGGCAAAGCAGGAATATATTGAAAAGAACCGGCAGTGGCTGCTTGACAAGGCAGCGGAGCCGGGTGTTGTGTCTCTCGACAAGGGGGTGTGTTACCGTCCGCTGAAGAAGGGGAACCAGTCAAAACCGTCGCCCGGACGCGGCAGTGTGGTTTCGGTGCATTACACCGGGCGCACGATAAACGGAAAGGCTTTCGACTCCTCGCGCTCGGGCGTGGCTCCGGCTTTCCGCCTGCGCGACCTGATTCCCGGATGGACAATAGCCCTGACACGTATGCATCCGGGCGACCGCTGGGAGGTATATATTCCGGCCGAGCAGGGGTATGGCAGATTCTCGCAACCGGGAATCCCCGGTGGTTCTACCCTCATATTCGACATAGAGCTGCTTGCGGTGCTTTGATTCCACGTTTTTTAGGAATCTGGCTGTCGTTTAGATTTTGTTAACATTGAGGTGCCTGAATCTTGCACTTCCGGAGCCTAATTTTGCGGTGGAAACCGGTAATCAGTGTTACCGGTAGCTTCAAATTCAGCCACGATAGATGAGCCACGGGCAGCGACAATATATAGCTATTGACCTGAAATCGTTTTATGCTTCAGTAGAGTGCATCGAGCGGCAGTTGAATCCGCTTGACGCATGCCTTGTGGTGGCCGATGAGAGCCGCACGGCGAAAACGATCTGCCTTGCTGTATCTCCGGCGCTGAAAGCCTACGGGCTGCCGGGAAGGCCGAGGCTGTTCGAGGTTGTCAGGCGTGTCAGCGAGGTGAACAGAGGCAGGGGTGGGGCAGGGCGGTCAATATCGGGGCGAGAACTTGGCGCCCGTACTGATCTGGCAGTGGATTATATAGTGGCGTCGCCGCGTATGCAGCTATATGTTGATTATTCCACCCGGATATACGACATTTATCTGCGCCACATCGCACCCGAGGATATTCATGTATATTCAATCGACGAGGTGTTTATTGACGCTACCGCCTATCTTTCTACTTACAGGCTGTCGGCTCACGACCTGGCGATGCGTATCATACGCGATGTGTTGGAGGAAACCGGAATTACCGCCACCGCTGGCATCGGCACCAATATGTACCTTTGCAAGGTTGCGATGGATATCGTGGCTAAGAAGATGTTGCCCGACAAGGATGGCGTGCGTATTGCCGAGCTTGACGAAATGAGCTATCGCCGTCAGTTATGGACCCATACGCCGCTGACTGATTTCTGGCGACTCGGCAGAGGGATTGCCAGGCGGCTTGAGGGTGCCGGTCTGCATACAATGGGCGATGTGGCGAGGGCATCCCTTGTGAACGAGGAGTGGTTTTACGACCAGTTCGGTGTCAATGCCGAACTCCTCATTGACCACGCCTGGGGATGGGAGCCGGTGACGATGGATCTTGTCAAGGCATATCGCCCGGAGACGCATTCGATGTCGAGCGGTCAGGTGCTTTCATGCGCCTACACATACCGGCAGGCCAGAACTGTGGTTCAGGAGATGGCTGATAATATTGCTCTTGAACTTGTTGAAAAAAAGCTTGTCACAGACCAGATTGTGCTTACCGTAGGCTATGATGTGGAATGCATGACGAGGCCGGATATCCGGAGCCGGTACAGCGGCAAGATTTCCACTGACTTTTACGGACGCCAGGTGCCCGTCCATGCTCACGGTACTTCAAATTTCGACAGGCACACATCTTCGTCGCGGCTCATAATCGGACGTGTTGCCGAGCTTTTCGACCGCATTGTCAATCCGGTGCTGCTGATACGCCGGCTCACACTCTCGGTAAACCGGCTTTTGCCGGAGGATAAGGCTCTCCGCCGGGCGCCGGGCGCCGTTCAGCTTGATCTTTTCACTGACTATGAGGAACTGGCACGGCAACAGCAGGCTGCTCATGAGGAGCTTTTGAGGGAACGGCGCCGCCAGGAGGCGGTGATAAGGCTGCGCAGGCAGTTCGGACGGAATGTCATACTGAAAGGGTTGAATTACGCCGATGGCGCCACTCAGCGCGAACGCAACCGGCAGATAGGAGGGCACAAGGCATGAAAACACCATACGATGACATAATCAATCTGCCTCACCACGTTTCAGCGACGCATAAACATATGGCGATGGCCGGCCGTGCCGCCCAGTTCGCTCCTTTTGCAGCGCTGTCGGGGCATGATGCCGCAATCGCCGAGACGGCAAGGATAACCTTATCCCGGCCGGAGCTGTCGGATGAACAGATTCAGGAACTGTCGCGCCGACTCGACTATGCACTGTCTCTGCCCGGACTGCCGGAGCTTTCCATCACCTTCTTCCGGCCTGACTGCCGGAAGTCCGGAGGCGGATACGTAACCGTGCTTGGCTCAATAAAGAGAATCGAGGCCGACGGACGGCGCCATGACCGTGGCGAAGGAAGCCCCGATGTGCTGATACTGACTGACGGCAGCCGGATTCCGCTTGATGACGTTACCGACATATCCGGCGAGATATTCGACTGTTTCGAGTTCTGAAAAGCTAAATTGTATTAAAAACAATGCGTTAAGTATATCGTAAAAATAAATTAATGTATTGATATGTTAAGCCGCAGGTCTACAGAAATTAATCATGTATCGTTTACCAACGTTGGAGAGGATGTCTTCTACGGTGGCGAACAAGACGTGTTTATCTCCGTAGA
>SCEJ01000098.1 GCA_004102785.1 Muribaculaceae bacterium Isolate-013 (NCI)
ATGAAAAAAATACGATTTTAACGAAGAGATAAACAACTGAAATACAGATATAACAGATTACCCGCTTCGGGCTGAAGCGGGTAAGGGCAGGTATACGCTTTATTTTATCTTAAATGAAAAAGCCGTGCAAAAAACATTATGCAATTGTGGCCAGGGATATGTTATAGATTATAGTTCAGAAACTAATTAACTTATGCACAATGTCTTACACTCAAACCATATAGCCCGCAGCGCTGGAATAAAGTGATGGCGGCTATCATGCCGAATAAAGTGCTATGGCGACATGTCCGAATCACTACCCTATTTCACGGAAGCTGTTGCTTCTCCATGGAGTCAGTGCGCTACCAAACTGTATTACAGTATAACCGGGAATAGCTTCGTTTATGCGGTTCTGGATAGGAGCCACGAAATATTTTTGCCAAGGTTGCGCATAGTTTCCACACCTTCGGCATCTTTCAGAGCCTCGCCGGGTAATCTGCCATACGCGATATTCCAATAGGTAGAGCCGACAATAAACATTTCTTTATACAGGAAGAAACGATTGATGGTGTCGAGTACGTTCATCGTGCCGGCACGGCGTCCTACCGCTATTCCAGCACCAATTTTGTGGCTGAACATTCCAGGATTGGTGTCGCTAACAACACTTGCACGCTCAATTACCGCCTTCAATGTTGACGAGACATCCGCCGAATATGTCGGAGATCCCATTATTATTACGTCGGCATCGGTCATCCGCTCATAAATTTCTCGGAATATGTCGTCGGAAAACACGCAGTTTCGCTTTCCGGCGCAGGCGAAAATTCCTTCTGATGCCCTCTGCCCCCTAACGGATACCATGCCTCGACCGCTATTCCGAGATTCTGGATATGGGGAACGACATCGGTATCCTGATAATAGGGGTGAACCTCGTTCTGCACAAGCACAGGCTTTATATCGACCTGACGGATGAAATCATCGATTTCATTGATATAGTAGCATGACACGCCTATGGAGCGGATTTTGCCCTCCCTGACATATCGCTCCATCGCCTTGTAGGCTTTCACGTCGTTTGTGCCGGGATCAATGTTTCTGCGGCGAAATTTATGAATCTCTGCCTCTCATCGTCAGTCACGTAGCTCGCTACGCTCCTTCCTCTTCAAGACAAATATTCTATAAATTTCATCCGCATAAACATTAAAATAATTTCGACCAGTTACTTATCATTTTCATTTATTGGATTATCATCTGTCGTTGTGCATGAGGCACAGGCGGTCATTGACAACATGGCCATCAGCCTAGAAATAATGGGTAGCTTCATTTCAGATATTCATTGAAGAATCTGACAAGAGCATCGAAAGGAATTATATCTTTTCTGTCATAAAGGTCCGTGTGGCTTGCGCCGGGGATAACCATAAGAAGTTTGTTGTTATCCTGGCCGGGAGTTACGGTGAGTTTTTTGTAGGCGTCACTTCCAAAATAGAAGGAATGAGCCTTTTCGCCATGTATTATCATCACTGCACTTTTAATCTCTCCGGCACGGCTCATCAGCGGGAAGTTTATCCACGGAATCGGTGATGTTGCGTTTCGGCCTCCATTTGAATTGAGCGACCTGGGGTGGTAGCCTCTCGGAGTCTTATAGTAGTCGAAATAATCGCGCAGAAATTCAGGAGCATCTTCCGGAAGTACGTCAGGTACACCTCCGCCAAGTTTGGGAGTTCCGTTGCGGAAATCCTCCGTGCGCTGTACAGCCAATGTAGATTTCAGTTTATCGCGGTCTTCCGGTGTGTCGGCGCTATCGAAATATCCGTTGGAGCTTACACGACTCATGTCGTACATTGTAGAGGCTACCGTAGCTTTTATGCGAGGGTCGGCCGCTGCGGCATTGATGGCGAGTCCGCCCCAGCCGCAAATCCCTATTACTCCGACGGCTTCAGGATTGACAGCCGGATCAGTTACAAGAAAATCTACCGCGGCACTGAAATCTTCTGTGTTTATATCGGGTGAGGTTGTATAGCGTGGCAGTCCGCCGCTTTCCCCCGTAAAAGACGGATCGAATGCAAGTGCAATGAAGCCGCACTCGGCCATTTCCTGAGCGTAAAGGCCGGAGCATTGTTCTTTGACTGCGCCAAATGGCCCGCAGACAGCAATTGCCGGCAATGGAGCGCCTGCATTTTTCGGACTGTAAATATCTGCTGCAAGAGTGATGCCATAGCGGTTGGTGAATGTCACCTTTCTGTGATTCACCCGGTCACTCTTTGGAAATGTTTTATCCCATTCAGAGGTGAGTTTTAAATTCTCCATATTCGTAGTACTTTTGTTTTGTGCATTGAGTGTTACCAGTGAGAATAAAGCTATTATCAACGATGAAATATATCGGTTCATATGTCAGTCTTGGTTTATGTCACGAATGTATTTAGCCGGTATTCCGGCAACGACTGTATTGTCTGCCACATCTTTTGTCACAACTGCGCCCGCTGCCACTATGGCATTTTCACCTACGGTGACACCGGGCAGTATTACCGCTCCGGCTCCGATCCATGCGTTACGGCGAATCACAACCGGGGCTGTAATCAGTGAATGCCGTCTCTCCGGCTCTTCGGGATGCCCTTCTGTTGCAATCTTCACACCGGGGCCGACAAACACTCCGTCCTCCAGCGTTATGCCGCCCTGATCAAGAAACGTGCAGCCGAAGTTGATAAAAACCTCTTTGCCGACTGTTGTCATTTTGCCGAAAGCGGTGTAGAACGGCGGGAACATCCTCACCGTGCTGTCAAGCCGCTGCCCCCAGATGCATTCCAGAATGGCGCGTATTTCATCGGGCGCATGGTAGCCTGTGTTCAGCTCGGCTATACACCGGCGGGTATTCTCGATCTCGTCGCAGAGAAGTTCGGGAGCAGTCTCGGATATGCGCTCGCCGTTTCTCATCCGTTCAATAATGTCAGTTGCCATGTTGCATCTTCATTGATTTGTTTTCACAGTGCAAAATTAGCTTCAAAACGAATGGCAGGAATAACCAATGTTACGCCTGAATGTACCTCGATTACGGAATTACACCTCAGCCATAAACTTCTGACCCGCAAAAAGTACCAATTCTACGGAATTATGTACCCCGATTACATATAAATGAGGTTTCCGCATTGTGCGACAACCTATTATCGCTACCTTTCCTCTAAAACGTATTTGGCATCTTTCCGTCAAAATAGATTAAAACGAGAGCATAATGGCCATGTTTCAGAACATATAGGCGTGATTATGCATCCCATGTCAGTGTTGCCACGGGTTTAGATATAAGATTATTACTTTCCTCTACAAGCTTGGTTAGCTTATGCCGGTGTCCAACTCCTTCCCGATGCGTTTGCAAATTTGCGAACCGGGCTGCCATGCACCACAAAGATAATTACATTGCATCG
>SCEJ01000009.1 GCA_004102785.1 Muribaculaceae bacterium Isolate-013 (NCI)
AAGGAAGATATAGCCTTCTACAAGGCTCGTATCCATAATTTCTTTCATAAATAACCCATTAAAACATTTTTCAGATGGCAAAGAAAAAAGACGAAAAGGACGTGCTGGTAGTCCGTGACGAGAAGACGGGCGAGATCAGCGTGGTAGCCGGGCTGAACGTGGACGGCACACCCAAGCGCACCCCCGCGAAAGCGGAGAACGCGCAGAGTTTCCTGCAATTCGACCGACATGGCGACGTGCTGGACAACTTCTTCAAGAACTTCTTCCGGCAGTGCAAGGAACCCAGCCGCTTCGGTTTCTACCGTATCGCGGCGGACCAAGCCGAAAATATCTTGGAGGTGATGAAGCAACTGCTGAAAGACCCGGAAGGGAACAAGGAACTGCTTGCCCCTCACAAGGTGGACACCTCCGGTTATGAGAAGAAGGTGCAGGAAGAACAGACTTCACAACAGGTAGAAAAACAAGTACCTCAAAAACAGGAAAACATGGAGCAACAGAAAGAACAACAGGAAAACCCGCAGCAGACGCAGGGCAAACGGGGCTACCAGCCCATCGACGAGAGCAAAATCAACTGGCAGGAACTGGAGGACAGATGGGGTGTGAAGCGTGACGACCTTGAAAAGTCCGGCAACCTTACGAAGATGCTCAACTACGGCAAGTCCGACTTGGTGAAGGTCAAACCCACCTTCGGCGGCGAATCATTCGAGCTGGACGCCCGCCTCTCCTTCAAGAAGGACGGCGAGGGAAACATCAGCCTCGTGCCGCACTTCATCCGCAAGGAGCAGAAGTTAGATGAATACAAGGAACACAAATTCTCCGACGACGACCGGAAGAACCTGCGCGAAACGGGCAACCTCGGCAGGGTCGTGGACATCGTGGACAGGGAAACGGGCGAGATTATCCCCTCCTACATCAGCATCGACCGCAAGACGAATGAGATCACGGACATCCCGGCAAACAAGGTGCGCATCCCGGAGCGCATCGGCAAGACGGAAATTACCAAGCAGGAGCAGGACATGCTCCGCGCCGGACTGCCCGTGCGCGACAAGCTCATCGAGCGCAACGACGGCAGGAAGTTCGTCACCACCCTGCAAGTGAACGTGGAGCAGCGCGGTGTGGAGTTCGTGCCGGGAACCGGCAGGTCGCCCCGTACCGCACAGACGCAGGAAGCCAAGAGCGACACGTCGAAAAGTCAGGCGCAAGGCGGGGAGAATGCCGCCCAGACCAAGAAGGAGCAACGCCGCAACACGTGGACGAACGAGGACGGCAGCATTCGCCCCATCAGCAAATGGAGCGGCGTGAACTTCACCGACCAACAGAAAGCCGACTACGTGGAGGGCAAAGCCGTGAAGCTGGAGAACGTGACCGACAAGCAGGGCTTCCATGCCACGATGTATATCAAGTTCAACCCGGAGAAGGGCCGTCCGTACCGCTACGACACGAACCCCGACAACGCCCAGCAGGTCGCCCCGTCCAACGAGAGCCGCACGCAGGTGGCGGTGAACAACGAGGGCAAGACCAACGAGGCGACAAAGAACCTGAAAGAGCCTTTGCAGAAAGGTCAGACCGCCCCGAAGACCGCCAGCCAGCAACAGCAGCAGGATAAACCGAAGAAAAACAACAAGGGCATGAAGATGTAATCCCGTGTCCGCCACTAAATCCAATCCAAAGTAAAAAAAGTAATCATTAAAAAAGAAAAAGCATGAAGACAATCATTGCAGAAAAGCCCTCCGTGGCACGTGAAATCGCCCGCATCGTGGGCGCGACAAAGAGAGAGGAAGGATATTTCGAGGGAGGCGGCTATGCCGTGACATGGGCATTCGGACACCTCGTCCAACTTGCCATGCCCGACGGCTACGGCGTGCGCGGCTTCGTCCGTGACAACCTCCCGATTATCCCCGACACCTTCACGCTCGTCCCCCGTCAGGTCAGGACGGAGAAGGGCTACAAGCCCGACAGCGGCGTGGTGTCGCAGATAAAAATCATTACCCGGCTTTTCAATGGGAGCGAACAAATCATTGTGGCAACCGATGCCGGGCGTGAGGGTGAGCTAATCTTCCGCTATCTCTACCACTACACGGGATGCAAAACCCCGTTTGTGCGCCTGTGGATCAGCTCGCTCACCGACAAGGCTATCCGTGAGGGGTTGCGCAACCTCGAAGACGGCGGCAAGTATGACAACCTATACCTCGCCGCCAAAGCGCGGAGCGAATCCGACTGGCTCGTGGGCATCAACGGCACGCAGGCACTTTCTATCGCCGCCGGACACGGCACGTACTCGGTCGGACGGGTGCAGACCCCCACATTGGCGATGGTGTGTGAACGCTACTGGGAGAACCGCCGTTTCACGCCCGAAGCCTTCTGGCAGCTCCATATCGCAACGGACGGTTGCGATGGTGAGGTCGTGAAACTCTCTTCCTCCGAGAAATGGAAGGAGAAAGAGCCGGCTATGGAGCTATATAATAAGGTAAGGGCGGCAGGCTACGCAACGGTAACGAAAGCCGAGCGCAAGGAGAAGACGGAGGAAACTCCGCTCCTGTACGACCTGACCACGCTCCAGAAAGAAGCCAACGCCAAGCACGGCTTCACGGCGGAACAGACGCTTGAAATCGCGCAGAAACTCTACGAGAAGAAACTGATAACCTATCCGAGAACGGGTAGCCGTTACATTCCCGAAGACGTGTTCGCCGAAATCCCCAAGCTGCTCGCCTTCATCGGCACGCAGCCCGAATGGAAAGACAAGGTGCGGGCGAAAGCCGTCCCGACACGCCGCAGCGTGGATGGCGGCAAGGTGACGGACCACCACGCCCTGCTCGTCACGGGCGAGAAACCGCTCTTCCTCTCCAAAGAGGACGGCACCATCTATCAGATGATTGCCGGACGTATGGTCGAGGCATTCTCCGAAAAATGCGTCAAGGACGTGACCGCTGTCACGGCGGAATGTGCGGGAATGGAGTTCACCGTGAAAGGCAGCGTTGTCAAACAAGCCGGATGGCGTGCCGTATATGGCGAGGAAAACAAGGAGGAAACCACCATCCCCGGCTGGCAGGAAGGCGACACGCTGACGCTGAAAGGCTCTTCCATCACCGAAGGAAAGACCAAACCCAAGCCGCTGCACACCGAAGCCACCCTGCTGTCCGCTATGGAAACGGCGGGCAAGGAAATCGAGGACGACGCGCTGCGTCAGGCAATGAAGGACTGCGGCATCGGCACTCCCGCCACACGCGCCTCCATCATCGAAACGCTCTTCAAGCGCGGTTACATGGAACGCTGCAAGAAATCGCTTGTCCCCACTGAAAAGGGTCTTGCCCTCAACTCCGTTGTCAAGACGATGCGCATCGCCGATGTAGCCATGACGGGCGAATGGGAGAAGGAGCTGGCACGCATCGAGCGCGGGGAACTGTC
This sequence comes from Muribaculaceae bacterium Isolate-013 (NCI), assembly GCA_004102785.1. Classification (GTDB taxonomy): domain Bacteria; phylum Bacteroidota; class Bacteroidia; order Bacteroidales; family Muribaculaceae; genus UBA7173. The sequence continues at coordinate 3,406 of SCEJ01000009.1, forward strand.
CGCCGACACCTTCCGCAAGAAGATAGAGGCGTACACACGGGAAATCACCTCCGAACTGCTCTCGTGCGACAAGCTCTTCGGCAGCCGTGACTCCGGCTGCGCGTGTCCCAAGTGCGGCACGGGCAGGATGCGGTTCTACGGCAAGGTGGTACGCTGCGACAACACGGAGTGCGGACTGCCCGTGTTCCGGCTGAAAGCGGGACGCACCCTGTCCGACGACGAAATCAAAGACCTGCTCACCGACGGGCACACCAAGCTGCTCAAAGGCTTCAAGAGCAAACAGGGCAAGAGCTTCGATGCCGTGGTCGCCTTTGACGGGGAATATAACACGGCTTTTGTGTTCCCGGAGGCTAAAAAGGGCAAGAAATTTTCAGGACGGAAGAAATAATGCTAACTTTGCCACTTGTTCAGAGTAATGAATTGTTCTTCGATACCGGATTACACTCATACTTTGGATTTAGTGGTGGCACTCGGAGGGATACCGAGTGCCTTTTTCTTCCTTTTTCCAACCGATTATCCCGTTAAATATCAATCCACTAAACTCCAAAGTAATGAACAACAAGAAGAAAAACGAGGGTCAGACCGACTTTTCCTATTACGGTCTGTACCTGCTGGACTATCTCCGCACGAACAAGTTTGAACAGGCTTCCGATGCCGCCTTCATACGGGAACGCGCCGACCGTGCCGCCGAAACGTATGAAAAGGCAAGGCTCGAAGGCTATCCCGCCGACGGTGCGCAGGAGCTGGCGATGGACACGCTGCTGCGCGGGCTGCGCTATTCCCGGTACGCCATGCTCCGCGAAGTCGTGGAAAACGAGTTTGCCGATGAAGTGCCGGAAGAGAAGTGCGAAGCCTTCATACAGAAACTCCTGCCGCTTGTCGGCAACGTGTTTTCCGTCTATGACCTCTCGGACGACAATTTCGCCCTGTCTTCCGATTACGACCTGCTCTACACGGAGCTGACGGGGGCAACCGCCCTTTATATCGGGGAATATGGCGTTTAACCGCAAACAGAAACTGCGGGACAACATCGAGGCGATACGGACGGCATTCATCCTTGACAGGGAAAACAGGACAGTGACAACCGAAGAGCGTGCCATACTTCAAAGGTACTGCGGTTTCGGCGGTCTGAAATGTATCCTCAACCCTGCAAAGGAACTGACGGATGCCGTCCGCTGGGCGAAATCCGACCTCGAACTGTTCGCCCCGACGGTGGAGCTGCACAGGCTTATCCGTGAGAACAGCAAGGACGAAACGGAGTACAAGCGGTTTGTGGACTCGCTCAAAGCGTCCGTACTTACCGCTTTCTACACTCCCAAAGAGATAACCGACACCCTCGCGGACGTGCTGGCGGATTACAGTGTCCGCCCCGCCCGTATGCTCGAACCGTCGGCGGGTGTCGGCGTGTTCGTGGACTCCGTGCTGCGGCACAGCCCCAATGCGGATGTGATGGCTTTTGAGAAGGATCTGCTCACGGGTACAATCCTGCGGCATCTCTATCCTGACCAAAAGATGCGTACCTGCGGTTTTGAGAAAATCGAAAAACCGTTCAACAATTATTTCGACTTGGCGGTGTCCAACATTCCCTTCGGTGACATCGCCGTGTTTGACCCTGAATTTCAGCGGAGCGACTCATTCGGCAGACGCTCCGCCCAGAAAGCCATCCACAACTATTTTTTCCTCAAAGGGCTGGATGCCGTGCGTGACGGCGGCATCGTGGCGTTCATCACCTCGCAAGGGGTATTGAACAGCACCAAGACCTCCGTGCGTAACGAGCTGTTCAGTCAGGCTGATCTGGTATCCGCGATACGCCTGCCCAACAACCTGTTCACGGACAACGCGGGGACAGAGGTGGGCAGCGACCTGATTGTCCTGCAAAAGAACCTGAACAAAAAGGAAATGTCGCAGGACGAGCGGCTGATGACCGTGATACAGACGGACACGAAAACCGGCCTGACAGACAACGCCTATTTCATCCACCACCCGGAACGCATCGTGCATACGACGGCGAAACTTGACACCGACCCCTACGGGAAGCCCGCTATGGTTTATCTGCATGAGGGCAAGACCGCAGGTATAGCCGGGGACTTGCGCCGTATGCTCGACGAGGATTTCCATTACAGGCTCGCCATGCGTCTGTATTCGGGAACAATCCGGCAGTCGGGAACGGAAGAAAAAGTTATTGTTCAAAAGGAGGCGGAGCGTCCTGCTGTAACACAGAAAACGGTATTTTCACAAACAGTTGAAACTCCGACGGAGAAACCGCAACCCACAGAGGAAAAGCCGGAGATAGAGCCACGTCCGAAATATTCTGATGGGGTGCAGCTATCATTGCTCGATCTTTGGGGTATGACGGAAGAAGTCAGCCAATCGAAAACCGCCAAGAAGAAAAAGACGGCAAAGAAAGAAAGCCCTACAAGGCGCATTTCGCCTAAGCCGCAGGTGCAGGCAACACCGAAAGTCACTGCTATACCGACTGCTTCCACACCTAAGACTGTAACGGAGAACAAGGAGGTGAAAGTGGACAATGCCGCAAAGCCTGCCGACCCGGACGACATCTATGCCACGCTGGACTGGGATACCAATCCTCCCATCAACGGCTTCTATGAGATGATGATGGGTTTGACACCGGAACGCAGGAAGGAACTTCGGGAGCTGGCGAGGCAGCATAACGAGAAACAAGTGGCGGCGGAAAAGACGGAAGTGAAAGCCGTGTCGGAAGCTCACCGTGAGCAAACACGGCAAGAAGAAGCACAGCCGGAGGCAGTCGCCGCACCTGCCGTTACAGATACCCCATCGGAAGCAGTGGCGACTTCCCTTTTCCCCGACATCGAAGCGGAGAAGCCGAAGGAGGAAGTCGTGGACCTATCGCCCCGTGCCTACCACCGCACACCGGAGATGCACCTGCGCGAAGGGTCGCTGGTGGCTGACTGGGGACGTCATAACATCGGCTACCTGAAGGACATCACCCCATACGGGGCGACATTCCAGCCGCTCGACCTGAAAGGCTACCAGAAGGAAAAGGCTTTGCTGTATGTGTCGCTGCGTGACGCCTACGAGCGTCTGTACCGTTATGAATCGAACAGGCACGAGGCGAATGTTCCGTGGCGAGAGCATCTGAACACCTGTTACGATGAATTTGTCATGCGTTACGGCAACCTCAACGCCAAGCAGAACGTAAAGTTGGTGATGATGGACGCAGGCGGTCGTGACATCCTTTCGCTGGAACGGGCGGAGAACGGGAAGTTCGTCAAGGCGGACATCTTCGAACGTCCCGTTTCCTTCGCGGTGGAGAGCCATACCAACGTAGGTTCTCCCGAAGAGGCACTTTCCGCGTCGCTCAACAAGTTCGGCACGGTCAATCTCGACTATATGCGGGAGATAACCGACAGTACGGCGGAGGAATTGCTCACAGCCCTGCAAGGGCGCATCTATTACAATCCGCTCGTGACCGGTTACGAAATCAAAGACCGCTTCATCGCCGGGAACGTGATAGAGAAGGCGGAGCGCATAGAGGCATGGATGGGCGACAATCCCGAAAATGAGCGTATGCCGGAAATAAAACAGGCGTTGGAGGCTCTGAAAGATGCCGAACCGCCGCGCATCGCCTTCGAGGATCTGGACTTCAATTTCGGGGAACGATGGATTCCTACGGGTGTCTATGCCGCCTACATGAGCCGGTTGTTCGATACGGAGGTGAAAATCGCCTACTCCGCCAGCATGGACGAGTTTTCGGTGGCGTGCGGATACCGCACCATGAAAATCACGGACGAGTTTCTGGTGAAGGGGTATTACCGGAACTATGACGGTATGCACCTTCTGAAACACGCCCTGCACAACACCTGCCCCGACATGATGAAGTCCATCGGCAAGGATGAGCATGGCAATGACATCAAGGTGCGCGACAGCGAGGGCATACAGCTCGCCAACGCCAAGATTGACGAGATACGAAACGGCTTCTCCGAATGGCTGGAAGAGCAGTCGCCGCAGTTCAAGGAACGGCTGACGACGATGTATAACCGCAAGTTCAACTGTTTCGTGCGCCCGAAATATGACGGCTCGCACCAGACTTTTCCCGACCTCAACTTGAAGGGGCTGGCAAGCCGGGGCATCAAGAGCGTCTATCCCTCGCAGATGGATTGCGTCTGGATGCTGAAACAGAACGGCGGCGGAATTTGCGACCATGAGGTGGGAACCGGAAAGACGCTGATAATGTGCATCGCCGCGCATGAAATGAAGCGTCTTAACTTGGCACACAAGCCGATGATTATCGGGTTGAAAGCCAACGTCGCGGAGATTGCAGCCACCTATCAGGCGGCATATCCCAACGCACGTATTCTGTACGCTTCGGAGAAGGATTTTTCGACTGCCAACCGTGTGCGTTTCTTCAACAACATCAAAAACAACGATTACGATTGTGTCATCATGTCGCACGACCAGTTCGGAAAGATACCGCAGTCGCCGGAGTTGCAACAGCGCATCCTGCAAGCGGAGCTTGACACGGTGGAGGAAAACCTCGAAGTGCTGCGGCAGCAGGGAAAGAACGTGTCGCGGGCGATGCTGAAAGGGCTGGAGAAGCGCAAGCACAACCTTGAAGCGAAGCTGGAGAAGGTGGAACACGCCATAAAGTCACGCACGGATGACGTGGTGGATTTCAAGCAGATGGGCATCGACCACATCTTCATAGATGAGAGCCACCAGTTCAAAAATCTGACTTTCAACACGCGCCACGACCGTGTGGCGGGATTGGGGAACAGCGAGGGTAGCCAAAAGGCACTCAATATGCTTTTCGCCATACGCACTATACAAGAACGTACAGGCAAGGACTTGGGAGCAACTTTTCTTTCCGGCACGACCATCAGCAACTCGCTGACGGAACTGTACCTGCTGTTCAAGTACCTGCGCCCGAAGGAGCTGGAACGGCAGGACATCCGCTGTTTCGATGCGTGGGCGGCGATATTCGCCAAAAAGACGACGGATTTTGAATTTAACGTGACGAATAACGTGGTGCAGAAGGAGCGTTTCCGCTACTTCATCAAAGTGCCGGAGCTTGCCGCTTTCTATAATGAAATCACGGACTACCGCACGGCAGAGGACGTGGGCGTGGACCGTCCCAACAAGAACGAGATACTGCACCACATACCGCCCACACCCGACCAAGAGTATTTCATCAAGCAACTGATGGAATTTGCCAAGACGGGCGACGCCACTCTGCTGGGCAGGCTGCCGCTTTCGGAAACGGAGGAAAAGGCGAAGATGCTCATCGCTACCGACTATGCCCGGAAGATGGCTCTCGACATGCGCATGATAGACCCGCATTATGAAGACCACCCCGACAACAAGGCGAGCCACTGCGCCAAGATGATCGCGGAGTATTACCAAAAATACGATGCGCAGAAAGGCACGCAGTTCGTTTTCTCGGACTTGGGGACATACCAGTCGGGGGACGGTTGGAACGTCTATTCGGAAATCAAACGCAAACTGACGGAGGATTACGGCATACCGCCAAGCGAGGTGCGCTTCATTCAAGAATGCAAGACTGACAAGGCACGAAAGGCGGTGATAGATGCCATGAACGCTGGGACGGTGCGCGTGTTGTTCGGCTCAACCTCTATGCTCGGAACGGGCGTGAACGCACAGAAAAGATGTGTGGCAATTCATCATTTGGACACGCCGTGGCGACCGTCGGACCTGCAACAGCGTGACGGACGGGGTGTTAGAGCCGGGAATGAGATAGCCAAGCATTTTGCCGGGAACAACGTGGATGTAATCATCTATGCGGTGGAGAAGTCGCTGGACAGCTACAAGTTCAACCTCCTGCACTGCAAGCAGACTTTCATCAGCCAGCTCAAAAGCGGGGCGATGGGTGCGCGTACCATCGACGAGGGTGCTATGGACGAGAAATCGGGCATGAACTTCTCGGAGTATATGGCATTGCTCTCCGGCAACACCGACCTGTTGGACAAGGCTAAACTTGAAAAGCGCATCGCCTCGCTCGAAGGGGAACGCAAGTCGTTCAACAAAGGCAGGCGTGATTCGGAGTTCAAGCTGGAGTCGAAGACGGGTGAGCTGCGCAACAACACGGCTTTCATTGATGCCATGACGGAGGACTGGAACCGCTTCCTATCAGTGGTGCAGACCGACAAGGAGGGCAACCGCCTTAATATGATAAAGGTGGACGGAGTGGACTCCACAGACGAGAAGGTCATCGGAAAGCGTTTGCAGGAGATAGCCAAGAACACCACGACGGGCGGGCTTTACACACAGGTCGGAGAGCTTTACGGTTTCCCGATAAAGGTAGTGAGTGAGAGGATACTCAAAGAGGGCTTGGAGTTCACCGACAACCGTTTTGTAGTTGAAGGAAACTACAAGTACACCTACAACAACGGGCATCTGGCGATGGCTGACCCGTTGGCCGCCGCCCGCAACTTCCTGAACGCAATTGAGAGGATACCCCCCATCATCGACCAGTACAAGGCGAAGAATGAGGTGCTGGAACGTGAGATACCGCAGTTACAGGAGATAACGGGCAAGGTGTGGAAGAAGGAGGTCGAGCTGAAACAGTTGAAGTCCGAACTTGCCGCCCTCGACCGCAAGATACAACTGGAACTTGCGCCCACGCCCGAAATCGCCGACAAGGAGAACGAAGGGCAGCAGGTCAAGCCGGAAACGGAAGTCGTGCGGAACAGGCCGACGCAATATCACGGAGATACACCGCCACAGATACGCAGTCCGGCAAATGAACAAAGTTCCACGGGCAATTTCATTGACAACCATATCGTAATCGGTCGTCCGGGGCTGTATGTCAAGGATGAAAACCGTCCGAAAGGATTGAAAATATGACAATGACAGCAAGAGGAAGAATCATTTGAATTGTATCCTCTTGCTTTTTATACAATAATCCATAAACGTCCGTATTATAATGGACACAGATAACCCTTTTGTTTATAAATGGAAAATCCACTCAAAGTAGCCCCCTTAATTCAGAGCAATTTGACCCCTGTTAAATTTTTCCATTCTTCCATCCTGTTCATTCTTGTTTTCTTCGTATTCTTCCTGTCAGTTATGCCGGGTTCTACATTAAATTTCGTTTATAAATATAACGATTCTTTTTTACTTTTACATTTGCGTAGCGACTCTCCGAAGAGCTCTATACGTATAGCCTGATGTACAATTCTGTCCAGAACGGCATCGGCAATCGTCTTTTCTCCAATAACGTCATACCAATCCCTTACCGGGACCTGTGATGTTATGACGGTGGATTTTTTACCATGCCTGTCCTCTATGATATCCATCAGGTTCATCCGCCCTTGGGAATCGAAGGGTTGTATGCCAAAATCATCCAGTATAAGCATATCCAACCTCTCGATTTTCTTGAGTTCTTGCAGGATTGTACCTTTTGCCTTGGCAACCTTAAGCATCCCCATAAGTCTGGATGTGTTGGCGTATAGTACTTTATATCCTTTCTGGCAAGCCTGGAAGCCAAAAGCGGTTGCCAGATAACTTTTTCCTGTTCCGGCACTTCCGGTAATAAACATGTCTTTGCGTTCCCTGACAAACGTAAGGTCAGCCAAACGCTGGGTAAGATTCTTGTCCAGCCCCCTTTCCACTGAGAAGTCTATTTCTTCAATGGTGGCCTTGTATCTGAAGGAGGCCTGACGGATAGCTCTCTCTACCGCGCGGTTTCTGCGGTCATCCCATTCACTTGAGACCAGCCATGAGACGAACTGGTCGGTAGTCATGCTCTCTGTCCGATGTGTTTCCAAACTTGTTTTAAAGGCATAATACATACCTTTAAGATTCATTCCTAACATCTTTTCCAATGTGTCCTGATTCATTTCCATATTGTATCTGGTTGGTTTATTGATAATATTCTTTTCCTCTGATATTCTCATGGGAAGGCATCTCCGTTTCTTGCCCGGCACTGTCTTCCAACGGGAACTCATCCTGCCGGTTGTTAAGGATGCGCTCGATGATGGGATAATTGTACAGACCGTAACTTGTAGCCCAACGGCAGGCATTGGTCAATCGGGTGTTGCCGACCCTGCGTGCGAAGCTAAGAATGCCCTGACACGATTTATAGGCTTGCTCCGGATGCTTTTTCTCTTCCATAACCTGACGGATATATGCCTCCACATCCGGATGAATAGCCGCCGCTTCACGTATAAATTTATCCGGGTTCCATTCCGTGATATAGCGATGGTGTGAAGCCAGGTGCTCTTCCAGGGTCGTGTACCGGCAACGGGCCCTGTTGCGGGTATGGGAAGCAATCAGCTCGTAGCCGTAATAGATGCATACCTCGCGTGAGGTATATAACAAGATGACCTTCTTGCCTATATAGCCGCAAGGCACACTGTAGTAATGGGCGTCTTCCCCCAGGCGGACATGACCGTTTTTCATCACGGTAGCCCTGTAACGCTGTTTGAGTTCAAAACGGATGGGATTGAGCTTGCGTAAAGAATCACGTTCTATCTCCTCGAACTGTTCCCGTCGACTGTATTTACGGTCTGTCAGCGGAGTGTTGTTGTGGAGTTCCAAGGCGACACGGATAGCCGCGTTCAGTGAATCAAGGTCATAAAACTCGCGTTCCTGTATCTTTGGATAGATACTGCGATAGATCAGTTTAACGGCACCCTCGACCAGTGCCTTGTCACGTGGCTTGTAAGCCCTGGCGGGAATTACGGTACAGCCGTAATGTTCGGCAAAGGCTGCAAAGTCCTCATTCAGGATGGCCTCGTATTTACTGCTCTTAGTAACGGCGGACTTGAGATTGTCCGGGATGATGGCGGAGGGAGCCCCCTGGTAGTATAACAAGGCGTTTTCCGAAGCACGGATCAAGTCCTCCTTTTTCTGGCTCATGACCGCTTCCACATAGGTTAACTGGCTGCAGGGAAGGATCGCGACAAAAACCTCCACCGGGATGATTTCGCCCGTCTCAAGGTCGATGATGGAGAGTTTGTCACCGGCGAAGTCTATGAACACTTTATCACCGGCCTTGTGTTCAAGATGCATGATGGGACGGCTGCAGGCTATATGCTGCTGAATCAGAATATAGAAGCGGGTGCGTCCGTAACCATCCGGATGGGAAGAGAGGTACTCACGATGTAAAGCCTCACGGGTAACACCTTTCTTCTGAAGCCGCTTGCAATATTCGGGCAACAACGACTTTAGTTCTTCCATCCGTTCGCTTTCTGTCTTTACTCTGGTCTTTTCGTGGAATAACTCCGAGAGTTCCTGGTCCGATAGAGACAGTACTCCTTCATAATCCAAACCGCTGCGCTGAAATACCTGTAAGTATTTCTTGACCGTATTGCGCGAAACGGTTAACATACTGCTGATACTTTTGGTCCCATAACCCTGAGAGTAACAGCGTAACACTTGACGAATCTTTTCCATTCCTAATTGTCTATTGGGCATAACTGACTTTTATTCGTTTTTAACAAACAAAATAGAATTATAGATCGAGTAAACAAGAATGAAACTCACTTTTTAGGGGATCATTTTAAAGTGAATTTAAGGGGGCACTTTCGAGTGAATTTGGGGGATCACTTTAAAGTGAACGGAGGGGGGCAATGGTGAGTGAATTTTCCAATAAAGGATAAAAATAGGTGAATTTGCTTGGTTGACTAATTTATTTAGACTAACTTTGCATATACTAAATTTCATTTGATGATGGAACAACTTACTAAGCGTGAAGAAGAAGTGATGAACAAGTTTTGGGAGAGGGGCGAAGCTACCGTCAAGGAGATTATAGCCACTTATCCTGAACCTCGTCCAAGCCGGACTGCCATATCTACATTTGTGAAGTTTCTTGTCGAGAAAGGCTTTTTAGGGCATAAGCCGGCAGGGAACAACGGGTTCATATACTACCCACTCATAGAACGGGATGAGTATTGTGGCAACAACCTGAAGAATGTAGTACAGAGATATTTTAATAACTCTATTCGTGGTGTGATAAGCACTCTTGTAAGAGATAGGAAAATGTCGGATGATGAAGTTCGGGAGTTGATAAATCAGGTAATTGAAGGAAATCGCCAATAATAAAATTGAAAAGATATGGGTAATAATTTATTAGAGCAATGCCATAAAATTAAGGAAGAAATTTCCAATGAAACCACATTTCATTTGGGAATTGAAAACTTATTGTCTTTGCGTACCCAATTATTTGATATCTTAGCGCAGTTCAAAGTGGAATTATGTCGTGCTGATTTCAATGCTATCCCATTCATTGGAGAAGACGGTTTTCACAGCAAGACAATTGCCTATTCCATCTGGCATATATTCCGTATCGAGGATATTGTTACCCATACTCTAATCAACAAGGACAATCAGATATTCTTTTCAAGGGATTATAAAAGCTCGATTGGCTCTCCAATTATCACAACGGGTAACGAGCTTGAAAAACAGGAAATATCAGATTTCTCCAAAACATTGAATTTAGATGCGCTATATGAATATGCTGAATCTGTAAAAGACAATACCAGCCTATTGTTGAAAGAGCTTTCTTTTTGCGATTTGGAACGCAGAATGACTGATGAGGATAGGGAAAAACTCAAATCACTTCATGTTGTGAGCGACTCTGAAAATGCCCGGTGGTTGATAGATTACTGGTGTGGTGAAAATATCCGAGGTCTTATAATGATGCCTTTTTCCGAACATTGGTTGGCTCATATTTATGCGAGTTGGAAAATTAAATGCGCATTAAAAGGAATATCAAACAACTAAATATATGAATATGGAACAAAAATTTTGTCAAAGTTGCGGTATGCCGTTAACTGACAAAGATAAGGGAATAAATGCCGATGGCAGCCGCAATGATGATTACTGCAACTATTGTTACATGGATGGCCGGTTCACGCAGGACTTTACAATGGAGCAGATGATTGAGCATTGCGCTCGGTTCACCGATGATATAAACAAGTGGTCCGGAGAAAATATGACCGTGGAACAGGCTAAAGAGATGATGCGCCAATTCTATCCCAACCTCAAACGCTGGAAAAAATAAATATGAGATATTGTTGTACGGTTTTATCCGTGTCAGATATAAGCAAAGCCCGAAGTTTCTACGAAAACATATTCGGGTTGGAAGTCTGTCAAAATTATGGACGAAATATCCTGTTCTCCTGCGGTCTGGCTTTACAGCAGAATTTCGATTGGCTTATTGGCGTACCCAAAGAAAAAGTTCATAAAAAGTCAAACAATGTTGAAATCGTCTTTGAGGAACGTGATTTTGATGGCTTTCTGCAAAAGCTGAAAGGCAATTCGTCAATCGCATTCTTAGGTGAAGTCGTTGAGCATGATTGGGGACAGCGAGTAATCCGCTTTTACGATTTGGATGGGCATCTAATAGAAGTCGGTGAGGAAATGAAAATGGTCATAGAGAGATTCATTTCTAATGGAATGACTTTGGAAGAAGTTTCCAAGAGAATGGATGTTTCTGTCGATGACCTGCAAAAACTATTGAATTAAACCCTATAAATATGGATATACAACGTATAATCAGCTTGGTCAAAGAGACTAAGGGGATAATCACAAACAGGGAAATGGCAGCCCTTGTGAAAGAAAAAGGAGTAGCCGATTACGTTACTCAAGTGGATGTCGCCGTTCAGGATTTCTTGAAGAAGGCATTACATACACTTGCGCCGGACATACAGTTTCTCGGAGAGGAAACCGGCTTACAGCGTATGGATACAGACAGCTACTGGATTCTTGACCCTGTTGATGGCACTACCAACCTCATGCACGACTATCAGCATAGTGTGGTGTCGTTAGCTCTTTGTAGTCAGAAAGAGATAGTAATGGGCATTGTCTATGATCCGTTTCACGATGAACTTTTTTCTGCTGTCAAGGAAGAAGGAAGTTTCTTGAACGGCAAGCCCATACACGTTTCATCTGCCACAAAACTATCGGAAACCATCATAGGCATCGGCACTGCAAAAAGAGAATTAGCGAAAGAAAACTTTGCCCGATTTCTGAAAGTTTACGAAAATTCCCAAGATGTCCGAAGACTTGGCTCAGCCGCTTTGGAGTTGGCATATACAGCCTGCGGCAGACAAGGCGGATATTTCGAGATATATTTGAATCCGTGGGATTATGCGGCAGGGATGCTTCTGGTACAAGAAGCCGGAGGAAAAGTGACTGATTGGAACGGGAATGCGCTTGACCCGGCTAAAGGAAGTCACGTCGTAGGAACAAACGGGCAAGTCCACGAAGAAATACTCAAATTATTATGAATGTAAAAGAAGTGTTGCAACAATTCGTTGAAGGTGCAACCGATCTGCGGTTTAATAACGTGGAGGTTACACCGGAAACAATACACGCAATCATGATAAATGAGATTGTTCCGTCACATCCGGAAGAGGACTTCTATGGAAAATCAGATGCGGCGTATATGACAACGACAATTCCGTTGTTCAAAAAAGCCGGGATAGAGGTAGATTCTGTGCAGGATATTCTCAACAAGGGGATTTATATTACCAATGCGGTTAAAATACCCAAAAACGGATATGTCGTTTCAAAGGAAAGCATAGAGGAAAGTCTGCCATATCTGGAAAGAGAGCTTGCATTGTTTCCCAACGTCAAGGTTATAATGCTTATGGGTGATGTGGCAAAGAAGGCCTTTAATATGATTGGCAAGAAGGCAATCAAGAAAAATGTTATCCCAAGCGTATCCACATACAAATTGCGAAATACAGAGATTTCATATAACGGTGTTCGCATCCTCCCCTCCTATATAATGACGGGACAAAACATACTCATAGAGAAATCTAAGTTTGAAATGGCTTCTGAAGATATTTCCATGATGTACCGGTTGATAATGAAGAAGTAAAAATCATTTAATAAATAATATATGGAACAAAAATTTTGTCAGAGTTGCGGGATGCCTCTTAATCCCGCAAATCCCGGAACTAATGCCGACGGCAGTATAAGTGAAGATTATTGCGGTTACTGTTACAAGGATGGAGTATTCCTACAAGACTTCAATATGAGTCAGATGATTGAGTTTTGTGTGCAGTTTACCGACCAGATAAACAAGGAAACAGGATGGAATCTCTCTCCGGAACAGGCAAAGGCTCAAATGCGCAAGATTTTCCCAACGCTCAAACGCTGGAAAGAGAAAGACAAAAGAAGCCTCACAGAAAAAGCTGTCAGTTTGCTTGCGCAATGCAATGAGGTCACACTTGCCACGATAAATGCGGATGGATTCCCACGCCCTGTGCCCATCAAGAAAATTAAGACCAACGGATGCAACGAGATTTGGATGGCAACCGATGCCGCATCCGTGAAAATAAATGACCTCAAGACAAATTCCAAAGCCGGAGTAAGCTATTATTTTTATGGTGATAGTGTCGCTCTGCGTGGCATAGCGGAAATTGTCAGCGATGATAAAATCCGAAAAGAGATGTGGCAGGAGTGGCTGATAAATCATTTCCCCGGAGGTGCTACCGATCCGAACTATACTCTAATCAGGTTTGTAGGCGAGGACGCAACCATATATATTGATGGCGATTTTGCGCACGAAAAAATATAAATACTCCGAATGCTTTAATGTCCGTTTTTTACTATCGGAATAAATAGCCTTGTTATAATTTTGCAGGATGCAAACATTCAAGATCATACATCCCTCTCCTGCGCTGAAACCGTTTGTGCGGTATTATTGGGTATTGCAGGATAGCTCACCCGGCATGGTGTCGCAACGCACTTTGCCGACGGGGTGTATGTCGCTTGTGTTTCATCGTGGTGAAAGACTGAAAGTTGTAAGTCAGAATGACTTACAGCCACGCTGTTTTATAAGCGGACAAGAAACCAGCTTTACAGATGTCATTTCCACGGGAAACATCGAAATGATAGTGACTGTGTTTCAACCACACACGGCAAAGATGTTTTTTCATATCCCCGTCAGTCTGTTTTGCAATAGGAACATTTCCATATATGATATGGAGGACATTGAGTTGCAGGATTTGGCAGGGAAAATGGGTGATGCCGACAATCTTGAAACAGCCGTTATCTTAATTGAAAATTTCCTATTAAACCGCGTACTACTGGAGAATAACTACAATATACCGAGGCTTTCCACCGTGGTGCGTCACATTAGCAATTCTGTCCATACAAACATAAAGGGGCTTGCCGACATAGCGTGCCTGAGTGAAAAGCAGTTTTGCCGTGTCTTTTCAGAACACATCGGAACTACCCCAAAGGATTTCCTGCGCATCATCAGATTGCAACGCACCTTATCCGTATTACAGCATAATCCGAAAATAGGTTTTGCCCAACTATCATATGAATGTGGTTATACAGACCAATCACATATGATAAAGGAATTTCGGCTATTCACCGGTTACACCCCAAAAGAGTACATATCCCGTTGCGCTCCTGTTTCCGACTATTTTACGTTCTGAAAATTACGCTGATATAGATTTCGATTTGGTTGTCACCGATTATTTTTATAATTTTGTCACCACTTAGTGACATTAACCAAAATGGAATTGAAAGAAACAGAGAAAAGGCTGCTTGATGCAGTGAGCCATATCATAGAGAATGACGGATTTACCAAAATTGGGGTAAACCGCATCGCCAGTCAAGCCGGATGCGATAAAGTTTTGATTTATCGCTATTTTGGCGGCTTGGATGGTCTGCTCGTCGAATGGGCAAAACGGCACGACTATTATTCATTTGCCTATTCGGAGTTTATAGATACCATCAAACAGTCCGAGAAGAAGGATATAAGGCAGATTGTCAAAGATGTGCTTTTCCGGCAACTTCATTATCTGAAGGACAATGTTCTCATGCAGCAACTTCTGGTATGGGAATTATCCGGTCATTCATCGTTCAAGGGAATCCTCGAAGAAAGGGAGCGCATAGGCTACAAATTGCAGGAAGAATTAAACAAAAGTCTGGATATAGGTAACGACAACGATATGTCCGTTGCCATAATCATATCCGCAATCAATTACATTGTACTTTTCACAAGACAGTACCCCAAACTGAACGGCATAGATTTCAGCAAGCCGGAAGCGTGGAGCAGAATGGAAGCAATGATTTCCAAGTATGTTGATTTCATCTTTGACGACAGCAAACTATGAAACATATCATCGTAATAGCACTGACGCTGTTTCTTGCAGTCTTTGTTATGGCGCAGGAAAGGAATTACATTTCCACTTGCGGCAAGACGAAAACGTCTGTCAAGTGGTCGGAGGAACACAAAGACGGGAAGATATATCTGAATACAATTCAAGGCAACGAAAGGCATGAGTATATTTTGGACAATGGGTATAAGACCGAAAGTTGGAAAATAATCAACCCTGTTTCAAATACCAGCTTGACTGTCAGCTTAAAAAACGGCAAATATTCTATATCCGGCAAGTTCAACGGCAAACCAATCTCGAAGACAGTTAAAAGCAAAGGCAAACCGTGGTATCAGAATATTGCCTACAATGCGGGGCTGACCTTGAAAAACGGCAAGTCGTTGGAATACGAGTGTTTTCGCCCTGACAATATCAAACTCTACACCATGTCGGCTGTCAAGAAGGGTATTGAAAGATTTGACGGTGGGCACACCGTCAAAATAGAAGTCAGTCTGACCGGTTTTATGTCGGCATTCTGGAGTTGTGACTATTATTTTGACACGGCTACCTTGATGTTCGTGGGCTACAAAGGTGTGAACGGTGGCCCCGGAACACCCGAAACAAAAATATCAATTTCAAGATGAGAACAATAATATTATATCGCTCATCATACAAAGGCAATACGCTGAAGATCGCACAAAGCATGGCTGACGCACTGTCCGCCGAACTGGTATCAGTGGACAACACCCCGACAATAGACCTGTCAGGCTACGATTTAATTGGCTTTGGCTCTGCAATAAATTTTGCAGCCCACGATATCCGGCTTCAAAGATTTGTTTCAGAGCAGAATATTGATGGGAAAAATGTTTTCATATTTTCCACCCGCTGCCGTCCATTCTTGGGGGCATATCATAAACCCCTGAAGAAAATCATCGAAAGAAAAGGCGGAATTATAGCCGGTGAGTTTTCTTGCCGTGGTTTTGACCGTACAGGCCCTTGGGTGCTGATGAATGGTTACAATAAAGCCAGACCGAATGAGCTGGATATGTTCAAGGCACGGCTGTTTGCAAAAGGACTCCACCGGAAACTGCACCCATTGGCTTCCGTTCACAGAAATCTGGTTATCGGGTATTCGGACGGCATCCCGATACGCCATAATGGGGCAGATTTGGTTTTCGGTGACAAGGTAGTGTTTCTCAATGCCTCCTCATGCGTGAATTGTGGAAAATGTGTCAAAGTATGCCCGATGCACATCTTCACAAAAACGGATAAAGTATTGCCAATGGATGAACTAAACTGTATCCAATGCCGGTTATGCGCTGACAAATGTCCGACTTCATCAATATACATCAACGAGTCTTTCCTGAACGGATTACGGATTGCATTCAGAGAATCTTTTAGTGACAAGTTGCAGAAAAGTTATAATTCAGACGATAAAGGGCATTAAAATGTACCCAAGGAATGGAATGTCCGGTTTTTACTATCATAGGCTGTCGTGTCGCTGTAACTTTGCAGCGTACTAATCAAAATAACAATAAGTATGATTGCATTTTTTGAAATTCCCACCAATGACTTCGACAAGTCGGTGGCATTTTATCAGGCACTCTTCGGAGAGGAACTGGAGGTGTCGCAGTTCGGCGACGAGAGAATGGCGTGTCTAATGAAAGACGGAAAGAGCGTGTGTTCAATCTCTTCCGCTCCCTCGTTCTCCGGTTTTGCTCCCTCTGAAGGAGGCGTGCTAGTATATCTCAAAGCAAGAGACTTAGATGCCGATGTGAAAACGGCGATTGACAACGGCGCAACACTCGTCACTCCCAAGACCAAGATTCAGGTGGATGGCTGGGGTTCTTTCGCCATCATCGCAGATCCTGTCGGCAACCGCATCGGACTTTACGGTGACAAGTAAATCATTGTAAATCGGGTCATTTTGGTTGGGATAGCCATTGGGTTATCCCAACTATTGAAAGATGCTGTATTTTTAAAGTGGAATTATTGGGATAAATAGAGAATTTGCCCATAAACAAAAAGTATCCTTATAAATTTCATCTTCAACGCTCTTGTTTTCATTCAAATGATTGAAGAGGTAGTTTATCGTATTTGCTTCTTAGATGTCATGTAAAAAGCGACAATGTCGTTTTTGTACAATTTAATACGAGTCAAGTGGAGTAACTTTGCCGGATAAATGAAATTAGTATGAATATTTCCTATATATCAATTTATAAAACCAGCCTGCCTGTATTGGTTAGTTTATTAATGGAATACTTGATAGGTTTTACTGATACAGCTTATTTAGGAAGGGTTGGAGAAACCGAATTGGCGGCATCAGCTATCGCCAGCACTTATTACTTGATTATATACATGATTGGATTTGGGTTCAGCATCGGAGCTCAAATCTTGATAGCTCAATATAATGGAAACAGACAGTATAAGGAAGCAGGAAAAATTCTTTCCCAAGGAACACTATTTTTGTTAATAATAGCGATGACAATAATATTGATTACTTCTATAATTTCGCCTATTATATTAAAGTTGATTATAGATTCTGAATCCGTATTCCAAACAGTTATGCTATATCTTGACTGGAGAATCTATGGTTTCTTGTTTTCTTTTACAATTATCATGTTTAGAGCATTTTATATCGGAATAATACACACATCTGCACTAATGCTCAATTCCATAACGATGGTAGCAGTCAATGTTATTCTAAATTATATTTTAATATTTGGAGCATTAGGCTTTCCAGCATTAGGAATTTCCGGAGCAGCCATTGCATCTGTCATTTCCGAAGCTGTCGCAGCAATTTATTTCATTATATATACCCAAAAGAATGCAAGCACGTGCAAATATGGAATCAAATGGCGATTTGCCATAGATTGTAGAGTATTAAAAAAGATACTCTCTGTTTCTGTTTTGATGATGCTGCAAAATGGGTTAGTATTTGGCAGTTGGTTCGTTTTTTTTATCACAATAGAGCATTTCGGGGAAAGGTCACTGGCGATTACTAATGTTGTAAGAAACATTTCGTCCTTCCTTTTTCTTTTCGTACAAGCATCTGCATCTGTTGTCAGTTCATTAGTTGGAAATCTCATAGGAAAAGAGAAAAGCACCCCTTTCCTATATGTATGCAAAAAAGTAATGCTTTCATGTTACATGATTATTTTGCCAATAATAGTGTTGTTCGCTCTTTTCCCTGAATCTATTTTACGGATTTATAGTGACAATACTGCATTGGTGTTTGATGCTATACCTACATTAAAGGTTATGCTCACTTCTTACTTGATAGCTGTACCTACATTCGTGTTTTTTAGCACAGTCTCTGGAGTAGGCCATGCTGCGGCATCTCTATTGATAGCATTCGTGTCTTTATCTATATACATAGCGTATGTGGGAATAATTAGTCATTTTAGTTCAAGTGTTCCACTATTGTGGACATCGGAACATATTTACTTTTTGAGTGTGTTTATACTTTCTATCTATCATATTCATCATTGGTTTACAGGAATTAACAGTCAAGGCAAAAAAATAATCACCAATATTCCTTAGAATCATAGTTTATACCGACATTTGTAATATGTATAAAGAATATTCGCCATGTAGTTTATTAGCTCCTTTCATAGATCGCTATTGGGAATATAAGGGAGAAACAAGAGGTGGAATGAAATTCAACATTCCACCTCATGGTTGTTCCGACTTTGTTTTCAACGTGGGGAATGCCGCAGACTGCGTCAGTAGTGGACTGATAATGAAACCTTATCATTCCTATTTTTTCGGTCCAATGAATACATTTACGGAATTGGTCACTCAAAAAAAACTCATTCATATTATAGGGGTACGTTTTCAACCGTGTGGACTTTCTCGATTTATAAAAATTCCACTTTCCAAATTTATGAATCAAGGATTAGACAGTCACGAGTTTCCTGCTCTTTTTAGTCAATCTTTCACATATCAACTCTCTGAAATTCAAAATCCGATTGGTTATATTGAACATGAATTGGTTAGGCAATTGTACAAAAACAGCATGGACGCAGAAAAGCAAATATCTCATGTTGTTTCCTTGATCCGCAGACAGAAAGGAATTGTTTCGATTAAGGAATTGGTAACAGAAGTATGCTTATGCCAAAGACAATTTGAGCGCAAGTTTAAGTTTCATACAGGTTATTCCCCAAAAGAATATAGTCGAATTGTTCAGTTTTGGAATGCTGTACATCTTTTGAAACCTAATATTTCATTCGATAATCTTTTGTTTGTTGCTGTCCAAGCGGGATATTATGATGCTTCTCATTTATATAGAGAGGTAAAAAGGCTTTCTGGTCATACCCCTAAGGCATTTCTTACACTCCCTACAAATGGAAAAGTAGAAGTGTTACATTTTGAATTATAGAAATAATCAGAAAAGAAAAAGTATATGAACGGATTAATTAATCTTCTATGTAGTTTGAATATAAACAATGCAGATGTGCTCGAATACACCAAGCGTCTGAAAAACATCCAAATCAAGAAAGGTGAACATTTTCAGATGCAGGGCTGTCCAGTCAGATACATGGGATATGTAGATTCCGGGAAATTCAGATATTACAAAATAGACAAAGATGGTAATGAACGTACCCTTTGGTTCAATAAATCTTTTCCGTTTATCGGAGATTATCATTCGTTCTTGAAAAGAACAAATGCCGAACTTTGTATTCAAGCAATGGAGGATTATGAGATTACATTGTTTAGTTACGAACAGATGATGGAATTATTCGACACGAATATAGATACGCAAAAGTTAAGGGCGACCATTGCGGAGCGTTCTATGTTCGGCTGGCGTAATATTGCTTTAGCACTGTATTTCGATACCGCTGAGGAAAGATACATTGAATTATTAAAAGATTTTCCCGACATTGAAAAAGAGATTTCCTTAAAACATATCGCATCCACTTTGGGCATTTCTCCCGAAACGCTAAGCAGAATAAGAAAAAAGTTAGATAAAAATCCATAGGATTGACCTATGTCAAGAATTGATAATTTCCAACTCTCTACCTTTGCTGTCTTTATCAACATAAAGAGCATGGAAACTAATATTCGAATATTTACGGAACGCCACCTTCTACGGAATCCGTCACTTACGGTTCTGATGAAACTAAGCGTTGACGGCCACTTGGATGAATTACGTTTAAAAAAAACATTGCTTAAATTAAGAAGTGTTCACCCGCTACTTTATTCATCCATTTGCATGAATAATGAGGGAGAGGCATTTTATCAGGAAAACACTGTTCATCAGCTCGAATTGCATTTTATTAAAAGTGAACATTCAAATCAATGGCTGGAAATTGCCGAGTCCGAGAATAAAAAGCCTTTTAATTGCGAAACAGGTCCACTCATACGTTTTTTTGTATTCTACACTGAGATTGGTTTTGATATTCTGGCTGTATGTCATCATCTATTAGGTGACGGTAACGCTATTGCAAGATTATTGAGGGATGTAGTGTTTGTTTATGCTGGAAATAATTTGCCCTTAAAAGAACAACAGCTCATCTCAAAACAAAGTGATTTTCCACAAAAAGCTAAACTTTCTTTTCCTGTAAAATTGCTTCTGCGTTCACTAAATTCAAAGTGGTCTAAAGGTAAGCAGCAACGTTTTGGAGAAGCGGAATACCGGGAGATATTCAATAAGTACCATCAGTTAACAGATATTGCTTTGTCGTACTCAACCATAAACAAAGTTGATATGAACGCTTTGTACAATGCTTGTAAAATACACGGCATAACAATAAATGATGCAATTGTTACGGCATTTATTGGAGCTATGCAAGAAACATTCATCAATAACAAAAAAATGGTAGTCGGGATTCCGATAGATATACGGAGACAACTTTCGTTTTCAGCAGACAGCAGCTTAGGCAATTTTGCTTCGGCCATTACAATTGCATATAAGTATGATCCTAAAAAAGACTTTTGGCAAAATGCTATTCTTATAAAGAAGAAAATAAAATCTAAAATGGATTCAACCAGAGCGCAATGGCTTATACTAAATGCCTACGCATCAATGAATCCTTTACTAATTGATGCGATGTATTTTGCCTCTTATGGGGAGTGTGATGATAAAACTGCAAAAAAAGTTGCTTCAATGTTTTCGATTGGTAATCCTTCATCTACGGCGATATCTAATCTGGGACGATTGAACTTTGATACTCACATTGGTTCTTATAGCATTCGTGATTTGATATTCTTTGCGCCAAAAGCTCCGGGCAGTTATATTGTTCTTGGAGTTGCCACATTAAGTGACACTATGCAAATTGGATTTAGTTTTGACCGCAAAATAATATCTTCTGTGATTGTAAATAATCTGAAATCAAATATGTTGGCTTTACTTTTAAACCTGAATAAAGATATAAAAGTATGAAAAATCAATCCAAGCTATCCACACATAGAATTAGGGACATTCTAAGGATGTGTATGCAACTACTGCCAGGATTATATTGATTGGCGCAGGAACTTTCGATATCAATCGGCTATTCGGTTATCCACACTATTGAAAAATTTCAGTTTTTTCTAATAGTATTATTTTGTCGTCTAAAATAATTAGACTATTTTTGCATTACTAAATCGTCTAATTTAATTAGACTAAATATAAATGGAAGATATGAAGCAATTAACAGAAAGAGAAGAAGAAGTAATGAACTTCTTTTGGGAAAGCGGGGCACTCTCGGTTCGGGATGTCGTTGCCCTTCACAATGAGCCGCGTCCAAGCCGGACTACGGTAGCCACATTCGTGAAACTTCTCGAACAGAAAGGCTATCTCAATCATAAAGTTGAAAGCACAAGCTTCATATATTTCCCCATAATAGAGCGAGAGGATTATTGTGGACAAAATCTGAAGAGTGTCATTAGGCGGTATTTCAACAATTCCATTCAGAATGTTGTGAACTTCCTGATTAACAGCGAGGAATATAGCGATGAAGAGGCTAAGGAAATAATATCACAAATATCTAACAGAGGAAAGGAATAACAATGGCAGGCATATTTTTAGCATATTCATTATTGGCAAGCACTCTCCTGATTGTAGTCTGGGTGGTGTACAAATGTGTTCTTGCCAATACCAGATGTTTCCGGTTCAATAGGATATTGTTGTTGTTCTGTATAACGCTTGCTTTCGTTTCTCCAATCTTCATACTTAATACTTTTTGGATAACGGATATTATGGAGGATAATATTGAAATCGCTTTTAATCCGGTCGAAGTTACCTATATTGCCAATTCGATATCAGAGGAAATCACTCCGATATGGGATTATATAGTCACACTTTACCTTATCGGGGTTATTGTCATGACTCTTTATTTTCTCGTTTCACTGGTACGGTTGGCACTCTTCATTATTAAAGGAGAACATATAAAACAAGATGGCAGTCACATAATCCTTCATCGCCACAACAGTGTTGCTCCGTTTGCATGGTGCGGGTATATGATGATGCCCAGACGTGACTGGTATGAGTATGGGCAGATGATAGTACGCCATGAAAAAGCGCATATAGAATGTCGCCATTGGATTGACTTGCTTTTTATGCAGGCAGCGATTATTATCACTTGGTATTGTCCAGCTATATGGCTTCTGCGCAATGAGCTTCATACCCTCCATGAGTATGAAGCCGACAGCCGTGTGCTTGCATCGGGCGTAAAACGAGAGGAGTATCAGATGTTTCTAATAAAAAAGACAGTTGGAGCAAGGTTCGCAACTCTTTCCAACTGTCTCAATCACAGTTCACTTAAAAAACGTATAACTATGATGTTATCAAGCAAACAGACAGGCACAGCCCGTGTGCGTGCCTTTGTCATGGTGCCTGCGATGGCACTCGCATTAATCGGTCTGGCCACCCCTGCAGTGTCAGCAGTAATCAACGAGGTATCTGCCGCTACGCCGGTGGAGAATCTGCGCTACAAAATTAGCGAAAAATCCGATTCCACCATTCGCGTGACAGAAAGAAATTCCGATATGGTGGTGACGGAGAAAGCGGATGCGGACAATGCCGTGCCATTCATCAAGACTGAAACCGCTCCCAACTTCCCCGGCGGCAAGGACAAATTGAGAGCTTTCATCAACAAGAACATAAAATTCCCTGAAACCGCCTATAAAGACGGTGTTCTTAATATGGATGCAGTCGTGCAACTCACCATTGCTAAGGACGGAGTGGTAAAAGATGCCAAAATAGTGAAAAGTTCAGGAAAGACACTTGATGGCGAAGCCCTTCGTGTGGCATTTATGCTTCCGCAATTCCATCCCGGACTCAATAACGGTCTGCCAGCAGAATCAAGCTATACATTGGAATTTAATTATTACATCTGCAATGAATATTGGTCGTCAAACGGCGAATAATAGCAAAACAGAATACCAATAGGACAATTATCTTATCTGATGCTTGGAGTATGCCGTATTTTTCAGTACGGCATCTCCTGTATCATAAAACTAAAAAAACAATGGAATTAGTATTTACAATACTTATCGGAGTCGTTATCGGAGCCGTCAATGCCCTCCCTATGTTTCTCAAAAAAATGGATAAGGCAAACTGTTGGTCTGCTTTTGTGCAGTATGTGGTGGTAACTTTCATTATCTTCAACACTACACTTCCTCAGTTGAATGTCAACGACTTTTTAGCCGGTCCGATTGTATCAGTTCTAATGACTATGCCTATGGTGATTATGATTGCTAAGAACGAAAAGAAAGCTGTTCCGATTGTGCTTGTCAATGCGGTCATTTTAGGGTTGATTATAGCGGCAATCAAGCATTTCAGAGCGTCTTTAGGGTTGATTATAACGGCAATCGAGCATTTTAGAGCGTTGTGATTTGTATGAATCAGGTAATAGCAGATTTTGATAGCGTCGCAGCTTGCGAGCTGTTTTGTGGATCGTGTCGCAAATTCTTGTCAGGGAGATGTCCCGGATGTGAGAAGAACGAAAAAGCATCGTGGTGTAAAATCCGTCAATGTTGCATAAGCAGAGGCTATCATACCTGTGCCAAATGTAAGCGTGACGTAAGAGAGTGTAAAACCTATTCCAACTTTATAAGCAAAGTGTTCGCGTTCATCTTCAATTCTGACCGTCCGTCTTGTATTAGCTATATAAGGGAACATGGCGAGATTGCATATGCAGAAGAAATGAGCAGAAGAGGATGTCAAACAATAAAACGAAATAGAAAATGAAATTACCCAACTGGACCATTTTATTTATAGGTCTATTGTTGCTTTCTTGTGACAAGAATACAAGTGTGGGGCTATCCGGTAAATGGCGAATCGTGGAGTATAAATGTATCGCAACTTCCACGCCATTCGCCCTTTCCACCGTAGCCGATGGAAGTGATTATTCACTTGAATTTGATAATCAAGGAAATGTATTCTGTAATACGGGGTGCAATTTGGTGTCCGGTCAATATATTCTCAAAGGGGACAAGTTGATATTTCCGGAAATAACATCCACCGAAATGGCTTGTGAGGATATGCTTATGGAAGAAAGTATGAAGCACATTCTTCCTGCTATAAAGACCTTTGAGATAAAGAATGATACGATTCTATTTCTTAAAGATGCAGATGGCCATACCTTGATGGAACTAACTAAAACAACAGATCAGGTATGAGCAAGAAGTTTCTAATGATGGTATTTATAGCCATTTTTTCTGTAATCAGTGTTATGGCATCGAAGAATATATCAGGGGCATGGAGCGGGACATTAAGAATCACTCCACAGTTGTCACTGAAATTAGTATTCAATTTCAAAACCGAAGAGGACGGAATACAGTTGGTAACTCTCGATTCTCCGGATCAAGGTGCTTATGGAATAGCAGGAGATGTGAATTTCATTTCTGCCGATTCGGTTAATATATCATTCCGACAAATTGGATTATCTTTTGCCGGACGACAACAAAATGGGATTATAACAGGTATTTGCAGTCAAGGGGCGATGAAAGCGAATATTGAATTATCTCCGGGAACTGTTGAATTAAAACGGCCACAGACTCCGCTACCTCCGTATCCATATACGACCAAAGAAATCAACATCAATAATCCATCGGACGATGTAATCCTTTCAGGGACTCTCACTCTCCCAAAAGATTATAACACTGCAACTCCCGTCGTTGTAATGATAACAGGTAGCGGGCTTCAAAACCGGGATGAGGAAATTTTTGGACACAAACCCTTTGCTGTGATAGCCGATTATCTTGCAAGAAATGGCATTGCATCTTTTCGGTATGATGATCGGGGACATGGGAAATCAACAGGTGACGGAACAACTGCCACGACCGAAGATTTTGTGCGGGATGCCCGATGTGTATTAGAATATGTACGAATGGTGGAGAACTTCAATAACGTGGGATTATTAGGGCATAGCGAGGGGGCAACTGCCGCTTTTATGTTGGGGGCTGAACCTGAGATAAAAACACAAGATAATTTATGCGTAATTGATCCGGGTAAACCGGACTTTATTGTCGCAATCGGAGCGCAGGCAGTTCGTGGTGATACCATTCTGATAGACCAGAGTGCGACTTTACTCAAACAAGGCAATATGCCTGACAATATAGTATCGGACTATGTAGAAGCCTTGCACAACATCTATGACTTGAAAATAACACAAGATGATGAGATAGCTATTGATAGTATTGACGCAATATGCAAAAATTGGAGTAATACACCCATCCATACTGCGTTGATGTCCAATCTTAAAAAGATTGCATCCGATACCAATCCGTGGCTGAATTTCTATATCGGTTTCTCTCCGGCTGAGAGCATTTTAACTACCCGTTGCCCTGTATTTGTGCTTTATGGTGAAAGGGATATACAAGTAAAACCGAAACTAAATATGCCGCAAATGCAACGACTCGCACCAAAGGCTCAAATAAAACTCTACCCGGAACTGAACCATCTTTTCCAACATTCCCAAACCGGAGCCGTACAGGAATACGGTACAATTGAGGAAACAATCTCTCCCGAAGTTTTACAGGATATTGCCGATTTTATCATATCTATAGTTCATTAGGTTTATGAATTCTATCCGTAAGTTAATCTCTTGTGGTTATATTCTAATATTCATGTTTATAGGAATAATCATTTATTGCTATAAGCATGAATGGCAAAAACTTGAATCATTAGAAAAAGAGAATCAAGCGGCGGATGAATTACGTCAGAAAATAAATGAATTAAACTTTCATTTGACAGGACTTTCTCTATTAGGAGAAACCGTATTGGAATGGAATAAGGATGAAAGAGGACACTATCACGCCAAACGCATGGCAATAGACAGTATGCTATGTAATTTCAGAAGAACTTATCCGACAGAGCGGATTGATAGTGTACGTTATCTTTTAGAGGATAAGGAGCGACAGATGCTCTCGATTGTACGGATACTTGACAAGCAGCAAGCCGTTAACAAGAAGATAGCCGATCAAGTACCGGTCATCGCACAGAAAAGTGTGCAGGAACAGCCAAAAAAGCCGAAACGAAAAGGATTTTTGGGCATATTTGGCAAAAAAGAAGAAGTGAAGCCAACAGCAACAGCTACTATGCTTCATTCGCTCAATAAAAACATAATCAGCGAGCAAAAGGCACAAAGCCGCAGATTGTCAGAACGTGCCGACAGTCTTGCGGAACACAATGCGGAACTTAACAGACAACTGCAAGAACTGATTCGCCAAATTGATGAAAAGGTACAGATTGACCTAAAAAATCGGGAAAATAAAATATCCTTGATGAGGAAAGAGTCGCTAATGCAAATAGGTAGTTTGACAGGATTTGTACTTCTATTGTTAATCATTTCTTATATCACCATATACCGTGATGCAAAACAAATAAAACAATACAAATGCAAAACAGCGGAGTTAATCGGGCAACTTAAACAATCCATACAACAAAACGAAGCTTTAATAGTTTCACGAAAGAAGGCAGTACACACAATAACCCATGAACTGCGCACACCGCTTACGACAATAACCGGCTATACCGAATTGTTACGGAAAGAATGCAGCAATGGAAATAATGTGCATTTTCTTCAAAGCATACAACAATCCTCCGACCGTATGCGGGATATGCTCAACACCCTGCTGGACTTTTTCCGCTTGGACAACGGAAAGGAACAGCCCAGACTGTCACCCTGCCGCATTTCAACAATCGCACATACCCTTGAAACGGAGTTCATGCCAATCGCCATGAACAGGGGGCTTTCCTTGACCGTAAAGAACGAAAACGATGCGGTTGTACTGACCGACAAAGAGCGAATAATCCAAATCGGGAACAACCTCCTGTCAAATGCCATCAAGTTCACGGAGGAAGGTGGTGTGTCGCTAACTACCGGCTATACCGACGGAGTGCTGATACTGATAGTCGAGGATACAGGCACAGGCATGACCGAAGATGAACAACAACGTGTATTTGGTGCATTTGAACGCCTCTCAAACGCCGCCGCAAAGGACGGCTTCGGGCTTGGACTTGCCATCGTGCATAATATCGTGACAATGCTACACGGAACAATACGGCTGGATAGCGATAAAGGGAATGGTAGCCGTTTCATAGTGAAAATACCCATGCAGAAAGCCGAAGACGTACCGAAAAAAGAGATACAGACTTGTATCCACCAAAAGGACAGAAACCTCAATGTTGCCGCCATAGACAATGATGAGGTGCTACTCCTGATGCTGAAAGAAATGTATGCACAGGACGGAATACACTGCGACACTTGCACCGATACGGGGGAACTGATGGAAATGGTACGCCGGAAAGAATACAACTTGTTGCTGACGGATCTGAATATGCCCAGTATAAACGGTTTCGAGTTGCTGGAACTGTTGCGATCTTCCAACGTGGGCAATTCACAGACAATCCCAGTGGTCGTGGCAACCGCTTCGGGCAGCTGCGATGTGGAGGAACTTCTGGAACGAGGCTTTGCCGGATGCCTTTTCAAGCCGTTCTCCATATCGGAGCTGATGGAAGTTTCCGACAAGTGCGCTATTAAAAATACACAGGACAGTAAACCGGACTTTTCTGCTTTGCTGTCCTACGGCAATGAAGCTGTCATGCTGGAAAAGCTGATAACGGAAACCGAGAAGGAAATGCAGGCGGTTCGGGATGCGGCAACGCGAAACGACCTGCAAGAACTTGATGCCTTGACACACCATTTGCGCAGTTCGTGGGAGATACTCCGTGCCGACCAGCCGCTGAGGATACTTTATGGAGTGCTACATGGAAAGGCAATGCCGGAAGAAAGTGAGTTAAGCCATGCTGTTACCGCAGTATTGAATATGGGAGCGGAAATAATCCGACAGGCAAAAGAGGAAAGGAGAAAATACGAAAATGGATAGGACAAGAATAATCGTCGTGGAGGATAACATCGTGTATTGCGAATATGTCTGCAACCTGCTGGCACGAGAAGGCTACCATACCGTAAAGGCTTACCACCTATCGACAGCGAAAAAACATCTGCAACAGGGGACGGATAATGATATAGTGGTTGCCGACCTGCGTCTGCCTGACGGCAACGGCATAGACCTGTTGCGCTGGATGCGCAAGGAGGGGAAACTACAACCCTTCATCATCATGACCGATTACGCCGAGGTGCATACGGCAGTGGAAAGCATGAAACTCGGTTCTTTGGATTACATACCCAAACAGCTTGTGGAAGACAAACTCATTCCACTTCTCCATTCCATACAGAAAGAACGACAAGCGGGACACCGCCGTATGCCCGTGTTCGCCCGTGAGGGTTCCGCCTTTCAGAAAATCATGCACCGGATAAGGCTGGTAGCCGCTACCGATATGAGCGTGATGATATTCGGGGAGAACGGCACAGGCAAGGAACATATCGCCCACCACCTGCACGATAAGAGTAAACGGGCGGCCAAACCATTTGTGGCGGTGGACTGCGGTTCTCTCTCCAGAGAACTTGCGCCATCGGCTTTCTTCGGACATGTCAAAGGCGCGTTTACAGGTGCGGACAGTACCAAGAAAGGATATTTCCATGAGGCGGAAGGTGGTACGCTATTTCTCGACGAGGTGGGTAATCTCGCATTGGAAACCCAACAGATGTTGCTCCGTGCCATACAGGAAAGGCAGTATCGCCCGGTCGGAGACAAGGCGGACAGAAGTTTCAACGTCCGCATCATCGCCGCCACCAACGAGGATCTGGAAGCGGCAGTGAGTGAAAAGCGTTTCCGGCAGGATTTGCTCTACCGTCTGCAAGACTTCGTGATAACCGTGCCGCCCTTGCGTGACTGTCAGGAGGACATCATGTCGCTGGCGGAGTTCTTTCGGGAGATAGCCAACAGGGAACTGGAGTGTAATGTAAGCGGTTTCAGTTCCGAGGCCAGAAAAGCGTTGCTGACCCACGCATGGCCGGGCAACGTGCGCGAGCTTCGGCAGAAAATCATGGGAGCGGTATTGCAGGCTCAGGAAGGTGTGGTCACGAAAGAGCATCTTGAACTTGCCGTGACGAAACCGACCTCACCAGTCAGCTTCGCCCTACGCAATGACGCGGAGGATAAGAAACGGATAATGCGTGCGTTAAAGCAGACAAACGGCAACCGAAGTGCCGCCGCCGACCTGTTGGGAATAAGCAGAGCTACACTTTATAGTAAACTTGAAGAGTATGGACTTAAATATAAATTCAAGCAACCATAGCCCGTAATTCGCTGAAATTTATTATTTTTGCAGTGTTAATTCAGAATGATGAGAGTCGATAGAGAAAGCCCCAACAAATATTTTGATGAAAGTGATGCGAGTTATGAAGCTCGTAAAATTTGGTATGCGTTTAAAGATGTTGTACTTTACAAAGATCGCTTTTTTGTAAAACATCAACTTTTGGATATACTATCAAAGTATGTATCTGAGAATATTGTTGAGGTTTATTCTGGTCAAATATTCTTTAGGTCAAGAATTATTGATGATAGTTGTATCAATGACCATATGGTATATAAATGTTATGGAGCACCAGATGGTGAACGGTTAGATATAGGTTATCATAATAAATCGAATCCATTTAAAGGGCTTACAAAAGAGGCCTCTTTCGTTCCACCTAAAAATGTGAGAGTTTCGGATGGACGTGCGAATCCTAAATATATTAAGTATCTATATGTTTCAGAAAGCCCTACTACAACATTATTTGAGGTACGACCTTTTATAGGTGATGCAGTGAATATTGCTCAAATAAGAGTTAATAGACCTCTTAAGATTGCAAACATTGCTGTTGAACTTGACTTGTCTGAAAATAATAATGCGACAGTAGATATGTATATTATGAGGATGATACAAAGGGCATTTTCTAAACCGACTAACGATTCTGACGATTATATTCCATCCCAGATTATAGCAGAGTATCTTAAAAATCTTGGATATGATGGTATAAGGTACAATAGTTCATTACATTTTGGAGGTGTAAATTTGACTATATTTAATTATGAGAAATGTGAAGCCATATCTTCTCAAGATTTTAGAATAGAAGACATCAAACTAACGGCAAGAGCGGCTTTTGGTTGTGCTAATAATCAGGGGGATTTAGCGTATATTAATGATAATAACCCGTTATATCTCGATTATGAGAAGCTAATTAAATAAAATACTATCAAATCACAATAACCTTTATAGTGTAAAAAAGCATTCTTACTAAGAACGAAAAACGTATAAATTCAAGCAATCATAGCCCGTAATTCGCTGAATTTCGCTATCTTTGTAGAACATTTGAGAAATAACGGCGATTGGCTGGAGCTTTTCGCCGCCGACATATAGAATAAGACCGCAAGGAGTTTCAAGCGTAAATCTGGTAAATTGAAACTAAACGAAGCTAATTGCGTGATGCTTATGCTATGCCTACGCATAGCGTGCATTCACGTATTTCGTTTAGGGGCTTTACCAGAGCCTACGCTTGAAGTAGTGTGGATTGCACGCTACTTTTTTTGCACCTTGCCTAACGAAAGGATACGATTATGGGAAAAGTTCAGATTCTTGCCGTCCTTACAATAGACGGATGTCTTTCTTCCGAGTTATATGGCAAAGCGCATAAGGATTTGCGTCTTGACCGTTGCGGTCTTGATGAAATCAGAAAAAACGCCCTTTACCGTGTCACGCCTGACTATTCCATCTCTATGCTGCACGAATGGCGAGAAGACGGCACAAACACCTGCTATCTTGCGGAAGCGACACCTGACACGGCGGACTATATCAACGGGCTGCTGCGTATGCAGGCGGTAGATGAAATCATACTGTACACCATTCCTTTCATTGCTGGAACCGGACGGCATTTCTTCAAGTCGGCACTCTACGAAAAACACTGGACACTTGCTTCGCTGAAAAGCTATCCCAACGGTGTATGCCGTTCCATATATGCCCTTGACAGATAAATAAGAACACCTGAAATGTATGCCGGTCATACATTTTAATTTACGAAAAATTATATAAATGTCTAATTTATAGTCAAATTAAGTCTTCGTCAATTCATTCCTGATAAAAAATATCAAGATTTATACATCTGAAATCCAGTGCTTTGTGAAAACGGGTGCCGGATTTTCTGTTTTCTGCCACGCTTATTGCCAATAATATTCATGTGCGCATACCGAAAAACAGAGTGTAAAACTTCAAAATTGACAGGAACATGAACTACTTTTTATTAGCGGAAACCGACTTTTTCCGCCTGATAAACGAAGCCGGCGACTGCAATATGGAAACGGCATATATGGCTTTCGCCACCCAAGTGATCGAACTGTGCAATGGCAGCATGGACGCAAACCGTACCATCATCGCATTGGCATACATTGAAATCGAGTTACAACACCATCCCGTGCGCAACCTTTCCGAAGAAAGGAAAGAGATTGCCGCATACGTCAGCAAGGCTCTCTCTTTCGTCAGGAAGATGCAGAAGTTCCTTGCAATGTCCCAAGTGCCACCACTAATATCCGCCAACACTACAACCGATAACACTGCCAACCTCCTGCAATGGACGGGCAACGCCATCGACCTCGTGGAACTTATCTACGGCATTGACGAGATGGGCTGCATCAACAACGGCAAAATGCCGCTCAAACAGCTCGCTCCGCTTCTTTACAAGATATTCGGTATTGAATCAAAGGACTGCTACCGTTTCTACGTTGACATCAAACGCAGGAAGAACGAAAGCCGCACCTACTTCCTCGACAGGATGCAGGAAAAACTGAACGAGAGGATGCTGCGCGACGAAGAGTTGGAACGCATGAGAAAATGATATCAAAAAACAAGCGGGACAGGTTTTGAAACTTGTTCCGCTTATTTCCATTATTGCCAATAGGTTACTTCTGCTGCAACAGATGTTTCAGGTTATCATCGTTTGCGATACGCTCCAGTTCCTCCTGAACAATCTGTTTCACCTCTTCCTTGATTCGCCTGTAATTAGCCTGCACCGTTTCCTTCATGCGGTCGTTGCCATTCTCGTCCGTGAAGTCGGTAATGACGGGGATAGGCTTGTAGGCACTTTCCTCCCGCTTCACCTTCTCGGCATCCACCACAATCTCGCAGTGAAAAATCTTCTGCTCGATGCGCTCGTTAAAGTTGTCGGACACCGAACCGACAAACATTCCCTGCGTAAGCCCGGAAATCTTGCTCGGTGGAATGAGCGCGTCCATCTGCGTGTTGATGGAGGTGGACACGTCCTGCCGGTTGATGGAAATGGACTGCCGCTTCTGCAACACCTTACCAAACCGCTCTGAGAGCGTCTTGGCAGTTTCGCCTACCACCTGACCGGAGAAAATGTTGCCGACAGTATTCATCACCACCTTCGCCTCTTTGTCCCCGTAGTCACGCACCAACTGACTGAAATCCTGAAAGCCCAGACACACGGCAACCTTGTTGCTTCGTGCGGTGGCAATCAAATTGTCAAGCCCCTTGAAGTATATCGTCGGCAGCTCGTCTATGATGACCGACGACT
This sequence comes from Muribaculaceae bacterium Isolate-013 (NCI), assembly GCA_004102785.1. Taxonomy (GTDB): domain Bacteria; phylum Bacteroidota; class Bacteroidia; order Bacteroidales; family Muribaculaceae; genus UBA7173. The sequence continues at coordinate 36,374 of SCEJ01000009.1, forward strand.
TCAACATCCCCTTCTTGTTGATGAGCTTCACGATACGGGAGTTATACAGACCGAGAGCCGCCCCGTAGATGTTCTGACGGTCGGGATTGTTGCCCACGCAGAGGATTTTCGGCTCTTCGGGATTGTTGATGTCCAGCGTAAACTCGCTGTCAGACATCACCCAGTAGAGCTGCGGGGAAATCATCCTCGAAAGCGGAATTTTTGCCGACGCTATCTGTCCCATGAGCTGCTCCGCAGCCCCTCCGAGCCACGCATCCATAAATGGGGAAAGGTAGTTCTCCAGTTCGGGATAAGAGGTCAGTATCGGAAAAATATCCTCATAGCGGCGGTTCAAAAACTCGATGGCATGGGGAAACGTGCAATACTTACCGTTCTGATAGATTTTGAGATACCAGATAATGCTGGCAAATAAAATGATAGGTGACTCCACAAAGAAGTCGCCCTGCTTTTGCACCCAAGTTTTATTGAGGTTGAGCATTATCGTGTATGCACTTTCGTAAGCGTCCGTAATATCCTCCATGAAATCCGGATGTATCGGATTGCACCGATGTGAACGTCGCGGGTCGTCGAAGTTGATTACATAGAACTTTGGCATCACCTTGTAGCCCTCCGAATTGTTCATCAGGTGGTTATAGGCGATGGTAGAGAGGTCGGGATATTTGAAATCATAACAATACATCGAAAAGCCCTTCTCAATCTGTTGCTTGATAAAACTGTTCACCACAGCGTATGACTTGCCGCTGCCCGGTGTCCCTAACACGATGGACGCACGGAACGGGTTTACCACATTTATCCAGCCGTTGTTCCAACGCTTTTTATAGTAGAAGCGTGTGGGCAGATTAACGGAATACTCGCTTTCGATGAGCCTTGTTTCCTGCATGAAACTCTCGTTTTCGTTGTTGAAAACATCCTCCATCAGATTGTGTTTCAACAGGCGGCTCATCCACAGACCTCCCATCAAAAGGCAGACATAGCCCGTGCCGATGGTAAGGATATACAAGCCTGTCACCGCTTCAACAGGTAGTGGCAGAGCCAGTATCCACCAGTTGAGGAAAAACAGCACGAACCCGGCGGCGAGTGCCGTCCAGATTTTACGCCAAGTGATTTTCTCACCCTTGACCCCTTTTGTTCCCAAGCACGACAGCGCAAGCAGCAGGACGGCAAACAGCTTCGTGTACAGTATGGAATGGAACAGCCCCGCCGTGCGGTTGAAGTTCATCAGTATCCTGTCCACCACGCCGATGTCCACGCCCCAAAGCCGGATGGCTTCATAGCAGAACCAGTACACGTTCATTACCACTAAAATGATACTCACGGCACGCAGAAAATCCATGATTTTCGCCAATGCCCTCAAATCGTCTTCTTGTTGTGACATACATTGATTTTTTAATTGTTGATACTCCGATTACATACCCAACCCCTTGCGCTTTTTCTTCTTTTTGCGCTTCATCGCCCGGATGAAAGCCTCTTCCTCGGCATCGGTCGCCGGACCTTCGGGAGTGAGCAAGCCCATACCGCCCGCTACGTCTGCACCGTCGTATGCGGTCTGCACGTGTGCCTTATCCGCAGCATCCACCGAAATGGATAGCGGTATCGGCGGTTGTCCGGCGTATGGCAGGGAGAAGTGTTCCTGCAAGGCATTCGCCGAAAGTTCCTTGCCCATGCGTGAGCCGTTCAGCACGCACCCCGTGCGGTGGTCGATGAAGGTGGCCCCATAGATGCGCCCTTCCTCCGTGTAGCGCAGTACGGAGTCTATGCCCTTCTCTTTGAGTTGGGACACAAATTTGTCCTTGTCATAAGTGCCTTGCAGCACGGATAGGACGGTGCGTTTCGTCATGTCGGCGAGCTTCCTGTCCTTAATCTCTGATTTGGAGCGGTCAAACTTCTTCTGCACGGCTTCATAGCCTGCGGACCACCCGAAGAGAGAGGACTTGAACGGGTTGCCCACCTTGTTGCCCTTGTCGTCCGTGACGGAATAGACCAGCCCGTGATATTCCCGTCCGCGCACGTTGCCCCTCGCTTCCTCCACCGTCAGGTTATAGAGGGAAAGGAGCGCACGGTATTCGCCCATCGTCTGGAAACGGTACTGCCCGTTCAGAGCTTTCAGGGTATTGCCCACCTGCTTCTTCACATCGCCAGCTGATGCGTCCACCTTGCGCAACGGGTTTTCCAATCTTGGATTTTTACGTTCAGCCGGATGCAGCCCGTATTTCTGTTCCAGTTCCCTGCGGATGCGGTCGCTGCGGCGGTGGAGGAAATCCCGGTTGAGCCGTTTCCCGTTCTCGTCCACGTTGATTGTCACGATGTGCAGGTGGTGGCGGTCGATGTCCTCGTGCTTGAAGACAAGATAAGGCTGGTTTCCGAAACCGAGCCTTTCCAGATAATCGCGGGCGATATTCTGCAACTCAATATCGGTCAGTACATCCTCCGGATGCGGGTTGAGCGAGATATGCACTACCGGTTTCTCCACTTTCATCTGCGGCGGCATGAAAGTCTGGAAGCTCTCCATCGCCTTGCCGATGTCCACCTTCCCCGAACCGTCATTGTAGATGCGGTTGGTGGTGAGCAGCCGCCCCTGTGCCTCGTTAATCTTCTCCCCGTTGTAGGCAATCGCGCCGTACAACGAATTTCCTACACTGATTTTTGCGACCATTTCGCCTCCAATTCTCTCGAAAGTTCCACAATCTGACGGCTCAGTTTCACGAGTTCGACGGTTTGTTGCTCCAGTTTATAGAGCAACGCCATCGCCTTTTTCTCTGAAAAATGCAGCCTCAGTTCCTTCACTACTTGGTTGTAATTCGTTCCCACGGCGCGGAACTGCGCGTGAAAATCCGACAGCTTGGTGTAGTAGTCCACCAGCGTCTTGTCCACCTTCAGCACCTTGAACGGCTGCCCGAAGAAGTGCGCTTTGAGGAAAACCGACCGTGCATAGACACCCGATTTTCCGAACATGGCGAGGAAACGGTTGTGTTCCTCCTCGTTGAAACGGACGGTGTAGCGGTACACCGCCGGATCAAGTTTGGGATTTCTCCCAGCTTTGCTTTTCTTTTTCTCTTTCATATTACTTTGGATTTAGCGAATTGACGGCATAAGCCGCCGCTTCGGGTCACAGCACCGCAGTTCTGAAAGGCTTCCCGACTTCGGAGGGGAAGCCCGCCCCCTGCAAGGGCAAGTGCTTTTCGTGGCTGCTCAAAATATTTTGAGCGGCTGAAAAGACATCTTGCTATGTTCATGTGAACATAAAAATCCGTCAGGGGACGGATTGGAAAGATACCTTTCAGGACTCCGGCTGCGCCACCATCGGCGAACCCTGCTGTCCGGGGGCAAAGTTATGCCCTTAAAGCGGTATCGGACAGATGCTTGACCCGGTCAATGACTGCCAACCGGCGCAACATGCCGCCACTTGCTTGGGAAGTGATACAGGTTCCAAAATATACTTGTTTATTTGCAGCATGATTCAAGAAACTAACGATTTGAAGATATGAGAAAAGGAACATTCAAATACCCGGACAACCGCTTCGGCGGACACTTGCCGAAGCGGATACCCGAACCGTCGGAACCCCGGTTATCCGACAATCCGGTGAAGTACGGATTCAATGACTTCATGACGCAATGTCGTCATTCATCACTTGTCCGCCGCACCGCTTCACCGCAGAACCGGATACGCGACGACCCGCCTATGTGTGTAATCACGGAAGCGGATAATGCGACAGCCAAATCCGCATGGAAACAGAAAAATAAATCATCAACAATTAAAATAAATAGAACCATGAGTAAAGAAATCTTCGTTGCATTCGCAACACAGAAAGGTGGCATCGGCAAATCCACCGTCACGGCACTCGCCGCCAGCTACCTCCACAACGTGAAAGGCTACAATGTCGCCGTCGTGGACTGCGACGACCCACAACACAGCATCCACGGACTGCGCGAACACGAAATGGGGCTTATCGACAGCAGCACCTACTTCAAGGCTCTCGCTTGCGACCATTTCCGCCGGATCAAGAAGAATGCCTATACCATCGTCAAGAGCAACGCGGTGAACGCCCTCGATGATGCGGAAAGTATGATTGCCACCGAGGACGTGAAACCCGACGTGGTGTTCTTCGACATGCCGGGAACACTCCGAAGCAACGGCGTGATAAAGACGCTCTCGCAGATGGACTACATCTTCACTCCGCTGAGTGCCGACCGCTTTGTCGTGGAGAGTACCCTGAAATTCGTCACGATGTTCCGCGACAGGCTGATGACGACCGGACAGGCGAAAACAAAGGGATTGTATCTGTTCTGGACGATGGTGGACGGCAGGGAGAGGAACGACCTGTACGGCATCTACGAGGAAGTGATCGCCGAAATGGGCTTCCCGGTGCTTTCCACCCGCCTGCCCGACAGCAAGAAGTTCCGCCGTGACCTTTCGGAAGAGCGCAGGAGCGTGTTCCGCTCCACCATCTTCCCGATGGACACGGCACTGCTGAAAGGTAGCGGCATCCGTGAGTTTTCCGAAGAGATAAGCGAAATTATCAGACCGCAGTGAGCATGGGCAGCAGGAAAGTGAACACGGAAGGCATCGACGAGGAACTGCTGTTGGCCTCCATCGGGCGGCGCACACAGGACGGGACACTACGCCCGGCGCAGGAAGTTCCCGCAGCCGCACCGACCGAAGATGACACCGCCGCACCGGAAACGCCCCCGGCGCAACCCGCCACACGGGAAAAAGCGCAGAGAGAAGGTAGCCGCCGGAAAAGGCAGGACGAGGACTACAACGAGCTGTTCCTGCGCCGCAACGAGATAAAGACCCGCCAGTGTGTCTATATCAGCCGCGATGTCCACGGCAAAATTCTCAGAATCGTGAACGACATCGCCGGAGGTGAAATCTCGGTAGGCGGCTATGTGGATACCGTGCTGCGCCAACATTTGGAACAGCACAAGGAGAGAATTAACGAACTGTATAAGAAACAACGTGAAGACCTGATTTGAAAATGGAAAAAGAAATGACACCGAATGAAAAAAGACCGCAACAGGAATGTGGAGGTATGCTTGCCCAAGTGCAGGCGAGTGTGGAAATCCTGTCGCCCGTCCCAGTAAGCGGTAAATGCAATGAAAAGGATTATGAGCGTCTGTTTATCCGTAATCCCGAAGTGAAGGCGCGAGAAGGTAAGATGGCGTATGTGCGCCCGGAGTACCACGACCGCATCATGCGCATCATCCGCGTAATCGGGCATGACAGGCTCAACCTGTCCGCCTACATCGACCATGTGCTGACGCACCACTTCAACCAGTGCGAGGACGCTATAAAAAGCCTTTACGCCCGGAACTACAATTCAGTATTCTAACCAAAAACGGGAATATATGAATGAAACAATCAGCATGACAGACATTTTGCTGGCCGTATCGGTCGGCTGCAACCTTTGGTTCCTGTTCCTGCTTCTTTACGACCGTATCATGGAAACCAAGATGTTCCGGTTCTTCAAGGGGATTACCGGATTGTGGCGGTCGCTGGAAAGCAAAGGGACAAAGAGCGAGGCAACACATAAGGAAGTCCCCACGGCAAAGGCGGACATTATCGGTAAGAGCCGTTTCAGGATGGCATCCACCCGGACAACCGCTGCCATACCGACGCAACAAGCCGCCACTTCGGAAAAAGGCATTGAGCTGTCGGAGGAAGAGGCTACTTTTGACGACGAAAACGCGGAAACCACCTCACGCACGGCACAAGTCCCGGAGGAAAAACTCGATGAAACCTTCACGAGCATACCACCGGAGGAACTGGGATATGGGGAGGACGAGCCGGAAGAGGACGCTCCGGACACGCCACGGGCTTCGGGCAGCAGCTTTGACGAGATCGACGACGCCTGCAAGACCGCCAAGAACCCGGATGCGACGCAGGCGCAACGTGAAAAGGCGGCTAAGGTGTTCACCGACATGGAAGGCACGGAGCTGTACGAGAAAATGATGGAAGGCTCTTCGGAGATAGGCATCCGCATCAGGGGGCTTATTGAAATCCGGCTGAAAAAACCTAAAAAGGTGTTCGTCGTGCCGGACAACATCGAGGAGTTCGACATCCGCAACTATGTATGACAACAATAAAAGAAATGAACATGAAGGAATGACAATCAACCCACGCGGCGAGGAAACGCAAGGCGCATCCGGTCCGCAACGGACACACCCAAGTCCGTGGAAACAAACGGGCATCCACTAAAACCAAAGTAAAGTAACAGAGTATCAACCGCCCGACAAAGGACCATCCACCCTTTCGACGGCAAAAAACAAGTACAGTTTATGAACAAGAACATCGTAAGAAACAGAAAAGCAATCCTCTCAGCGGCACTCATCATCGCCGCTACCGCCTCCGCCTTCGCGCAGGGAAACGGCATCGCGGGCATCAACGAAGCCACCTCAATGGTGAGTTCCTATTTCGACCCCGGCACGAAACTGATATACGCCATCGGCGCGGTCGTCGGGCTAATCGGGGGCGTGAAAGTGTACGGAAAATTCGTGCGACGTGAAGTTGCGTAAGTGATTGTGTAACATTAAGATTACACCTCCAGTTCCGTCTGGAGTAGCCTACGGACACATGCATTAGGAGTAATTCTTTTGTATGAAGCTGTCCCGACAAGGTAGCCTTTCCGAAAGGAGAAGATTGAACCGTGAGGGGAAATCAACGGCTGATAACACCATTCAGCACGAGGAGCTTGGCTTAGCGGTATGGTCAACGAAAGTGAACTGTCCGATAAACATCGTAAAGTACAACGAGCCAAAGGTTGTTGACAGGCTCGAACCAAAAGGTAAGCAGTCGGCTGTCCTCTTGAATTTTGGGGACACACGGACATTAGCACTGCCGGTGGAATAGACAGGACCTAACCCGCTTATTTGTCACTTATGTAAAACACGGTAAGCCCGTACCTCTCCAGTTCATTAAAGCTGGTAAGCAAGCCGCAAGGCAAGCCTACATGGGGTGCGGGTATAGGATAGCGGAAAAAGCGAATGCCTCCCTGTAATGGGGAGGATACGGATTGAGCCAATATCACGGGTTGGTAAAGGTAACATCATCCGACACGAAAGTGGGCAGACTTCCGCCTATGGTGACACTTTACAAGATAGTTTACAGAACTTTTAAAGAAAGGAAAGCAAATGAACGCAAAGAAATTGGCGTGTGCGCCCGAAGACATAGACATTCACGAACTCTGGTCGAAAATCGACTGGGACAAATGCGAGCGTTTTGTCCAAAAGCTGCAAGCACGTATTGTAAAGGCTCAAAGGGAAGGCAGACATAACAAGGTGAAAGCCCTGCAATGGATGCTTACCCACTCGTTCTACGCCAAAGCATTGGCGGTAAAACGAGTTACGACTAACAAAGGAAAATCTACTTCCGGCGTTGACAAGATTACATGGTCTTCTCCATTGGCGAAAGCCAAAGCCATATTCACTCTGAAAAGACGTGGCTACAAGCCACAACCTCTAAAACGTGTGAATATCAAAAAGAAGAACGGGAAATTACGCCCACTCGGAATACCAACGATGAAAGACCGTGCGATGCAGGCATTATACTTAATGGCACTTGACCCGATAGCGGAAACCACTGGCGACAGCCATTCCTACGGATTCCGCAAACATCGCTGTACGCATGATGCCATTGAGCAATGTTACATTGTACTTTCTCGCTCGGTAGCTCCCGAATGGATTCTTGAAGGGGACATCAAAGGATGTTTCGACCATATCAGTCATGAGTGGTTAATCAACAATATCCCTATGGATAAGGAGATACTACGCAAATGGCTCGAATGTGGTTATGTGTTCAACGGTGAACTCTTTCCTACGGAAGAGGGAACCCCACAAGGCGGCATAATATCCCCAACTCTCGCAAACATGGCACTTGACGGGTTACAAGGATTACTGGAAACATGTATCAAAAAGTATAAAAAGAATTATAAACAGATATACTCTAAGATACATCTTATACGGTATGCAGACGATTTTATTGTAACAACAAAGGATAAGGAAACGATAGAACTGGTTATACTTCCATTAGTACGCAAGTTTCTTGCGGAAAGAGGTCTGACACTATCAGAAGAAAAGACAAAAATCACACATATAAGTGAGGGATTTGACTTTCTCGGCTTCAATATCCGAAAGTTCCGCAATAACACATTGCTGACAAGACCGTCAAAGGATGCGCAAAAGAGATTTTGCGATAAAATCCGTAAAACAATAGAATCCAACAAGTGCGTAAAGCAGAAGTCGCTGATTATGATGTTGAATCCAATCATAAAAGGTTGGGGAAACTATTACAAATACGGTGCTTCTGGTGAGATATTTCACCGAATGGATTGGGAAATCTTTAAGAAAATATGGCAATGGGCAAGACGCAGACATCCGCAGAAATGCAAAGGATGGGTAAAGGATAAGTATTTCAGAACACTAAATGGACACTCGTGGAGATTTGCGGCAGATATGGGCAAGAAAGATAAGATTGATTATCTCGAACTGACCTATCTACCAACCATCCACCATGAGAAATTCGTCAAGGTTCGGCATTATGCCAATCCGTATGACCCAGCCGATAAGTCGTACTACGAATGGAGAGAAACCTACCGAATGAAGCAAACGCTGAAAGGCAGGCAATCTCTGATAAACATTTGGAAACGACAAAATAAGGTATGTCCTGTATGTGAAGAGCGTATTGACAGGGAAAGACCTTGGAGTATCACTGAACAAATAGTCAGCGGACAAAAGATAAGAACTCTTGTACATACCAGTTGTAAACGTAAAATGCATAGTAGATTATGAATATGAAAGTCGAAAATGAGATGGCTCTACCGATAACAAAGTCGGTAACGGTCATGTTGCTTGAGCCGTATGCGGGGAAACTCGCACGTACGGTTCTTAGAGGGGAAAGCTCCCGTAAGGGGGCTGACCTACTCGACTCATCGGGCGACCCCGACACCAGCAAGACAGCTGCCTCATGGTTCGGCGCGTGCATCTTCCTGATTGTAGCCGCCACCATCCTGCGCTCATTCTTCCTTTAATAAAATAATGTATGGCTGAATACCCGGTAAACAAGGGTATCGGCCGTCCGGTAGAGTTCAAGGGCTTGAAGGCTCAGTACCTCTTCATCTTCTGCGGAGGTCTGCTGGTTCTTTTCATCCTGTTCGTCATCCTCTACATGGTCGGCATCGACCAGTGGGTATGTATCGGCTTCGGCGCGGCATCGTCCTCCCTCCTTGTGTGGCAGACCTTCGCGCTGAACGCCCGGTACGGCGAACACGGGCTGATGAAACTGGGAGCGGCACGGAGCCATCCCCGATACCTTATCAACCGGCGGCGGATAACCCGTCTGTTCAAACGACAACGAAAGGAAGAAACGACATGAGGAATACATCGAAAATAACAACTCTGGAAAACAAGTTCCCCCTGCTTGCGGTGGAGCATGGTTGCATCATCTCAAAGGACGCCGACATCACGGTGGCTTTCGAGGTGGAGCTGCCGGAGCTTTACACCGTGACGGGCGCGGAGTACGAGGCTATCCACGGCTGCTGGTGCAAGGCGATCAAGGTGCTGCCGGACTACTCCGTCGTCCACAAACAGGACTGGTTCATCAAGGAACGCTACAAACCGGAGCTTCAAAAGGACGACATGAGCTTTTTGAGCCGTTCCTTCGAGCGACACTTCAACGAGCGTCCGTACTTGAAGCACACCTGCTACCTCTACCTGACCAAGACGACAAAGGAGCGTAGCCGGATGCAGAGCAACTTCAGCACGCTGTGCCGGGGACATATCATCCCGAAGGAACTGGACAGGGAAACTGCCACCAAATTCATGGAAGCCTGCGAACAATTCGAGCGCATCATGAACGACAGCGGGCTTGTCCGCCTGCGCCGCCTATCCACCGATGAGATTGTGGGTACTGATGGAAAGACGGGGCTGATAGAACGCTACTTCTCGCTCATGCCGGAAGGTGACACCACCTTGCAGGACATCGAGCTTTCGGCAAGGGAGATGCGCATCGGCGACAACCGCCTGTGCCTGCACACCCTCTCCGACGCGGAAGACCTGCCGGGCAAGGTGGCTACCGACACCCGTTACGAGAAACTCTCCACCGACCGGAGCGACTGCCGCCTCTCCTTCGCCTCCCCCGTGGGGCTGCTGCTCTCCTGCAACCATATCTACAACCAGTATGTGCTGATAGACAACAGCGAGGAAACCTTACAGAAGTTCGAGAAGTCCGCCCGAAATATGCAGTCGCTCTCACGGTATTCAAGGAGCAACAGCATCAACCGCGAGTGGATAGACCAGTACCTGAACGAAGCCCATTCCTACGGGCTGACCTCGGTACGGGCGCACTTCAACGTCATGGCATGGAGCGATGACGCGGAGGAGCTGAAACACATAAGGAACGACGTAGGCAGCCAGCTGGCAAGCATGGAGTGCGTGCCGCGCCACAACACCATCGACTGCCCGACACTCTACTGGGCGGCGATACCCGGCAACGCGGCTGACTTCCCGGCGGAAGAGAGTTTCCACACCTTCATCGAACAGGCGGTGTGCCTGTTCACGGAGGAAACCAACTACCGCTCTTCGCTATCGCCCTTCGGCATCAAGATGGTGGACAGGCTCACGGGGAAACCGCTGCACCTCGACATCAGCGACCTGCCGATGAAGCGGGGCATCACCACCAACCGCAACAAATTCGTGCTGGGTCCTTCGGGCAGCGGCAAGTCGTTCTTCATGAACCACCTCGTGCGCCAATATTACGAACAGGGTACGCACGTCGTGCTGGTGGACACGGGAAACTCCTATCAGGGCTTGTGCGGCATGATCCGGCGCAAGACAGGCGGAGCGGACGGCGTCTATTTCACCTACACGGAGGAAAAACCCATATCGTTCAACCCGTTCTACACCGACGATTACATCTTCGACGTGGAGAAGAAAGACAGCATCAAGACCTTGCTGCTGACGCTCTGGAAGTCGGAGGACGACAAGGTGACGAAGACGGAGAGCGGTGAACTGGGCAGTGCCGTGAGTGCCTACATCGAGCGTATCAAGGCTGACCGGAGCATCGTGCCGTCGTTCAACACCTTCTACGAGTATATGCGCGACGACTACCGCAAGGAGCTGGCTGAGCGTGACATCAAGGTGGAGAAGTCCGACTTTAACATCGACAACATGCTCACCACCATGCGGCAGTATTACCGGGGCGGACGTTACGACTTCCTGCTCAACTCCACGGAGAACATAGACCTGCTGAACAAGCGGTTCATTGTCTTCGAGATTGACAGTATAAAGGAAAATCGTGAGCTTTTCCCGGTGGTGACGATCATCATCATGGAAGCCTTCATCAACAAGATGCGGCGTCTGAAAGGGGTGCGCAAACAACTGATAGTGGAAGAGGCTTGGAAGGCTCTATCTTCGGCAAACATGGCTGAATATCTGCGCTATATGTATAAGACCGTCAGAAAATATTACGGCGAGGCAATCGTGGTGACGCAGGAGGTGGACGACATCATTTCCTCTCCCGTGGTCAAGGAGAGCATCATCAACAACTCCGACTGCAAGATACTTCTCGACCAGCGCAAGTATATGAACAAGTTTGACCAGATACAGGCGTTGCTCGGACTGACGGAAAAGGAGAAGGGGCAGATACTCTCCATCAACATGGCGAACAACCCTTCACGGCTCTACAAGGAGGTGTGGATAGGCTTGGGCGGCACGCAGTCGGCGGTATATGCCACGGAGGTCAGTGCTGAAGAGTATCTGGTGCGCCCGTAAAGGGAATTTGACGAATGTCGCTTTGGCAAGCGACTGGGCAAGTGTTTAAAATGCCCATTAACAACCGCTAACCGGAGGGGAAAACCCCACAAGGGAACATAGCACGTTGGTAAAGCCATAAGTCAGCCAACTGTCAGGCTGCGACCGAATGGCAAGTTAAAATGATAGATATGAGGATAAAGCCTGCATTGGTTGAACGATAGTCCGAGCAGTCGTATCCTTGGGCAATGACGGAAGACAGTTGAATAATTCTTCGGAATTATACCGTTATGTTGCGGTACTACACTGATGACACGTAGCAGGAGTAGCATAAACTTACCGCAAGGCAACTACCATAAGTAGTAAAGGACGAAAGTCGTATCCGACAATCTATCGAGCCAAATAGTCGTCAAATTTCTAAACGGGGATTGCCTAAACCGGAAAGCCAGTTGTAGGGCTATGGGGTCTGCCCCTGAATATCCGGCATGGCAACGGAGCTTCCATAGTAGTCTGAGCAGGGTAACGCCCTGTACATGGCGAAGGGGAGCAGCTAATTAAGTTTAACAATTTAAAGGAAGATGTGAGAGACATGAGAAATCCAGAAAATGTGTTGAACAGTCTGAGTAAACACAGCGGTAACTTGAACTATAAGTTTGAGCGGCTGTATAGAGTGCTGTTTAACGAGGAAATGTTTTATGTAGCCTATCAGAATATTTACAGCAAGACAGGCAACATGACGGCAGGAGCCGATGGTAAAACCATTGACGGAATGAGTATTGACCGAGTTGAACAACTGATTGGCAGTCTTAAAAATGAGACTTATCAGCCTAATCCGTCCAAAAGGACGTACATACCTAAGAAAAACGGGAAAAAACGTCCGCTTGGCATACCCTCTTTTGATGATAAGCTGGTACAGGAAGTAGTCAGAATGATACTTGAAGCAATCTATGAAGGTAGTTTTGAACATACTTCACATGGGTTTCGTCCCAAACGAAGTTGTCATACTGCTCTTATAGATATACAAAAGACATTCACTGCCGTGAAATGGTTTATTGAAGGCGATATTAAAGGATTCTTCGACAATATCAATCATGACGTACTGATTAATATTCTTCGGGAACGTATCGCCGACGAGAGATTTTTGCGGCTTATCAGAAAATTCCTGAATGCCGGATATGTGGAAGACTGGGTATTTCATAGAACGTACAGTGGAACTCCGCAAGGCGGGATTATCAGCCCAATACTGGCTAACATCTACCTTGACAAGTTCGACAAGTACATCAAGGAATACATCAATCGGTTCAATAAAGGGGTAACAAGAAAAGGCGACGCTCGATACAAGCTCTACGAACAGCGAAGATACCGACTGGCAAAGAAACTAAAGAATGAGAAAGATGTAAAGGTAAGGAAACAGATGACCGCCGAAATTAAGCGGCTACGAGAAGAACGGAACAACTATCCGGCACGTAATGAAATGGACAGCAGTATCAAACGGTTAAAATACGTGAGATACGCAGATGACTTTCTGATTGGAATTACCGGTAATCTTGAAGACTGCAAAACAGTAAAAGAGGATATTAAGAATTATTTGAATGAAGCTCTTAAACTGGAACTGTCAGACGAAAAGACACTGATAACCAATGCGCAGAAACCAGCGAAATTTCTCGGATATGACGTATTTATACGTAGGTGTAACGATTTACGTAAGGATAAGTACGGTAAAACGGTTCGTGCATTCGGACACAAGCCTGTATTGTACCTGAATTTTGAAACGATGCGGAAGAAACTCTTTGATTATAAAGCCGCAAGAATCGCGGTCGTCAATGGCAAAGAGGTTTGGAAATCCATCGTCAGAACGTACATGCTGAACTTGGATGACTTGGAAATAGTCAGTCAGTTCAATGCCGAAATCCGAGGGTTCTATAATTACTACTCAATAGCCAATAACAGCTATGTCATCAATTCTTTCTATCACATTATGTCATACAGCATGTATAAGGTATTTGCGAACAAATACAAATCATCTGTAAAGAAAATACTTCTGAAATATAAAAAGAACAAGGTTTTCCAAGTGGCATATGAAAATAGCAAGGGTAAGACACTTTACCAATCATTTTATCATGATGGTTTCAAACGCAAAAAGGTTGCAGGGAATATTTACTGTGACACTATTCCACGGACAGTTTCCATAACAGGTGGACGTAACAGCCTTATGGAAAGGCTGAAGCTCCAAGTTTGCGAATTATGCGGTGCTACCGATAAACTCGAAATGCATCACGTTCGCAAACTTAAAGACCTGAAAGGTAAATCCGACTGGGAAAAGAAAATGATAGCTCGAAGACGAAAAACTTTGGCTGTCTGCTCAAAGTGTCATGCAAAAATAGACCCCGACCGAAGAATCAGACTGAATTAATTAGTGGAGAGCCGGATACAGGGAGACTTGTAAGTCCGGTTCGGAGGCGAGTACTCGGAAACCTACCATAGAAATATGACAAGGCGCTGGGTGCTTAGCCTACGCGTACACCACCGAGGAAACGGAGAAAGTGGAGGTTTACCGTCTGGCGGAAAAGTTAGGCGGCGACATCGAAGCCGCCATCCGTCAACTTGCCGAAAGGCGGAGAAACAAGGAATAAGTGAAAATGAATTTATCAACTAAAAAAGAAAAATGAGTATGAGTTTATCAAAAGTGAAAATGCTGCAAGTCAGCAAGTGTTTAATCGGATTGGCGGTCGTGATGCTGCAATCCTGTGACGTGGAGGAAAACCGCCGTGACCTGCTTTGCGGGAACTGGGAAAGTGTGGAGGGGAAGCCCGACGTGCTTATCTACAAGGAGGGCGAAGCCTACAAGGTGACGGTGTTCTGCCGGAGCGGTCTGCGCCGCAAGCTCAAACCGGAAACCTATCTCTTGCAGGAGGAGAACGGCAACCTTTTCATGAACACCGGCTTCCGCATCGACGTGTCCTACAACGAAGCCACGGACGTGCTGACCTTTTCGCCCAACGGGGATTATGTGCGGGTGAAGCCGCAGCCGGATAAACCGACAGAAGAATAACAACCGCTAAAATCCAAAGTAACATGAGAACAAGAATAACAATGATTGTCTGCCTGTGCCTGCTTCTCGCGGGCACGGCAAGCGCACAGTGGGCGGTGATAGACCCGTCCAACATCGCGCAGAGCATCGTGAACACCTCCAAGAACGTGGTGCATACCTCGACCACCGCCCAGAACATGGTGAAGAATTTTCAGGAAACCGTGAAAATCTACGAGCAGGGGGTGCGACACGTATAGTTGCATAAATGATTGTTTAACAAGCGGCTAACCGTCGGGAACGGTAAGCCAAAGTTTAAACCCACTGTTCCGTCAGTGGTAGCCTACGGGCACGTGCATCACGAGTAATTGTTTTGTACGAAGCTGCTCCGGACAAAGTAACCCACCCGAAAGGGGAAGCCGAAGCCGTAAGGTGGACGCAACGACCGCCAGCATCAGGAGGTTAGGGAGCGAGGCTGAGTGATATGGCTAACGAGAGTGAACTGTTTTTGACGCATCGTAAGGTATGAAACGAGCTAAAGATGCTATAAGGCTTGAACCAAAATGGTAAGCAGCCGGATAACCCCGAACCTTGTGGGGCTACACGGACACTAGAGCTGCCGGTGTATAGACAGAGCCTAAGTCATTCGAAAGTCATTTATGTAAAACGTGGTAAGCCCGTATTTCTCCTATCATTCGATAGGTAAGTGAGCCGCAAGGCAAGCCGAACGGGATGCGGGTATAGGATTGCGGAGAAAGCGAATGCCATTCTGTAATGGGATGGATAGAGGTTTAAACGTCACCTCACGGGAAACCGGGCAGACTTCCGCGTTAGGTAACTCTTTACAAGAAACTTGTTGAACTATAAAAAAGGAGGAAAGCAAATGAACGAGATTAGAACATCGTGTGCGCCTACTGACCAAACAATCAGCAATTGGGAAAGTATCGACTGGAACAAATGCGAGTTAGAGGTTAGAAAGCTGCAAGCACGTATTGTAAAGGCTCAGAAGGAAGGTCGCTACGGCAAGGTGAAAGCCCTGCAATGGCTACTGACCCACTCGTTCGCGGCTAAAGCATTAGCCGTAAAACGGGTGACTTCCAACAAAGGGAAGAACACATCGGGAGTAGATAAGGTTTTATGGTCTACTCCCATCGCTAAGGCGAACGCTATCACAGAGTTGAAAAGGCGGGACTACAATCCCATGCCTTTGAAACGGGTAAACATTCGTAAGAGTAACGGGAAATTGCGCCCGTTAGGAATACCTACAATGAAAGACAGAGCGATGCAGGCATTGTACCTTATGGCATTAGACCCCGTTGCCGAAACCACAGCGGACAACCATTCATACGGTTTCCGTAGGGAAAGATGCACGGGCGACGCCATACATCAGTGCTACATCAACCTGTCCAAAGAGTCATCCCCGCAGTGGATTTTAGAGGGCGACATCAAAGGATGCTTCGACCACATCAACCACGAATGGTTGCTGAACAATATCCCGATGGATAAAGTGATGCTCCGTAAGTGGCTGAAAAGCGGTTTTATTTTCAATAAACAGCTTTTCCCCACCGAGGAAGGTACTCCGCAGGGCGGTATTATCTCGCCGACGCTTGCGAATATGGCACTTGACGGTCTGCAAACAATGCTTGAAGCAAAGTTTCACAGGGTTGATTTGTACAGCCCTAAGAGATCATACTATCCGAAAGTGCATCTTATACGGTATGCCGATGATTTTATAATCACCAGTATAAGTAAGGAGATGCTCGAACAGGAAATCATGCCGATGGTCAAAGAGTTTCTTCAGGCACGGGGGCTTACCCTATCAGAAGAAAAGACGAAGATTACTCACATCGACGAAGGTTTTGATTTTCTTGGATTCAACATTAGGAAGTATAAAGGCAAGTTTCTAATTACGCCGTCAAAGGAGAGCCAAAAGAAATTTCAGCGGAAGATTAACGAGATTGTCAATTCTCACAAAACTATCCCGCAGGAATCGCTTATTAGGCTTCTTAATCCGGTCATTACCGGATGGGCGAATTATTACCAACACGTGGTATCGGGCAAAGTGTTCCAAAAAATGGACTTCCATATCTACCAGAAACTTTTGCAATGGTCGCTCCGACGACATCCAGCGAAAGGGAAATGGTGGGTAGCAGAGAGGTATTTCCATAAACACAGGGGCAGGTCTTGGGTTTTCGCCGCACCTTTCGACAAGGACGGTAGGCAAGAACTGTACCCGATTAAGTGGCTGACGGATACTAAAATTACCCGCTATGCAAAGCTTAAATGTGATGCAAACCCCTACGACCCAGATTGGACAGAGTATTTTGAAAAACGGGAAACCCGTCTGATGCTCCAGTCTGCAAAAGGTAGGAATACGATAGTCCGTATTTGGAAACGCCAACAGCGAAAATGTCCCTACTGTGGGGAACCCATTACCCGGAATACTCCTTGGCGGGTATCCGAAAAAGTGGTTCACGGTAAAACCGAGCGAATGCTCGTGCATAGCTACTGCGGTAGAAATAATGTTCAACCTTTTAATAACGAAGAATATGAGCCGGTTTCATAACAGAAATTTTGAGTTGCTTGAGCCGTATGATGCGAAAGTATCATGTACGGTTCTTAGGGGGGAAAGGGGTAGCAATACCCCCGACCTACCCGACAAGAAGTATTATGACGCGCTGAAATCAGTGAACAACCTTGTCCGGGATGCCCGCAAGGTGCAGCAGACCATTCTGATGGTGGGCGACATCACCGACATCTATGTGACCAACTTCCAACGGATGATGCGTGACGACAACTTCACCGTGGAGGAACTGGGAGCCATCGCCTTCGGGTACACGAAGCTGCTGGAAGAGAGCAACGATGTACTGACCGAACTGAAAAACGTGGTGAACATCACCACGCTCTCCATGACCGACAAGGAGCGCATGGACGTGGTGGAACGCTGCCATTCCAAGATGAAGCGTTACCGCAACCTCGTGAGCTACTACACCAACAAGAACATATCGGTGTCCTACCTCCGCGCTAAAAAGAAGAACGACCTCGACCGCATCATGGGGCTGTACGGGAACAAGAACGAAAGATACTGGTAGCCTATGGAGTTTGACAACCTTCACCAGATATTACGCTCGCTCTACGAGCAGATGATGCCGCTGTGCGAGGACATGGCGGGCGTGGCGAAAGGCATCGCCGGGCTGGGCGCGTTGTTCTACGTCGCCTACCGGGTATGGCAGTCGCTGGCGAGAGCCGAACCGATAGACGTGTTCCCGATGCTCCGCCCCTTCGCCATCGGTCTTTGCATCATGTTCTTCCCCACGGTTGTGCTGGGTACGATAAACAGCATTCTCTCGCCCGTCGTGCAAGGCACGGCGAAGATGCTGGAGGCGGAAACGCTCGACATGAACACCTACCGCCAGCAGAAGGACAAATTGGAATACGAGGCGATGATGCGCAACCCCGAAACCGCCTACCTCGTGTCCAACGAGGAGTTTGACAAGCAGCTGGAGGAACTCGGCTGGTCGCCCTCCGACATGGTGACGATGGCGGGGATGTATATTGACCGGGGGATGTACAACATGAAGAAGGGCATCCGCGACTTCTTCCGCGAGATACTGGAACTGCTGTTCCAAGCCGCAGCCCTCGTGATAGACACCGTCCGCACCTTCTTCCTCGTGGTGCTGGCGATACTCGGTCCGATAGCTTTCGCCATATCGGTGTGGGACGGCTTCCAAAGCACGCTCACGCAGTGGATATGCCGATACATACAGGTCTATCTGTGGCTGCCGGTGTCGGACATGTTCAGCACCATACTGGCTAAAATACAGGTGCTGATGCTGCAAAGCGACATCGAGCGGATGCAGGCTGACCCGAACTTCTCGCTGGATTCGAGCGACGGGGTGTATATCGTATTCCTCTGCATCGGCATCATCGGCTACTTCACGATACCCACCGTTGCGGGCTGGATCATCCAAGCCGGAGGCATGGGCAGTTACAACCGCACCATGAACCAGATGGCGGGACGTGCCGGAGGCATGGCGGGCGGAGTCGCAGGAGCGACCGCAGGAAATGCCGTCGGACGCATCGGCAAGCTGCTGAAATAATCAATGTGAAATCATAAACGGAAAAAGAAAAAATGGAATTCAAGTCACTCAGAAACATCGAATCGTCGTTCAGGCAGATACGCCTGTTCGGTATCGTCTTCCTCTCGCTATGTGCCGTGGTGACGGTGTGGAGCGTGTGGAACTCCTACCGTTTCGCCGAGAAACAACGGGAGAAGATCTATGTGCTGGACAACGGCAAGAGCCTGATGCTCGCCTTGTCGCAGGACTTGTCGCAGAACCGCCCGGCGGAGGCACGGGAGCATGTGCGCCGTTTCCACGAGCTGTTCTTCACGCTGTCACCCGAAAAGAGCGCGATTGAACACAACGTGAAACGAGCCTTGCTGCTGGCGGACAAGAGTGTGTACCACTATTATTCGGACTTCGCCGAGAAGGGGTACTACAACCGCATCATCGCCGGGAACATCAACCAAGTGCTGAAGGTGGACAGCGTGGTGTGCGACTTCAACGCCTATCCCTACCGCGCCGTGACCTACGCCACGCAGAAAATCATCCGGCAGAGCAACGTCACCGAGCGCAGCCTCGTGACCACCTGCCGCCTGCTGAACGCATCACGGTCGGACGACAACCCCAACGGCTTCACCATCGAGGGGTTCACCATCATCGAGAACAAGGATTTACAGACAATCAAACGGTAACAGGTTATGAAACGGAAAGTAAAAAGTATCAGAAAATCAATGTGGGGTATGTATTGGAAGCTCCACGACAAACGGAAACAAATCGTGGCAAAAGTCAAAGGCTATCTGGACGGCTTGCCGCCGGAAACACGCCGCCGCATCGTGCTGGGGATGCTCGCCGCCTTCGCGGTGCTTGCCCTCTACACCTTCGGCAGAGCCGTCTATGACATCGGCAGGAATGACGGCTCACGCATGGAAATGGGACACGCCGGACGGGTGGAACTGCCGACCCCGACGGAAACAGGCAATCACTTAACACCTTATTTATATGGAACAGACGAAGAATGAACCGACGAAAGAGAACAAAGCCGCTCCCGACACGGGAAAGCCGAAAAAGGAGCGCGAACCGCTGACCGAGGCACAGCGGCTGAAACGGCAGAAGATGATCGTGCTGCCCGCTATGGTGCTGGTGTTCATCGGGGCGATGTGGCTGATATTCGCTCCGTCCTCCGACAAGGAGCAACCGCCGGGAACAGACGGCTACAACACCGAGATGCCCGACGCGGACAAGGCGAACAAGCAGATTATCGGCGACAAGCTGAAAGCCTACGAGCATGGGGAGATGGAAGAGCGGTTGGAAAACCGCAACCGTGCCATCGGGCAGCTGGGCGACATGTTCGACCGCGAGATAGCGGGAACGGAGGACGGGACGGACTTCGACCTCGCCAATCCGGGCGGCAAGGAGGAAAAGGCACAGCCCGCCACGCCGCAGACCATCCAATCCTCCGCTGCCGCCTACCGTGACCTGAACGCCACGCTCGGCAACTTCTACGAACAGCCGAAGAATGACAATGCCGAAATGGATGAACTGCTGGAGCGCATCGCCTCGCTGGAGTCGGAACTGGAAAGCGAGAAGGGCAAGGCTTCCGCCGTGGATGACCAAGTGGCACTCATGGAGAAATCCTACGAGCTGGCGGCAAAGTACATGGGCGGTCAGAACGGCAGACAGCCTTCGGCGGAACAGGCGGCAGAGCCGCCCACTGTGCAGAAGGGGAAAAAGAACACGGCTACACCCGTAAGACAAGTGACCCGCCAAGTCGTTTCCTCGCTTGCACAGCCCATGTGCAATGCGGAGTTTGTCGCCGCCTTCTCGCAGGAAAGCAACCGGGGTTTCAACACGACTGTCGGCACGGCGGAGGTATCGGACAGGAACACCATCCCGGCGTGTGTGCATGGTGCGCAGAGCGTGACAGACGGGCAGACGGTAAGGCTGCGCCTGCTGGAGCCTATGGCGGTGGCGGGCAGGACAATTCCCCGCAATGCGGTAGTGGTCGGCACGGGCAAGATACAGGGTGAGCGGCTCGACATCGGGATCACCTCGTTGGAATACGACGGCACGATTATCCCGGTGGAGCTTGCGGTCTATGACACGGACGGACAGCCCGGCATCTTCATCCCGAATTCGATGGAGATGAACGCCGTCAGGGAGGTCGCCGCCAACATGGGTGGCTCGTTGGGGAGTAGCATCAACATCTCCACCAATGCCGGGGCGCAACTTGCCTCCGACTTGGGCAAGGGGCTGATACAAGGCACGAGCCAGTATATCGCCAAGAAGATGCGAACCGTCAAGGTGCATCTGAAAGCCGGGTACAGGGTCATGCTTTACCAAGAAAAAGATTGAGAACAATAAAAAAATTACCACTAAAAATCCAAAAGTAATGAGAAAAGTAATCATCATGTTTGCCCTCGCTATGGGCATCGCAACTGCTAACGCGCAGGAGAATGTAACCGTTGAAACGACCAACGGAAGTGAACAACCGACCTTGACGAAGGAGGTCTACCCGCAGAAGGAGGCGGACGGCGACCTGTATCACGGGCTGTCGCGCAAGCTGACCTTCGACCGCATGATACCGCCGCACGGTCTGGAAGTGACCTACGACAAGACCGTCCACATCATCTTTCCGGCGGAGGTGCGCTATGTAGATTTAGGCTCGCCCGACCTGATTGCCGGGAAAGCAGACGGAGCGGAGAACGTAATCCGCGTGAAGGCTACCGTGCGGAACTTCCCCAACGAAACCAACATGTCCGTCATCACGGAGGACGGCAGTTTCTACACCTTCAACGTGAAGTATGCCGCCGAACCGCTGCTGCTCAACGTGGAGATGTGCGACTTCATCCATGACGGCAGCACGGTGAACCGCCCGAACAACGCGCAGGAAATCTATCTGAAAGAGCTGGGCAGCGAAAGCCCGATGCTGGTGCGACTTATCATGAAGTCAATTTACAAGCAGAACAAGCGCGAGGTGAAGCATATCGGCTGCAAGCGTTTCGGCATCCAGTACCTGTTGAAAGGCATCTACACGCACAACGGCTTGCTTTATTTCCACACGGAGATAAGGAACCAGAGCAACGTGCCTTTCGATGTGGACTACATCACTTGGAAAATCGTGGACAAGAAGGTGGCGAAGCGTACCGCCGTGCAGGAGCAGATCATTCTGCCGCTCCGTGCGCAGAACTACGCCACACTCGTGCCGGGCAAAAAGAGTGAGCGCACGGTCTTCACTATGGCGAAGTTCACCATCCCCGATGACAAGTGCCTCATTGTGGAACTTAACGAGAAGAACGGCGGCCGTCACCAGTCCTTCGTGATCGAGAACGAGGACTTGGTACGCGCCAATACCATCAACGAACTTCAAGTGCGCTGACCATGAGAAAATACATCGCAATAATCATCGCGTCGCTTGCCCTTTTCACGGGGCAGGCGCACGCCCAGCGATGCCTGCCGAAGATGCAGGGCATCGAGGTAAGAGCGAACATGGCGGACGGCTTCAATCCCGGTGGCAAGGACGGCGGGTACAGCTTCGGGGCGGCACTCTCCACCTACACGAAGAAGGGGAACAAGTGGGTGTTCGGTGGCGAATACCTCCTGAAGAACAATCCCTACAAGGACACCAAGATACCCGTGGCGCAGTTCACGGCGGAGGGCGGATATTATTTCAAGATACTGTCGGATGCCCGAAAAATCGTGTTCGCCTATGCCGGGGCTTCGGCTCTTGCCGGATATGAGTCGGTGAACTGGGGAAAGAAGGTGCTGCATGACGGCTCCACGCTGCACGACCGGGATACCTTCATCTACGGCGGTGCGCTGACGCTTGATGTGGAGTGCTACGTGGCAGACCGTATTGCCTTGCTTGCCAACCTGCGGGAGCGTTGCCTGTGGGGTGGCGACACAAGGAAGTTCCACACGCAGTTCGGGGTCGGCATCAAGTTCATCATCAACTGACACGGGCATGGAACGGACGGAAATAGATGCTGTCAGACGGATGCCGCTTGCGGATTTTCTCGCACGGTTGGGGCATGAGCCTGTCAGAAGGAGCGGTAACGAGCTGTGGTATCTCGCCCCGTACAGGGGCGAACGCACACCCTCTTTCCGTGTGAACGTGGCGAAACAGCTCTGGTACGACTTCGGCTTGGGCAAGGGCGGCGATATTTTCACGCTTGCCGGGGAGTTTCTGCAAAGCGATGACTTTAGGACGCAGGCGAAGTTCATAGCGGAAGCCGCCAATATGACGGTGACCGGATGGGAAAAGCCCGCCTATTTCCCAAAGCCGACCGAACCCGTCTTTGAGGATGTGGAGGTCGCTCCGCTGTTTCGTTCACCGCTGACGGAGTATTTAGAGGAACGGGGCATACCAATCGGAGTAGCATCCCGCCACTGTTGCCGTCTGAACTACGGCGTTCGTGGAAAACGGTATTTTGCCGTCGGTTTCCCGAACATGGCAGGAGGTTATGAAGCCAGAAGCCGCTTTTTCAAGGGGTGCATACCACCGAAGTCTGTATCGCTGGTAAAGGCGAAGGATACCACGGCTGACGAGTGCCTCGTGTTTGAGGGCTTCATGGACTTCCTATCCGCTCTGACGCTTGGTGTAACCGGTAACGCAGACTGCCTTGTGCTGAACTCTGTCGCCAATGTAGGTAAAGCTGTGGAACTGCTGGACGGTTACAGGCGCATCGGCTGCTTCCTCGACCGTGACGAAGCTGGACGGCGGACGCTTGACACTCTTGCCAAACGGTATGGGGCGCGTGTCACCGACCGTTCCTCACTCTATGACGGTTGCAAGGACTTGAACGAGTACCTGCAACAGACAACGAAAAAACAGAAAAACAACCATCAAAAAATCGAAGAAAAATGAACATACTGAACAACAGAAACAAGAGAACAAACATCTTCAAGGCGGTGGCGTTATGCCTGATAGCCGCCGTGTCATTCACCCTCGTGTCGTGCGACGACGACATGGACATCCAACAGTCCTATCCCTTCACGGTGGAGGTCATGCCCGTACCGAACAAGGTGACTAAGGGGCAGACGGTTGAAATCCGCTGTGAGTTGAAAAAGGAAGGCGACTTCGCTAACACCCTTTACACCATCCGCTATTTTCAGTTTGAGGGAGAAGGAAAGTTGAAAATGGATAACGGCATCACCTTCCTGCCCAACGACCGCTACCTGCTGGAGAACGAAAAGTTTCGTTTGTACTACATAGCGGAGGGCGACGAAGCACACAATTTCATCG
The DNA here is from genome assembly GCA_004102785.1 of Muribaculaceae bacterium Isolate-013 (NCI). Taxonomy (GTDB): domain Bacteria; phylum Bacteroidota; class Bacteroidia; order Bacteroidales; family Muribaculaceae; genus UBA7173. The sequence goes on from SCEJ01000009.1 coordinate 60,450, forward strand.
TGGTGGTGGAGGATAACTTCGGCAACTTTTTCGAGTTGGAATTTGACTTCAACAACCGGAATGTAAAGGATGACGGCTTGACCATCGTTCCCATCGGCAACTTCAGACCCTTGCTGAAATGATGCGTGTATTCATGGTAATGCTCTGTTCGCTTCTGGCGGTCTGTTCCGTGTCTGCACGGATCAGCCGCCAAGAGGGGACGGACGGGCAGGCGGCAATCTACCGTCTGCCACTTTTCGAGAGGGCGGTACGCTGCACGAAATATTTTGAAGGCTGGCACTCGGAAAAGCACCACCCATATGTGGGTTGGGGTCACAAAATTTTGCCGGGCGAAAGGTACTCGGCACGAACCATGACAAAACGGCAGGCGGACGCGCTCCTGCGGAAAGACCTGCGGAAGTTTTGCGCGATGTTCCGGCAGTTCGGGAAGGACAGCCTTCTGCTTGCCACGCTTGCCTACAACGTGGGCCCATACCGGCTTTTGGGGAGCAAGACAATCCCCAAAAGCACCTTAATCAAGAAGCTGGAAGCTGGCGACAGGAACATCTACCGTGAGTATATAGCCTTCTGTAACTACAAGGGAAAACGCCACGCCATGTTGCTTAAACGGCGAAAGGCGGAGTTTGCGCTGCTGTACGAACGACAATAATAGTTAGGTGTGCCAATTTGTCATTTGGCACGCCTTTTGTTATTTTTTTTGTAAAAAGTGAAAAATATGGATTATTCCCAAAAACTGAGAAAAATAAATAATCGATACAACCCAGACTCGTCAATGCTCGTAGAGCAAAGAATGTTCAGTGGAGAATCTTTATATGATAAAGATGTAGCAAGATATGTAATGCGTGCAATGAAAGCCGTTGATGAGGAATATACAAAACGGTCTAAAGCTGCAGGTGAAGTTGTTAAACAGCATCTAAAAGAATTACTTACGAATGTATCGTATGAATATCAAGGTTCTGTTATGACAGATACACACATAAGGGGAGCTAGTGATATAGATTTACTGGTACTATGTGATAAATTTGTTGGAACAGATATTTTTAAGGTAAGAGAAGAATTAGCGAAAACATGGAAATATAACAGTTATCAGCTAGGTAGATTATGTCAGTTTGATAATTCTTTCTCTCAATATGAGGGTAATAGTTTTCGGGATATGGCATTTTTGCGGACTCAAATTGAAAAGATTATGTCACGTACATATACTATATGTGACATATCAAAGCCCAAGGCGGTAAAAATTACCAATCAAAATCTTCATCGGGATGTAGATATTGTAACATCATCATGGTTTCAATCGTTGGATTATGTGTTGGACGGAATGCCAGAAAACAAACGTGGCATAAAAATATACAATAAAAGCACTGGATTTTCTGAAGGTCCTGATTATCCGTTTCTAAGCATATCAAGAATAAACCAAAGAAGTTCAGATACAAATGGACGTTTGAAAAGAATGATTAGATTCCTTAAAAATGTTCGTACAGATTCTGAGAAAGATATTCCACTTACAAGTTTTGAAATCAATGCTATCTGTTACTCAATACCAGTACAAGATTACGCACAAAAAGAATACAAGGAATTGGTTTACATCTTGTGGTATTCTATGTTCCATTTATGGAATGATGGCAAACAAGATGAACTTAAGTCAGTGGTTGGAGACGAATATATCTTTAAAGATAAGCCAGAAAAACTTGCGGCATTAAAAGTATTGGAAGACGAAGTTTATAAAATAAATAAAGATTTAGGTAATATATGAAACCAAGAATATTTATCGGTTCATCAAGCGAAGGTCTTGATGTGGCCAACCGAATCAAGGACTTTTTCAAGGAGGATTACGATTGTTATCTTTGGACAGACAATATCTTTAAGAACAATGAATCATTTTTGGAAACGCTGATCAAATCTGCCAGTTTATTTGATTTCGGTTTTATGGTATTTTCTGCTGATGACGAACTTATTGTCAGAGATAAGCATTTTGAATCAGCACGTGACAATGTCTTATTTGAATATGGTCTTTTCCTTGGTCGTGTAGGTTTAGATCGAGCTTTTGTTATTGCTCAACAAGAAGCAAAAATACCTACCGATTTGTTAGGCATAACGAACACTCGGTATGAAGTGAAAAGTGGTACAGACGGAAAGAAAGTCGCTACAGATTCATTAGAAAAAGGTTTAGCTAAATTAAAAAAACAAATTGACGAAAGCATCAACCTCGGGCATCTAGGGCTCTTGCCATCAACAGTGTTGGCAATTTCCTACTTTGAGGGATTTGTTAAACTTGCGGCAGAATGGCTTACAGAAAACACACCGGGATTGGAAATTGATGGTACCCAATATGACAAGGGTATCTTAAAAATTGTAATGCCGGATTCTCTTGATGCAGATATAAAAAAGTGTGCAATGTTGTATTATAAGAAATTGGGACTAAAAGAGGCTAAGATTGATACAAAACAAAGAAGTTACCCTATTCATTTTGCGACAAAAGATGGCGAAGATTCTTTGGAAATATATGATATGCCGACTATTTTGACGGGTATAGACAAGGCAATTGATATGTATTTTCGAGTAGGACATATTGGTAAAAAGATAGAACAAGAACTTGCGGAAGAAAATGAAATGAATAATTTTCGGAGGGTTTTACAACTTTTGATCAACGAAGATGCCTTTTGTAGAGAATGTGTTGTAATTATATAATCTACAACTCCGATGAAGCCGCAACTTCATCGGAGTTTCCGCTTTTCATACATTCGGGATTGTTCCTGTGTCTATCACGCCACCGTCCCTGCAATGCTCGATGCTGCCGGGCGTAAATCCCATGCTATTGATTGCGATGTGGCGAATATAGTCCGCATACTCCTTACCTTGAAAATTCTGTCCCGTAAGGTTTCTGAAAATCATCTTTATGCTTATGCCGTCGTTGCCGTGCAAGATGATTTTTCCGTTCTGCCTGATTGTTTCCATGATTAAAACTTGTTTTTTGTGAATGGTATCGCAGATTGGCACAAAGGTTTCTTTGCTACTTTCTTTGTCCGCCATCATGCTCACTGAAAGAAAGTAGGGCGGCTCTCGCCGCCGCCACTCAAAAGCGTGTGTAAAGTCCTGTCACCATCGTGAACATTTCTTCCAGCATATCAAAATAGATACCCTCGTATACGGCAATGTCCTTCGTCCTGCATTCGAATGTCTTCTTGCTGAACGTCTTGCGGTAGAAACGCATATTGTAGAGGTCTGCCCCTGCATCATAGATGATGTCAAGGCGGTTTGCGCTTGTCTTGTTCCTTGAAAGGCTCATCCGTAAGCCGTTGCCCATATCTATAAAATCACGACTTCCTGTCATAGTGGCGAAGCGTTTTCCGCCTATCTGCTGTAATATCGTCTTTGCTATCATATCCGTTGTTCTTAGGGTTTTAAGTGTTGGCGGTGCGCACACCGCCAACCCGTTCAAAATTCTATCATCTCGGCAATGGGTGTCTGACATTGTAGCCATTCCTTCACGCACTCCATATTATACTCGCTCGTGATGACTGCCGTATGGCTGTCGGTGGCGGTGAAGCGTGTACTTTCGTAGTCGTCAATCCACCCTTTGAGGGTGTCTGTTCCCCACGCTTCGGCATCGTCAAATATGCCGTCCAATGCCGTGATAGGCTCTTTGAACTTGACAATCAGTGTTTGATAGGTTGTGTTCATACTCTGTCCTCCTTTCCTTGTTTTGCGGTCAACCATTTGTCCCTTGCTTCCCGACATTCGTCCAATGTGGGTTTCACACAAGCGAACAATTCTCCGTCTGTGTGGCGGTAATCGTATTGTACAAGTGTCCGCCTGCGTCTACCGATACCCGATTGGAAACGCTCGTATTTCTCCGTACCTGCTTCCGTGCAGGTGCTTACTCCGTTGATGGTCATTCGTGTTGTCATAATCATCGCTCTTTTAGATGTTAAAAATGTACTGATAAAAGTCTGTTCTTCATCACCATTTCGGGGTTGCTCGTGTAGCGTTGGTGCAGGTAGAAATGGTGTGAGCCGAAGCCGTAATGGAAGAACTTGTCAAGTTCGTGCTTCTCGGCAAATTCCCTTACACCTTTTCTTAACCCCTCCTCACTCGTTGCGAGAATGAGGAGGTTTACAAATTCAAGGAACATCGTGGGGATTGCATCATCCCACACACAAATCATACTTTCAATTCTTACTTCCATATCCATATCGTTTTAGGGTTTATGCTATGCTGATTTTCTCATCCGTTTGCGGATTAGGTTCATATTGCTGTCCACAAGGTTTATGATGCGGTCGTGATACTCGGTGTTTTGGTTGCACACTCCACGGCTCTGCACCACCTTGAATGTCTTTAACGACACCTCTATCGTTTCAATGCGCACTCCGTCTATGGTAGCCGAAAGGATAAGGGAGTGTTTTTTGAGATAGTAGGAGTTAGACCACACACAATGGCGCATTTTCGTTCCTTCTTCCGCAAACTCGGCTACGCTCTCCAATACACGGATGCTCAATGTACCGTCTGTAAAGGCGATGCCAAAGAACTTGCCTTTGAGCCTGCGGTATTCCTTTTCGTGTTTTTTCGCTTCCTGCTGCCGTTCCCTCAACTGCTGCCGTTCCCTTTGGCGGTTGCGCTTTTCCACCCACTTGTCGTGTTCGGCGTTGAGGTCTTGGGGGCAGACATACTTCGGGCTGTTCGTGTCTTTCCCGAAGTGTCGCAGGAGTTCTATCATATCACGCCACATAGAGCCGTCTGCAATGGTGTAGCCGTTGCGGATGCAGATTTTTATTGATGCCCAATACTCCCCGATGTTGAATGAGTAGCGCAGATAGTGGCGCAACATAGGGTATTGCCCTGCCTTCAAAAGCGTTTCCGCACGGCTGTCGGTTAGAATGGCTTTGAAAAGGTCGTAAGGCAGTATGTTGTGATATTCACCTTTGAAGCCGTTGCGTTTCACTTCGGGGATAAAACGCTGTCGGGGGTAGGTGCATATCGGGGCGATGTCGTATGCCCGGAGTTCTTGGTTCTTGCGCACCTCCATGTCGCTGTATTCCGTCCACTGGTCATAGTAGAAAAGCGACATACCACGCAATCGGGCAACGGTTGTTGTCTTTCCGTTGGGGGCAATCCACCTCTGTACCACCTCAAAGATGGAATACTTGGCTGTCTGTCCTACTTTGTATCGGGACTTGACGGAAAAGAAGCGTATCACTTGGTACTGCTTGCAGGTGGTGATAATGGAGAAATACTCCATATCGCTGATTACCCTCTTTCGGGTGCGCAACGCTTCCAACTCCATGCCGCAACGGGGGCAGGTGCATCCGCAAATGGTGTCCGCAAGGTCGTGTCCGCTCTTCCACGAATGTCCGCACTCGGTGCAGATGTTCGTGCCGTTTGCCCTTTTGACTGCGTAATGCTTGAAGCAATGGCGGAAAGCGTATGCCTTCTGTGCTTCGGTCAAATTCGGTAGTCGCTTGCTCAGACGTGCGACTTCCTGCTGGATGCGTGTTCTCGGTTTCATAAGCCTAAATCAAATAATGAGGGTTGTGATTGGGTTTCTTTTTTCGCTGACGGTCTGTTGCGGTTCTGCAACTTGCGGAGTTCCTCCTCTTGGTATCTGCGGACTGCGTTCTGCCGTGCCTCCGCCTTTTCCTCTGCCGTGAGTTCCACAACGTGGTTCACTACCACTTGGCAGTTCATCGGCTTGCCCACCTCTATCTCGTTCTCGTCATAGTAGTGGATGGCTTGCCCGAAAATCTCTCCGTCCGTGAAGCCGTTGCAACCGCTTTTCTGCACATAGTTCAGAATGTAGGTTACGCAATCGTCTATGTTCTTGGCAGGGTTGCGGTAGTTCTTCGCAAAGAGCGCATCTTCTTCCGCACGCTGTTCCAAATACATCTGTATCGTTCTCTTGAAATGGTCTGTTCCTTTCATATTGCTTTCGTTTTTAGATTGTCTGTTTCAGTATATCTCTCCAATAGGTAGGCTGTACCTCGCTGAGTAGGAAGTCTATGAAATCCCTCCGTGCGTCCTTGTTCAGTTCGTGGTAGAGTTCACGGAATGTGCTGAAATTGCCGTTGATGTACGTTTCCTCCATATACTCGAAGATGTTACCCACCTCGTAATATCTGCACTGCTGCGCTGCCGTCTTGCTGTTTCTCTTTGCCATATCTGTAAGGGTTAAAGGGTGAGTAACCAAAGGATGAAGCCGAAGAAGGCAATGGTGGAAAGGATAGCCACGATTACACCTATCGCCACTCGGAACACTCCGTTTACAATCTCTGTGATAATGCCCCAAAGGATGCCGAACACCCCGAAGGCGGTGCGCATTATCAAGCCGCATATCGTCAACCCGATGTATTGCGCTGTCTGTTTGAAGTCTGCCGTTGCTGTCATATCTTCGCTGTTTTTGATTTTTTTGTTTTTTATGCGGATTCAAGAGCTGAGGGAGTTGAGTTTCAAACTATCTTATCTGCCTCTCGTTTATCCGACATTTTTTTTATGCGTCTTTCTGTCGCATCGGTCGTTTTCGTTTCGGGTGCTTGAAAAGGTAGGGATTAGGGAATGCAAGGTTTTTCGGCGGAAATACTACCCGAAGGGCTGGAGATTTTTGCCGAAAACAGGAGGCGTGACCTTGCTTTCCCGTCAAATCCCGGAATTACCTTTGCGCCCAGAACGAAAATGACTGACTGATGCGGCTCTACTGAAAGGCGCAAGATGGAGGTAAACGAAAACAGAGGCAGATTGGAATACAAAAACTTCAGGGGAAATCCGTAAAAAGAGGGAACGACTAAAAGAAAAGGAAATCATCGGAAGCGTGAAAAGGGCAAACCACCGACAAGGAAGTATGAATGTTTCCGATCCGATGGCACTTGTTCCACCGGGCGGCAACATTCTTTCTTCCCGGTTTGCCCGGCTGTGTGTGGCCGCTTGCTTCATTCATGGGGCAAGCTGACGCACTCTGCATATATTCCGCTTCCGGCACAAATGGACAACGAAAAAAGAAAAATCATCTGAAAACCCGTAAAAGCACCTCTTGGCATAGCCACAAAAGAAAGGGGCATTGCATCATCAGTCTAAACATCGTTTAGGCGTTAGGCAATGCCCTTTTCTCAGGCTATGTGGTAGTCGGCACACGTTTGTTCAAAACTCGTTTTGGGCAATGGTGTACCGACGGATAAAATCGCTTTTACGGAAAAATCTTATGTATGAGGGAATAAAAAATCCGGGAACTTGTTTCAAAATCTAGGATAAAATAGCTACTTTTGCATACGAAGAGTTCTTTGAAGGTTACGCAATGCGCAGAAGGATAATGCAGTAGATAACTAACTAAATCGTAACCTATTACTATCAAGAGCAATTAACCTACGCTCATTTCCAGTAAATTAGACCTTTTTCGTAACTTCGATGAACAAAGATACGAAATTCCTCCCTATCGGTGCCGCACATCAATTAAAAAAAGAATAAAAGAAGTGAAATTTGGCCGCCATGCGCACGGCTCTTTCATTTAAACTAAAATAAATATCATATCTTCCCTTACCCGGTTCATTGCGAATCGGGTAATTTTTCCATGTCTGTATGTCAAAGAGTTATTATGTTATCAAAATCTTATTTTTTTCAGTTTTGGCTTAAAAATCGCATCAGTCGTGTAAAGCTCATCGAGATATGTCTCATAAGTTCGGCCATTCCCTTATTTTTATCCGATTGCTTTTTGCGAAGTCCTTTCCATATCGAGAACACCGAGTAAACTATTTTTTGTATTGTATCGAGGTTTCGGGCGGCTCTTGCCGACTTGCGTTTTATATTGTCCTGCTGAAGATTGTAGTCCAGCCCCCAGTGCATGCTTTCTATCGACCAGTGGTTGCGCACGATGGAGCCGGGTTTCGGAGTATCCGTGGGCATACTGCTGACGTACAGGCGTTTTTCTGAAGCGTGTACTCCCGTAGACTTTTTGACTGTGGATGACTCATACTCTATGATTGTCATGTTTCCGCCCCATTTCTCTTTGTCGGCTATAATGTCCAGTCCGTCATATATGCGGTAGGTTCTCGTCTCGATTCTGCCGTGGGCCAGTTCAGGGCCTTCGGTGTAAGAGTATACTGGAGTATGCTCCGCAAGCCTGTCCTCAATGCCGTATCGCAATGACGGCTGGTTGGCTTTGAGTTCTATCAGAAAGTCACCGCCTTTCTTTCTGATTTTATCGATTATATCCTTCTGCATGGACATGGCGTCGGCTGTCACTATCTTTCCGGCTATGTCGAGTTTGTCGATAAGCCGCGGAACTGCCTTTATCTCATTGCTTTTCGCCT